>NZ_JAQTZU010000028.1 GCF_028687615.1 Methylovulum sp.
GTTCCGTGTAGTAGTTGCCCCATAGCTTTTGCTCCTTGAGTTTAGGATATAGTAAACCATTTAAATGCGGGACTAAACACCTAATGCGTCACCAGAAGTTAATAAGTAACGATAAACAACTTCTTCGATATAGGCTTTGCCGCTAGGTTTTAATACCTTGTCGATGAACTCTTTTAAAAGCCCGTCCTTATCTTCTTTAGAGAGATGGGCTTTGGCTTTAACCGACACGCCTGCTGCCTCAATCAAACTTTCCTTGATTTTTTCAATACCAAGAATATCGTCAGGGCTTTGGGTGTGTGTCTGTAAAATAGCTTTGAGGGCTTTTGCTTTGTCGATAAAAGGGACAGCTTCCTTATTTCTTCGTAGGGCGTATTCAAGAAAACCGCTTCTCCTAGCTTCAGGTGTCGTGACAAGGCTTTCTGCGGCACTCACTTGAGGATTATTCATGGTGTTCCTGATTAAAAAACTGCTCCATGACCGCTGTAGCAACCGCTTGTGCCAATACGGGAGGGACTGCATTGCCCACTTGGCCGAATTGAGTCATAGTGACAACCCGTTTACTACTGTATGAATCCAAGCGTGTGCCGACAAATTCCCAATCTAATGGGAAAGTTTGTAAGCAAGCTAATTCTCTGACAGTCAACATCCGATCTTCAAAAGGATGGATAAAATCCCTGTAGCCACTACGGGTTACTGTTGGGGACGGCTGGTTGGGATCTAAGCGCCGATAAGTTGAGCCAAAGGTTTGGGCAATCTCACTGAGTTTTCTGCCTATCCCCACCGATTTTATTTTTTCCAGTGTACTAGGAGAGTGCGCTGTTTTTTGATGGTTTTTAATAGCCATGTTTGACTATCCTATCTTTAATGGTTGCTGAAACCCGCATGGCGGTTTCCGAAGGTTCTTCTGCGACAGGTAAATTGCCGATAGCATCCCAAACAGTCGCCCATTGTTGCTGTACGCCGTGTCCAAATAAATCCGTTTGTACTGATGAAGGGGCAACGTGGGTTGCTTGCGGGAACTTGAACGGTTTATTTAAACGATTGCCGATGATAAAAACCCGTTCCCTGAATTGCGGAGCACCAAAGTCAACAGCATTCAAGACTTGATAAGTAACACTATAGTGATAGGTCTTGCCTTGATAACTAATTTCGCGGGTAGCTTCTGCCAAAATGGCATCTAGTGCTTGCCCTCCTGCCCAATTCACCATTCCTTTGACATTTTCCATTACAAAAGCTTTGGGTAACGCTTCCTGGACTACGCGTAAAAATTCCAGCACTAATTTTCCGCGTGGATCATCCATCCCCATCCGTTTGCCAGCCAAACTAAAACTTTGACAAGGGGGCCCACCGATAACTAAAGCGGCTTCCAGAGGATTTAAGTGTGCGGCTGCTAATATTTCTTGCGTAGTGATACCTGTAATATCGCCTTCCAGTACTGGGGTATTCTTAATGTTTTTTCGTAAAGTCGCACAGCAAGATGTGTCTTGCTCAACGGCAACAGCGGTTTCAAAACCAGCGGCATGAAAACCAATGTCCATGCCACCCGCTCCTGAAAACAAACTGATGATTTTTTTAGTTGTCATCATTAATGCCTAAAATGCCGCATCCCAGTAAACACCATCGCTATCCCATGCTCATCCGCCGCCGCGATCACTTCCGCATCGCGCATTGATCCGCCTGGATGGATAATCGCTGTCACGCCCGCTGCTGCTGCGGCATCTATGCCGTCGCGGAAGGGGAAGAAAGCATCGGAAGCCAGTGCTGAGCCTTGTACGACCAAGCCTTCATCAGCCGCTTTAATACCGGCGATTTTTGCCGAATACACGCGGCTCATTTGGCCTGCGCCGACACCAATCGTTTGCCCGTTTTTGCAATAAACAATGGCGTTGGATTTGACGAACTTGCCGACTTTCCACGCGAACAGCATATCCGCCAGTTCTTGTCCGGTTGGGGCGCGTTGGCTGACGATTTTTAAATCGGCGGCGGTGATAGCTCCTTGGTCTTTGTCTTGCACCAGCAAGCCGCCCGCGACGCGTTTGAAATCTAAAGACGCGGCTTCGTGTTCTGCCCACACGCCGCATTCCAAGACGCGGATGTTTTGTTTGGCGGCGAGTACGGTTTTGGCGGCTTCGCTAACGACTGGCGCGATGATGACTTCAACAAATTGCCGGGCTATGATTTCGGCCGCTGTGGTTTCGTCGAGTTCGCGGTTGAAGGCGATGATGCCACCGAAGGCGGAAGTCGGGTCGGTTTGGTAGGCCAAGTTGTACGCGCCTAGGTTGTCGTCGGCTTCTGCCACGCCGCACGGGTTGGCGTGTTTGACGATAACGCAGGTGGGTTGGTCGGTGAAGGCTTTCACGCATTCCAAGGCCGCGTCGGCATCGGCGATGTTGTTGTAGGACAATTCCTTGCCCTGTAATTGCCTGGCGGCGGCGATAGTGCCGGACGCGGGGGCTTTTTCGCGGTAGAAGGCGGCGTTTTGGTGCGGGTTTTCGCCGTAACGCAGGGCTAGCTTATGTTCAAATTGCAGGTTTAAGGTGTCGGGGAATTGCCCACCGCCCAAGCCACTTAAATACGCGGCGATTTGGCTGTCGTAGCTGGCGGTGTGGGCGAAGCATTTTACCGCTAAGTTGAAACGGGTTGCGCCGCTGAGTTGGCTGTCGCTGCCTTGCAGTTCGGCGAGGATAAAACCGTAATCGTCAGGATTGACGACTACGGCGACATCGGCATGGTTTTTGGCGGCGGCGCGGAGCATGGTCGGGCCGCCGATGTCGATGTTTTCAATCGCGGTATCAAAATCACAATCGGGTTTGGCGATGGTCGCCGCGAACGGGTACAAATTCACGACCACCATATCAATCGGCTGGATACCGTTTTCCGCCATGATGGCATCGTCTATGCCGCGACGGCCTAAAATGCCGCCATGCACTTTCGGGTGCAGGGTTTTCACGCGTCCGTCCATCATTTCGGGGAAGCCGGTGTAGTCGGAGACTTCTGTTGCGGGGACGTTATTTTCCGTCAGGGTTTTGTAAGTGCCGCCTGTCGATAAAATCTCGATGCCTAATTGGTTGAGTGCACGGCAAAAATCGACAATACCGGATTTATCGGAAACGCTGATTAACGCCCGAGTGATTTTTTTGTTCATGTCTTCCTTTTAAAAATATTTTTCAATGGGTCTGGTAAGTTATGCTTTAAACCGCCAGGTTTTAGGTTTTTTTAGGTAGGGTACGGTGTGGCATAAATGCGTACCTTTTGGATTGATTTTTTGATGATTTTTAAAGGTACGCGCAGCGTACCCTACTATGGATGACAAAAGCCGAAAACCTGACCGTTCAGAATATAGCATTATAAACGGGGTAAGCATTCCTTCATTGATTTGGATGCTTTTATTTTTAGGAAAGGGTTTGCTTCCCTAAACCAATTCCATACCAGTGCTAATGGTTGCCCATACCCTTTAACGTCTTCTTCCACCACCTAGTAACGAACCCAAAACCCCACGGATAATCTGCCGCCCCACTTCCTGACCGATACTCCGCGCGGCGGTTTTTGCGACGGTTTCCAACACGCCTTGCCTGCCGCGACCACCCCGTGGGCCGGTTGTGCCCATCAACATGCCGCCCCAATCGAAACTTTCATTTGTGGATTTTGTGGTTTCGGCTGACTGCGGTGCGGCTTGCTTGGCGCGGCCTTTAAGAATTTCATAGGCAGATTCACGATCAGTCTGTTTTTCGTAATGCCCGTAAAACACGGCGTTTTTGATGGTTTCTTGGCGTTCGCCATCAGTCACTGCGCCGATTTTTGAACAAGGCGGTTTGATCAATGCCCGTTCCACCGGACTGGGTATGCCTTTTTCATCCAATAAGGACACTAATGCCTCGCCCACTGCCAGTTCAGTGATGGCGGTGGCGACATCCACGCCAGCGTTGGCGCGGAAAGTTTCCGCCGCCGCTTTCACGGCTTTTTGGTCGCGCGGCGTGAAGGCGCGTAATGCGTGTTGGACGCGGTTGCCCAATTGCCCCAGAATCACATCGGGAATATCCAGCGGGTTTTGGCTGACGAAATAAATGCCGACGCCTTTTGAGCGGATCAGGCGCACGACTTGTTCGATTTTTTGCAACAGGGCGGCAGGCGCATCGTCGAACAGCAAATGCGCTTCATCGAAAAAGAACACCAACTTGGGTTTGTCCAAGTCGCCCGCTTCGGGCAGGTTTTCAAACAATTCCGACAACAGCCACAGCAGCAAAGTGGCGTAGACACGCGGTGAGTTATATAAAGTGTCCGCAGCCAAAATATTAATGACCCCGCGTCCGCCATCGGTTTGCAGCAAATCATTAAAATCCAAGGCCGGTTCGCCGAATAACAGCTCGCTGCCTTCCTGTTCCAACTGCAACAAACCGCGCTGGATGGCCCCGACGCTAGCCGCCGAGATATTGCCGTAATCGCCCGCCAATGCTGACGCGTTTTCCGACACATATTGCAGCATCGCCCGTAAGTCTTTCAAATCCAGCAGTAGCCAGCCCTTGTCATCGGCAACTTTAAATGCAGCGGCAAGCACCCCGGCTTGTACTTCGTTTAGGTTCAGCATCCGGTTCAACAACAATGGACCCATTTCAGAGATGGTCGAGCGCATCGGATGGCCTTTTTTGCCAAACACATCCCAAAACACGGTTGGCGACGCGGCAAAATTGAAACCATCCAGACCCAGTTCGGCAACACGGGCATCGACCTTGGCATTGCCGCCGCCCGCACGGCTAAGCCCCGACAAATCCCCTTTCACATCCGCCATAAACACCGGCACACCGATTTGCGAAAAGCCTTCCGCCAAGGTTTGCAGGGTGATGGTTTTACCGCTGCCAGTCGCCCCGGCGATCAGGCCGTGGCGGTTAGCCATAGCGGGTAAAAAACAAAGTTCCGTGTCGCCAGATTTGGCGATGACGAACGGTTCGGTCATGGGTGGCTCCTTAGCAATGGCGGATGGAAATCGATTGTAAACATAACATGACTAAATGAGTTAAGGAATTGTTGGTTAAATCCATTTTCCTTTGGGCATCTACTTCAAACGGTTAAGTTTTCGGTTTTTACGTTCATCCGTAGGGTACGCTGAGCGTACCTTCATTGATTTTATAATGATTTTTAAAGGTACGCATTTATGCTCCAGAGAGTACAGCGTACCCAGCTAAATCATTAGAAAAAACAAGGAAATTATTGTTGACTCAGGATAGCCGCAGGTTTAGCATGGAAACTTCTATAATTTAAGAAATAAGGCAGGTGGCGGGATGAACAAGAAAAATGACAGCAATAGTTTTTTTGATGGTTTTGCCGCTGCCAGTTTGGCGGTTGGCGATGGGAATGCTGCGGGTGTCAAGGCTACGGGGATGGCGATGCCGAGTGCGGGAGATTATCGTTTAGCGGGTTCTGCGGTTAATTCTGCGCCGAGTTTTGTTCTGGGTGGCAAAGTCATTAAAACGGAGTTGGGCTCTAATAATTCTGTTGCTGTACAACCCGATGGCAAAATTCTGGTGGCGGGAGAAAGCTTCAATGGCAAATATTCTGACTTTGCCATATCGCGTTATAACCCCAACGGATCTTTGGATGTTAGCTTTGATGGCGATGGCAAAGTCACTACAGATTTTTTTGGTTCTTATGATGTGAGTCGGTCTGTTACGGTGCAAACTGACGGCAAAATTATCGTTGCTGGTGAAAGCTATAATGGTAAAAATCATCACTTCGCCTTAGCTCGTTACAACTCGAACGGTTCTTTAGATACAAGCTTTGATGGTGATGGGAAAGTTACTACTGATTTCGCTTATAACGATAGTGGGGATTCCGTTGCCGTGCAGATTGATGGCAAAATCCTCGTCGCAGGCTGGATGTCTAATGGTCACTCTAATTTTGCTGTTGCGCGTTACAACCCCAACGGGTCTTTGGATACCAGCTTTGATGGCGATGGCAAAGTCACTACTGATTTTGATGGCAATGATGACTTAGTCCGCTCCGTCATAGTCCAGAGTGATGGCAAAATACTCGTAGTGGGTTATACCACGGACTTAAGGGACTACCCTCGATTCGCTTGGGCCACCTTTACCTTGGCGCGTTACAATACCAACGGCTCACTAGATACAAGCTTTTCAGGCGACGGGAAACTCATTTCCAGTGTCGGAGGCGCTAACTCGGCCACCTTGCAGGCCGATGGCAAAATTCTCGTCGCGGGCTCTAGCCCCAATACTCGGTTTAAGATCTTTGATTTTGTCTTAGTGCGTTACAATTCAGATGGCAGCTTGGATATAAGCTTTGATGGCGATGGTCTGGTCACTACTGATTTCGGTGGTCAAGATTATGGTGTCTCCGTTACTATACAGGCCGATGGCAAAATCTTGGTTGCCGGTCATAGATTTACTGCGGATTCTGTTAGGGATCATTCAGTTATTGCCTTGGCGCGATACAATACCAACGGCTCATTGGACACCAGCTTTTCTGGAGATGGCAAAGTCACTACAGCTTTCGATTCAAATGATGTAGCTAGTTCCGTTACAGTGCAAGTTGATGGCAAAATCCTCGTGGCAGGCGGCAATGCCACGGTGCGTTTTAACTCCGATGGCAGTTTGGATAGCACCTTCGGTACCCCCGTCAATAGCCTTGATGGCATTGCCAGTTACCGCGAAAATGGTACGTCAATAATATTAGACAACAGTGTACAAATATACGATGCCGATTTATCGGCTCTAGATAATTATAGTGGTGCCTCAATTATTTTGGCGAGGCATGGCGGCGCGAATAGCCAAGATATGTTTTCTTTCGGCAATGGCTGGTTTAGTTTTAGTGGCGACAATGTGTTGTATATTGGGATAATTATCGGAACAGTCAGCAACGGCAACGGCACGCTGAAAATCACCTTCAACACGAACGCCACCCAAGACCGCGTCAATCTCGCCTTGTCGTCCTTGGCTTACCGCAACGCCTCCGACAACCCTTCTGCTAAGGTACAAATCGACTGGACGTTCAACGACGGCAACACCGGCGGGCAAGGCACGGGCGGGGCGTTGACGGCGTTAGGGTCAACCCTCGTCAATATCACCGCCGTCAATGATTCGCCCACGGGGGCTGTCACCCTCCTCAACTGGGCCACCGAAGGCCAGACTCTCATCGCCGCCAACACCTTGGCGGATGCCGACGGCTTGGGCACCATCAGTTACCTGTGGTACAGCGGCAGCACCTTGTTGGGCGCAGGCAACAGCTACACCGTCAAAACCACCGATGTCGGCAAACCCATCATGGTGATAGCCAGCTATATAGACCAAGGCGGCACCCACGAGAGCCGCAGCAGCGCGGCCCAGGTGGTGGGTGCCCTAAAAAATGGTACGGGGAACGCCGATGTACTGACTGGCTCCGCAGGCAATGATATTTTTAATGGCTTCGGCGGTAATGACACCCTAACTGGCGGCGATGGCAATGACCGCATGAATGGCGGCAGTGGCAACGACAAGTTGGTGGGTGGTGCGGGGAACGACATTTATATCGTCGATGCCAGCGGTGATGGGGTGACTGAAGCCATCAACGGCGGTATTGATTCAACCTACACGTCAATCAGTCTTGCTTTAGCGGCGAATGTGGAAAATCTGTTCTTGATAGGGGCCACGAAAATTGACGGGACGGGCAACGGTTCAGCCAATATGCTAGTTGGCAACGCCGCCAACAATGTGTTGTCCGCTGGTGCGGGGAATGACTTGTTAATCGGTGGCCTAGGCAATGACACCTTAACTGGCGGTGCTGGACAGGATATATTCCTCTTTAACTCCCCCTTGGTCGCCAATATCGACAAAATCACCGATTTTGTCGTGGCGGACGACACCATCCGTTTAGAAAACGCCATTTTCACCAGGCTGGCAGCACCGGGTGTTTTGGACACTGATTTTCTAAAAATCGGCCCTGTTGCCGCAGACGCCGACGACTTTATCATTTATAACAATGCCACGGGCGCATTGTTTTATGATGCTGATGGCAACGGTGCCGGTGCGTCGGTACAAATTGCTACTTTGGGCGTTGGCTTGGCTTTAACGAATGCGGATTTTGTGGTTGTCTAATGTTGTTTACCGCCATTCCGTCGATCCCTGCCGGAATGGCGGTGTTATGATTGTGCCTGTGGATGTTTTTAAACAACAGCTAAGGAACGGGCATGAAATAATTTCCGCACAGGCTCGTCAGACCTTTCAGGTTTTTATACCCTCTGGGGCACAAGAAACCTGAAAGGTCTTGATCCGTGAATTTATTCCATACCCATTCCTTAGCGGGGGAAAACAATTATGCAATGCCCAAAATGCCATCATCATTTACTTGAAGAACAAGCAAGCTGTCCGCAATGCGGCATAGTCTTTGCCAAATATTTCAAATATCACCCGGAAGCTGCCGCATCCCAGCCCGACGAACCCGCCAGCATCACCATCAGCAACGATCAAGAAATCTCCAGCTTGTTTCAGGAAGCGCCGATTCCAGGTTTGCGTTTGTTGGGCAGGTTGGTGATTTTTATCGGCTTGGTGATTTGGAGTTGGCAGTTGATTGGTGCGTCCATTGCCAGCAATGCCGTTGGCGAATCATTTTTGCACAACATCAATCTGCCTTTCCACGAAGCGGGGCATATTGTTTTTAGGCCCTTCGGCGCGTTTATCACCTCATTAGGCGGGACGCTAGGGCAGTTGCTGATGCCGTCGGTTTGCGCGGGTGTGCTGTTGCTAAAGTCACGCGACCCGTTTGGCGCGAGTGTGGCTTTGTGGTGGGTCGGGGAAAATTTTCTCGATATAGCCCCGTATGTCAATGATGCCCGTGCCGGAATGCTGCCCTTGCTGGGCGGCAATTTCGGACATTCCGCACCTTATGGTTTTCATGACTGGCAGTATCTTCTGACCGAATCGGGTTTGTTGCAATATGACCATGCCCTAGCGAAAATGGCCTATGGTGTCGGTGCGTTGATCATGTTGTTTTCCTTATATGGCTGCGGTTTTTTGTTGCAGAAACAATACGGTTTTTGGTGTAAAAACAACGCGTAAGCCCTTCTCTGATAAGCTTTAAATAAAAGCTGAATAAATCGCTTGCATAGCCTAACTCCCTGAGTGTACTGTTATGCACCGTGACAAATTGCATCACTTTATGCAACTCACTATTTACAAAAAAATAACTAATACATAAAAATAACCAGGACGCAATAAAAAAATCGACAAGCCGGGTAATCTGGCGGGCCGTCTTTTCAGGAGTCCTGATCTATTGGATAATGCCCGTTCTACAACTATTAACCCTTCCTATCCACCCTTAAAACGAGAAAAAATATGTCTACTTTCCCGATTGATCTTGGCGCATACCAACGCATTTCGCTAGACCCTAGCGTCCCTACGTTGACTGCCGGGCAAAAAGCCGCGCTGCAAGCCAACATCCAATTATGCCGCGACGCTATCGTGTTTTTCACCTCTACCGGCGCAGCGCGTGGCGTGGGCGGTCACACCGGCGGCCCTTACGACACCGTGCCAGAAGTCATGATTATGGACGCATTGTTCCGTGGTTCTGATAATTTCGTACCGACATTCTTTGACGAAGCCGGACACCGCGTCGCCACGCAATATTTGATGTCCGTTTTGAACGGCGCCATGCCAGCAGAAAAATTGACCGAATACCGCGCCGCGCATTCCCATTTGCCAGGCCATCCAGAATTGGGCTTTACCCCCGGCGTTAAATTCAGCTCCGGCCGTTTGGGTCACATGTGGCCTTATGTCAACGGCGTGGCGATGGCTAACCCAAGCAAAACTGTATTCTGCTTAGGTTCGGACGGCTCACAACAAGAAGGTGACGATGCCGAAGCGGCACGTTTGGCGGTCGCCCAAGGCTTGAATGTCAAATTGATTATCGACGACAACAACGTCACTATCGCAGGCCACCCTTCACACTACTTGCCAGGCTGCACGACTGCAAAAACCTTGGCAGGCCACGGCCTGACCGTACTGGAAGGCAACGGCGAAGACCTCGACAGCCTGTACGCCAACATCTGCAAAGCCATCAACACTGACGGCCCGGTGGCGATCATCAACCACCGCCCCATGTGCCCAGGCATCAAAGGCTTGGAAGGCTCAACCCACGGTCATGACGTGATCTCCGTCAAATTGGCCTTGGAATACTTGACCGAGCGCGGCCACGCCGCCGCTGTGGATTTCCTGAACGGCGTCGTCGCCCCTAAAAACGAATACAAATTCTTGGGTTCCAGCGACAAGTGGGATGCCAACCGCAACGTCTTCGGCGATGCCGTGGTTGCTGTCATGAGCACCATGAGCGAAGCCGAGCGTATCGAAAAAGTCCGCGTCATCGACTCCGACTTGGAAGGTTCATGTGGCTTGCACAAAATCCACACCGCTTTCCCGGAATCCTTCATTTCTTCCGGCATCATGGAGCGCGGCAACTTTTCCGCTGCGGCAGGTTTCGGCATGGAAGCGGGCAAACAAGGTATTTTCGGCACGTTCAGCGCGTTCCTGGAAATGTTGATGTCAGAAATCACGATGGCACGTTTGAACAACTCCAACGTCTTGAGCCATTTCTCACACTCCGGCATCGACGACATGGCGGACAACACCTGCCATTTCGGTCTGAACAACATGTTCGCCGACAACGGCTTGTCTGACGGCTACGCAACGGGCTTGTACTTCCCGGCCGATCCAAACCAAATGAAAGCCGTGGTCAGCAAAATCTTCTTTGAACCAGGCTTACGTTTCATCTTCTCAACCCGTTCAAAAGTCCCCTTCATTTTGAACGACAAAGGCGAAGAATTCTTCGGCGGCGATTACGAATTTGTCCCAGGCAAAGATGAAGTCATCCGCGAAGGCAAAGATGGCTACATCGTCGCTTTCGGCGAAACTTTGTACCGTGCGGTTGATGCGGTTGAACGCTTGAAAGCGGAAGGCATCGACGTTGGCTTGATCAACAAACCCACTTTAAGCGCCATCGACGAAGACATGCTGCAAAAAGTCGGTAAATCTCCGATGGTGTTAGTGGTTGAATCCTTCAACCGCAAAACGGGTTTGGGCAGCCGTTACGGTTCCTGGTTGCTGGAACGCGGCCTGACACCTAAGTTCGCCCATATCGCCACCCACAAAGAAGGTTGCGGCGGTTTGTGGGAACAATTCCCGCACCAAGGCATTGATCCAGTTGGCATTATGGCAAAAGTTAAAGAATTGCTAGCCTAAGCCGCCACCTAGCTTGCAATGACAAAAAAGGGTGCAGTGATGTACCCTTTTTTTTATGGCTAGGATTTTTGGAGATTAGTCCATGAATGCCGAGAAATCACTCTCAACAACAGAGCCACTTGTTTTGCAAACGATTTTGCGCTCCGATGACAAAGGCTTTCAACTATTGCCGCGCCGATGTCGCCGAGGAAGTGTATGGTCTGACCGGCCAGCAAGGCGCGGACTTGGTGTTTGACACCATCGGCGGCGAGGTTTTTAAGGCCGGCATCCCGCTGACGGCGCATTTTGGTCGTTTGGTGACTTTGCTTAATCCCCAAAATCCTGATTTAAGCGAAGCACGGGTACGGAATTTGTTATTGGGTTTTGAGCTGATGCTGATCCCCCATGTTGCGTGACTTGCCCATCGTCAGGGACCAGCATTTGGCCTTGCTGAAAACCTGTGCGGATTATATCGACGCGGGAAAATTAACAATCCACGTCAGCCAAGTTTTACCGCTAGCCCAGGCCAAAGTGGCGCATGATCTGCTTGAAACAGGCCACACGACAGGTAAAGTGGTGTTGGTTATTTAATGCCCATCAAGCAAATGGCAAACTGTTTGACACACACCTGCACAATGTTGGTTTTTTCCGGCATGGCCTTGTTGGCCCCCGTTGGTTTGGGCGAAAAATAACCGAATGGATAATTTTTTAACGTTTTGAACCAGCTAAGAGGCACTAAAAACGTTATGGAACGGGTCGCCGTGGCGCCTACGGTTGGTGCAAACCCGTTCCAGCAGTCTACTTTTAAACCGGCATAAATGACAAACCGCCGCCTTTTCAAATACCATAACATCGCGTGTTGTATAATCGCGTTTTTGTTTAACCGCCCGTCCCCATGCCCGAATCCTTAATTTTTTCCCCTGCAACGCCAACCTCACCTCAAGACACCATCATTTGGCCCGGACTGACAGGCTGCGCCGATGCCCTGGCCTTGGCGACGGCGATTGCCAAAGAAAAACGCCTGTTCGTCATCATCACGCCCGACAACCAGACGGCTTTAAGGCTGGAGCATGAGCTGGCGTTTTTTCTGGGCAACCACTATCCGATCCTACATTTTCCCGATTGGGAAACCTTGCCCTACGACGTGTTTTCGCCGTTGCCGGAAATCACGTCCGAACGCTTGAAAACCTTAGCCTTGTTGCCGGAAACCAGGCGAGGCGCCTTGCTCGTGCCAGTCACGACCTTGATGCACCGCCTCGCCCCACGCGAACATGTGTTGGCGAACAGTTTTTCGATTAAAGTCGGCGATGATTTTAATCTCGAACTTAACCGCCTGAAGCTGGAAAGCGTCGGCTACCAATGCGTGTCGCAAGTCTACCAACACGCCGAATTCGCCGTGCGCGGAGCGATTGTCGATTTGTTCCCGATGGGCAGTTCCGTACCCTACCGCATTGAATTGTTTGATGAAGAAATCGAATCCATCCGCACTTTCGACCCTGAAAGCCAGCGTTCGCTAGATAAAATCGACCTTATCCAATTGTTTCCGGCGCGGGAATTTCCGTTCACCGATGAAGCGGTCAAACACTTCCGGCAAACTTTCCGCGAGCAATTCCCGCAAACCTCCAGCAAAAACACGCTCTATGCCGATGTCAGCAAAGGTTTGGCTTTCAACGGCATCGAATATTATTTGCCCTTGTTCGTTTCGCAAACCGCGACCTTGTTTGATTATCTGCCGGCAACGGCAATCGTGGTGGACACCGAATGTTTCAACGACACCTCGGCGGCGTTTTACAGCGATGCCCAGGAGCGTTACGAGCAACGCAAATACGATCCTGACCGCCCGCTGTTAAAACCTGAACAACTGTTCATGTCCGCGTCTGAATTGGCGGACAAGGTCAGCCGTTTTGCGCGTATCACCTTAGATTCCAAAACCGTTGCCAACAGCCCGTGCAAAACCCTGCCGGATTTGACCGTCAACGCCAAACTGGAGCAACCCGCACAACGCTTGCAACAATTTCTCAAAAGCTTTGCCGGCAAGACGCTGTTTGTCGCCGAATCCGCCGGACGTAGGGAAGCCTTGCTGGATAAGCTACGGGCATGGCGTATCAGCAGCAAGCGCGTGGATACATGGCGGCAATTTTTAGATTCTGATGAGGCCGTGTGTCTGGTGGTCGCGCCGGTTGAGCATGGCCTGTGGCTGGAATCGCCCGCACTTGCCATCATCACCGAACCCTTGTTGTCCGGCGAAAAAGTCCAGCAACAACGCAGGCGGCGCAAATCCGCCGCGCGTGAGTTGGAAGCCATCGTCAACAACCTCACCGAATTGACCGTCGGCTCGCCCGTCGTCCATCAGGAACATGGCGTAGGCCGTTATCTGGGCTTGCAGACCTTGGCTATCGGCGGCATTCCGGCGGAATTTTTGATGCTGGAATACGCCAATAACGACAAGCTCTATGTGCCCGTGTCCTCGCTGCATGTGATCGGACGCTACACGGGCATGAGCCCGGACACCGCACCGCTGCATAAGCTCGGCGGCGACCAATGGGGCAAGACCAAGAAAAAGGCGATAGAACAAATCCGCGATGTCGCCGCCGAATTGCTGGAAATCCACGCCAAACGCGCCATTAAACAAGGCCATGCCTTTGACATAGAAAACACCGATTATCAAACCTTCGCCGACGCCTTCCCGTTTGAAGAAACCCCCGACCAGCAAACCTCAATAGATGCGATACTCGAAGACATGGCAAGCCCACAACCGATGGACCGCGTAATTTGCGGCGATGTCGGCTTTGGCAAGACCGAAGTGTCGATGCGGGCGGCATTTATCGCCGTGCAAAGCGGCAAACAAGTCGCCGTGCTGGTGCCGACTACCTTATTGGCGCAGCAGCATTACCAAAATTTCTGCGACCGCTTCGCCGACTGGCCCGTGCGTATCGAAGTCATGTCGCGCTTTGTTTCCGCCAAACAGCAAAAGGAAATTACCGAGGCACTGGCGGAAGGCAAAGTCGATATTGTCATCGGCACCCACACCTTGTTATCAAAAGAATTGAAATACAAAGCTTTAGGGCTGGTCGTGATCGACGAGGAACACCGCTTCGGTGTCCGGCAAAAAGAGCATTTTAAAAAGCTGCGCAACGAACTGGACATGCTGACGCTGACCGCCACGCCGATTCCGCGCACGTTAAACATGGCATTATCCGGCCTGCGCGACATTTCCATCATCGCCAGCCCGCCGCCTAACCGCCATGCGATTAAAACCTTCATCAGCGTGTGGGTGGACGCGCAGATTAAAGAAGCTTGTTTGCGTGAAATCCGCCGTGGCGGACAGGTGTTTTTCCTGCACAACGATGTCAAGTCTATGGACAAAATGGCGAGGGAGCTGGAAGCCCTGTTGCCCGAAGCGCGTATCCAAATCGCCCACGGGCAAATGCCGGAACGCGACCTGGAGCGCATCATGCTCGACTTTTACCATCAACGCTTTAACTTGCTGCTGTGCAGCACGATTATCGAAAGCGGCATCGACATCCCCAGTGCGAACACCATCATCATCAACCGCGCCGACAAACTCGGCCTGGCGCAATTGCACCAGTTGCGCGGACGGGTCGGGCGGTCGCACCATCGCGCTTACGCCTATTTCATCGTGCCGCCGAAAAATTTGATGAGCAAAGACGCGCAAAAACGCCTGGAAGCGGTCGAAGCGTCCGGCGATTTGGGCGCAGGGTTCATGCTGTCTTCACACGACATGGAAATCCGTGGGGCGGGCGAATTGCTGGGCGACGATCAAAGCGGGCAAATCCAGGAAATCGGTTTTACTTTGTACACCGAATTGTTGCAACGCGCCGTGGACGCACTCAAATCCGGCAAACAACCGGAACTGGACACGCCGATGGACAAAGGCCCGGAAGTCGATTTACAAGCCGCCGCCTTAATCCCCGAAGATTATTTACCTGACATCCACGCCCGTCTGGTGCTGTACAAACGCATTTCCAGCGCGGAAACTACCGAGGATTTACGCGAGCTGCAAATCGAAATGATCGACCGTTTTGGCTTGTTGCCGGATGCGGTGAAAACCTTGTTCAGCGTCACCGAGCTGAAACAACAGGCGGAAAAGTTGGGCATTAAGAAAGTTGAAGCCAACGCCGCCGGGGGGCGAATTGTCTTCACCGCTACGCCGACGATTAACGCCGAACAACTGATAAGCCTAATCCAAACCCAAGCGCAGGTTTACAAGCTCGATGGCATGGATAAACTGAAATTTAGCCAGGCTTTTGAAAATATTGAACAGAAGCTTGAATTTATTAAGAATTTGTTAAAGATATTGGCGGTGCCTGATTGATTTGACCGTACATCGTCCCCACGCTCCGGCATCACTGCCTACAGTTAAGAAATAAATGTAAAGCACTTAGGAACGGGCATAAAATAATTTCCGCACCGGCTCGTCAGACCTGTCAGGTTTTGAAAACCTGACAGGTCTTGATCCGCGAATTTATTCCATGCACATTCCTTAACTGTAGGTAGTGGTGTTCCGGTGTGGGAACTATAAACCCCCACGAGTACACCATGAGCAAACAAAAACTATCCCTACAAGAACAACTCCTAAAATCGGGTCTGGCAAGCTCCGCACAGGCGAAAAAAGTCCAAGCGGACAAGCGCAAGCAAAGCCGGATGCAAACCCACAATAATGCGACGGTGGTCGATGAAGCCAAAGAACTGGCCTTAAAAATCCAAGCCGAAAAAGCCGGGCGCGACCGCGAGCTGAACCAACTGCGCCACCAGCAAGAAGCGCAAAAAGCCCTGGTTGCCCAAGTCAAACAGTTGATCGAACAAAACCGCCAGCCGCAAGACACTAACGGCGTGGCTTACCACTTTACCGATAATGGCAAGGTGAAAACCCTGTATGTGAGCGAAACCCAGCGCGAACACATCATCAAAGGCCGCGCCGCTGTAGTCAAATTTGACGGGGCTTACGACGTGGTTGCGGCGGAAACCGCCAAGAAGATCGGTGAACGCATGGCGGGTTGTGTCATCGTCTGTTTTGTGGCGGAAGTAGAAGCCAAAGCTACCGATGATCCTTATGCCGGGTTTGAAGTGCCTGATGATTTGATGTGGTGAATAATCATCATGGCAACAGGGTTTTTAATGGTATTTTTCCTTTTTGAACTATTGATATAACGTTTACTGAACGTTTACTGGACATTGGAGCAAACAATATGCACAGATTGAGAAGCAAAATCCGCGATATATCCGATTTCCCAAAGCCTGGGATTGTGTTCAAAGATATTACGCCGCTGGTCAAGGATCCGGCGGCATTACGGTTGGCGGTGCACCAGTTATTGCATCCATTTTTAGGCCGCAATATTACCTCCGTCGCCGGTATGGAGGCGAGGGGGTTTATTTTTGGTTCATTGGTGGCCTGGGAGTTGGGCTTGCCATTTGTGCCGCTGAGAAAACCGGGCAAGCTGCCTTATGATGTGCAGAACGTATCTTATGATTTGGAATATGGTTCCGCTATGCTCGAAGTGCATATCGACGCATTTGATGCGGATGACCGGGTTTTGTTGATTGATGACTTGCTGGCGACGGGCGGGACGGCTAAAGCCAGTTGTGAATTGGTGGAAAAATTGGGCGCGAAAGTCGAAGCGTGTGCGTTTGTCGTGGAGCTGGATTTTCTGGAGGGGAGGGACAAGCTACGCGATTATGAAATACATTCTTTGCTACATTTTTAATCCCACTTCCCTGTGGTTTTGTTGGACGGTGTTATTTTTTCAGTTTATCTAGTTTTTTACCGCTTGCTTTAAAAGAATTGGCGGTATTTTCAAAAGATAGTGCGGTATTGCTAAATGATAGCGAAACTTGTTTGAACGGGTCGTTATAGGCGCCAACACCAAGCTTCATGGCGGTTTCGCCTTTTGGGGATGGTTCATCATCCATTCCCATCTCATCTTCAAAATCGGCGGGTTCAACGGATTTTCCGTCGTTGGCAAGGCTGGTGCGCCATTGCAGAAAAGATTCGCGGGTAAAGACATAAGGGTCCAAGGCGGCTTCGTCAATAAATTTTAAAGAACCTTCGGCGTTGGCCCGCTTGTTGAGCAGGGACACCAGTTGCACAGGGACGCCTACATAAGACGAAGGGTTCGCGGCGGTATCAAACACTGCACCAGGTATACCCCGCGACGTCAACGGGCCTAGAAAGGGGATGATAAGATAAGGTCCCCGTGGCACACCCCATACGGCAAGGGTTTGCTCAAAATCTTCATTGTTCTGTTGCAGGCCGACTGATTTTGCGACATCAAACACACCCAGCAACCCCAAGGTTGAGTTCATCGCAAGACGTCCGGTATCTTCGGTGCCTTGCTGAAATTTGCCCTGCAAAAAATCGTTTAAAATATTATTGATATTGTCCAGATTGCTGAAGAAATTGAACACGCTAGTTTGCAAAAACTGGGGGGCTATCGCCCTATAAATATCAGAGATGGGTTCGGCGATATAGTTATCGACTTTGTCATTGAAATTATAAATCTTGCGGTTGGCGGATTCATAAGGGTCGGCTTTGCTCGCTACGATTTTCTGGTCACCACCGTTGGTTGACGCACAGCCACTTAACGTGATTACTCCCGCTAGCAAACAGGGGAGGGCTTGTTTAATGGTGGCATTAAGCGCAACGTTACGGTGTCCTTTCATTGTCTATAAAACCTATAATTTTGAATAGTTATCAATTTTTTCGTTAATCTTTGCTATTAAAGCATCAAACCCTTCACGTTGCAAAATACTGGTGTACTCCGATCTTTTCAATGCCAAATCACTGACGCCATTGGCAATAATATTGATAATCCGCCAGCTATTGGCTTTTTCTTTCAGCATGTAATCAAATTTGACGTCTTTTTCGTCAGGAATGGTAAGTCGGGCATGGATAACAACCCCGCCTCTGGTGGTTTCTTCTTCGGAATCAAAGATAAATGCTTCACCGGTAAATTCTTTGAAGTTATGCGCATAGGACGCAATGCTTAATTTGCTGAAGACATCAATCAATTGCTGTTGCTGTGTTTCGGTGAGTTTTTCCCATTCTTTGCCGACCACGATACGGGCGATTTTTGTCAAATCGTGGCTGTTTGCGACGGCATCATGGAGTTTGTTGTAGCGTCCAGTGTAGCCCAATTGTTTGCCTTCCTTCATAACGGCAATCAGTTGGTCCTGAAAGGTGTCAACAATCTGTCTCGCACGGCTTGATGTTTCTGCAAAGGCGTGCGGCATCCCCAGTAACAGCACCGAAAAAATGATCAGATACCTAAATTTTTTAAATGAATTTTTTTTAAACGCGGTCATCGCTAAGCTCCTATCAAAGTCTATAAAGTCTGCCGATTATCATTCAGGCCGATGTTATGGCACATCGGCCGATAGGGGATTAATCTGCCATTTCTACTCTGATGGGAATGCCTGATAAACTCGGTGGTTTTTTTTCTGCGAAAGTCTGTGGAAGCAGGGGTTCAGGAATCATTTCACCCTCTGTTCTTGGGCCTCTGATGGCAGTCAGCAAGCCTTTCAACGGATGTTTCAACATGTCTTCAACGGCGGTTGCTTCATACCCACAATGTGCCATACAGCTTGCACATTTGGGATTGGTATTGTTGCCATACTTTTCCCAAGGGGTGGTGTCCAGCAATTCTTGGAAAGTTGCGGCATTGCCTTCGTCAGCCAGCAAGTAGCAGGGTTTTTGCCAGCCAAACACATTACGGGTGGGGTTGCCCCAAGGGGTGCATTCGTAATTTTGGTTGCCTGCCAGAAAATCCAGATACAGGGAGGAATGGTTCAACTTCCATTTGCGGTTTTTGCCGATGTTGAAAATGCCACGGAACAGTTCTTTGACATCACGGCCTTTAATGAATACATCTTGTTGCGGTGCGCGTTCATAACTGAAGCCAGGGGCGATAGTCACGCCTTCCACACCCAATTCCATTGCGTAATCCAGAAAATCCGCCACTTCCTGGGCATTTTCACCTTGGAACAAGGTGCAGTTGATGGTGACACGGAAGCCTTTGTCTAAAGCTAGTTTGATCGCCTCAACCGCGCGTTCGAAAACACCTTCCTGGCAGACTGAGGTGTCATGCCGTTCTTGCATGCCATCAAGGTGGATAGAAAAAGTCAAATAAGGTGATGGTGTGTAATCACCTATGCGTTTTTTCAACAACAACGCATTCGTGCACAGATAAACGTATTTTTTACGGGCGATGATGCCCGCGACGATTTGTGGCATTTCCTTGTGGATCAGCGGTTCACCGCCTGGAATCGACACCATCGGTGCGTTGCATTCATCAACGGCCTGCATACATTCTTCGAAAGACAGGCGTTTGTCGAGAATTTCATCTGGATAATCAATTTTGCCGCAACCGGCACATTCCAAATTACAACGGAATAAAGGCTCCAGCATTAGCACTAGCGGATACTTTTTAACGCCTTTTAATTTTTGTTTAATTAGATAGCTACCGACAGTCAACTGTTGGCGTAAAGGGACACCCATTTGTAAATCCTCCAAAATTGTTGTTGGCGATAGCTTATTGATGGGCCACCGCTTTGACCGTGTTATCTGCGAAATAATAAGCGTGTAGCAATAAAACAACAAGAAAACTAGAGTGGCTAAAAAACAACCTTCTAGCGTATCCTGTTGGCCAAAATCCAAAATTCTGGTCGAGGCTTTATAAAATACAATCGCTTAGCTATTACTGACTAGAATACTATCTTTTAAGTGATGACTCCAGCATTTACAATAAATATCTATGAACAATAAATTTTGGTAAAAGTTCACATAAATACAACAAAGCTGTTTAAACCGCTGTTTTTGTTCCTAATAAATGGCGTACAAAGCCTGTTAAATAACGATATTGGCTATAAAACAACATTGCTTTGCAAAATACCAACAAACAGTCTATTATTGCCACAAAGCAACTTCATAAATAATTAAGCGTAATAATTATGGGCACACCGCGAATATCCTTGGATAACCCTAAATTACTGAACCAGCTTTCGGACGACGATTTCCAGGCCGCCTTATTGGAAGGCGTGTCACGGACATTCGCGCTTACCATTCCGCAATTGCCCGTCCAGTTGTACCGTGCGGTTGCCAATGCTTATTTGCTTTGCCGTATTGTTGACACGATAGAGGACGAAGTGTCGCTCAGTGCGAGGCAAAAATTGCATTTTTGTAGCGAGTTTATCGAAGTGGTCAAAACCGGTGACAACTCCGAGCCGTTTGCGGTGGAGCTGGCGCCCTTGTTGTCCGCCCAGACCATTGCCGCTGAACATGCGTTGATCCATGTGTTGCCACGGGTTATCCAGATCACCCATTCATTCGAAGCCGAACAAATTGCCGCTTTGACTGATTGTGTCAAGACTATGGCGGAAGGCATGCCGATTTTTCAGGCGCAAAATTTACATAACGGTTTGGCGGCACTTGCGGACATGGATCGCTATTGCTACTACGTTGCGGGTTGCGTGGGTGAAATGCTGACCAAATTGTTTTGCCATTATTCACCAGAAATCGCCCGCCACCGCGACGCCATGCTGGCCTTATCCGTTTCGTTCGGGCAAGGTTTGCAAATGACCAATATTTTGAAAGACATCTGGGATGATGCCGAACGTGGGGTGTGCTGGTTGCCCCAGGATGTTTTTACTGAAACGGGTTTCGATCTAAAAAGTTTGACCCCGGAAACCGATTCGGCGTTGTTCAGGAAAGGATTGGAACATCTGGTCAGTATTGCCCACGGTCATTTGCGTAATGCTTTGGATTACACGCTTTTGATACCTACCCACGAAACAGGGATGCGCAATTTTTGTTTGTGGGCGATAGGTATGGCGGTGCTGACCTTACGCAAGATTAAGCAAAATTTGAGTTTTAACGATTCTGAGCAAGTAAAAATTACCCGCAACAGTGTCAAAGCGACTATTGTTGCCACTAAAGCTTTGGGCCGTAGCAATGCGTTGCTCAAGCTGCTGTTCAATTTGACCAGCCAAGGGCTTGCCACGCCGGACTGGTCATACGCAACGCCATCCTCAAAAGCTAACCTAGATTTTTAAGGACACTATTATGTTTACCGATGCCACCCATTATTTTGACCATAGCCATGCGCCTAGCGCATCAAACGCTATCCATTCCAATGCTTATGATCTGAACAAGGCTATCAGCCAAGCGCAAGTGACTTTGTTGGGGCTTCAAGCTAAAGACGGCTATTGGGTGTTTGAATTGGAAGCTGATTGCACCATTCCGTCCGAGTACATCATGATGATGCACTACATCGGCGAGATTGATGGCGTCCTGCAAGCCAAAATCGCCAATTATTTGCGTTCACGCCAATCCGAAGACGGCAGCTATCCGTTGTTTACCGGCGGCGTTGGCGACCTCAGTTGTAGCGTCAAAGTCTATTACGCTTTAAAAATGGCGGGAGATGCGATTGACGCTCCGCACATGGCCCGCCTCCGAAGCTACATCCTCAGCCAGGGTGGGGCGGCGAAGGCCAATGTTTTCACGCGCATTGCCCTGGCGATGTTCAAACAATTGCCTTGGCGCGGCGTACCGTATATTCCGGTCGAAATCATGCTGTTCCCTAAATGGTTTCCGTTCCATTTGGATAAGGTTTCGTATTGGTCACGGACGGTCATGGTGCCGCTGTTTATCCTTTGCACCTTAAAGGCCGAAGCCAAGAATCCGCATCAGATCGATATTTTGGAGTTGTTTATCACCCATCCTGACAAGGAACGCCATTATTTTCCCGAGCGGACGTTGTTGAACAAAATCTTTTTAGGTCTTGACCAATTAGGCCGTATCACCCGCCCTTTGGTTCCAAAAACGCTGCACCAACGTGCCATAGAAAAAGCCAGGGATTGGTTTGTCGAGCGCATGAATGGTGAAGATGGTTTGGGAGGAATTTTTCCGGCAATGGTCAATTCTTACGAAGCCTTGTTGCTTTTGGGTTATCCGAAAGATCATGAACTGGTGGTCACGGCGCGTAAAGCCATCGACAAATTGCTGGTGGTCAATGAATACGATGCTTATTGCCAACCTTGTTTGTCGCCGATTTGGGATACTGCCCTGGCGGCGTTGGCGTTACAAGAAGTTGAAAAAAATAATGGCGATGACAATCGCGTCTCCACTTCTGCATTGACCCGCGCGTATGATTGGCTGAAGTCCAAGCAATTGAAAGACGAGCCGGGCGATTGGCGTATTGCCAGACCTGATCTGGAAGGGGGAGGCTGGGCGTTTCAATTTGCCAATCCACATTATCCTGATGTCGATGACACCGCGATTGTCGGTTTTGCAATGGCGGATTCGCAGTTGCCAGAATTGGATGAATCCATTCACCGTGCAACCCGTTGGATTGTTGGTATGCAATCCCAAAACGGCGGTTACGGAGCATTTGATGTCGATAACACCTATTATTACCTGAACGAAATTCCGTTTGCTGACCACGGAGCATTGCTGGATCCGCCTACTGCTGATGTCAGTGCCCGTTGTGCGATGCTGATGGCGCGGGTTGCCAAAGACCATGATGAATATCTGCCAGCTTTGGAACACGCCCTCGCTTATTTATGTAGCGAACAGGAAGTTGACGGTTCATGGTTTGGCCGTTGGGGGACTAATTATATCTACGGTACATGGTCGGTATTGTTGGGCTTGGAGCAAACGGCCTTGCCGAAAACCGATGCCATGTACACCAAAGCGGCACGCTATTTGAAAAGCGTCCAACGGGCCGATGGTGGTTGGGGCGAAGACAATTTCAGCTACCATGATTTAAGCTACAGTGGCAAATACCGTTTCAGCACGGCCTTCCAGACCGCTTGGGCGGTTTTGGGACTGATGGCGGCGGGTGAAGCCCGTAGCCCGGAAGTTAAGGCAGGGATTGATTTCATCTTGCACACCCAACAAGCCGATGGCTTATGGAATGACAAATGCTTTACCGCTCCGGGTTTCCCAAAAGTGTTTTATCTTAAATACCACGGATACGACAAATTCTTTCCGTTGTGGGCATTGGCGAGATACCGTAATGAGCTTAACACAAAGTGATCTCTGGTATTGTTGTCGCGCTTCCTGAGGAATTGGCGACCTTAACGTCAAAACGCATAGATAAAGGCCATAGTGTTTTTATTGCCAATAAACTGTTGGTGGCATATTCAGGTACGGGGCATAAAAATGCCCAATCAGCAGCCGAATTGCTGATTGCCAAAGGGGTAACCCAGCTCATAAGCTGGGGTTGCGCCGCCGCGTTGGATGCTTCGCTGAAATCCGGTGACCTGACTTTGGCGGACACTCTGGTTGGCAGCGATGATATGGAAATCGCCATCAACACCGACTGGCATCGTTATAGCAAAGGGCTGTTATCACAATCACTGGCAGTGCATACAGGCCGTTTGGCGGAGAGCTTGAGCATTGTTTCTTCCAGCAAGGAAAAGCAACAGCTCCAGGCCATAACCGGAGCCATTGCTTTGGATATGGAAAGCGTTGCCGTTGCCAGGATAGCGCAACGCAATGCCGTGCCTTTTCTGGCAATCCGCGCTATTGTCGATCCCGTCACTATGGATTTACCCCATGCTATTGAATATGCCGCGAATGGGCAAGGTGACATTGTCTTAAGCCGCCTATTGCTATTTTTGATGTTGCATCCTCTGGAATTACCTGGGCTTATCAAGCTTGGCTGGCAATTTAATGCCGCCAAAAAGACGCTTAAAAAAGTAGCGCGGCATCTCAATGGCATCAGCGAGTTTTATCATACCCAGACTGCGGTAAGGTGAATCTTAATGCTGGAGTGGTTTGTGCTGGAGTGGTTTGTATGGATAATTCATCTGCACGATGCTTTGTTATCCATGTACAGACGGATCTTGCCGTTGCCCGTGCCATTGATAAAAATCAGGCTACTTATCCAACACAACAACATGACCACCTGATCGCGGTTACGCATTGGGAACCAACAACGTAAATTAGTCTCGAACTGCGCTGATTGGTTTTTTAATATGTTTTTTACCGTAACCCTACTTTTGAGGTACCTAATGACTTTCAGCATCGCCGAACTCTTTGAACAACATAGCACGGATAAATTTGATCTGCATGAGCAGTATTTGAACAATCAAATGGTTCGGGTCTTAAAAACCATAGGCTATGACCGCCATTACCAAAGAGCCATCGGGCAATATCTTTACGACCAGAATGGCACGGAATATTTAGACCTGCTCAGCGGTTTTGGCGTGTTCGCCATCGGACGCAACCATCCTACCGTTATCAGTGCCTTGCAAGAAACTTTGACGCTGGAATTGCCGAATTTGGTGCAATTGGATGTTTCTGTGCTTAGCGGCCTGTTAGGGCAGGAAATATTAAAAACCACACCTGAAAATCTTAACAAGATATTTTTCTGCAATTCCGGCACCGAAGCCGTGGAAGCGGCAATCAAATTCGCCCGTTACACGACCAAACGCGAAAAAATTGTTTTTTGCGAGCACGGCTATCACGGTTTGACGATGGGTGCTTTATCATTAAATGGCGAGGACACTTTCCGCGAGGGTTTTGGCCCGTTACTGCCAGGTTGTAGTGCGATCCCTTTTAATGACTTGGCTGCGCTGGAAGCGGCGTTAAGCCAAAATGATGTCGCCGCGTTCATCGTCGAGCCTATCCAGGGCAAAGGCGTGAATTTGCCGGATGATAATTACCTGCCCGAAGTCGAGCGTCTTTGTAAACAATACGGCACTTTGTTTGTCGCCGATGAAGTGCAAACAGGTTTGGGACGCACCGGCAAATTCTGGGCGGTTGATCATTGGCACGTCAAGCCTGACATGATTTGTATGGCAAAAGCCCTGTCCGGTGGTTTTGTGCCGGTCGGTGCCGTTGCGATCACGCAAAAAATCATGGACACGGTTTACAACCGCATGGACAGGGCGGTGGTGCATGGCTCGACTTTTTCCAAAAATAATATGGCGATGGCGGCAGGCCTTGCGACTTTGCATGTGCTTGCCGAAGAAAAATTGGTGGAAAATAGCGAAAAAGTGGGTGCGGACATTATCAATAGCCTGAATGCCATGAGGGACAAGTACGAATTCTTAAAAGAAGCCCGTGGTAAAGGCATGATGATCGCCATCGAATTCAAATCGCCTAAAAGCCTGACCTTGAAAGCGGCCTGGGCGATGCTGGAGGCGGCGAACAAAGGCTTGTTCTGCCAGATGATCACGATTCCGCTGTTTAAAGAACACCATATCCTGACGCAGGTTGCAGGGCACGGCATGAATGTTGTCAAGTTGTTGCCGCCATTGAACCTGACTCAAAAAGACCGTGACCATGTTGTCACATCTTTTGACCAAGTCATTGCCGAAACCCATCAAGTTCCGGGTTCGATCTGGGATTTGGGCAAGAATCTCGCCAGCCATGCACTGAAAGGAAAAAAAGGGGGTTGATATGGCAAAATTTATGTTCATCGGTTTGTTTTTACTGGTTTTTACCAGGCTGGCTTATGCCCATGCGGTGGTCACTGAAGATTCATTGAAAACCACGCCCATCCATGCCCAGCAAGCCACCAAAGTCGAATTAAGCTTTAATTCCAAGATTGAACTGGGTCTGTCACAAATTTTTCTGGTCAGTAAAGGCGATAAGCATACCTTGCTGGAAATTGCCAAGGGTCACAAACAGGGGCAAATCATCATCCATGTTCCAGCCTTGGAATCTGGTGATTACGCGCTCAGGCTCAAAGTGTTCGCGGCGGATGGTCATTTGACCGAAGATGTCATCCACTTTTCTGTTTCCCGATAGGTCTGACAATGGCGGGTATTGCTGACTTTCTTGATTCTTTAATCGGCGGGTTTGATTTAATCTGTTTCGCATTGGCAATTGGTGGCTTGTTTTGGGGATTGTTTGTGCTGCGTCCCTGGCAACAAGCCTCTGGTTATCCGTCGGTATTGCTGCACACGACCATCGCCCTGATCTACAAAGGCGGTTTTTTTCTTGTTGGGGCGCAACTGTTTAAAATCGTCCTCAAAATTTGGTTGATGCTGGCCGTTTTGGAGAAATGGCCGTTTCCCGAATTTGCGCAAACCACGCAGTTTATCGGCGGTGTTATCCGTGCCGGTCTGACTTTGCTGTTGGCGGGCTATGCTTACCGTTACCTGGGCAAAAATCCCCGTTCCAAACAGCATTGGTACAACGCTGGCTTTATTGCTTTGCCGATGCTGTTTTCTGGAGCTTGGTTGGTACATGCCGCCGGGCGTTTTGATAACCGCTTTATGCTGATGTCACTAACCGTAATCCATCAACTTGCCGCCGCCGCGTGGATAGGCGGGGTGTTTATGTTGGTCAACCTGTGGTTTTTAAAAAGCAAACACGAAATTGCCACGGACTTATGGCCCTTGTTGTTAAAACGCTTTTCACTGTTTGGCCTGATTGCTGTTGCCATGATTTTGGTTTCAGGTTTGCCCATTGCGTGGCAATACATTGATTCTTGGAATGGCTTGATCGGCACCGGTTACGGCAATTTGTTGATGGTGAAAATCGTCTTGCTTGGTTTGGCACTGGGTTTTGCCTGGTTGAACAGATCGGCTGTCCGGCAATTCAGTTTTTCTGGCGACAGCCATGCCTTGGATCGGCGCGTACCCTATTACATCGAAGCGGAGGCCTTGGTCTTAATCACGTTGTTGTTTACTGCCGCCAGCCTGGCTTCGCAACCTCCGGCGATTGATATACCGACATTGACGGCAACTTGGCAGGAAGTGCTGAATACGTTCAAGCCGCAAATACCGCAAACCAGCTCGCCCACCCATAGCGCGTTGTTGGCTGGAGAGCCGGGACGGGTTGCCATTGTCGGACAAATCCCGTCATTGGCGGCAACGGAATGGTCGAACTATAACCATAATATTGCTGGCATCTTCATTACGACGATGAGTTTTTTCGCAATGCTTTCCTATACCAAACTGGTCAGCGGCAACCGGATATTGGCATTGAGCCAATATTGGCCTATAGGTTTTGTGGCTTTAGGCATTTTTCTGTTTTTCCGCAGCGATGCCGAGACCTGGCCTTTGGGCCCCATTGGCTTTTGGGAAAGCACGTTCAATAATGGCGAAGTGTTGCAACACAGAATTGCGACTTTATTGGTGTTCGTATTGGGTGTGTTCGAGCTGATGGCTAGAAAAAACCAGAATCCCAATAGTCGATTGCCTTATATTTTTCCAATACTCTCGGCGTTTGGCGGCTTAATGTTGCTGACCCATTCCCATGTCGGTTTTCAGGCCAAAAGTGCTTTTCTGATTCAGGTTGGTCATACCACGATGGGTATTTTTTCGTTAATTTTAGCTTGCGGACGTTGGTTAGAATTAAAACTCGATTCTCCAGGCAAAAATATTGCCGGTTTTGTCTCGGTCGCCGCCCTGTTTCAGATTGGCATCATTCTGATGTTTTATCGCGAACCCCTTTATTGATTATGAATACTTCAAAATTCCCCCTGCTCACCGACATCCACAGCCCCGCCGATGTCCGCCAGTTGCCCAAAGAGCTGCTCAAGCCGCTGGCGAAGGAGCTGCGCGAATTCCTGACCCGGTCGGTGAGCGTGTCCGGCGGGCATTTCTCGGCAGGGCTGGGGACGGTGGAGCTGACCGTCGCCCTGCACTACGTCTTCGACACCCCGTCCGACAAACTGGTCTGGGATGTCGGCCACCAGGCCTACCCGCACAAGATCCTGACCGGGCGCAAAGACCGCATGACCAGCATCCGCCGCCGTGACGGCATCTGCGCCTTCCCCAACCGCGCCGAGAGCGAGTACGACGCCTTCGGGGTAGGGCATTCGAGCACCTCCATCAGCGCCGCCCTGGGGATGGCGATAGCCTCCCGGCTCAAGGGCGAAGACCGCCAGATGGTTGCCATCATCGGCGACGGCAGCATCACCGGCGGTATGGCCTTCGAAGCCATGAACCACGCCGGCGCCATCGACGCCAACCTGCTGGTCATCCTCAACGACAACGACATGTCCATCTCCCCCAACGTCGGCGCGATGAACAACTACCTGTCCAAAGTCCTCACCAGCCGTTTGTACTCCTCCGTGCGCGAGGAAAGCAAAAAAGTCCTCAGCAAAATGCCCACCGTCTGGGAACTCGCGCGGCGCACCGAAGAACATGTCAAAGGCATGATCGTCCCCGGCACGCTCTTTGAAGAACTGGGGTTTAACTACATCGGACCCATCGACGGCCACGACATCGACATGCTGGTCTCCACCCTCGAAAGCCTCAAGCACATCCAAGGCCCGCGCTTTTTGCACATCGTCACCAAAAAAGGCAAAGGCTACCCGCCCGCCGAAAAAGACCCGCTCGCCTACCACGGCGTGCCCGCCTTCGACCCCGGCCAAGACCGCCTGCCCCCATCCACGCCCTCGCCGCACCCCAGCTACACCGAAGTCTTCGGCAACTGGCTGTGCGACATGGCGGCGCAAGACGACCGGCTCTTAGGCATCACCCCCGCCATGCGCGAAGGCTCAGGGCTGGTCAAATTCTCCCAGCAATACCCCGACCGCTACTTCGACGTCGCCATCGCCGAACAACACGCCGTCACCCTCGCCGCCGGGCAGGCCTGCGAAGGCGCCAAACCCGTCGTCGCCATCTACTCCACTTTCCTGCAACGCGGCTACGACCAGCTCATCCACGACGTCGCCCTGCAAAATTTAGATGTCCTGTTCGCCCTCGACCGTGCCGGATTAGTCGGCCCCGACGGCCCCACCCACGCCGGCAGCTTCGATTACAGCTACCTCGCCTGCATCCCCAATATGGTGGTCATGGCCCCGGCGGACGAAAACGAATGCCGCCAGATGCTCAGCACCGGCTACCAGCACCCAGGCCCCGCCGCCGTGCGCTACCCGCGTGGCAAAGGCCCCGGCGTGCCCGTACAAGATAACCTGGAAACACTTCCCATCGGCAAAGGCGAAATCAAACGACTAGGCCACAAGATCGCCCTGCTCGCCTGGGGCAGCCTCGTCGCCCCCGCGCTCCAGGCCGCCGAAGCACTCGATGCCACCGTCGCCAACATGCGCTTCGTCAAACCCCTGGACGAAGCCCTGATCCTCGAACTGGCCCACAGCCATGACATTCTCGTCACCCTCGAAGAGAACGCCCTGTCCGGCGGCGCGGGCAGCAATACCGTGCTCTACCTGCACAGCCAAAAACTCAGCACCCCCGTGCTCAGCATCGGCCTGCCCGACAGCTTCATCGAACAGGGGACGCGGGAAGAACTGCTGGCCGTGTGTGGTTTGGATGTGGCGGGGATTTTGGCGAAGGTCAGGGCGTTTTGTGCTTGAGTTGAATTTGTTGAAAAGGTAAAACCGTATTTTTGCAATGCCCAATTCCAGCGTATACGGCTTGCTAGATTTAGTGGTTATGAATTGCCGTTCAACCGATCCAGGCAAATTTGCTCTGATACCGCATAAAGCTCCCCAATGACGTTAGGCTTAGGGCCAGGGTTTTGTCGGGTGTGGAAATGAAACCATGCAATAATGAATGGTGTTGAATATGTGATAATCCCGTCATGGTAACTCCGAGCTTTCCCCGATGAATATTCATGCAGATAAAACCACTAATGACAATCCCTTTTGGCACAAATCAATTGACCAACAACTGACCCGGCTTGGTAGCTCATTACAAGGCTTATCGCAACGTGATGCCGAGATACGGTTGAAACGTGACGGAGCCAATCGGCTGAATGATAAAAAGAAAACTGGCGCGTGGCGGCTGCTGTTGGCACAGTTTAAAAGCTCCATCATTCTGCTTTTGCTATTTGCAACGGGTATCTCTTTTTATCTGAAAGACCATGTCGATGCCATCATCATCCTGTCTATCGTTCTAATCAGCGGTTTGCTGGGTTTCTGGCAGGAAAAAGGCGCGGCAAATGCCGTTGAAAAATTGCTGGCGATGGTCGAGATCAAAGCGGCGGTGTTGCGTGACGGTGTGGAAACAGAAATATCAGCGGATGAATTGGTGGTTGGTGATGTCATTGTTTTGAGGTCGGGTGATGTCGTGCCTGCCGATTGCTTGTTGTTGGAAGCTGAAAACCTGTTTGTCGATGAAGCCGCGTTGACGGGTGAGAGTTTTCCGGCAGAAAAAATCCCTGATGTGTTGGCAATTGCCACACCGCTGGCTAAGCGTAGCAACGCTTTGTGGATGGGGACGCATGTACAAAGTGGCAGCGCCTCAGCCTTGATCGTTGCCATTGCATCAGCTACCGAATTTGGCAAACTATCTGCTGGACAAAACGCAAACAGGCATCGGCCACGATGATGAAACCGCGCTACGGTTTTTAGGTTTTTTGACGTTTTTCGATCCACCGAAAACCGATTGTGTTGAAACCATTGCCCAATTGCGGCAATTGGGTGTGACGCTGAAAATCATCACCGGCGACAACCGTTTGGTCGCAGAAACCGTCAGCCATCAATTGGGTTTGTCCGACAGCAAAATTCTGACTGGGCCGGAAATCGCCAAAATGAGCGAACGGGCTTTGATAAGCCATGTTACCGAAGTCAATCTGTTTGCCGAAATCGAACCCAACCAAAAAGAACATATCATCATTGCGCTAAAAAAAGCCGGTTTTGTTGTCGGTTACATGGGCGATGGTATCAACGATGTCTCGGCCCTACACGCCGCCGATGTCGGTATTTCCGTCGATAGTGCCGCCGATGTCGCCAAAGATACCGCGCAAATCGTGTTGCTGGAAAAGAACTTGCAAGTGCTGGTCGGCGGCGTGAAAGCAGGCCGCATCACCTTTGCCAATACGCTGAAATATGTGTTCATGGCGACCAGTTCCAACTTTGGCAATATGTTCAGCATGGCGGGGGCCTCGTTATTTTTGCCGTTCTTGCCGCTGTTGCCCAAGCAAATTTTGCTGACCAACTTGTTGACCGATTTGCCTGAAATGACCATCGCGTCCGATAACATAGACGAAGAAATGGTTTCGCAACCGAGACGCTGGGATATTCATTTCATCCGCAAATTTATGATCACCTTTGGCATTGTCAGCTCAATCTTCGATTATATGACCTTTGGTTTGCTGTTGTGGCTGGATGTGCCAGTCGAACAATTCCGTACTGGCTGGTTTTTGGAATCGGTAGTGTCCGCCGCGCTGATTGTATTTGTCGTGCGTAGCCGCAAACCGTTTTTTAAAAGCAAACCAGGGAAATATTTGTTGCTGGCGACACTGACTGTAGTGGCATTGACTGTCGCGCTACCGTACACGCCACTGGCGGAGTTAGTCGGTTTTCAGCCCTTACCGCTTAAGCTGGTGGGTTTGCTGGGGGTGATCGTGGCAAGCTACATTGCCACGGCGGAGCTTGCCAAACATATTTTTTATCGTTTAGTGCGTGTATAGTGGGCCGCTCACGAAATACACGCAAGAAAATAGTGGATATTATTCCACTCCCTTTCACTTATCTGGAGAACCGTCATGAATACGCCTGCATTGATCAAAGTTTGGGATTTGCCTTTAAGAATTTTTCACTGGTTGCTGGTCTTGGGATTTGCCGTTGCCTATCTGACCGAAGATGATTTGCTGGACCTCCATGTCTGGGCGGGATATCTGGTGTTCGGATTATTGTTGTTCCGCCTGGTCTGGGGATTTATCGGCAATCCCTATGCACGGTTCGGCAATTTTTTATGCCGTCCGGTGACATCGTTCAATTACCTCAAAGACATCATCGCGTTAAAAGCCAAACGTTATTTGGGCCATAATCCGGCTGGAGCGGCGATGATTGTGTTATTGCTGCTCAGTTTATTGATGACGACCTTGACCGGATTTGCCGTGTACGGCGCAGACCAAGCGGCAGGGCCTTTAGCGTCAATTGGCCCGGCGCATGAAAAATTTTGGGAAGAAATCCATGAATTATTTGCTAACTTAAGCGTGGTGCTGGTGTTAGGGCATATCGCAGGTGTCGCCGTCGAAAGCTTTTTACACAAAGAAAACCTTGCCAGGGCAATGGTACATGGCAATAAAAAACCACTTGATGAATGACCCACCTGGATAACCACGCCATGACCCAGACCGGCCCACCATCACCAGCATCTTCGCAGCTTGAAAAAAATATTGTCATTTTCAGCCTGTTCGGTATCGGTGCTTACCTGCTCTTACGCTATGGTTTCGACATAAAGCAACAAATCTATACGCTGGCAATCCATGCTTCGCTAGTGTCGGACATCGCGGAAATCCATCAGACCCAGCTCAAGTTTTCAGCCACTTTACTCGATCTGCCCTTGCTGGCGGTATTGCTGTTTGGCGGCCTGCCGCTGGTTTTTCAATTGCTTGGCAAGCTTCTGCGCGGCAATATGGGGGCTGATTTACTGGCGGGGATTGCCATCGTTACGGCGATGGCCTTGGATGAATATCTGGCGGGCACACTGGTCATTTTGATGCTGTCCGGCGGTTCGGTGTTGGAAACTTACGCCGTGCGTAAAGCTTCTTCGGTACTCGAAGCCCTTTCCAAGCGGATGCCGTCGGTCGCCCATAGAAAAAATGGCGACGCGCTCGACGACATCACCATCGACCAGGTCGCCATTGGCGACACCTTGTCGATATTGCCGCATGAGATTTGTCCGGTTGACGGGACGGTGCTGGAAGGCTCTAGCACGATGGACGAATCTTTCCTGACCGGCGAGCCTTATCTGATGTCGAAAATCAGCGGCTCAAGCGTCATTTCGGGTGCGGTCAACGGCGATTCCTTGCTGGTGATCCGCGCCGACAAACTGGCGGTGGACTCGCGCTATGCCAAGATCATGACCGTGATGCGCGAATCTGACCAACACCGACCTAATCTTCGGCGCTTAGGCGACCAACTGGGCGCGTGGTATACACCGCTAGCCGTTATCTTGGCGTTGATCGCTTGGGGTTATAGCGGCGAAGTCATCCGCTTTTTGGCGGTATTGGTGATTGCCACGCCGTGCCCGTTGCTGATTGGCATTCCCGTGACCATCATCAGCTCAATTTCCCTGGCGGCGCGGCGGGAAATCATCATCAAAAATCCGGCGATATTGGAAACTATTGGCAAATGCCGCACCGCCATTTTTGACAAAACCGGAACGCTCACTTACGGGCGGCCTGCCTTGACGTCGGTGCTGGTCAGTGAAGGAAATGATGAACCCGCCGTGTTGACGCTGGTCGCCAGTCTGGAACGTTATTCCAAACATCCGTTGGCGGGCAGCATTGTCAACGCCGCCGAAGCAGCGGGATTGACCTTGTTTAACGTGACCGACATCAGCGAACGGCCTGGCGCGGGGCTGCAAGGGACGGTCAACGGCAAGCGCATCCAAGTCACTAGCCGTAAACATTTCATGGTGGATCATGGCGATTTGCTGGCCGGGTTGCCGCCAATCAGCGGTGGTTTGGAATGCGTGGTCTTGATCGATGGGCAATACGCGGCGACTTTGCAATTTCGTGATGAAGTGCGTAGCGACAGCTCATCGTTCATCAACCACCTGCAACCCAACCATTTGTTTGGCAAAGTCATGTTGGTGTCCGGTGACAGGGAATCCGAAGTGCGTTATCTAGCCGAACAAGTCGGTATCGAGCATGTTTATTTCAGCCAAAGCCCGGAGCAAAAACTGGCCCTGGTCCGCAAGGAAACGCAAAAAGCCAAAACCGTGTTTCTGGGCGATGGCATCAACGACGCGCCCGCCTTGACCGCCGCGACGATTGGCATAGCTTTTGGGCAAAACAGTGACATCACCGGTGAAGCCGCCGATGCGGTGATCATGGACAGCTCCTTGTTAAAAGTCGATGAGCTGTTCCACATTGGCGCGAGGATGCGCAAAATCGCCCTGCAAAGCGCGGTGGGCGGCATGGCGTTAAGCCTGATCGGCATGGTGTTTGCCGGATTAGGTTATTTAAGCCCCGTCACCGGGGCGGTGGCGCAAGAAATTATTGACGTGTTGGCGGTTTTGAATGCGTTGCGGGCGGCAATGCCACCAAAAACCTTGTCTGATTATTAATGATGTATTGATGTTTCGCATTGTCCACGACCCGTAGAGCGCGAAGCGAAAAGCACGAAAAAAACTCACCAACGCCTTCGTGAGCAAATAAGCGGCAACTTGAAATGGTCTCCCCAGCCTTTTTTCGCTTTTTAACGCAAGCCGGGAACGGGTTTATTACAACAGTAGACCTTTAGCGACCGGTTACATAACGATTTCAGTATCTATAGCGATTTTGAAACCCCGCTCCGACCAATCAAAGCCAAATAAATGCTCAGGACCCTTTCGTGCTTTTCGCTTCGCTTCGCGCTCTACGGGTCGTGGACAAAAAGAAGTCGTGCGTAACATCAGTTAATAACAAACGCAAAATGCTATTACCAATCAACTAAGGGGCATTTATGCCCATTGCCTGACTAACTACCGCTTGGAAACATGACAGGCATAAAACAAGCCCGCAAATGACAGGTTTTGGCGAATGCAATGGGAGGGTATTGATTTCAAGGTATAAGATTGCAAAATCATTAATTATGGCTTATTTAATGCTTGATTTTTCGTTATATATTTAACAATATAATGAAAAGGAGCATACTGATGCTATTAGAAATGAACGTCTCAATGCGGCGCGGCAATTTTGACCTTACCACCAACTTGTCGGTACAAGATGAAAGTATGGGCTTGATCGGGCGATCCGGTGCCGGAAAAAGCACCATCCTCGGCTTGCTGGCCGGAACCCTGATGCCTGAATCGGGACGGATCGCCTTGGATGGCAAAATTTTGTTTGATAGCCGCAAAGGCATCATGGTGCCGCGTGAACAACGGCCTATCGGTGCGGTATTGCAATATGACCGCTGGCCATCCGACGAGACCGTAAACGATGGCCTGTCTTCGGCTCACGAACGCACACTCAGGCAACGGCGCACCTTAAAACCGAAACACCTGATCGAATTTCTCGATATTGGGCATTTATTGGGGCAAGCAATGGGGCATCTGTCCACAGGCGAACTGCAACGGGTCTTGTTAGCCAAGGCATTGCTGAAATCCCCCGCGTTGTTATTGCTGGACGATTCTTTAGCGGCGATGGGGTATTTTGCCAATTCCGTGACACCGTTCCTAAAGCGGGTGCGTAGCGAGTTGAACCTGCCCTTATTCTATGCCAGCCACGCCTTGGGTGACATTGTGGAATTCAGCGACAAAATTGTCGTGGTCTCCGAAGGCCGCGCCATCCAGGTCGGTTTGATAACGGAATTGCTACGCAACGCCGAACTGATACAAAAAATTGGCTTGGGGCTGGTCGAAAACAAGATACCGGCGATGGTGGCCAGGCACGACATCGTAGACGGTTGCACACTGGCAAAAACCTATGGCATTGAATTGGTGTTGCCTTTGCGCCCCGATTTACCTTTAGGTTCTTGGGTTACAGTCAGCATACCCGCCAATGAAATCGCCTTGTCGCGCACTTATCTCCCAGGCATTTCAATACAAAACCAAATCAAGGGGCGGATTTGCGCCTTAATACCCCACGGTAACGGGATGTTGGTGCAAATCGACTGCGGTAAAACCTGGCTGGCGGGCATTACCTTGAAGGCTTGCCGGGATATGGACTTACAAGAGGGTGACACTATTTATTGCCTGGCTAAAACCCAAGCTTTTTCTTATTGCCCCCACGCAACATCGGATTCATTTAGCCGATTGTTTAAGCAATAAGAAGAAAATCATCCGCGTTCTGATAATATCGGCGTGGTTCCGGTCTGCCGATAAAACGTTTTCGGGTGTCGTGATCCTGACAAGCCTGGCAGGGATTGTCGTATTTAATACAGGTAGAACCCGCCAGCACCCGGGAAATTAGAGATGTTCTTAAAGTTGCCTGGGCTTGCATTGCCAAAAAATAGGCGGACGTACCCGGAAACTGTTGCTTCAAGCATAAGCGTGGCTACCAACTTAAAGGCGGGACAAAAAGAGCTGATCCAGACCTGCCAGGTCTAAAGTCCTGCGGGTAATTGGGAAGTTATACCAATCCCAATAAGTTTCTATGACAACACCGCCCAGCTCCGAGAGCAAAGGGATCGAATGGCGTCCGGTTGCAAAGCAAATTTATTCCAAGCCTGACAGCAGACATCAAGAATGTCGTCA
>NZ_JAQTZU010000007.1 GCF_028687615.1 Methylovulum sp.
TGATGATGCCGCTGGCGTGAGCGAAGCGATTGCCACCATGCGGGTGCGCGGTGCGCCGGCGATTGGCATTGCGGCGGCTTATGGCGTGGTGTTGTCGGCGTACCGGCACTATCCCGCCAGCCCCGATGTTTGGCGGGATAAGGTGGCTGAAGATATGGCGATGTTGGCAAAATCGCGGCCTACCGCAGTGAATTTGTTCACCGCCTTGGCAACGATGGAAGCCGCTTTGGATAGGATTTCCGAACAACCTTTGGTGGATTTGCTGGCCTGTGCCGAGCGGCTCCACGCCGATGATGTTGCGGCAAACCATCGCATGGGCGAGTTGGGTGCGGATCTGATCGGCCAGGCGCGGGGCATTTTGACGCATTGCAACACCGGCGCGTTGGCGACGGGCGGTTATGGCACGGCTTTAGGTGTGATCCGTAGCGTCACAGGGCGACAAGCGGTGGCGGTGTATGCGGGTGAGACACGTCCGTGGTTGCAAGGTGCGCGGCTGACGGTCTGGGAATTGGCGCAAGAAGGCATTCAGGTGACCTTGATTGCCGATTCGGCGGCGGCGTGGTTGATGAAATCGGGTGCGGTTGATTGGGTGGTGGTTGGAGCCGACCGTATTGCGGCGAATGGCGACACGGCGAATAAAATCGGCACTTACGCGCTGGCGGTGTTGGCGCGGCAACATGGGGTAAAATTCATGGTGGTCGCGCCGACCACGACGATAGATTGGAGCATCCAGTCCGGGGAACAGATTGAAATTGAACAACGCGATGCGCGGGAATTATTGCCCGCTTGTTACCACACGCCGGAATCTTTGGTGAGTGCGTGGAATCCGGTGTTTGATGTGACGCCAGCGGAATTGATCACGGCGATTGTGACCGAACTGGGCGTGGTGATGAATCCAACCGAAGCGAATATGGGGAAATTAAAATGAATGTTTCTAAAAAATTGAATAATCCGTTGGTGGCTACAGGCTATTTTTTTACCGGTTTGGGCTGGTTGATGCGGCCTGAATTGCGTCCGTTTGTATTGATGCCTTTGCTGATTAATTTTTTGCTTTATGCGCTGGCTTTGGTGCTGGGTTACCACTACATCAATGCGCTGATAGCCCAATTCATTCCCGATTGGTTAAATTGGTTAAGCTGGGTGTTGTGGCCTTTGTTTTTTATCTGTTTTTTTATCGCCGGATTTTTCACGTTTACCGTGATGGCGAATCTACTTGCCGCACCTTTTTATGGCAAATTGGCGGCGAAAACGGCGGCCTTGCTGAATGGAAACGATGCCGTGACGATGGCGGAGCAGCCAATTTCCAAGGTGATGGCGGCAGAATTTAAGCGCGTTTTGTATTTGGCCACCCGTGCCGTACCTTTGTTGGTGTTGTTTGTGATTCCCGGCCTGAATGTCGCCGCACCGTTTTTGTGGGCTTTGTTTGGTGCCTGGGGCATGGCTTTGGAATATCTGGCGTTTCCGTTGGAAAATGCAGGCGTGTTGTTTCCCGAACAAAAACAACTGGCAAAAGACATGCGCTTGGGTTCGCTGAGTTTTGGTGGTGTGACCATGCTGGGTTTGACGCTACCCGTTTTGAACATTATCGTTGCACCGGCGGCGGTGATTGCGGCAACTATCTATGTCCATGCCGTCCAGGAAAATCAATCGGCGAATTGAATTGGTCGAAGATTGGGGTATATTGCAGGTAAGTGCGTGTTTTAAAAGCCTCGATGTAGTGAAAATCGGTCAAATTTAACCGGGTTGTCTGAACATAACAAAGGAAAGTTGGATGAAATCACCTTGTTTCAAGATAAATTTTATCTAAAAAAATCTTTGTTTTTACCGCCACCAGACTTTTAAAACACGCACTAAGGAATGTGCATGGAATAAATTCGCGGATCAAGACCTGTCAGGTTTTCAAAACCTGACAGGTCTGACGAGCCGGTGCGGAAATTATTTCATACACATTCCTAAGCAATAAACAGCCATGAAGATCTGGAAGATGCAAAACGGGTAAAATCTTCAGATCCATTGTGATGCCTAACGGCCTGAACCCCAATATCGGAGTTTTCCACAGATGAAATTCGGCTATGCCCTAATTCGCACTGCTTGCCGTAACCGCAGAAATTTACGCTCCAAAACTAAACCTTGGGGAGGTTTGTCCCTTATCCTCGTTGTCGGCGGGACGCTTGTTGAACCTTGCATCCCGGTTGCTTCATGAAAAAAGCCATTGAAAATACAGTCTTTTCGCTCAGCCCGTCCAAACGCTTGCAAATGTGCGCCAGAATCATGCACTTGCTGGCTTTGTACGCCTGCCTTGCCAATGCCCTGCCGTTAATGGTGCAATGTGGGGTGGCTATTGTTGTGATGGTGCATTATCGCTTGGCTTCGACGCGCTGCAAATTTGAGTGGCAAACACTGAGATATACTGAGGCTTTCGGTTGGGAAATGGCAAAATCTGGAGAGTTTGTCGCAGTACGTCTATTGCCCGATACGGTGATAACGGCTTTTGCATTGTTTTTGCATGTTGAAATTTTGGATAGCCGTACCCATATCAAGCGTTCGAGTATCTTTGGCTACAACCAAACCCAAAATAAGCCGGCTTTGCTGATATTGCCTGACAGCTTGGCTCAGGATGGTTTTCGCGCCCTTGTCGTGAAACTGAAAACCACCTATAAAATTAAAAGCAAGTCATCGAATCTATTGGTAAAATCTGGTTAAGCGGCAAAGCATGAGGTTTTGTCCGCCAGATTATGATTGTATGAGCGTCCCATCAGTTCGCACACAGTAAGCTCATCCTACTGTGTGCGAACTGATGGGACGCTCACTCATACATACAATCAATAAGTTATTAATTATTTCATAAGTAATCGCCGGAACAATTTTGAAATTTAAGGTGCGATTACTTATGAAACAGTTAATATTGACTGATTATTGCAGTTATCTTAACCAGCATTTCTATAAAAATAAGGAGAAATCGGATGTCAAAAGGCCAAAATTTGCAGGACAATTTTTTAAACACACTCAGAAAAGAACATACGCCAGTGTCCATTTTTCTTGTCAATGGCATCAAGCTGCAAGGTAAGGTCGATTCTTTTGATCAGTATGTCATTATGCTGAAAAATACCGTCAGCCAGATGGTATATAAACACGCCATTTCCACGATAGTGCCCAGCAAAGCGGTCAAAATGATGCGCGAAGGTGATGAAAGCGTTGAAGAATAACGCCTTGCTTGCTACCCAAAACGGTCATAACATCTTTTCTTTTGATTTAATTAATGAGGCACTAATTGTTTGACCGTCCCGATTCAGGTGAACGGGCCGTACTGGTTCATCTGACCTTTCACGCCGGACAGGAAGATCTTGCAGAACTGAAAGAACTGGCTAAATCCGCCGGAACAGACCCTGTCCATGTTGTCACCGGTAGCCGAAAACGTCCCGACGCCAAATATTTTATGGGCATCGGCAAGCTCGAAGAGCTGAAAACGGCGGTGCAAACCTATTCCGCCGATGTCGTCTTAGTCAATCATCCACTTTCACCCAGCCAAGAGCGCAATCTGGAAAAATATCTGGAGGTGCGTGTCGTTGACAGGAATGGACTAATCCTTGATATTTTTGCCCAACGTGCCCAATCCTTTGAAGGTAAGTTGCAAGTCGAGTTGGCACAGCTCAAGCATTTGTCCACCCGTTTGGTGCGGGGATGGACACATTTGGAGCGGCAAAAAGGCGGTATCGGTTTGCGCGGCCCGGGCGAGACCCAGCTCGAAACTGACCGTCGGTTACTGGCCGTGCGTATCAAGCAAATCCAGCAACGTCTCGATAAAGTCGAAAAACAACGCCATCAGGGACGCAGCCAACGTAAAAAAGCCGAAATCCCCACCGTGTCCTTAGTCGGTTATACCAACGCCGGCAAATCGACCTTGTTCAACCAGTTGACCGGAGCGGACATTTACGCCGCCGACCAATTGTTTGCGACTTTAGACCCCACCTTGCGCAGCGTGCGGCTTGCCAACCATAGCGAAATCGTCCTTGCCGATACGGTCGGTTTTATCCGCCATTTACCGCATGAGCTGGTCGCCGCATTCAAATCGACGTTACAGGAAGCCAGCGAAGCGGATTTGCTGCTGCATGTCATCGACGCGAACAGTGATGACCGCGATACGATAATCAGCCAAGTCAACCAGGTTTTAACTGACATCCAGGCCGATAAGGTTAAACAAATCGAAGTGTTCAATAAAATTGACCTGCTTGAAGGTATAGTTCCGCATATTGACCGGGACGATGCAGGCAACCCGATACGGATATGGTTGTCGGCGGAAACTGGCGCCGGTCTTGACTTGTTAGTGCAGGTTTTAGTTGAGTTGTTTGCCAGTAGCAAAGTGACCCGTCGTTGCTTCCTGACTCCGCAACAAGGCGATGTCAGGGCCAAATTATTTACTTGCGCAAAAATAATTGAAGAGCATATTGATGGCCTGGGTGCCAGCGAGTTGCTTGTCGAAATAGATGTAAAGCACTTGGGTTTGTTGAAAGAAGTTAAAACTGAAGATTGTAATCCTTAAAAGCATGGTGGCAATAAGGCAAAACCGGTTGCCGCCATGCTTTTCGTGTTTTCAAGTATTTACGTTAGAATACCCTGACAAGCGCTAGGCAAGAAGCAAGCAATTTATAGCAAAATGTCTTACGGGATAATAGCCAGATATGCTGGATCATTAGTTTCTGGGTTGGACAAAATCATTAGGTTGATTGAAGCCTGTTAAAAGTTGCCAATATCCTGCTGGATGGCACAAAGTATTAATACATCCAATCAATAAGTTATGTGTGTTTCATAAGTCATCGCAAGACCAATTTTGAAATTTATGGTGCGATTACTTATGAAACAATTAATACAATAATCAATACGGAGCATAAAGATGTCGTGGAACGAACCTGGTGGCGATAAAAAAGACCCGTGGAGCGGGCGGGGAGACCAGAATGGCCCTCCCGACCTTGACGAAGCCATACGCGCACTACAAGAAAAATTAGGTAAGATTTTTGGTGGCGGTGGCGGCGATGGCGGCGACCGTTCCTCGGCAGATTCTGGCAGGCCAATGAAAAACCTAGGGTTTATTGTCGCGGGTGCGGCAGTTTTTTTATGGGGTGTTAGTGGTTTTTACGTTGTTGATGAAGGTAACCACGGTGTTGAAACCCGTTTCGGCAAATATATCGGCATCACCCAGTCCGGTTTGCATTGGCATATCCCCGCCCCCATCGAACAAGTCAATATTGTCAACGTCAAAGAACAGCGTTTTATCGAAGTCGGTTACCGCAGTATGGGCGGCGAACAAATGGCAGGATCGATTCCCAAGGTAGAGGAGGCATTGATGCTGACCAAAGACGAAAACTACGTCGATGTGCGCCTCGCGGTGCAGTACCAAGTCAAAGATGCCAAAGATTTTATTTTCAATATCGTCAATCCCGCTGCAACCTTGAAGCAAGTCACCGAAAGTGCCCAACGTGGCGTCATCGGCGGTAGCACAATGGATTTTGTCCTGACCGAAGGCCGTAGCGAAATCGTCACCCAGATCAAAAAAGAAATTCAGGATGTCATGGACAGCTATAAATCGGGTGTCCAAATCACTAGCGTCAACCTGCAAGACGCCCAGCCGCCCGAACAAGTGCAAAATGCCTTTGCCGATGCGATTAAAGCCCGCGAAGACGAACAGCGATTGATCAATGAAGCAGAAGCCTATTCCAATGATGTGGTGCCAAAAGCGCGTGGCGCGGCAGCGAGAAAAATGCAGGAAGCCGAAGGTTACAAAGAGCAGGTCATCGCCCAGGCGGAAGGTGAAACCAGCCGTTTTTCCAAATTATATGCAGAATACAGCAAAGCCCCTGATATTACCCGCAAACGTCTTTACATCGAGTCCATGGAAGCCGTTTTCTCTGAAACCAATACGGTTATGATTGATGTTAAAGGTGGCAATAACATGGTTTATCTGCCCTTGGATAAAATGATGCAACATAAGGCGCCAAACCAAGCCACACAAAATAATCCGGTGCAAACCAGCAATGAACCCACCGCCATGCCCTCACAATCGCCTGCAATGGCTATCGATGAACATGGTGTTGACCGGGCAGCCAGTCGTGGTCGTGATGCAAGAGGTCGTCAATGATGCAAAATAAAATAGCCGCCGGTGTTGCGGGTTTGTTGTTGATCGCTGGCATGATGAGCATGTTCACGGTCAAAGAAACCGAAAAAGCCATTAAATTCCGTTTCGGTGAGATCATCGAAAGCAACTATGAACCGGGCTTGCATTTTCGGATGCCGATCATCAACACCGTCAAGCTTTTCGATGCCCGCATCCAGACGATGGATTCCAGGCCGGAACGCTTCCTGACCGCCGAAAAGAAAAATGTCATTGTCGATTCTTTCGTGAAATGGCGCATCGGTGATGTCACCAAGTTTTACACCGTGGTCGCCGGCGACATAGACCAAGCCAATTTGCGTTTGGATCAAATCATCAAAGACGCGTTTCGTGGCGAATTCAGCAAACGCAACATCAGGCAATTGGTTTCCACGGACCGTAGCGCGATACGCGAGATTCTAATCAATAATTCCAAACTGATTGCCGCCAATCTGGGCATGGAAATTATTGATGTGCAGGTCATGCGTATCGACTTGCCCGAAGAAGTCAGCGCATCCGTTTTCAGCCGGATGGAAGCCGAACGTGAGCGGGTCGCGCGGGAGTTCCGTTCGCAAGGTGCGGAAGCGGCGGAACGCATACGCGCAGATGCTGACCGGCAACGTGTCGTGACGCTGGCGAACGCCTACCGTGAAGCCGAAAAATTGCGCGGTGAAGGCGATGCCAGATCAGCAGAAATTTACGCGCAGGCTTACGGTCAGGATGCGGAGTTCTTCACTTTCTACCGCAGCTTGAATGCGTATAAAAAAACCTTCTCAAATTCCAGCATGATGGTGCTGGATCCCGACTCTGATTTCTTCCAATATTTTAAGAAACAGACAAAATGAAGTAAGCTATCCACTCTAGCGAATTGTCAAAACACCAAGACGCTCCGCCTATGCGGGGCGTTTTGTTTGAGTGGGACTTAAAAAAACATGCAACAAAAAGATTCGTGGCTATTGCCCGAAGGCATAGAAGAAACCTTGCCGACTGAAGCAAAACATCTGGAAGCCTTGCGAAACAAGCTGTTAGGGATGTTTTCCTGTTGGGGTTATGAACTCGTCATACCGCCTTTTATCGACTTCCTCGATTCCCTGTTGACCGGTTCCGGTCATGACTTGGATTTGCAAACCTTTAAGCTGACCGACCAAATCAGTGGTGAAATGCTAGGCATACGCGCCGATATGACGCCGCAAGTCGCCAGGATCGATGCCCATAATCTTAAACACGCTTGGCCGACCCGCCTATGTTATGCAGGTACGGTGCTGCACACGCGTGGCGATCCTCTGGAAAAAACCCGCAGCCCCATGCAAATCGGCGCGGAATTATACGGACATGCGGGCAAGGAAAGCGACCTTGAAGTGATTTGTTTGATGCTGGAAATGTTGGCTATAACCGGGCTGCAAAACGTGCATCTGGATTTGGGCCATGTCGGCATTTACCGGGCTTTGGCAGAACAGGCGGGTTTGTCGGACGTGCAGGAAAGCGAATTGTTCGACATTTTGCAACGCAAAGCCCGGCCGGAATTAGCTGAACTGATGGATGGCTACGCCATTGATGGTGCGCTTAAGCAACTATTTTTGAAACTGCCTGAATTAAATGGCGACCAAGCCATCCTCGAAAAAGCCAACGCGGTACTGGCAAATGCGCATGATCCTGTCAAACAGGCTTTGGCTGAATTAATCGCTATCGCCCAGCAACTGGCCCAACGTTTTCCAAGCCTGGCCATCAGTTTCGATTTAGCCGAATTGCGTGGCTACCATTATCATACCGGCATAGTCTTCGCGGCGTTTGTACCTTCGGTGGGCAAAGAAATCGCCCGTGGCGGACGTTACGACAATATTGGCGCGGTGTTTGGCAGGGCGCGTCCGGCGACGGGTTTCAGTGCCGATTTAAAAGTATTGTCAGCCCTGGGCAAACACAGTTTCCAAGCACCGAAGAGGGAGTTGATTTTCGCACCGTCCCTCGATGACGCCGCCCTTACTGAAGCCATCAGGGACTTGCGCGCCCGGCAACGGGCGGTCATCCAACAATTGCCCGGACAAACAGGCGGGGCCGCCGAATACGGTTGTACGGCGATTTTAGAACAAGAACAGCAACATTGGGTTGTCAAACCTCTTAACTAATCTGAAACATCATCGGAAATATCATGGGAAAAAATGTCATTGTCATCGGCACTCAATGGGGTGACGAAGGAAAAGGGAAACTGGTCGATTTATTGACCGAACAAGCCCAGGCTGTCGTGCGTTTTCAAGGTGGGCATAACGCCGGGCACACCTTGGTCATCAAAGGCGAGAAAACGGTGTTGCATCTAATCCCCTCCGGCATATTGCGCGAAAATGTGCAATGTATGATTGGTAATGGGGTGGTTTTGTCCCCTAATGCGTTGATGGAAGAAATTGAGTTTTTGGAAAAGGCCGGTATTTCGGTCAGAAACCGTTTGTTAATCAGCGAAGCCTGCACCTTGATTTTGCCTGTGCATATCGCCATTGACCAAGCCCGTGAAAAAGCCCGTGGCAGCAAAGCCATCGGCACGACGGGCCGCGGTATCGGCCCCGCTTACGAAGACAAGGCTGGACGCCGGGGCTTACGCGCTGGCGATTTCAAAAATCCTCAAAGTTTCGCCGAAAAATTTAAAGAGCTGGTGGAATATCACAATTTCATGCTCACAAATTATTATCATGTGGATGCTATCGATTACCAGCAAACCTTGGATGAAGCCTTGGCATTAGGTGGGCAAATCAAGCCGATGCTGTGTGATGTCAGTGAAAAACTTTACCGTCATCAAGAGGCGGGCAGCAATCTGTTGTTTGAAGGGGCGCAAGGCGCGTTGCTTGATGTGGATCACGGCACTTTCCCGTATGTGACCTCATCGAGCACCACGGCAGGCGGCGCGGCAACCGGTAGTGGAGTCGGCTTGTTGGATTTTGATTATGTGCTGGGCATCACCAAAGCCTATTCAACACGCGTGGGCAATGGCCCGTTCCCTAGCGAGCTGCATGATGCCAATGGCGAGCATCTGAGCGTCAAGGGGTTTGAAGTCGGCGCCACCACCGGACGTAAACGCCGCACTGGCTGGTTTGATGCGGTGGCGATGCGTAAATCGGCGAAACTGAACAGTTTAAGCGGTATCTGTTTGACCAAACTGGATGTGCTGGACGGTTTGGAAAAAGTTGGCATTTGTACGGCTTACCGTCTGGATGGTTCGGTCACCGACACCGCGCCTTTGGGTGCGGAAGCCTATCAGGAATGCCATGCCATTATCGAAGAAATGCCTGGTTGGAGCGGCACGACTGCAGGCGTGACCGATTTTGACGCCTTGCCCGACAATGCCAAAGCGTATGTCAGGCGTATTGAAGAACTCGTAGGCATTAAGGTTACGATTCTGTCAACAGGGCCTGATCGTGATGAAACGATTATCCTGGAACATCCATTTGCTTAAATCTTAGCTTATCCATCCTATCTAGGCGTCAAAGGTAATTATGGCAGACCTTAGGGTAAAATACTCGAAGGTCTGCATTGGCTACTTTACTTGGCACTTTCCCCCAAACTACCTATAGCCGGCCTTTTTTCTTGAACATGGGTGCATTGGGCGTCGGCTATTTTAACGACAGATTCCCCGTGGCGGCTCTTATGTTCTTTATAAACTTCCAATAAAAAACCAGCTATTTTTCACCTTAATTCAAATTGTCCGAAATGTCATTTACAAGCCATAGCCAAGATTTGCTGTCTCGTTGGGGGAATTGGAGCGTAAAAAATCCTTTGCTGGTGTTGCTCATCGTTAGTGTGGGCGTCATCTTGGCGTATTTCTATACCGCCAAGCATCTGAGCATCAACACGGATACCACTGAGCTGGTCGCCCCGGATGCCCCGTTTCAGCAAAACAGCCGTAAATTTGAAAAAGCCTTCCCCCAGGACATGCGCACCTTGTTGCTGGTGGTGGAGTCCGCCACCCCGGAACTGGCGAAGTCGGCAACCCAGCGTTTGGGTCGTTTGTTGGAGGCTGACAAAGCCCACTTCGAATCGGTTTATACGCCTAACGACAATGGGTTTTTTCGGAAAAACGGCTTGCTTTTCCTTGATATCGCGGACTTGCAAGACTTGTCTTCGACCATGTCCGAAGCGCAGCCGTTCATCGGCAGGATTTCGCAGGAAACGCATTTGTCAGGTTTTTTCTCGATACTTGATGACGCGTTTGTTTCTTCTGATGAAAATGGCAAATTACCGGTGGATTTACCGGCCTTAATCAGCAAAGTGTCCCTGGTTTTGCATCAAACGATGAATGGCGGCACGGCCTTGTTGTCTTGGGAAGAATTGATCACCAGCAGCAAAAAAATCACCACCAAGAATGGCTTTATCGTGGTCCGGCCTAAATTTGATTATGCCCAGATCCGTCCGGCGGAAGAGGCCATCAATGCCGTGCATAAAGCCGTTGCAGGGATCCAGGAAGCCGATTTACCTGAAGTCAAGGTCTGGTTAAGCGGCGAAGTGGGGCTGGAAGATGATGAATTGGCGGGCATGAGCACCGGCACGTTCAATGCCAGCTTGTTTTCGGTGGTGGTGGTCTTAGGTATTTTGCTGGTGGCCTACCGCTCCGTATTTTTAACGATAGCAACTTTAGTCACCTTGGCTTTAGGCATGGTGTTCTGCGGAGCCTTCGCGGCGGCGGCGGTCGGGGAGCTGAATTTGATTTCGGTGGCTTTTGCGGTCTCGAACATCGGTTTAGGGGTGGAATATGCGATACATTTTTGTCTGCGTTACCGTGACAACCTTGCCCGTCATATCGGCAAAGACCGGGCTATTATCGGCACCTTAACATCGACCAGCCCGTCGCTGTTGCTGTGTGCCGGAACGACGGCGATAGGTCTGTATGCGTTTATCCCCACCGATTATCAAGGGGTTTCTGAGTTAGGATTGCTGGCCGGCACCAGTTTGTTTATTTGTTTGTTGGTGACGTTGACCGTATTGCCGGTGATGGTCAAGCTAATGCCATTAAAAACGGCTGATAAGCCCGATGCAAGGCAAGTTTTACAAATTGAGCATTTGCCTGAGAAATTGGCCTTACTGACCCTACATCATGCCAAGCCCATTGCCTTGATGGTCGCGCTTCTGGCGGTAGTTTCGCTATTTTTGATGCCGCAGGTAGAAACCGATTTTAACCCCATCAATCTGCGCGACCCTAACACCGAATCGGTGATTGCTTTTAAGGCCCTGACCCAGGATAAAGAAACGACTCCGATGACCTTGACGGTGTTAGTCAAAGATGCTGAAAAAGCCAAAGCCTTGCAGCAAAGGCTAGGCAAATTGGCAAGTGTTGACAAAACCATTAGTCTGTTTGATTTTCAACCTGGCGATCAGGAAGAAAAATTGGCATTGATTGAAGAAATGGATTTGACTATGGGTATGCAGACGCGTGAATTTCCAGCCTTGAACATGGACAACAACCCCATTCCGGCAATCCAGCATTTGCTGAAAACATTGGACATTATTTTGCCGAAGACCAGCAACCCTCATGAGTTGGACGTTTTTTCGGCGTTTAAAAGTGAATTGCAGGGCTTGTTGAGGGAGCATGAAGCACGGTTGCAGCCTTATCGCCACTCGTTTTTGGCTAAGGTGCAAACGGCCTTGTTAGGGACTTTGCCGCAAGCGATGAATGGTATGTTGGCCAGTTTTGACGCGGCTGAAATCACCCTTGATGACATCCCGCCTGATATTAAAGAGCGTTGGTTGAGCAAAGAAGGATGGTATCGTATCCAGATATTTCCCCGCCAAGATTTGAACGATTTGGATAACCTTGAACACTTCATCACCGATGTGCAAACCCTGGAACCCGACGCCACCGACTTGCCGATACTGTATTGGGAATCCATGAAAGCGGTGGTCGGGGCTTTTGAAGAAGCGATCACTATTGCCTTGGTCACCATCGCACTGGTATTGTTCAGCATCCGCCGTAATTTGACCGATACCTTGCTGATTATGACGCCGTTGGTGTTGGCGGGATTGTTTACGATGGCGAGCACGGTGCTGACCCATACGCCCATCAATTTTGCCAATATTATCGCGCTGCCGCTGTTATTGGGCTTTGGTGTTGACAACGGCATACACATGGTCGAAAAATTGCGGCATTCGGTTGCCGAAGAACAGAATATGTATCAATCCAGTACCGCCAGGGCGATGTTTTATGGGGCGTTGACCACCAGCTCCAGCTTTGCCGGCTTGGCGTTTTCTTCGCATCAGGGCATTGCCAGCATGGGTTTGGTGATTACGATAGGTATTTTCTGGATTATGGTCAGCACCTTCATCATTTTGCCGGCATTCAGCAAATTGGTTTTAAAAAACAACAAGGTCAATGTATAAAAATGGGGCAGGCCCGGGCATCGGTTTTATGTGTTGTGCGTTAGCCGCAAATCCACAATCTGTGTAGTTGGGCAGGTCGGGTGGCTCCATCCATTCCGTTAGTTTGCTATAGGTTAATCTAAAAATATGAAATATAAGATACCTTTATGCTTATCAGTATTTGGCTTGGCAAATTTCTGCTATTTGATTCTGGCAAACTTTGTGCTGGAGGATTATTGGGTTCACCAAGACCAACTGGCGGATGGTTTGTTGGCCTTAAATGGTTTGTTCCTTACCTATTTGCTGTTTGAAAATATTCGGCAACAGCAACGCTACTACCTTAGTTTCGATGACGAACCGGCGGATAAACCGCTAGTCGAAATGCCGGTCATTTCCCCGCAAAATCAGGATTATTTAAGGATTATCGAATACATACCCGATTTCCTTTGCCTCAAAGACCATCATGGGCACTGGTTGTGTGCCAGTAGTGCTTATTTGTTCAGCTTTAATTTGCAGGATGTAGATTATATCGGCAAGACCGATGAAGAACTGATCAGCAATTCCAACTGTAATGCCCGTGCTTTGCGGCTTAGTATCATCCAGGATAAAAGTGCCTGGCATCTTCGGCACAAGGTCAAGGAAACCCGGATTATTTCGCGTCTGGACAATAAGAACGAAATTCTTGAAATTAGCAGGACACCGATTTTTGATGTCCAACAAAACCGTTCGCATTTGATCATTACCGGACACTTCGTTGACCAGACTGAAAAAACCCAACTGGAGCAGGTGGAGAAAGCCTTTCAAGTCTGTCATTTATGTTTTATTTTTTTAGACAACCAGTTCAGGATTAGCCGCGTCAATCCTGCCTTTACCGAATTGACTGGTTACCTGTTTGATGAAATCGAACATCGGCAATTATCAGTGATTATCGACGACCAGCTTGAGTTGATCCGCGCGGATTTTTTTAATAACGAGCGGGAAGTGTTATGGTCTGGCGAAATGCATTGCCGCCACAAAAACGGCACACTTTTTCCGGTCAAGCTTGACATCATCGCTATCGCCAGGGAAGGCATGGATGTCAGTTATTTTGCCACGCTGTTTGACATAACTTTACAGAAGAAATCCGAACAACGGGTTATGCAGATTGCCCATTACGATGATTTGACCGGGCTGGTGAACAGGGTCGTGTTTTTTGACCGGTTGAACGAGTTTTTAACATCGGCCAAATTTCAACATTATTATGCGGTGGTTTTCTTTGTTGACCTGGATCGCTTTAAAACGGTAAACGATTCGCTGGGGCATGACGCCGGCAATATGTTGTTGAAAGAAACCGGGGCCAGATTGTTGTCGATTATGCAGCATGACGATGTGGTGGCCCGTTTGAGCGGGGATGAGTTTGCCCTGTTAAGGCTCAACCAAACCGCCCATGAGCAAGCAATCTACACGGCTTCCATGATTGCCGGTGAAATCATCCATAAAATGTCAGAAGTGTTTTATATCCAAACCCGCGAAGTCTTCATCGGTGCCAGTGTCGGCATTTCCATTTATCCTGAAGACGGCTTGACCACTGAAGTGTTGCTCAAACATGCCGATATAGCCATGTATGAGGCTAAAAGGCAGGGGCGTAACAATTACCAGTTTTACAAAAAGGATTATACAACGGCCACCCAAGATCGCCTGCTCATGGAGTTGAATTTACGCAAGGCCATTGAAAAAAATGAATTGCAGTTGTATTACCAGCCCCAGTATTACGCCGCCACCCGCAAGATTTTTGGTGCCGAAGTGCTGATCCGCTGGTTTCAGGGAACCGCCGGCCAGACCAAAATCATACCACCGGACAAATTTATCACGATTGCCGAGGAAACCGGTCTGATTGTCGAGATTGGCGAATGGATCATGCAAACCGCCTGTCTGCAAATGAAACAATGGCTGTTGGCGGATTATCCCTTGCAGCAGGTTTCCGTGAATGTGTCGGCACGGCAATTTACCGATAATAACTTCCTCAAATCAGTAGAAGATGCGCTGGCAAAAGCAGAATTGGATGCCAAGCATTTGGAATTGGAAATCACCGAATCCATGCTGGTCGGTGATGTAAAACAAATTGAATTACAATTAAACCGGCTGAAAAAAATGGGCATCAAAATCGCGTTGGATGATTTTGGTACGGGCTATTCTTCACTCTCGTATCTGAAAAGTTTCCCCATTGATGTGCTAAAAATCGACCAATCGTTTATTCGGGAAATGACGATTGAATCCAAAGATGCCCGTTTGGCTTCGGCGATTATTGAGATGGGGCATTCTTTGGGGCAAAAAATCATTGCCGAAGGTGTGGAAACGGAACATCAACTCGAATATCTGACCCATCGCGGCTGCGATATTATCCAGGGCTATTTTTTCAGCAAACCCTTGCCGGTGCAGGACATGAGCATTTTGCTGGCTAAAGAGGCGCAATTGCTGGTCAATAGCAGCCAAAGAAGGGCCTTGCCAACGGCGCCGTTCGACAAAGATATTTTTGATAAAGAACTTTTCTGATTTGGCCAATTTTCTATCTGAATAGCCAAAATGATTAAAACGGGTGCATTGCCAAGCTCCATTTGTATATACTATGCAGCACTAGCAGCATAATTTTCTTAACAGGCTTTGTCGCCTAAGACCGGTCTCACCAGCCCATTTCCAGTAATGACATTCATTGAGCAATTTGCAAGCGTCCCCCGCCTGTCCAGTCCAGATATAAAAAATCAAAACCAGAGGGTCAGCAAGGCCAGGCATTGCCAGATGGCATTGGTGTTTTTTACCCAAATCAAATAAGTCACCGTCCGTTATTAACCACGGTTAAGTCATACGCTTCGCTATATGATCAACCCATAGGATCAAACCCAACAGGATTACCCCATGAAGAATAGCCTAATTTCAGAAATTACCGGACAAAACGATATTGATCCGGCAGAAACCCGGGAATGGATTGAGGCTTTGCAGGCCGTACTGGAGCAAGATGGCAGTGAACGGGCGCATTTTTTGATTGAACAACTGGTGGCAGTCACCCGCCATTCAGGATTTGACATCCCGTTTAGTGCCAATACCGCGTATCTCAATACCATACCGGTTGAACGGCAAGCACAGTTTCCTGGTGACGCGACCATAGAACAACGGATCCGTTCTTATGTGCGCTGGAACGCGATGATGATGGTGTTGCGGGCGAACAAACACACCAATGTCGGCGGACATATCGCCAGTTTTGCCTCGGCGGCGACGCTTTATGATGTGGGTTACAACCATTTTTGGCACGCCGCTTCCGAACAGCATGGCGGCGATTTGATTTACACCCAGGGCCATTTGACACCAGGTGATTATGCCCGCGCGTTTTTGTTGGGCCGCTTCACCCAAGCGCAAATGGATAACTTCCGTCAAGAAGTGCATGGCGATGGCTTGTCGTCATATCCCCATCCTTGGCTGATGCAGGATTTTTGGCAATTCCCGACCGTATCTATGGGCTTGGGTCCGATTATGGCGATTTACCAAGCACGCTTCATGCGTTATTTGCAAGACCGTGGTTTCGCCGATACCGCAAACCGTAAAGTCTGGAGTTTCCTAGGCGATGGTGAGACGGACGAACCGGAATCGCTGGGCGCGATAGGCATGGCCGGTCGTGAAAAACTGGACAACCTGATTTTCGTCGTCAACTGTAACCTGCAACGGTTGGATGGCCCGGTACGCGGCAATGGCAAAATCATCCAGGAGCTGGAAAGCGAATTCCGTGGTGCGGGTTGGAATGTCATTAAAGTGGTTTGGGGGCAGCGTTGGGATATTCTCTTGGCGCGTGACAAACAGGGCTTGTTGATCAAACGTATGATGGAGTGCGTGGACGGTGATTTCCAAACCTTCAAGGCCAAAGATGGCGCGTATGTCCGTGAGCATTTCTTTAACAGCCCGGAACTGAAAGCGATGGTCGCCGACTGGTCTGACCGCGATATTTGGGAGCTGAACCGTGGCGGACATGATCCTGCCAAAGTTTATGCGGCATTCCACGCCGCCGTGAACCACCAAGGCCAGCCCACCGTGATTTTGGCGAAAACCATCAAAGGTTACGGCATGGGCGAATCAGGCCAAGCACAAAACATCACCCACCAACAGAAAAAAATGAGCCCCAGCTCGCTGACGCATTTCCGTGACCGTTACGAATTGCCGGTGACCGACGATGAATTGCATGAACTGCCTTACCTGACCTTCCTCGAAGGTTCCAAAGAACTGGAATACATGCGTAAACGCCGCACCGAATTAGGTGGCAATCTGCCGTCACGCCGCAGCAAATCTTACGCGCTGGACGTGCCGGTATTGAGCGATTTCAAACCCCTGTTGGAAGCCAGTGGCGAAGGCCGCGAAATTTCGACGACGATGGCGTTCGTGCGCTTGATCAACATTTTGACCAAAGACAAAAACATCGGCAAACGTATCGTGCCTATCGTGCCGGATGAATCCCGCACTTTCGGCATGGAAGGCATGTTCCGGCAATTGGGGATATGGTCGCAAGTGGGCCAGCTTTATACGCCACAAGATGCCAAAGAATTGATGTTCTACAAAGAAGACAAGCACGGGCAGATTTTGCAGGAAGGGATTAACGAAGCGGGCGGTTTGTGTGATTGGATTGCCGCTGGTACGTCTTACTCCACGCACAACGTGCCGATGATCCCGTTCTTTATTTATTACTCGATGTTTGGTTTCCAACGCGTCGGCGATTTGATCTGGGCGGCGGCAGACCAACGTACCCGTGGCTTCCTGATGGGCGGCACGGCGGGACGTACCACGCTGAACGGCGAAGGCTTGCAGCATGAAGACGGGCATAGCCATATCATGGCGGCGACCGTGCCCAATTGCGTCTCTTACGATCCGACCTACTCCTACGAATTGGCGGTGATTGTCCAAGACGGCTTGCGGCGCATGTATGTCGAGCAAGAAGATGTGTTTTATTACATCACCGTGATGAACGAAAACTACGAACATCCGGCCCTGCCCAAAGGGGAAGAACAAAACATCCTTAAAGGGATGTACAGTTTCCGTAAAGGGGCGGATAACAAAACCCCGCGTGTGCAATTGTTAGGCTCTGGCACGATTTTCCGCGAAGTTGAATTCGCCGCCGATTTGTTGCGTGATGATTGGGGCGTTGAAGCGGATTTGTGGAGTTGCCCAAGTTTCACCGAATTGGCCCGCGATGGGCAACTTTGCCAGCGTTGGAACCGCCTGCACCCGACCGAACCGCCTAAACAAGCCCATGTTGCGCATTGTTTGACAAACGCTGTCGGTCCTATCGTTGCCGCGACTGATTACACCCGTGCCTTTGCCGAGCAAATCCGCTTTTTGATTGCAGCCCCTTATACGGTGTTGGGGACTGATGGTTTTGGGCGTTCCGACACCCGCGAAAACTTGCGCCGATTCTTTGAAGTGGACCGTTACCATGTGACCGTCGCTGCATTGAAGGCCTTGGCGGACTTAGGCCAATTTGAGCCTGCCAAAGTTGAGGTGGCGATTGCCAAATACGGCTTGGCGGCAGATGTTAAAGCACCGTGGCTAATCTAATCCAAGGATAAGAATATGACCGATAATAATAAAATAACTGGTTTGTGCGAAATTAAGGTTCCTGATGTCGGCAACGTCCCGTCCATTGACGTTGTTGAAGTGCTGATTAAAGTCGGTGATGTCATAGCTTTGGAACAAACAGTTGCCACTTTGGAGACCGACAAAGCCACGATGGAATTGCCATCCAGCGCGTCTGGCACGGTCAAGGAAGTGTTCATCAAAGCGGGTGATAAAGTCACGGAAGGAACCCTGATTGCCACCGTGTTGACGGAAGATGCAGGGCTGGGCTGCGCCGGTTCCCTACCGGCTGGCGGCATTGCCACCGTCCCTGGCGGTCATAGTGCGGCGAAACCGGCAGAAGTGCCCGCTCTTGAAGTTGCCGCGCCGCCAGTGCTTGCAGCAAGCCCGGTGCCAGTTGCCGGACCAGCCACCGCACCGATACCCAAAACCGTTGCGGTAGCCGCAGAACCATCTGCGCATATCACGGGCGTAAAGGCCCATGCCTCGCCATCAGTGCGTCTGTTCGCGCGGGAATTGGGTGTGGACATCGGTAAAGTCACGGTCGGTAGTGGACGCAAAGGCCGTATCCTGAAAGAAGATGTGAAGCTGTTTGTCAAAAAAGTCATGGCGGCAGGTTTGCCAAGCACAGGCGGTGCGGGCATTCCCGCCATCCCTGCTGTCGATTTTACCCAGTTCGGCGGGATTGAAATGCTGAAACTCAGCAAAATCAAACGCCTGACCGGACAGAATATGACCCGCGTCTGGCTGAATTTGCCGATGGTGACTTACCACGACGAAGCCGACATCACCGATCTGGAAGCTTTCCGCACCGTGTTGAACGGCGAAAAAGGCAAGGACGACATTAAAATTACCCCGTTGTTGTTCGTCATCAAGGCTTTGGTTGCCGGAATGCAGCAATTCCCCCATTTCAACGCCTCGCTGTCCAGTGACGGTGAAAGCCTGATCCTGAAAAAATATTGCCACATTGGCATTGCCGTCGATACCCCGAATGGTTTGGTCGTCCCCGTCCTGCGAGATGTCGATAAAAAATCCATCAACCAATTGGCGGTCGAACTGGCGGAAAAGAGTGCGAAAGCACGGCAGGGTAAATTGATGCCTGCCGATATGCAAGGCGGTTGCATGACCATTTCCAGTTTGGGCGGCATCGGCGGCACGGCGTTTACACCTATTGTCAACGCGCCGGAAGTGGCGATTTTGGGCATTACCCGCCACAAAATGCAGCCGGTTTGGAACGGTAAAGAATTCGTCCCACGTCTGATGTTGCCATTGGATTTGACCTACGATCACCGCGTCATCGACGGTGCCGAAGGGGCGCGTTTTATGAACGTGATCAAACAAAACCTGAGCGACATCCGCCGCTTGTTGCTTTAACTGGTAGCTTGGGGTGAGGGTACGAACCCCAACGGCGTACCATGAATTGATTGTTGGGGAGTCTTTCGTCTCCCCAACCTACGTTATAAATTCAAGGAAATTATCATGACAGAAACAGTTTTGAATGCAGAAGTCGTCGTCTTGGGCGGCGGCCCAGGCGGTTACAGTGCCGCGTTCCGTGCGGCGGATTTGGGCAAGCAAGTGGTCTTGGTCGAGCGCGAACCCGTGCTGGGCGGAGTTTGTTTGAATGTCGGTTGCATTCCGTCAAAAGCCTTGTTGCACACCGCCTTGATTATCCACGAGACGCAAGAAATGGCGGAACACGGCATTAGCTTCACTAAGCCGGAACTGGATTTGGACAAAATCCGCTCTTGGAAAGAAAGCGTCACCAAAACCTTGAACGGTGGCCTGTCCGGCCTTGCCAAACAACGCCAAGTCACCGTGCTGCATGGCGTTGGGCAATTTACTTCTGCCAATAGCTTGTCGGTGCAAGGGGAAACGGAAACCACCGTGGTCAACTTCCAAAACGCGATCATCGCCGCCGGTTCCCAACCCACCAAGATTCCGACTTTTCCGAACGACGACCCGCGCTTGTGGGATTCCACCGACGCGCTGGCCTTAAGCCAAATCCCGAAAAAATTGCTCATTGTCGGTGGCGGTATTATCGGCTTGGAAATGGCGACGGTTTACCATGCCTTCGGTTCAGAAATCAGCGTCGTGGAATTGATGGACCAAATCATTCCCGGTTGTGACAAGGATTTGATCACTCCGCTGTTCCGCCGTATCAAAAAACAGTACAAAGATATATGGCTGGAAACCCGCGTCACCGCGATTGAAGCGCAAGAGGATGGCTTGAAGGTTTCCTTTGACCGCGCCGATTCCCTATCGGCTGGCGGCATTCCCACCGTCCCTGGTGGTCAAGGTAAAGGCGCGCCGGAATCGGAATTATTTGATGCCGTGCTAGTTGCCGTAGGCCGCCGACCCAACGGCAAGCTGATTGCCGCCGACCTGGCGGGTGTCAACGTCAACGAACAGGGCTTTATCCCCGTTGACAAGCAACAACGGACTAATGTGCCGCATATCTTCGCCATTGGCGATATTGTTGGCAACCCGATGCTGGCGCATAAAGCAGTTCATGAAGGTAAAGTCGCCGCCGAAGTCATCGCCGGGCATAAAGCCGGATTTGATGCGTTGACCATCCCGTCGGTCGCTTACACCGACCCTGAAATTGCTTGGATGGGCTTGACTGAAACCTGCGCCAAACAGCAAGGCATAGCCTATGACAAAGCCGCGTTCCCGTGGGCGGCTAGTGGCCGTTCCTTAAGCATGGGCCGTAAAGAAGGCATCACCAAGATCCTGTGTGAGAAAGAAACCGGCAGGATTCTGGGGGCGGGCATGGTCGGCCCGAATGCGGGCGAGTTGATTGCTGAAGCGGTGTTGGCCTTGGAAATGGGCGCGGACGCGGAAGACATCAGCTTGACTATCCATCCGCATCCGACTTTATCTGAAACTTTTGCGTTCGCGGCGGAGATGATTACCGGCACGATTACTGATCTTTACATCAAGAAATAACCGTTACGGAACATTTTTTTAAACAATGAAGCGCAAACTTATCGCCTTTGATTGGGCCATCAAACGTCTGTTACGCAGCAAAGCTAATTTTGGCATTCTCGAAGGCTTTTTAAGTGAATTGCTAAAAGAAGACATTTTTATTTTGGAGGTGTTGGAAAGCGAAAGCAATCAAGATTATCAACGCGACAAGTTCAGCCGCGTTGATCTCAAAGTTCGCAACAGCAACGGCGAAACCATCATTATCGAAATCCAGTACGATAGGGAGTTTGACTATCTGCAACGCATTTTCTACGCGGCTTCCAAAGCCGCGCTGGAATCGATGCAGGCGGGTAGCGAGTATGCCGACATCACCAAAGTCATTTCCGTCAACATCCTCTATTTTGATTTGGGGATAGGCAAAGATTATCTCTATAAAGGCAGCCCCCGCTTCATTGGTGTGCATGGGCATGACTTGCTCCAATTGAACGACAAACAAAAAAAGTTGTTCCAAAAAAACACCGTCGAGGCTCTGTATCCCGAATATTATTTGATTAAAATAAATAGTTTCAATGATATTGCCAAAGACACCTTGGATGAATGGATTTATTTCCTGAAAAATGAAGAAATAAAGCCGGATTTCACCGCCAAGGGCTTAAAAGAGGCGGAAGAAAAACTTAGCCTCATGAAATTGCCGCCAGAAGAACAGGCCGCGTATGAGCGTTATCAGGACGATTTGCATTATCAGGCCAGCATGTTCCAATCCACGTTTGTTGACGGCTATCTCGAAGCCACCCAAGATATAGCTTTGAACTTGTTGAAAAAAGGTACGTCCATTGGGGTTGTGTCAGAAGTGACGGGCTGGTCTGCAACCGAACTGAATGCTCTCGCCCTTAAGCCTGCCGACCAGTGATAAATACCTCAATCTAAATGTTATCCACATCAAAATTTGCTGGCATGGCCGATATTGCCCAAGCTTTTCAATGCACCCGCATTATTGTTTTTATGGCGTTCAGCGATGTCAAGGCCCGCTATAAGCGCAGTGTTTTAGGTCCGTTATGGCTAACATTAGGTACGGCGGGCGGTTCGGCGGGTTTGGGATTTATTTGGAGCGAACTGTTCCATGTGGATGCCACTACGTTTGTCCCTACACTGACTGCCGGACTGATTTTGTGGCAATTCATTTCCGGCATCATCACTGAATCCACCGTGCTGTTCAGCCGCCAAGCTTCGATTATCCGCAACCTTAATTTGCCGCTGGCAATCCATCCGGCGCAGTTGTTACTAAGGCACTTGATTAATCTGGCACATAATGCGCCGGTTTTTTTTATAGTGGCCTTGGGTCTGGGGCATCCCATAACTTTAACTGCTTGGCTGGCCTTGCCCGGCCTTATCCTGCTTGCCTTAAACCTGCTTTGGCTGGCTTTGTTCATTGGCTTGGTCGGCGCGCGGTTTCGGGATATTGAATATCTCACGACGATGGTCATGCCGTTACTTATGCTGGTTAGCCCCGTATTTTACCGCCCCAACTATCTGCCATTCAGTGAGCATATTATATGGTTCAACCCGTTTTCGCATTTTATCGAAATTGTCCGCTATCCTTTATTAGGCTCGCCGCCGCCGATTTTTGTGGTTGAAACCCATTTGGTCATGCTGGTTGTTGGCTGGGGCGTAACGCTGTGGCTATTTAACCGCCAGCATCATCGCGTCGCATTTTGGGTGTAAGCATGGCTATTCTTAAATTCGATAAAGTGACGGTGCAATACCCCATTTACAACAGCCGCAGCATGTCCTTGCGTAACCAATTGGTGCGTATCAGCACGGGCGGGCGTATTGAAAGTGAAGCCGGGCATATCCAAGTCGTCACTGCCCTCAATGAGGTCAGTTTCGGGTTGAAAGATGGCGATTCGGTGGGGTTGATAGGGCATAACGGGGCGGGTAAAAGCACGTTATTGCGCACAATGGCAGGTGTTTACCATCCGATCAGCGGCAGTGTTGTCCGGCAAGGGCGGGTCGCCACGGTGTTGGAACTGGGCGCGGGCATGGACCCTGAATTATCCGGTTACGAAAACATTATCCGCATGGGTATTTTAATGGGCTTGTCCATGGCGGAAATTCTCAGCAAAACGAAAGAAATCGAAGACTTTACCCAGTTGGGCGATTTTTTGCAGTTGCCAGTACGTACTTATTCGTCCGGTATGGCAACTCGGCTGATGTTCGCCGTCGCCACTTCCACAGCGCCGGATATTCTGCTGGTCGATGAAGTGTTTGGCACGGGCGACGCGGAATTTCAGGTTAAGGCTAAAGAACGTATGGAGGCGTTAATCAAATCAGTGGGGATTTTTGTGTTTGCTTCGCATAACCATGAGTTAGTCCGCCAGTATTGCAATCGGGTGTTTAGGTTAGAGCATGGGTGTTTGCTAGAAGTTGATATAAATGCTATTTGATAATCGATAAACTTGATAAAACTTGAATTAACTTATTGTTTTAATTAAAAAATATGAAAATTGCTATTGATGGGTTTAATCTTGGTTTTGCGCAAGGGACGGGAATTGCTACATACGCCCGCGAATTGTCAAAAATATTGGCTGCAAATAATCACGAAATTTATACCTGTTATGGTTTAAACGGAGTGGGTCAAAATCCTGAATTGGTTTGGTCGCACTTTATTCAAAGTTTGACCATCTATGGGGAAGCCAGCCGTCATGATGTTTCCAGATGGGCTGTATATAGTGGTCGCTACTTATTAAAGCATTTATTAAGGCAGCCAATACAGGCTAAGACTATTCCTGTAAATGCCCTGATTGATATATCTGCACTTAGGGAACGATTACCTCCTGCTGAGATATTGAATATCCCCTCTGTATTTAGGGTATCGCAATTCTATTCATTTATCCTAAATCGACCACTTGAAATAAGTTTTCCCAAAGACCAAAAAGTGGATATATTCCATGCGACGTGTCCTTTGCCAATTTCAATGAAAAATGTGGCAAATGTTGTTACTTTCCACGATATCATTCCTTTGGTTTTGCCTCAAAGCACAGAGGTTAATCTACGGCATTATCAACGTATCCTTAAACTTTCGATTAAGAACGCTGACATGATTTTTACGGTATCTGAACATAGCCGCCGCGACCTTATATCGTATTTTGATATTCCAGAAGACAAAGTTTATGTCACTTATCAAGCCGTTGATATTCCGAACCGTTATCGGGAGTTAGATGATGAGTCAGTGTCATTGTTTTTAGAACGTAATTTTGGTTTGAAACGAAACAAATATTTTCTTTTTTTTGGCGCAGTCGAACCTAAAAAAAATATTGCCCGTATTATAGAAGCTATGACTATCGCCAAGACAGATTATCCAATCATTATTGTCGGTAAAGATGGTTGGCTCTATGATGATGTGAAACGCTTGATAGCCCAGCTTCATATACGATCTGCTGGAAAAAGGCGGTTTCGGCGTATTGAGTATTTACCATTCCGGCAGCTCATGTATCTTTTGAAAGGGGCATGCGGACTTGTCTTCCCATCACTTTATGAGGGTTTTGGTTTGCCGGTTTTGGAAGCAATGACAATGAAATGCCCCGTTATCACTTCAAATGTCAGCTCTTTACCTGAAGTGGGCGGTGATGCCGTGATGTATGTTAATCCTCTTGATGTTGGAGAAATTGCTGCTGCTATAGATCGTCTGGCGAGTGACAATGCGTTGCGTACTGAACTGATAGCACGGGGCTTAAAACAAGCTGAAAAATTTTCCCCTGCCAATCATTTGCAGCGGCTTGAGATGGGTTATCAGCTCGCCATGAGATAACTATGAAAGTTCTGCATGTCTACAGAACCTACTTCCCAGACCCCCCGGGTGGTTTGCAAGAAGCCATACGGCAGATTGCCCTTGCGTCAAAAGCATTAGGTATTGAATCGAGGGTATTTACCTTATCACCCACCCCCGTTCCCAGTGAAATTGATTTGCCCGAAGCTAAAGTGATCCGTTGCCGCTCACTTGCTGCACCGGCTTCTTGTAATGTGGGGGGGATAGATGCGGCCATTAAATTTCGGGAGCTAGAGAATTGGGCCGATATTGTCCATTATCATTTTCCTTGGCCTTTTGCCGACATTTTGCGTTTATTCGGTCCGCACAGTAAGCCCGCAGTGATGACCTACCATTCTGATATTATAAGGCAGCGTTATTTGGGGTATCTCTATGCGCCATTAATGCGCACAACTTTACAGTCGATGGCAAGGGTCATAGCAACATCGCCTACTTATGCAGCAACCAGTCGTGTTTTGCAGAATGTAGTATCCAGCGAGAAACTGCAAGTGATCCCTTTGGGGATTGCGGATTATCGGGATGAAGCTTTAGGCGACGATAGCGACTATTTGAAAACATTGTTGGTAGATAATGACCAGCCTTTTATACTGGCTTTGGGGGTTTTGCGTTATTACAAAGGTCTGCATGTATTGCTTGAGGCGGCGGCGGATATCAAAGCGAAGATCGTTATTGCCGGTTCTGGTCCAGAAGAAGGTTATTTGAGGGCGTTACTGGCCCGAAAAAAAATAACCAATGTTGTTTTTGCTGGTCAAGTTTCCAATGGGCAAAAACAAATCTTATTAGCAAGATGTTACGCTTTTGTTTTAACATCCCATCTTCGCTCCGAAGCTTTTGGAATGGTGTTGGTCGAAGCGTCTATGTTTGCTAAGCCAATGGTGTCCTGTGAATTAGGTACAGGGACATCGTTTGTGAATATTAATGGTGAAACGGGCTGGGTTGTGCCGCCGGAATCTCCCAAGCAATTAGCCCAGGCATTAAATAGTTTAATTGACGATGTGTCGTTAGCGTTGCGTATGGGAATTGCTGCACGGTGGCGCTATGAACGGTTATTTTCCAGCGAGGCATTAGGTGAAGCTTACGCAGAACTTTACAAGTCAGTAAATTGAGGCAATTTTGACGTTTAAGCAAGGTTCTGAACAAATATATCATGGTAGTAGGATAATGATGAAGGTTAATTTGATTAAATAGGAGGGTTTATGTTTTTTAAAAAGTTTAAAAATTTGTATAAATATCTGGTTTCGTGCAAACAGGTATCGGTTGATATTGAACGAATAAACGAGCTTGCTTTTTATATTAATATGATTAAAAACGGTATGTCTGTTTATTTAGGAGATAATTTGGCAATAACTCGGTTATTTACCGGACAAAAAATGTATGTCGATACCCGCGACGTATCGCTTGCCCCGCATATTTTATTAGAAGGTGAATGGGAACCACAGATAACATCAATATTTAGAAAATATGTTGAAGAGGTATCTACGGTTTTTGATATTGGTGCCAACTTTGGATTTTTTTCCTTAATGGCTGGGACTTCAAACCATAAAGGTTCTATTCATATTTTTGAAGCCAACCCAGACCTTATTCACATAATTATTAAAAACGTTTCTGTTAATGGCTTGACTAACAGATCAAAGGTCAATCATTTTGCCGTCACTAACAAAAGCAATGAAAAAGTGACAATTAATATCTTTAAAGATTTATGGGGAAGTGCAACTCTCCATGATGTTAATGATAAGAGCTTGATTGATAATTCTTACGAGGTTGAGTCCATAACAATTGACGATTACTGTAAAAAACAATTAATACAAAATATCGATATTATCAAGCTAGATATTGAAGGTTTTGAAGATAAAGCGTACGAAGGTATGCGAGAGATTATTGCTGCAAGTGATAACTTAAAGATGTTTATCGAATTCACTTTTTATGCATATGCTGAACCTGAAAAATTTTTGGAAAAAATATTTGAAGATTTTGATTTTGTTTATGCAATCAATGAAAATACCGGAGAAAAATCTAGGCTTGAAACCGTTAAACAAATGTTGCTGATGGGTTTAAACGATTGGATTATGTTGCTTTGCGCTAAAGTCCAATTAGATTAAGCTTCGATCAACGGGAAGCCTATATGTATAGCTCCTTCTGTATTGTATCAATGAATAGCGAAGTAACGGTTACGGATTTTGCCAAAATATCCAGTTCATCCTTATTTAACAGCCTGGGCAGATTTTCTTGATGGTGATTCATAAATTTTACCTATGGGCTATCTGAATCCAGTATAGTGGACTCCAAAAAAAACAGACAGTAGTTTAACACGACCGAATATAATTATTTGTCTGACGAAAGGACTATTGATAGCTGGCCAACGGTGTTGTTTCTACGCGAGCATTTTAAAGGGCTATGTTACCGTTAATTATGGAAATAAAAATCACTTATAAATTAGTGTGTTTTATGTAATTTCTAGCATGTCTATGTCTGATAAATTAAAAGCTTCAACAATGAAATGTATTTTTCCTATTGATAAGCCTAGAAATAACATAATGCCATGATATTTATAAATTTATATTTCAACAATTAACGGTAACATAGCCTTTTAAAGAGCTGGCACAATATCTTGCAAGTAAAGGACACCAAATGCTTGGGCCTGATTTTGATGTTGGCAAAGGTGTCTTAGATAAGTTTATAGATGTTCCTCCGTACGCTTTGGGTGAAGGTTGGCTTTCACAAGATCAATGGTCTGATAACAATCAGGCTGCACATTTAAAATTAGCTATTGATGGTTTTGCTTGTACATGTTAGGGAATAATTGTTAGGAAAGCATCCTAACAACATTAGGATTTCTTACACTCTTGTTGTAGCGTATAACGTTTACTGCATAAAGGGTTTCATATAGTTATCAATGGCATTGAGACAATTTTATCGTTTCGCCAGCTTTTGGATATAAGCCGCCACATCATCAATGATTTTTAACAGCAACCCGCTGTAATCCAACAGGGGTTTAAAAATGCTGGTTATATCGTCCAGGCAGTATTCATGGGCAATATCGTTCCTGAGTTTTCTGATCGCATATAAATCATCCGCGTTTTCCACTAGCCCCATTTTTTCAGACAAATTGCAGCGGTCGATAAAAAACTTGGCATCTTCTTGAAGCAGGATAAACAGTGTTTTTAATACTTTTTGTGTCAAAATGTCGCTGCTTCTGGCAAAGCGTCCGCTTAAGGATTCAAACTCGCTCAACTCTGGCATAGTGTAAGTGTTTTTTAAACCGATATGCTGGCATTGGGTAAATGAATAGCGAAGTACGGTCACGGATTTTGCCAGTAACTCCAGTTCCTTATTTAACAGCTTGAACAGATTTTCTTGATGGTTATTCATAATTCTATGGCTTCGTTGAGGGCGATGTCTTTAAACACATCATTTGAGGAAAATTCAAAGCTGACCAAATCCAGTTTCTGTTCGCCAAATGCCCTGAAAAATTCGCGTTCAATCGTTGCTTTTTCTAAAAAATCCAGTGTCCTCTCCCCTAAAATCAACAGGTCAATGTCGCCACCTTTTTTCGTGTCATCCACTCGGCTGCCGAACAGATATATTTTGGCAGTGGGCATAATCGCTTTGATTGCTGTTTTTAGGTGGTCAATTTTATTGCTGGCAAGTCTCATGGCCTGTTCTCGTTGGGGTGCTGGATGTCTTGTTTACCATATTGCTTTCATTGGGTTGCCGGTTCGTATTATAACGCATAACAATAACCGCATGTTTGCTACAGATTGGGTGGCTTAGGTTATGGATAATGTGCTGGTGACGGGGGCGGCGGGTTTCGTTGGCAAAGCCTTATGTGTTGAACTAATCGCCAAAAACTTTAATGTCACGGAGGTTACCCGTTTATCCGGGGTGCTTGATTGCCAGGTGGGCAGGATCGGTATTGAGGGCATTGACGGTCACACCGATTGGCATACGGCACTAAAAAATATTGAGGTGGTTGTCCATCTTGCGGCGCGTGTCCATGTTTTGCATGAAACGGCGGTTGATGCGCTGGCGGAGTTCCGCAAGGTCAATGTTGAGGGAACGTTAAACCTTGCCAGGCAAGCCGCCGACGCAGGTGTCAAACGCTTTGTTTTTATCAGCACAATCAAGGTCAATGGTGAGAATACCCTGCCCGGACACGCTTTTACGGCAGATGATGAACCTAACCCCGTTGATTTCTATGCAATTTCCAAGCGGGAGGCTGAAGATGGTTTACGCCAACTGGCTTTAGTTTCGGATATGGAAGTGGTGGTTATCCGTCCGCCTTTGGTGTACGGGGCGGGAGTCAAAGCTAATTTTCAGGCCATGATGCAGTATTTGGACAAAGGTTTGCCATTGCCGTTGGGCTTGCTTGCAAATAAGCGCAGCTTGGTCGCGTTGGATAATCTGGTCGATGTTATTATGCTTTGCATGACGCATCCGGCGGCGGCTAACCAGACGTTTTTGGTCAGTGACGGTGAAGATTTGTCCACTACCGAATTATTGCACCGTCTCGCTTATGCTATGGGTAAAAAAGCACGGTTGTTGCCGGTTCCGGTAAATTTATTGAAGGGTGCTTTGTTTTTATGGGGTAAAGGGGCAATGGTCCAGCGTTTATGCGGCAATTTGCAAGTTGATGATGCTAAAACCCGTCAGCTTTTGGCGTGGGCTCCACGGGTGGATGTTGACCTGGCCTTGTCCCAAACCGTACAGCATTATTTGGCGTCACATTGATGATTATGCTGATGTTGTTGTTGTCCGCTTTTTTTATAGCGGTGGTTTTGACGGGTATTTTGCGCCGTTACGCCCTTGCCAGCTCCCTGCTTGATATTCCCAATGACCGTAGTTCGCATCATATCCCTACGCCGCGTGGTGGTGGCTTGGCGATTGTCGGCGTTTTTCTTGCCAGTGCGCCGGTATTTTTTGGCCTGGATATATTGACCTTAAATGAGCTGTGGGCTTTTTTAGGGGCTGGTGCATTGGTTGCCTTGGTGGGTTTTATCGATGACCGCCAACATGTCCCTGTCCATCTGCGTTTATTGGCGCATCTGTTTGCTTCCGCTTGGGCTTTGTTTTGGTTAGGTGTGCCTCCTATCCCTTTATTTGATTCGCCGCTGAGCTCAGGAATCGCCAGCTTGCTGGGTATTTTTTATCTGGTTTGGCTGTTGAATCTTTATAATTTTATGGACGGAATTGATGGTTTTGCGGGTATTGAAGCTATCTGTGTTTGTTTCGGTGGCGGTTTATTGTACGGGTTGGTGCTTGACGGTAACGGGCATTATTGGCCGCTGTTTTTGCTGGCAATGGCGGTGGCGGGTTTTTTGTGCTGGAATTTTCCTCCTGCCAAAATATTTCTGGGTGATGGCGGCAGTGGTTTTTTAGGGATAGTATTAGGCATTTTTTCTCTTCAAGCCGCGTGGTGTTCCCCGCAATTTTTCTGGAGTTGGTTGATTTTGTTAGGTGTATTTATTGTGGATGCGACATGGACTTTGTTGCACCGTCTATATCAAGGGGAAAAAGTTTATCAAGCACATCGCAGCCATGCTTACCAGAAGGCTGCCCGCCGCTACGGGGCGCATAAACCGGTAAGTTTGGCGGTGGCGATGATCAATGTATTTTGGTTGTTACCGATGGCTTTATGGGTAGGAATGGGTGGGATTAATGGCCTGTTTGGAATGCTGTTGTCTTATGTTCCGCTGTTTATTTTGGCTGTAATTTTTAAAGCCGGTGCTAAGGAAGTGGCAGAGTGAAAACGCGGTTGGCGCATTGGTTTACGGAACTTTCCAGACCTAAAAAAATAGGTATCCTCATCGCTACCGATGTGCTGTTTTCTGTGTTGGCTTTGTGGCTGGCATTTTCATTGCGCTGGGGGGTTTGGTATGCGCCCCGTGGTGAAGAATGGTATTTGTTTGTTGCCGCACCTTTTATCGCCGTGCCTATTTTTATTCGATTGGGCTTGTATCGCGCCATCGTCCGTTACATCGAGATGCGTGCCTTATGGACAATTTTTCAGGCGACAACGCTATATGCGCTCGTTTTTGCATTTGTCATTTACCAATCCAGCATCCCGGTCATTCCACGGACAGTAGCACCGTTAAATGGTTTGTTAATGATGTTACTGGTCGGTAGCAGTCGTTTTTTTGCAAGATGGTGGTTATCCGATAATTATTCCAGCTTGTCTGGAACGCGTAATACCGCTTTGTGCAGTAAAAAGAATGTCATTATTTATGGTGCGGGAAGTGCCGGGATACAGTTGGCGGCGGCTTTAACGCATGGTCGGGAATACAATCCCGTCGCTTTCATTGATGACAACCATCTGTTGCATAAACAAAAAATTAATGGCGTTAAGATTTATTCGCTCAGCTTGCTTGCTTACGTCATAAAGCGTTATCAAATTTCCGATATTCTTCTGGCGATGCCTTCAGTAAGCCGGTCGCGGCGAAGTGAAATTATCCGTTTGCTTGAACCCTATGCCGTCCACGTCAGATCGATGCCGGGATTGGCTGATATAGCCCAGGGCAAGGTGACTTTTGATACCTTGCAAGAAGTGGATATTGCCGATCTTTTGGGGCGGTATTGCATTGATCCTGATCCTTCGCTGATCCAGTCTACGATTAACGGTAAAGTGGTCATGGTGACTGGTGCCGGCGGTTCAATAGGCTCCGAACTCTGCCGACAAATTATCCGTCTACAACCCACGTCATTGATATTGTTTGAAATATGTGAGTTTGCTCTGTACACCATAGAAAAAGAATTGCAACACTTGCTTTCTAAAATGGCCGGGTCAACAACGTTTGAACTGGTTGCTGTGCTAGGTTCAGTCCTTGACTTTGAGCGGGTGGAAAAAATTTGCCAGACTTTTAAAGTACAGACGTTTTACCATACCGCAAGCTATAAACATGTGCCTATCGTGGAAAGGAATCCGGGTGAAGCGGTTTGGAACAATATTTTCGGAACCTTGCATACCGCCCAGGCCGCCATTGCCGCCCAAGTAGAAAAATTCGTGTTGATTTCCACCGACAAAGCGGTCAGGCCGACCAACACGATGGGGGCGACCAAACGTTTTGCCGAATTGATTTTGCAGGCGCTCAGCGTCAATCAGGAAGATACCCAGCAAACGTGTTTTACTATGGTGCGTTTTGGCAATGTCTTGGACTCGTCAGGTTCCGTAGTCCCCTTGTTCAGGGAGCAAATTGCCCGTGGCGGGCCGGTTACGGTGACCGATCCCCGTGTCATCCGTTATTTTATGACCATACCCGAAGCGGCGCAGTTAGTGATACAGGCGGCGGCGATGGGGCAGGGCGGCGATGTGTTTGTATTGGATATGGGCGAGCCTATCCGTATCCTTGATTTGGCCAAGCGGATGATCCATTTAAGTGGCTTGGAAGTAAAAAATGAAGACCATCCCGATGGCGAGATTGAAATCAGTTTTATAGGTTTGAGACCGGGCGAGAAGCTTTTTGAGGAATTATTGATTGGCGACCATGTTTCGGAAACCAGCCATCCTAGAATAATGCGGGCAAAAGAGCCGGTTATTTCTTGGGCAGAGTTGCAAATCATGCTCAAGCATTTGAAGGCGGCCACTGAGAATGACGATTATGTCCAGATTAGGAGTATTTTGACGAGTGCGGTGGCCGGCTTTGTGCCACAGTGTGGAATTAGTGATGTGTTGTGGGAAAAAAATCTGCGGAAAGATTAGCCGGAAGTTTTAGGCAAAAAAAAACCTCCCAAGGTTTTGCACGATGGAAGGCCGAAGTCCAAGCAGAGTATTATGAGGAGTAACTGCTTGAGGTATAACACCAGGAGGGTTGTTAAATGGTTTGAACTCAACTTTTCAGTTGGGTTCTCATCACAATGTTGCTATAAATAGCCGCAGTTGCAAATAATACGGTTGAGAAAATAAATTGACCGGAAATAAAACTCCAAATACCGGCAATAAACAGTAAACCAATCAATATGTCTTTCTTAAAGTCGTTCATTGTCTTATTCCTGTAAAGTAATTAAAAATCTTCAAACAGCGTTGGCAGTTGATAAATTTTGCTTTTTCACTAACTTGATGCTTACTATACAGAGATAAATTTTGGATACAATACGCCAAATAATAAATTGATTGACTGCATTTAAGAAACAATTAAAATGTCAACATTTTATTGATAGAATGGTTACAGATTATGTAGCTAATTGAACAGATTTCATGAAAATGACCAAGAAAAGTTGTAAAAGGGTTTATTGGACGTTTTTGAGGTTGTTTTCAGGATATTGAGGAAATGAAGTGGACAAGTTAACCAGTATGAATGTTTTCGTTCGTGTCGCCAGGGCGGGAAGCTTTGCGGGCGGTGCGCGTGAACTCGGAATTTCGAGGGCTATGGCAACCAAGCACATTATGCAGCTTGAAGGGAGCTTGGGAACTCGGCTATTTAACCGGACCACCCGCAGTTTAAGCCTTACCGATGTCGGTGCGTCCTATCTTGAGCGTTGCCAACAGGTATTGCTCGATGTTGAAGAAATGGAATCAGCGGTCACCCATTTGCAAACCGAACCGCGCGGTGTGCTAAAAATCAGTGCCCCGCCAGTCATTGGCGCAAGCCATATCACCCGTGCAATTTCGCAATTTTTGAAAATACACCAAGACTTGACTGTGGATTTGATTTTGCAAAGCAGTCCTGGTGATTTGATTGATGAAGGCATAGACGTTGCGATTTACTTGGGTGCGCTGGACGACACCAGCATGGTGGCAAGAAAATTGGCAAGTTCCTCTATGATTGTTTGTGGATCGCCCGATTATCTGGCCCGTTACGGTATACCACAAACGCCTGAGGATTTAATTGGACATAGCTGTTTGGTCAACTGGGCCAGTTCTCCAAGAAATAAATGGCAGTTTAAAAGCGAGTCCGGCCACACAGTGGTTACCGTTTCTGGACGTATGCAGGCCAATGTTGCCGATGCGAATCGGGTTGCCGCGATAGATGGTTTAGGCTTGGTGATGCTGGCTTCTTATGTGGTCGCCAGGGATATTGAAAAAGGTAAGTTAAAAGCCGTATTGGAAAATTACACGCTGCCGCCTTTAGATATCCATGCCGTGTACCCACACCGGAAATATTTATCCGCCAAGGTAAGGCGTTTTTTGGATTTTTTACAGGAATGGTTGGGCCCACAAGTTACCATGCCAGGCTCCGAATAATCAGCAACAATGTTTTTTTAACGACCCAAAACCATCTTTACTGTCGGTTTTATCAGTAGATTTCTTGACCATGACTGTTTGGATGCGATAATAGGCGGACTTTGTCACCGACAATTCAGCGCATTGGCCATTCAGTATTGGCTGAAAGCCTTCCTATCTTGATAAATTGTAAGAATAAATCCAATTGAGCGGTCAATGATAATAAACCTATCCCCACTTCAGGCTTGGGAATTAATGCAGCAACAGCCTGATGCCGTATTGATTGATGTCAGGACAAAATTTGAGCATAGCTTTATTGGGCACCCTGTGGGGGCGGTCCATGTCGCGTGGAAAGAACTTCCCGACTGGTTGTTAAATCCAGATTTTGTCCCCTTCGTCATCGAGTCCGTGCCAGGCCGCGACACGCCAATTTTGTTATTGTGCCGTAGTGGACAGCGTTCGTTGGAAGCCGCCAACGCTTTGCAGCAGGTTGGCTATACCCAGCTTATTAACATTGAAGGCGGTTTTGAAGGGCCATTGGATGATGATAAACATCGCAACTCCTTAGGCGGTTGGCGTTTTCATGGCTTACCGTGGCAACAAAACTAAAGCCTCGCCAGTATCCACTATCCGTTCCTGATGGCGAACCGCCATCTTATTATCGAATCCAAGCCAGATTAAGCTGTTATCGGGCAAACCTGTTTATTTAACTTCTAGAGTACATCCAAAGTGATTGAAAAATTAAGAAATATCGCCATTATTGCCCACGTTGACCACGGTAAGACGACCTTGGTTGACAAATTGCTCCAACAATCCGGCACCTTCGCCGCACACACTAAAGTGACCGAACGGATGATGGATTCCAACGATATTGAAAAAGAACGCGGCATCACCATCCTGGCAAAAAACACCGCCTTGGATTGGAACGGCTACCATATCAACATCGTCGACACCCCAGGCCATGCTGACTTTGGTGGCGAAGTCGAGCGTGTGTTGTCGATGGTCGATTCGGTTTTGTTGTTAGTCGATGCCGTTGACGGCCCCATGCCACAAACCCGATTTGTCACCCAAAAAGCCTTTGCCCTAGGTTTGAAACCGATAGTCGTCATCAATAAAATTGACCGTCCGGGCGCACGGCCTGACTGGGTTGTCGATCAAACTTTTGATTTGTTTGACCGCTTGGGCGCAACTGATGAGCAGCTCGATTTTCCTATCGTTTTTGCCTCGGCAATCAATGGTTACGCCGGTTTGGAACACACGATCACCGAAGGCGACATGACACCGTTGTTTGAAACCATCGTGTCCAAAGTGAATCCGCCGCCGGTTGATATTGACGGCCCCTTCCAAATGCAGGTTTCCAGCCTCGATTACAACACTTATGTCGGCGTGATTGGTGTAGGCCGTATCCAACGGGGCACTATCAAACCCAACCAACCTTTGGTTATTGTCAACCGCGAAGGCGTGGAACGTAAGGGCCGTATGTTGCAGATTTACGGCTTTCACGGCCTAGAGCGCGTAGAAGTCAGCGAAGCGCGTGCGGGCGATATTATTGCTTTCGCCGGGATCGAAAAACTGGAAATTTCAGACACCATCTGTAACCCCGAAGCCGTTGAAATCATGAAACCGCTCACCGTGGATGAGCCGACCGTGACCATGACCTTCCAAGTCAACAACTCACCGTTTGCTGGCAGGGAAGGCAAGTTTGTCACCACTAGGCAAATCCGTGACCGTCTTGAAAAAGAACTGCAACACAACGTCGCGTTAAAAGTTGAAGACACTGGCGACCCGGACAAATTTAAAGTATCAGGCCGTGGCGAATTGCATTTGTCGGTCCTGATCGAAAACATGCGCCGCGAAGGTTTTGAAATGGGCGTGTCGCGTCCAGAAGTTATCATCAAAGAAATTGACGGTAAAAAATGCGAACCCTTTGAAATGGTCACTATCGAAGTGGAAGAAGAACACCAAGGTACGATCATGGAAAAATTGGGCGACCGTAAAGGCGATTTGACCAATATGGTGCCCGACGGCAAAGGCCGCATCCGTTTGGAATACATGATGCCGTCACGCGGACTGATCGGCTTCCAAACCGAATTTATGACCGCAACCTCAGGTTCCGGCTTGCTCTACCATGTCTTCGACCATTACGGCCCGATGAAAGCAGGTGAAGTTGGTAGCCGTCTGCGTGGCGTAATGATTTCCATGGTGGCAGGCAAAGCCGTGACTTATTCCTTGCATCCCTTACAAGAACGCGGCGAATTGCTGTTGGTCAATGGTGATGAAATCTACGAAGGCATGTTGGTCGGCTTGCATTCCCGCAGCAATGACTTATGCGTCAACCCTTGCAAACCGAAACAATTGACCAACGTCCGCGCTTCCGGTACGGATGAGAGTTTGGTGCTGGCGCGTATCCAAAAAATGACTTTGGAACAAGCGTTGGAATTTATTGCGGAAGACGAGTTGGTGGAAGTCACGCCTAAATCTATACGTCTGCGTAAGAAATTGTTGACGGAAAATGAGCGCAAACGCGCGGCGAAAAGCTAACGTTATTTAGTAAGCAAGTGTGGGCGTTTTTCGCCCACACCAAGAGGTAATAACCATGAATGAAATTATCTTCTTAGTTGAAGATGCGCCCGAAGGCGGATTTATCGCTAAAGCTTTAGGCGCATCCATTTTCACCCAAGCTGATGATATCAATGACTTGCATCATCAGCTCCGCGAAGCCGTAGATTGCCATTTTGAGCCAATAGACAAACCTAAAATTATCCGATTGCATTTTGTCCGTGAAGAAGTGATTGCGGCATGAAATTGCCCCGTGATATTTCTGGATTGGAGTCGGCTAATAAACTCGCTGTCTTAGGTTATGGGATTACGCGCCAGAACGGTAGCCATATCCGTTTAACGACTCAGCAAAAGGGTGAACACCATATTACTGTTCCGCAACACGATCCGTTAAAAGTTGGGACGTTTTCGGCTATTTTGAGTGATGTTGCTAAACACTTTTCAATCAGTCGTGAAGATTTAATAAAGTGGCTGTTTTAAGATTAAGAGATGGTAATTTTCGAATGTTAGGTTTCCACTATTGCTCCAACCCAAGAGCCATCATTTAACCTACACATAAAATAAATAGAAACACAACCTTAAACAAACAAAATAAAGTATGGCTTCAAAATTTTTAAACTCTCTTGGTGATAAAGAATATGAAGATTTAACTCTTAAACTTTTAAGTATCCAAAACCATTGCTGTTTCATTTGCATTGAGAAGATTGACTTAAAACTCCATACGACAAACATTGACCATATCACACCGCTTGCTAACAAAGGCAGAGACAGTGAAGAAAATTTTGCGGTGACACACGAGAGTTGTAATAAATCAAAGCAAGATGCAGATTTAAAAATTGCAAGAATCCTTTTCAAGTTGAAAAAGATACAAGAAGAAACTCTTATCAAAGAAAATAAATCAGCTTCACTTAAACAGGTTTTGAGATATTACAACGGTTCAAAGTTTGACTTCAAATACTCAGTTGACGGCAATAAATTAAAGTACAGTTTTTCCGACATTGGTGACAATGGTATTTATGAAACTGAAATACAAACCGACTATCTTTCAAAAGAACAAACTTGTTTCATTTCTCTGCCACTTGAATACATTTTTCACGATGAGTTAATAAACCCAAGAGGAATAAACAGCAGTATTAGCAAGCTTGTAAAAGAGTTTGAAAAGAAAAATCCTCAATTGCATTTGAGTTTGGGAAGAATTGAAGAAAATACAATCAAAATATTTGACGGGCAACATAAAGCCGTAGCACAAATACTTTTAGGAACTAAAAAGCTATTAATACGAGTTTTTCTTTCGCCAGACATTGATAGATTAGTAGAAACAAATACAAATGCAGGAAGCGTTTTAAGCCAAATTGCCTTTGACAAATCAGTAATGAGGCAACTGAATAACACACTCTACTATGAAAGAATTAAAAAGTATCAAGACGACCACAATTTAAAAGCAGATGATTTTTCTTTTTCAGAGCAAAAGTTAGTGGAGTATTTCAAAGGCGACAATGCAAATATTAAGAAGTACATCATCGACAGTATCAAACATTCAATAACTGAAGCTAATGAAAATAAATTGAAAGATTACATTGATAGGGAAGGGAAAGCTAAAGAGGTTCCCATATCGTACAGTGCATTTGATAAATCATTTCTCACCATTTTTATTGACAGCAAACTATTGCTCCCGTCCCCTATTAACTTCAATTCTGATGAAGGGCTCAACCCAAGAGAGTTAGAAATAAGTCAGATAATTACTTTGCTCAATATTATTGCGGAAGAAATTTACATCAATAAATTCCTTCCTGAAATTGGAGTGGGGAAAATTGAAAATAAAATTATGGCTGGCAAGGACAATGATATTACAGACGACCATTTGATTGCTTTTCGTATGAGTAAAGAAGAAATTATGTTTAACTGGCTGGGCTATATCTAAAGATGTCATCGTAAATTATTTCAGTAATACAGGAAAGAAATTCAACAACAATTCTTTGTTTCAACAGAAATTTGACGATCAACTTTGGAGCAACATTAGAAACTTTGTAATAAATTTAAAAATGCTTCCATTATGGAAAGACCGGGCAATAGCTAATACAACTTTTTCAGGAAAGAAAAATTATGACTATTGGAAAACAATTTTTGATACTGGAAAAAGTTTAGATAATGTTCCTGTTTTAACAAAGCCATTAAACTATGTTGAAATGATAAAGCTAAACCAAACCGATTGATCAAGTGACTGCAAACCTTGGCCGACATATTCAATATTGCCGTAGATTGGGTTAGAGGTGGCGTACTAATAGTGGGCTTTTAGGCGGCTCAACATTTTGAGTTTCGATATGTTGGGTTATTACTGCATCGCATAATCCAACCTAAAAGTCTCTTATCCGAAGAGGTTTCATAATGAGCAATTATCAAAAAGACTTTTACGGTTGGACGTGCGAACAAGCTGAGTTGCTTAGGGCTGGGCGGTTTAACGAGTTGGACGTGTTAAACCTTGTTGAGGAAATAGAAACAATGGGTAGAAGCGAAAAACGTGAGTTCGAAAGCCGCCTTACCGTTTTACTGGTGCATCTTTTAAAATGGCAGTACCAGCCGACTCGCCGTGGCCGTAGTTGGCAATTGACAATTCAAGAACAGCGTCTTGAGTTTTTTGATGTGCTAAACGACAATCCAGGATTAAAACCGCAATTACAGGCACTACTAACGCATTCCTATCGGAAGGCTAAAATCAGGGCATCGAAAGAAACAGGCTTGGATATGGATGTTTTTCCAATGGCTTGCCCTTGGGAATTTCCCCAACTTATGGACGATGCTTTTTTGCCTGATTAACCGCTCCTGAAATGGCTTCATTTTATTTAAAATTATGACCCAAAGAATCGCCACCATCGAGCGCAACACGCTCGAAACCCAAATCAAAATTTCCATTAACGTGGATGGCACAGGCCAAGCCAGTTTTACTACAGGCGTGCCGTTCCTAGACCACATGCTAGACCAAATGGCCCGGCATGGTTTGATCGACATGGACATCGTCGCCCACGGCGATTTGCAAATTGACGCGCACCACACCGTGGAAGATGTCGGCATTACGCTAGGGCTAGCGGTGGCGAAAGCCATTGGTGATAAAAAAGGCATCGTCCGTTATGGACATTCATACATTCCGCTGGATGAAGCCTTGTCGCGGGTGGTGGTGGATTTTTCCGGTCGTTCTGGCTTGTTTTACAATGTCACGTTTCCGCGTGGCATGATCGGCTCGTTTGATGTCGATTTGTTCCGCGAATTTTTCCAAGGCTTTGTCAACCATGCGGGCGTGACTTTGCATATTGACAACCTCAAAGGTGTCAACGCGCACCATATTGCCGAAACGGTTTTCAAGGCGTTTGGACGCGCTTTGCGGATGGCGATGACAGCCGACGAACGTATGGCGGGCATTATGCCTTCCACTAAAGGCACACTTTAATCTATACCGTTTATTGTCCACGAAAAACACGAAAGGCACGAAAGGCACGGAATTAATCCGTTTTAAGTATTTACATACCTGTTGGTGTAGGATTAACCTCAAGCAATCCTATTATTTTGCAAATTACTTTTTCGTGCTTTTCGTGTCGCCTAATGCGCCTACTGTTGGCTTTCGTGGACAAAAATGATTTATAACATCATCTTTACTGAATTTTTATGTCTTCTGTTGCTGTAATTGATTATGGAATGGGCAATTTGCATTCGATTGCCAAAGCCTTGCAACATGCCGCGTCTGATATGGTCGTGTGCGTCACCGCCGATGCCCGGACGATCTTGCAAGCCGACCGCGTGGTGTTTCCAGGCGTTGGGGCGATACGCGATTGTATGCACGCTTTACATGAGTCCGGTTTGGCGGAGGTGGTTTTGCAAGTCGCCAAAACTAAACCCATGCTGGGCATTTGTTTGGGAATGCAGGCACTGTTGACTGATAGTGCAGAAAACGGTTTGACCTGTGGATTGAACGTTTTTTCCGGTCACGTTGTACGTTTTGCCGATGACCTCGCTGATGCTGATGGTACGCGTCTGAAAATCCCCCACATGGGGTGGAATCAGGTCCGGCAACAGCCGCATCCTTTATGGCAAGGCATTCCCCAGGACAGCCGTTTTTATTTCGTCCATAGCTATTACGCTCAGCCTGATGAGGCGTCCATCGTTGCGGCGACCACCGATTATCCAACCCCGTTTGCCTGTGCATTGGCGCAAGACAATGTCTTTGCCGTACAATTTCACCCCGAAAAAAGCCAGGCCGTAGGCTTGCAATTGCTGAACAATTTTTTGCACTGGGATGTGTAGGGCCGTGAGAGGCGCGTCACCTAATTCCGGTCATGTCTTTATTGAGTTGAGGAACCACTTGTTATGCTGTTAATCCCCGCTATCGATTTAAAAGAAGGGTTGTGTGTGCGCTTGCGCCAAGGCCGCATGGAAGATGATACGGTGTTTTCCGATGACCCGGTGGCGGTGGCGGGGCGTTGGGTGGCTGCGGGGGCAAAGCGTCTACATTTGGTTGATTTGGACGGGGCGTTTGCGGGCAAGCCCAGAAACGCCGAGGTAATCCACGCGATAGTCGAAGCCTACCCTGATTTGATCATCCAAATCGGCGGCGGCATCCGTGACGAAGAAACGGTTGAAGCGTACCTGAATGCAGGTGTCGAGTATGTGATTATCGGCACCAAAGCGGTGAACGAACCGCATTTTGTCCGTGATGTGGCGATGGAATATCCGCGCCGTATTATCGTCGGCTTGGATGCCAAAGATGGCAGGGTTGCCGTGGATGGCTGGTCGAAACTGTCCAAACACGATGTCATTGATCTGGCCCGGCATTTTGAAGCCGATGGCGTGGAAGCGATTATTTACACGGATATTGCCCGCGATGGCATGATGCAGGGTGTCAACGTCGATGCCACCGCACGCTTGGCACGGGCAATTACAATTCCGGTGATTGCTTCGGGCGGCATCACCAATCTTGACGATATTAGGGCATTGGGTGCTTTTGCCCATGAAGGCATTATGGGTGCGATTACCGGACGCGCCATTTATGAAGGCACGTTGGATTTTGCTGAAGGGCAAAAAATTGCGGAATGTTATTCATGAACAGTGCTGCTGAAATAAAACAGTTGGCTGATGTACGATTAGAAGAAGCGGAAATATTGTGTGTGGCGGGTAAATATGATGGCGCATTTTACTTGGCGGGATATAGTGTCGAACTTATGTTAAAGGCTAAAATTTGTGAAAATTTTGGTATTGATGCTTTATTTGACGAAAGCTTACAAACGCCTTACGGCATTAGAGCCGTCAGGGACTCAGTCAAAAAACATGATATTAGGGTATTGTTCATTTACAGCGGGTTGTTAGCTAAGTTTCAAAAAGCAAAAGCATATAAACAAAAGCTAATGACAGCTTATAGTTATTTGATTAAGGCATCAGGGAAAGACACAAAAGAAGATACATTATGGAGCGAACAGGTTAGGTATCTGCCCATCGGCTCTAAAAAACAGCAAGAAGTGCAAGAGCTTATTGAATTGCTAAAAGATAATGAAGGGTTATTGAAATGGATAAGAGACAATTAGAGTCAGAGCTGGAAACTTTCAAACAAGCGTGTATTGCTGAAGGCTGTATCCGTGCAGATAATGAATATGGCTTTGAGTTTGAAGAAACCTATCCAGGGATATTCATTATTAATGTCAATGCTACAAAAAACTGGTTAAATGACAAATATCATGTTTCCGCATTAAATGATCTGATCGGGTTGCTTTATAGGACAACCGAACTTGAAACACGAGAAAGCATTCTTACCCTCCGGCTTTGCCAAGAAGATGAATTTAACCGAGTTTCCTACGATACCTTGCCTCCCCAAAAAGCCGCATGACCCTAGCCAAACGCATCATCCCCTGCCTAGACGTTGACAATGGCCGCGTCGTTAAAGGCGTAAAATTTGTCGATATCCGTGATGCAGGCGATCCGGTCGAAATCGCCCGCCGTTATGACCGCGAAGGCGCGGACGAAATCACCTTCCTCGACATCACCGCCACCCATGACAACCGCGACACCATTGTCCATGTCGTTGAGCAAGTCGCCAGCGAAGTGTTTATTCCGTTGACTGTAGGCGGAGGCATCCGCACCTTGGATGATATTCGCCGGATGCTTAACGCCGGAGCGGACAAGGTCGGTATCAATAGCGCGGCGGTGTTCCGCCCTGAATTTGTCCAAGAAGCGGCGGAGCGGTTCGGTTCGCAATGTATCGTCGTCGCCATTGATGCGAAAAAAACCAGCCAAGACGGTGCAGCGGCACGATGGGAAATTTTTACCCACGGTGGGCGTAAAGCCACAGGTATAGACGCAATCGAATGGGCGAAGAAAATGGTCGCTTACGGGGCAGGGGAGATACTGCTGACCAGCATGGATCGGGATGGAACCCGCGAAGGTTTTGATTTGCCTTTGACCCGCGCGATTAGCGAAGCCGTTGCCGTGCCAGTGATTGCTTCCGGTGGTGTTGGTTTGTTGGATCATCTGGCGGATGGTGTCATACAAGGCAAAGCCGATGCGGTGTTGGCGGCGAGCATTTTCCATTTTGCCGAATATACGGTGCAGCAGGCCAAAGAACACATGCGCACCCGTGGCATTGAGGTGCGCTTATGAACTGGTTAGATGAAATTCGCTGGACAGCAGATGGTTTAATTCCCGTCATCGCCCAACAATCCGCTAATGGCAGGGTGGTGATGTTCGCGTGGATGAACCGTGAATCCCTGGTTTTGACCGCCCAAGAAGGCTATGCCGTGTATTGGTCGCGTTCACGCAATAGGTTATGGCGTAAAGGCGAAGAATCAGGGCATCGGCAAAAAGTCATCAGCATCCAACTGGATTGTGACGAAGACGTGATTTTGCTGGAGATTGAACAAGAAGGCGGCATCGCTTGTCACACTGGGCGCGAAAGTTGTTTTTATCGGCAGTTGCGTGATGGGCAATGGCAAGTGATTGATCCGGTTATCAAAGATCCTGAAAGCATTTATAAAAAGCTATGAACGACACCTTAAGCCAACTCGCCCAGGTCTTGGAAGAACGCAAACAACAATCTGCCGACAAATCCTATGTCGCCAGTTTGTATGCAAAAGGTTTGGACACCATTTTGAAAAAAATTGGCGAGGAAGCGACAGAAACCGTGATCGCGGCGAAGAACGGCGATAAACAACAAATGGTTTATGAAACCGCTGATTTATGGTTTCATTGTATGGTGATGCTTGCCGATCAGGGCCTGCATCCTAATGATGTCTTAACAGAATTACAACGGCGTTTTGGTTTGTCCGGGCTTGAAGAAAAAGCCCTGCGTCATAATAAATAAACAAATAACCATAGTGGAGTTTGAAAATGGGTTTTAGTATTCCTCATTTGTTAGTTGTGTTGGCGATTGTCATGGTTGTTTTTGGGACAAAACGCTTGCGCAATCTAGGTACGGATCTGGGCGGTGCGATTAAAGGTTTCCGTACCGCGATTAAAGACGGAGAAGACGGCAAAAAGCTTGATGATGACGAAGACCAGGCCATTGATGGCGAAGTGACAGCCAAAAAAACCGATAAGGTTTAGCCAAGCCATGTTTGAAGTAGGATTTTCCGAGCTGTGCATGATAGCCCTGGTCGCTTTACTGGTGATCGGGCCGGAACGCTTGCCCAAGTTTGCACGTCTGGCAGGGTTTTGGATAGGCAAAACCCGCAATATGGTGGCGAACGTCAAGTCCGAAATCCATGCCGAGCTACAGGCCGAAGAAATGCGGCAGTTGCTGAAATCGCAATCCGGTTTGGATGAGCTGCAACAACTTCAAGATGAGTTTTCCCATACCATCCATTCTGTCAAATTATCTTCTGAAGTTTTGGAAGACAGTAGCAAACAAAGCAATCCAGATGAATAACGGTGATTTTGAAGAATCGGTAGGACAGTCATTTATCAGCCACCTTGTTGAATTGCGTGACCGTTTGCTCAAGGTGATTTTGTGTGTGCTGTTGATCTTTATAGGCTTGGCATACTATGCCAATGAAATTTATAGTATTTTAGCAGGGCCTTTGCTACAGCATCTGCCCAAAAATAGCACCATGATCGCCATCGAAGTGGCGTCGCCTTTTTTCACGCCGTTTAAGCTGGCATTTATTGCCGCGATTTTTATCTCGGTCCCCGTCATACTTTACCAATTTTGGGCATTTGTCGCCCCTGGCCTGTACAAGCACGAACAACGCTTGGTGTTTCCATTGCTAATCGCCAGCACACTGCTGTTTTATACTGGCGTCGCCTTCGCTTATTTTGTTGTGTTTCCGCTGATTTTCAGATTTTTGACCGCCGCCGCGCCAGTGGGCGTTACGGTTATGACCGATATTTCCCAATATCTGGATTTTGTCCTGGCAATATTTTTCGCGTTCGGCGTGTGTTTTGAAATCCCGATATTCACCATTGTGTTGGTCTGGACCGGCTTCATTTCCTCGGACGATTTGGCGGAAAAACGCCCTTATGTCATTGTCGGTGTGTTTGTCGTCGCCATGTTTTTAACGCCGCCTGACGCGCTGTCACAAACGTTGCTGGCGATACCTATGTGGATGTTGTTCGAGATAGGGTTGTTATGTTCACGGCTGTTTGTGCATAAAACCGAAGAAGATGACGATAACCTGCCGGTCAGGTTGGACGCTGTCCATAAACACGAAGAGTAGGGTAGAAAAGTATGGAAAACTACAAACAAAGCAAAAAAGCCAGATATGCTGCGTCGGTCATTTATTTGATGGTCCTGGCGTTCCTGGTCATAGGTACGCTTTTATCCAAAGACAACAAACTAGAAGCATCGTCACAACAAGAAAAACAGGCTGTGATTAAATAATCGTCGTGTGTCACTGCGAAAAAAGTGTAAATGACTTGACTAAACAGCCGTAATCGGGTCTAATAGCCGTCTTTTGTAGCTTCGCCTAGGTAGCTCAGTCGGTAGAGCAGAGGACTGAAAATCCTCGTGTCGGCAGTTCGATTCTGCCCCTGGGCACCACTACAAAAACTGGCAATTCCCACATCGGAATTGTTTACCGAATATCAAGCCTAGGTAGCTCAGTCGGTAGAGCAGAGGACTGAAAATCCTCGTGTCGGCAGTTCGATTCTGCCCCTGGGCACCATGATTATTAAAAAAACCGGCTTTTGCCGGTTTTTTTATGCCTGATGGTTTGGAATGTGTCAGGAATTCTGTGTAGGTGGCGGCGCATTGGATGCGCCGCCCCCCGTAATCAGCTTAGTTGAAGGATTTGCCAGGTGTGCCAGGCAGCGCTGGCATGGCTTGTTTGGGGAACTCGCCCGTCAAGGCATTCAAGAAGGCAACAATGTCGGCAATTTCTTCTTTAGCCAACTCTTTGCCTAGTTGTGCTTGCCCCATGATCATGACCGCTTGGTCAAGTGTTTTTACCGAGCCATTATGAAAATAGGGGGCAGTTAAAGCGATATTGCGTAAGGTCGGCACTTTCCACAGGTTTTCGTCAGCCGGATTTTTGCTGACTTCGGCAAGGCCTTTGTCTTTTTTGAAATGATATTGCGCTTCAAAATACGCATTGGGTATGACTGGAAACTTTTGGAACATGCCCGGGCCATTGAATGCGGGGCCACTATGGCAAGCCGTACATCCGAGTTCGCCAATTTTCTCCATGCCGCGTACTTGTTGGGCGGTCAATGCCGCTTTATCGCCAGCAACATAGTTGTCATAAGGGCTGTTAGGTGTGATTAAAGTCCGTTCGTAAGCGGCTATGGCTTTGGTGGCGGTTTCTTTCGAAATGGAATCCTTACCAAACGCTTTTTCGAAAGCCTGTTGGTAACCTTCTATGGTTTTTAAACGGGCGACGACATCATCCCAGCTCTTCATGCCCATTTCGATAGGGTTGGTGACCGGGCCGGCGGCTTGTTCTTCCAGGCTGGCGGCACGGCCATCCCAAAACTGGACTTTGTTGAATGCCGAGTTCCACACGGTCGGCGCACTACGACCGCCTGTTTGTCCATTTACCCCCATTGAGTTGGGGCGGTTGTCTTCACCGCCTAACATGGTGTTGTGGCAAGATGAACAGGACACGGTACCGGTGGAAGATAAGCGCGGGTCATGGTAAAGCATTTGTCCGAGGGAGACTTTTTCTGCTGTAGTGGGGTTGTCTGAGGGTGCCGGTGCTTCTGTGGGCAGGGATTCCCAAGCGTAAGCGACAGACATTGAGCCAACTAAAGCCAGTGCGGAAACCAATAAGCGAGTTTTAAACATACCATCCTCCAATATTATTTTTATAGATTGACGTAAGGGCGATTAATGCCTTTACAAGAAAAACATAAGGTATAAACCGCCCGCGAAGCTTATTATACCTGTTTGAATTGTAGAATATTACCTGTGCAACGTACAATCAAATTACGGTTAAACTCTAAAGTTAGCCAACCACAAAGAACAGGAGTTTTTTAGGTTCATGTCTTTGTGAATTTTAAGCCTGGCTGGTTTAAGCTAGAAATGATTGTTTTGCGAGCGATGGTTTTAGTGCTGATTTCTGGTTTTCATTGTTCAGCATCCAGCATATTTAACATTTCGTCGTGGATTTGTTGTTGCCGGTACGGATCGGTAATGGGCTGGTTTTGCTGGTCGGTCACATAAAACATATCCTCCGCCCGACTGCCAATGGTGGTGATTTTCGCGCTGTGCAAGTTAATGTTTTGCCTGATAAAGGCTTGGCCGATTTGCGAGAGCAAACCGGCGCGGTCGGTGGTGACCAGTTCAATAATGGTATGGCGGCCCAGTGGGTCGTCGTGGAACTGGATGCTGGTCGGTATCGGGAAATGCCTGGCTTGCCGGGACTGGCGATGAATGTTTTTGTGGCTTTTGATCTGTTGCTGGCGCAAATTGTTTTGCAAGGCGGCGCGGATATGGTCTTCCCGGCAATGGTCAAGAATCGGCTCGCCTGATTGCTCAAGCACCTGGAAACTATTAAGGATGTAGTCGTTCAACGTGGTCATGATGCGGGCATCGAGAATGGTCAATCCCAATTGGTCAAAAGTTGCGGTGCAGAGCGAAAAAATAGGGCCGATGTTTCTGGTGTAGACAAAAACTTCCGCACTGCCGCGTTGGGTTTGTGGTTCCAGGAGCACCAAAGGCAGGTCGTCGTCGGTCGAGGTCGCAATCGTCCGGGTGTGCCAGGCTATTTCATCGGCGGCATAGCGCAAAAAATAATCGTCGCTTAAATTTTGCCAGGTGGCATCAATCGTGTTTTCGCAAAACCCCGCGTGCAACAATTCTTCTCTGGCTTCCTTTTTATTTTCCAGTAGGCGTTCTGTTAAAGTGACCGGATTTTGTAGGCCCTTGCGTAACACGCTATGGGTTTTGTTGTAGAGATCCTTCAGTAGCACGTCTTTCCAGGAATTCCATAGTTCCGGGTTGGTGGCACGGATGTCGGCGACGGTCAACAGATAGAGATAATTCAGGTATTCGACAGAACCGACCCCTTGCGCAAATTCGTGGATGACATCGGCATCGCTGATGTCTTTGCGCTGTGCGGTCATCGACATAATTAAATGATTGCGCACTAGCCAGGCGATTAATCGGCTGTCATGGTTGGAAAGTTTGTGTTGGGCACAAAATTGCAAGGCGATTTCTTCGCCGACGGCGGAATGGTCGCCGTTGCGCCCTTTGGCGATGTCGTGGAACAGTGCGGCGAGATACAGCAGTTCCGGTTTGGGGATCAGCAAAAAGACGTTATGGCAAAACGGCAGTTCATCGTAATGCTCGTCAATGGAAAAGCGGCGCAAATTACGGATGACGAACAGCGTGTGTTCATCGACGGTGTAGATATGGAACAGATCATACTGCATCCGTGCAACAATATTGGCAAATGCGGGCAGGTAGGCGGCGAGTACGCCGTAGCGGTTCATGCGCCGCAGTTGTGTGGTGATGCCGCGTGGTTGCCGTAACAAATCAATAAACAAATGGTTGGCGGCGTTGTTCCTGCGGAAGCTATCGTCCATCAAATGCAGGTTTTTGCGGATCAGCCGGATCGTGGTTGCACGTATGCCTTTGAGGGTGGTATTTTTTTGTAGGATGATAAAAATTTCGATAAGTAATAATGGGTTGCGGGTGAACACTTCTTCGTCTACCGCTTCCAGATAGCCGTTGATGGCGACAAAGTCATCGCTGATGTCGATGGGTTTGCAGCCTGTTTCACCACAGATAAAACGTTCGTTAAAGAGCTGCAACAGCATTTCATTGAGCCGCTCCAGCCCTTGCACCGTTTTGTAATAAAACTGCATGAACCGTTCAACATCCTGGTTATATTGCCGGTCTTCGCCGCTAAATCCGAATTGTTGGGCGAGGTCACGCTGGTAATCGAAAATCAGGCGGTCTTCGCCACGTTGGGTCAGCAAATGCAGGGCGTAACGGATACGCCACAGCACTTCGCGGGCCGCCATCAGTTCGTTGTATTCGGATTCGGGCATGAAGCCGTATTTGATCAGTTCCTTGAGCGTTGACGAGTGGTAGTGGCGTTTGAAGACCCAGGCGATCACCTGCATATCCCGTAAGCCACCAGGGCCTTCCTTGATATTCGGTTCCAGATTGTAGGCGGTATGATGGGCCTTGGCGTGCCGTTGCCGCTGTTCAATCATCTTGGCTTGAAAAAACAAATCCGAAGGCCAGATATGGTCGGGCGAAGTCTGTCTTTTCAGGGTTTCAAAAAGGTCGGGGCAGCCCGTGATCAAACGGATTTCCATCAAGCTGGTCATGATGGTTTGGTCTTTGCCCGCTTCTTCGACGCACTCGGCTATGGTGCGTACGCTTTGCCCGGGTTTCAGGCCTATATCCCATAAAAACGTGAAGAAGTCCGCCAAGGTTTCTTGATACGCAGAAGTCTCGTTGGAATCCAGCAACACGACAATGTCTATGTCCGAATAGGGGAACAGTTCGCGCCGTCCATAACCGCCTACTGCGATCAAGCTGAGTTGCGGTGCGTAATTGCCTAGAAAATGTTGCCAGCCGCAACCCAAGAGCTCGTCAATAAAATCAGAACGTTCTTTAATCAGCGGGTAGACGGAGCTTTGCGGGTCAAATTTTTGTTTGAGATCGGCGTCTTTCTGCTTCAACAGGAGCTTGAATTGTTGCAGGCTGTCGGCTGTGTCGAATAGTTCGGAGTACAAGGCCATCAGCGTTCTTCTTGGCGTAACGTCAGAATTTCATAGCCGCCTGGGGTGACCAGCACGGTATGTTCCCATTGGGCAGACAAGCTATGGTCTTTGGTGACCGCCGTCCAGCCGTCAGCGAGGACTTTGACATGGTGTTTGCCCAGATTGATCATCGGTTCGATAGTGATGATCATGCCGGCGTCCAGCACTTCGCCGGTGCCGGTTTTGCCGTAATGCAAAACTTGCGGTTCTTCATGGAATTTTTTACCTATGCCGTGCCCGCAAAACTCCCTGACCACCGAATAGCGGTTGGATTCGGCGTGTTTTTGGATGGCATGGCCTATGTCACCCAGCCGTGCGCCGGGCTTGACTTGTTCGATTCCCCGGTACATGGCTTCCTGGGTGACTTTCACAAGCCGTTTGGCAAAGGGTGAAACGTCTCCGACACAGAACATTTTGCTGGTGTCGCCGTGGTAATTGTCTTTGATCACGGTAATGTCAACATTGACTATATCGCCTGGTTTCAATTTTTTGTCGTTAGGAATGCCGTGGCAAATCTGTTGGTTCACGGAGGTGCAAATGGATTTTGGAAAGCCTTTGTAATTGAGCGGGGCGGGGATGGCGTTTTGCACATTGACAATAAAATCGTGGCATATCCGATCCAGCTCGTTAGTGGTGACACCAGGTACAACATGGGGTCCAAGCATTTCTAGCACATCGGCGGCGAGTTGTCCGGCAACGCGCATTTTTTCGATTTCACTTTCAGTTTTTATAATGATGCTCATAGTTAGGGTAGAAACGCTTGCGCTAGAAAGGCAATATTTTAGCTTGCAAAAGGTAAAAGAACTGAAGAGTTTAACAGAGTTCGGCTTGTTGTAGAAAGCTTATTGTGGTATAAAGATAAGTTCATTTTTGTATCAATACTCACATTTATCGTCACGTTTGGAAGGGTGCTGGTTTGTCTTGTGCAGGCTGGTTTTCAGGCGGGGTAAGTGGAGGCGCAACCCACTCGGAACGGGTGTTCCGACAATTAAATCTTAGGAGAAATAAATGGCAGCAGTATCTATGCGTCAAATGCTTGAAGCGGGCGTTCACTTTGGACACCAAACCCGTTACTGGAACCCCAAAATGGCTAACTACCTGTTTGGTTCACGTAACAAAATCCATATCATCGATTTGGAAAAAACGCTTCCATTGTTTAATGACGCTATGAACTATCTTGGTCAAATGGCGGCGAACAAGGGCACTATCCTGTTTGTCGGCACTAAAAAAGCCGCGCGTAAAGTGGTTGCTGAAGAAGCGGCACGTTGCGGTATGCCTTATGTCAACCATCGTTGGTTGGGCGGCATGATGACCAACTTCAAAACGATCAAAAAATCAATCAACCGCCTGAAAGAATTGGAAGCGATGAAAGCGGACGGTACGCTTTACCAACGTTTCGGCAAAAAAGAAGCTTTAGGGATGGAGCGCGAGCTGGAAAAACTGGAACGCAGCTTAGGCGGTATCAAGGACATGAAAGGCGTACCTGATGTGATTTTCATCTTGGATGTCGGCTACGAGAAAAATGCCATTAGCGAAGCCAAAAAATTGGGCATTCCAGTGGTCGGTGTGGTTGATTCCAACAATTCACCGGAAAAAGTGGATTACATCATTCCTGGTAATGATGATTCAATCCGCGCCGTCAAACTTTACTGCGAAAGCGTGTGCGCGGCGGTATTGGAAGCTAAAACAGCAACCTTGGGCTTGTCAGCAAAAGCCGATGACTTTGTTGAAGAAGCCCCGATGCTGGAGGAATAAATAAACCCCTGTCTTTACAGCATAAACTGTAAAAATGTAGGGATTAAGTCCGATAACGCCTCCTTAACGGGGGCGTTTTTATAGTGGCAATACTATTTTTTAAGCAAACAGGCGAGGAATCAAATAATGACTATCAATATTAGTGCGGGTATGGTTAAAGAGCTGCGTGAGCGCACCAGCTCCGGCATGATGGAATGCAAAAAAGCCTTGGTCGAAGCCAATGGCGATATGGAATTGGCGATTGAAAACATGCGCAAGGCCGGTTTGGCTAAAGCCGACAAGAAATCGGGCCGTATTGCCGCCGAAGGGATTATTGGTGTGCAGGTCAGTGAAGACGGCAGGGCTGTCGCCATTGTCGATATCAACTGCGAAACGGACTTTGTTGCCAAAGCCGATGATTTTGTCAGCTTTGTCAAAAGTGTCACCGTTGCCTTGTTGAATGCGGATGGTATCGAAACTGAAGAACAATTGCTGGCGATGCCGCTTGAAGACGGCGTCACTGTTGATGAAATGCGCCGTGGCCTGATTTCCAAATTGGGCGAAAATATCACCGTCAGACGTTTTGAAAGATTCAAAACTGCAGAAGGTGGTACAGCCTGTTACCTGCATGGCAGCAAAATCGGTGTTATCGTTGAATTGGCCGCCGCCGACGCGGAATTGGGCAAGGATATTGCTATGCACATTGCCGCAAGCAAACCCATGTGTGTTTCTGAAGAGCAAGTGGCGGCGGAAACTATTGCCAAAGAAAAAGAAATTTTCATGGCCCAAGCGGCAGAAAGCGGTAAGCCTATCGAAATTATCGAAAAAATGGTGGTTGGACGGATCAGCAAGTTTTTGGCGGAAGTCACCTTGTTGGGCCAACCTTTCATTAAAGACGATAAAGTCACCGTCGGTAAATTAGCCGTATCAAAAGGCAACAACGTCATCCGTTTCAGCCGTTTTGAAGTGGGCGAAGGTATCGAGAAAAAAGAAGAAAACTTTGCCGAAGAAGTGATGGCACAAGTACGCGGCCATTAATGCGTTTGCCCCAATATACGAGTATTGGGGCATTTTGCTATCTATAATGTTGTAATCCTAAAGCCTACCCTCGAAAAATTATGACTAAACTGATTTGCCAAAGAATCTTGCTGAAATTAAGCGGTGAAGCCTTAATGAGTGAAACGGGCGGCAGTATTGATGCCAACATAGTTCATCGACTGGCGACCGAAATTAAAGAATTGTGTGACTGCGGTGTTCAGGTGGGGCTTGTTATCGGGGGCGGCAATATCTTGCGCGGTGCGGAAAAAGCTTCCCAAGGCTTGGATCGCGTCACTGGCGACCAAATGGGCATGTTGGCGACCGTGATCAATGCCTTGGCTATGCAGGACGCCATCGAGCATTTAGGCCAGCCGGTGCGGGTGATGTCCGCACTAAAAATAAACCAGGTTTGTGAAGATTATATCCGCCGTCGTGCAGTCCGGCATCTGGAGAAAGGCCGGGTGGTCATCTTTGCCGCCGGTACCGGCAACCCGTTTTTTACCACCGATTCGGCAGCCAGTTTGAGGGCTATCGAAATTAACGCCGAATTGATGATCAAGGCGACTAAAGTGAAAGGCGTTTATTCCGCTGATCCAGAAAAAGACAAAAACGCCGTGTTTTATTCCCGTTTAAGTTATGACGAAGCTTTGGACCAGCGTCTTAATGTCATGGACACCACCGCGCTTGTGTTGTGCAAGGAAAATAACATGCCGATGCGGGTCATGAACATTTTTGAGCAGGGAGCGGTTATGAGGCTGATGATGGGCGAAGAGATAGGCTCACTTATTCAATGAGGAACAAGAAATGATTAACGATATTCAACAAGATGCGGCAACTCGTATGGGCAAAAGCATAGATGCGCTGAAACATGAATTCTCCAAAATCCGCACAGGCAGGGCGCATCCTAGTCTGCTGGATCAAGTGACGGTATCTTATTACGGCACTGATTCATCCGTTTCCCAAGTGGCTAATGTGGCGGTTGAAGATGCCCGCACCTTAACCATTACGCCTTGGGAAAAAGGCATGGTGCAGGCCATTGAAAAAGCCATTTTAAAATCCGATTTGGGCTTGAATCCTAGCACTAACGGCATGGTCATCCGGGTTCCGCTACCGTCTTTGACGGAAGAACGCCGTCGCAGCCTGGTGAAGGTCGTCAAGCATGAAGCGGAAAATGGTCGTGTCGCGATCAGGAACATCCGCCGTGACGCTAACTCCGAAATTCAAAAGGCTTTGAAAGAAAAGTTGATTTCTGAAGATGAAGCGCGCTCAGGTGAAGACAAAATCCAAAAACTCACCGACCAGTTTGTTAAAGATGTAGAAAAGTTACTGGAAGCAAAAGAAGCCGATTTGCTGTCCCTTTAAATTGAGATTGAAGTTATGTCCTATGATGACCTTAACCCGTCAGGGGCGGCTAATCCCCGCCATATCGCCATTATCATGGATGGTAATGGGCGATGGGCGCAACAACGTTTTATGCCCCGCGCCTTCGGTCATCAAGCAGGTGTCAAAGCCGTCAGAAAAATTGTTGAATATTGTGCACAGCAAAAAGTTGAAGTGTTGACCTTGTTCGCTTTTAGCAGTGAAAATTGGCGGCGGCCGGAAGACGAAGTGTCGATGTTGATGGGCTTGTTTTTGGCAACGCTCCAAAGCGAAATCAACAAGCTGGACCGCAACAATATCCGCTTGCGATTTATTGGCAATAGAAGCCAATTTTCCGAAAGCCTGCAAAAAAAAATGGCGGAAGGTGAAGCGCAAACCCAAGGCAATGATGCCCTGACTTTGGTGATTGCCGCCAATTATGGTGGTCGCTGGGATATGTGCCAAGCTTTCCAGCAAGTATTGGATAAAATGGCGGCAGGGCGGTTGCCACGGCAAAACATTACCGAGCAGTTGGTCAACCAGCATCTTAGCACCACCGATATACCCGAACCCGATTTGTTCATCCGCACCGGCGGGGAGCAGCGGGTCAGCAATTTTATGCTCTGGCAACTCGCTTACACGGAAATGTATTTTACCCCTACGCTTTGGCCTGATTTTGACGAACAATCGCTGGAAACGGCAATTACCAGCTTTAAAGGCCGGCAACGGCGGTTTGGCCATACTGGCGAGCAAATCCTCAATAAATTAGTCACCTTATAACTTGTCTACCTAACTTATTTACATACCCACAACATGTTACTTACGCGAATTATCACAGCATCCGTTCTGGCTTCCCTGATTGCTTTGGCTGTATTCCAGTTGCCAAGCGATTTTTTTTCCTTGATTTTGGCTATTATCGCACTCTTGGCTGGCTGGGAATGGAGCAATCTGGTCGGGGTCAATTCGCTGGTAAAGCGCGGATTGTTCCTGGTGTTGATGGTCATCCCGATGTTGGGCATTCATTTTTGGACGCAATTGCTGGAATTGACAGCGACTGTTTTTGATTTCACCGATATCAGGTCTTATTCCGGCGCGTTGGAGTGGCTAGTGATTGCCCCGGTGCTGTTCTGGATTATGATGATGGTCATGATCCGCAACGCACCAGGCGGGGTGTTGAAATTACAGATGAAAACGCGCTACAAACTTTTTGTGGGCTGGTTTGTACTGGTGGCGGCCTGGATGTTCCTGTCAAGATTAAGGGCGTTTTATGATTCGGAAATGACCATGTATTTTCTGTTGCTCATTTGGACGGCTGATGTGGCGGCCTATTTTGTCGGCAAGAAATTTGGGACGGTCAAATTATCACCTGACATCAGTCCGGGTAAAACCGTCCAGGGCATGTATGGTGCGTTAATTTCAGGTGCGGTTTGCGGAGTCATTTTAAGCCTGATTTTTAAGTTTCCGATGATGATAGCCTCCGATTTTGTCTTGTTATCCGCGTTGACCGTGTTGGTTTCGATTTATGGCGATTTGTTTTTCAGTGTCGTCAAACGCCAGCGTGGTGTCAAAGATAGCGGTTCCTTGCTGCCAGGACACGGCGGTATTTTGGATAGGATAGACAGCGTGGTTGCCGCCGCCCCGTTCTTTTATGCGGGGGTTTATTTGATTTACCGGAGCATATCATGAAGGGCATTTGCATACTCGGCGCCACCGGTTCAATCGGCGTCAGCACTCTGGATGTGGTGGCGAGGCATCCCGATTTATACCGTGTCGTCGCCTTAACCGCCAACACCAATACCGATGCCTTATTCGAACAATGTTTGGAGCATCATCCCGAATATGCCGTGGTGGTCGATGAAAAACGGGTGCAAGGCTTCAGGGAAAAGATTAAAGCCTCCATCGTGGCGGATATTAAAATCTTGTCGGGTGTAAAAGCGTTGGAACAAGTGGCGGCATTGCCGAATGTTGACTCGGTCATGGCGGCGATAGTCGGGGCGGCCGGGTTAATGCCAACCCTGGCGGCCGCCAAATCCGGCAAGACGGTCTTGTTGGCCAACAAAGAAGCCTTGGTGATGTCCGGCGACATTTTTATGCAGACAGTCGCAGAATCAGGCGCACAATTGTTGCCTATCGACAGCGAACACAACGCGATTTTCCAGTGTATGCCCGCCGCCTATAAAACCGGTATGCGCAGCCAACAAGTTAGACGCATTTTATTGACTGCTTCCGGCGGGCCTTTCCGTACCACGCCACTGGCAGAGCTGCCCAATGTCACCCCCGCGCAAGCGGTGGCCCATCCCAACTGGGACATGGGCAAAAAAATCTCCGTCGATTCGGCGACCATGATGAACAAAGGTTTGGAAATGATCGAAGCCTGTTTATTGTTCAGTATGAAGCCGGAGCAAATCCAAATTGTCATCCATCCGCAAAGCGTGATCCATTCGATGGTCGATTATGTCGATGGCACGGTGTTGGCGCAAATGGGTAATCCCGACATGCGCATCCCGATAGCCCATGCCCTCGCCGCCCCTGAGCGGTTTGAATCAGGTGCCGGGCCCTTGGATATTTTTAAAGTCGCGCGTATGGATTTTGAAGCCCCCGATTTCCAACGCTTCCCGTGTTTGCGCCTTGCCTACGAAGCGATTAACGCAGGTGGTATCATGCCCACGGTCTTAAACGCCGCCAATGAAATCGCTGTGGAAGCCTTCTTGGACGGACAACTCCGTTTTACCGACATCGCGCGGGTCATCGAACGCTGCATGGACGCCATTGCCGTCCGTCCGGCAAACACCTTGGAATTTATCCTTGACGCTGACCAACAGGCCAGAAGTGTTTCCAAACAATTGATCACTGAGCTGGACGGCTAATGGACACCTTGCATACGCTGTTTTACTTTATTGTTGCCATCGGGCTGTTAGTGTCCATCCATGAATTTGGGCATTTTTGGGTGGCCCGTAAGGTCGGTGTTAAGGTGTTGCGGTTTTCGGTTGGTTTCGGCAAAATCTTATGGTCTTACCAAAAATCACCTGAAGACACCGAATATGCCTTGTCGGCGATACCCTTCGGCGGCTATGTGAAAATGGTCGATGAGCGTGAGGGCGAAGTCAAAGCTGAAGATTTGCCGTTTGCCTTTAACCGTCAGCCGGTGTGGGCAAGGACTGTCATTGTCGCAGCAGGGCCCATTTTTAATCTGGTGCTGGCGATGGCCTTATTTTGGTCAGTGCTGGTGATTGGTGAAGAGGACATCAAACCGATACTCGGTGTTGCCGAACAAGGCACCTTGGCCGCGCAGTCAGGTTTTGTTGAAGGTGATGTCATCCTCTCAGTCAACGGCAAAACCACGCCGACATGGACGGAAGCCATGAGTGTGCTCATGGCGGCCGCTTTGGATGGCGAACAAGCCATCAGCGTCGCTGTAAAAGGCCAAGATGATGAATCGCTGGAAAGAATTATCCATCTAGCGGAAGGTGATGCACAAAATCCCGAAAAACTTTTCCAACATGTGGGGTTTAAACCCTGGTCGCCTAAATTAAAACCGATTATCGGCAATGTCCTGCCCGACAGTGCCGCTTTGGAAGCCGGTCTCAAAAAAGGTGATTTAATTGTCAGTGCCGATGATGTTGCCATCAAGGACTGGATGCAATGGGTGGACATTGTCAAAAAGCATCCAGGCAAGCCCATCAAATTAAGCCTGGAGCGTGATGGCTTGCCGCTGGTCTTGACGATTATCCCCAAAGCGACGCCAATCACTGGCAGCGGGCAAAAAGAAGGCAAAATTGGCGCATCAGTTTATGTGCCTGGGGATCTGCTCAAATCCATTAAGGTCGATTATGTCTTGTCGCCATTGGCTGCCATTCCGGTTGCATTTGAAACAACATATTATTATTCCATCACGACGTTAAAAATGATGGGCAAAATGTTCATCGGCAAAGCGTCAGTGGAAAACTTAAGCGGGCCCATCAGCATTGCCCAATACGCCGGACAATCCGCCAGCATGGGCTTGGTGCATTTCCTGAAATTCCTGGGTTTGGTCAGCGTCAGTTTAGGGGTGTTAAATTTACTGCCGATACCGGTGCTGGATGGTGGGCATTTGCTGTTTTTCGGGTTGGAGGCCATTAAAGGCAGTCCCATTCCAGAAAAAATCCAAATGGCATTCCAGCAAGTCGGCATCGCGCTTTTACTTTCTGTTATGGCTCTGGCGATGGTGTTGGATTTGCAGCGCCTCTTCCAATAAGACCCATCATCTATTCGCCTAAGGATGAACAAAACCTAGCCATTGCTGTCCGACAACCAAATTACTCAAAGCAACCAACGGGAAAATCATGAAAAAACTACTTAAGATCGCCGCGTTTTCAATCACGGCAGTGGCTTTAGCGGCAGCCCATGCCGATGAAAACGCCATTAAACAATCGATTGCCAAGTCCATGCCGGATGTCAAGATTGATTCGGTCAAGCCTTCCGAAGTTAAAGGCATTTTTGAAGTCGCAGTGGGTTCCACCATCCTTTATGCCACCGAAGATGGCAAATATTTATTCCAGGGACGTTTGATTGATGTTGAATCCCGCACCGATTTGACGGAAAGGAAATTAGCCGCCACCCGTCTTGCCGCACTCGACAAAATCGGTGAAGACAAGATGATCATCTTCAAGCCCAAAATAAATAAATACACCGTTTCAATTTTTACTGATATTGATTGTGGCTATTGCCGCAAGCTGCATTCAGAAATTGACCAGTACATGGCCCAAGGCATCACCATCCGCTACCTGTTTTACCCACGGGCGGGCAAAGGCTCAGAATCTTACAACAAAGCCATTTCAGTTTGGTGTGCAAAAGACCGCAACGCCGCCTTAACTGCTGCGAAAAAAGATCAGAAAGTGGAAACGAAGACTTGTGAGAATCCAGTCGACGAACACATGAAACTCGCCGCCGATTTTGATGTTAAGGGCACACCGATGATTGTGACGGAAAAAGGCAATATCTACCCAGGTTACCTGCCTGCCAAAGAATTGGTCGAGGCATTGGAAACCGAGAAAAAATTGCACTAAAGGGTTTACATTAAAATTTAGGGACAGTGTAAGCTGTCCCTTATTTGCAAGTTCTGCGCTAATGCGTATTAAGACTGGCTCGATTTTTTATGGTGGTAATACCATTTACCTATCATAAAGGCGATGCCGGCAACGATAGCAAAAACAATAAGATGTTCGACATCACTAATCGCGGTAAACACTTCATCGGCTAAATGCCCAAAATGGTATACAACCCAAACTATTCCGGGCACGCTGATTAACGCCGCCAGACCATCATAAAATAAAAACACATCAAAAGGTAAGTGCAAGGTTCCGGCACAGAAAAATGTAGGCGCACGCAAACCAGGCATAAAACGGGATACAAAAATGACTTTATTGCCGTTTCTATGAAGTTTTTCCTTGATGCCGTCAAGGCGTTCCGGCGTTAAAATTTTACTGAAAAAAGGTTTTTGTGTTATTTCCCGCCCGTATTTTGCCCCTAGCAGAAAAATGGTGCTATCGCCAATTAACACCCCCGTCATGCAGACGACGACCATGGCCCACACGTTTACTATGCCGTAATAAGCTAACATGCCTCCTACGAACAAGGTGATGTCTTCAGGAATCGGTAAGCCCAGACCACAGGCCAGCAAGATTACAAACACCAGCACATAAGGCATAATCCCACTGAAAGTCAGCGCGAAATTTAATAAGTCCTGCACGGTTCACCCCCCTCTTTTATAAATAATTGTTTGCCAACAAAAACCGCCGCCCGTTCGGACTTGCTTGTCACCTTTGGCGTTTTTGCGGGACGATTTTTATTAATTTTCCCATAAGTGCTTGCCCCAAAAAGCGCGGGTGAGGCATTCCCTGTTCAAGGCAAGCACTTATGAAACAATTAATGGTATCCACGCTTCAATAAAGCATAGTCTGAAGATAATCGCTGATAGTGGCGGGATTGTCAATTGACTGCTTGTTGGGTAGTGATTCATTTTATGTTGAATAATGACTTGAAACGACCGCTTTTGGAGATTTTTTAGTGGCAGGTTTGAGCACCCCCATCTTAAAACGGGCATCTTCCTAAATACCATGAAACCCGAAACCTAAAAGCACTGTTGTTTTAGCCGTCAAGTCACTGCGAAAAGCCAATATACTTCCGGTAAGGCGAATCCTGTTTCCAGGTGAAACTTTCTGTGTAATAGTGCATTAACGCCAGATAACCGAGCAGTCCTAACGTGATGGCTTTATGGATTTCCACACCAAAGAAAAATTGCGCCAGTTGCTTGACCAACTCGTCACCATAGGCTTGCAAGCCAAATGCCAGTGCGAACGACAATACAGGCAGCACGATAAAAATGGGCAGATGGCAGGCCCTACTTAAATGGTAAATGATATTTTGTGGCTGTGGACGATGTTTGTTGTAATCGTGGGTGACGTAAAAAATATAGGCGGTGACATCATGTACCAAGCGCGGTACGAGTATCGCCAAAAAATAATACTGCTGGGCGAACAGATAAAAACTGCTTAATACCAGCAAGACATTCGCCCACATAAAGCACTTGCCAAAGCGGGTTTTGATATATCGCTGGCATAACACCGCGCTCCCTGCCAAACCAATGCACAAACCGCCGATGATATGTTTTAGCCATTCGACTTGTTGCGCGTCCAAGCTGTTTTTTAGAAAAATGCCGATGTAAATAAAAATGCCTGCAACGACGCTTAACCACAACAACAAATGGTAAGCCCAAGCGGGCAGGCGGCAAATTCCCCGCGCGACACCATGCTGCTGTTTTAGCACATGCAGCACCGTCCATGATGCGACCAAGATGTACAAGGCTTTGTAGGGGATAAATAAGCTGCCGACGCCAAAAAACACGGCCAAAACGAGCGTCATCAATAAAATGTTGCGTTGGTAACGTTGCCAATAATCCGCGTTACTGACCAACAACACGGCACTGGCGACGATATGTGGCGTACCGAATAAAATTTGGAACAGAAAAAAATGCGACGGACTGTTTGGCAAATGGATTTTTAAATAATCTTGCCAAAGTCCTGCATCCAGTAGTTGCAACAATAGGCAGACAGGGATGATCAGGTACAAGCTTAATAACAGTCGGAATGACACGGTCAACTGAGTGTTGAGCGCCACGTCATGGAAAGAAGCGGTAGGTGCAGACATGGGGATTACCTTTTTAGGGTATTATAATTATGGGTTTGTCATAAACATATTGGTGCCAATCACGAAGGAATGTGCATGGAATAAATTCGCGGATCAAGACCTGTCAGGTTTCTTGTGCCCCAGAGGGTATCAAAACCTGACAGGTCTGACGAGCCGGTGCGGAAATTATTTCATGCACATTCCGAAAGACCTTGGGATTTTTGCTTATTTTAATTTTTTGATGCCGTGATTTATTTGCTAAGCCGATGTTTATGGGTACGTTTTCCAGCCGCCACGTTAAGATGTTGTTGCTATTGGGCCAAGCTGGTGGCAAATCCTCTCTTAACTATATGACAGCGGGATGAATATTTGTGGTTTTGTCCATATTTTGTTAATTGCCTGAAAAGCGGATTTTTTACCGATAGCCGATACATTAATATTCCCATCAGTGTTTGCCAAAAAAGCGTGAACGGGGTGCATCTGTCCAATGCAAGCGCTTATGGAACAATTGACAAGTAAAACCGATTAGGGCCTGCATTTAAGCGGGGTATGAAAAATTACCATTTAAAGGTCGAAATTCCTTTAAATATCGTTGATAATGTTAGCTTTTGCGCGTAGTGCCAGAGTTGTTTGTCCGTTATGAAGTTGGAAAAAATCAAGCTGTCAGGATTTAAATCGTTTGTAGACCCGACGACCATTCCGATCAATGGCAATTTGACGGCGATTGTCGGCCCTAACGGTTGCGGCAAATCCAATATCATTGACGCGGTGCGCTGGGTCATGGGCGAGAGTTCCGCTAAACATTTGCGTGGCGGCAATATGGCGGATGTCATTTTCAACGGCTCATCAGGCCGCAAGCCCGTCAGCACGGCCTCCGTGGAATTGGTGTTCAACAACAGCGAAGGCAAATTGGGCGGCGAATACGCGCAATACGATTCCATCGCCATCAAACGCCAGATCAGCCGCGACGGTCAGTCACTGTTTATGTTGAATGGTGCCAAATGCCGCCGTAAGGACATCACGGATTTGTTTTTAGGCACGGGCTTGGGTTCGCGTAGTTATGCGATTATCGAGCAAGGCACGATCTCGCGCATGGTCGAAGCCAAACCGGAAGACTTGCGCCTGCATATCGAAGAAGCGGCGGGCATTTCCAAATACAAGGAACGGCGCAGCGAAACGGAAACCCGTATGCAGCACACGCGGGAAAATCTCGAACGGCTCGATGATTTGCGCGAAGAAGTTGATAAACAGCTCAAACACCTACAAAAACAAGCCGAAAAAGCCGAAAAATACACCGCGCTGAAAAAACAGGAACGCCAATTTAAGCTGGAATTGCTGGCTTTACGCTGGCAAGCCTACCAACTGGCCGCCGACATGCTGGAAACCACGCTGCATGAAGTCGCCGCCGGACATAACCGTCTGTTCATGCAATTGCGCGAATTGGATATTACGCTCGCCGAGCAACGTGCCGGGCATAAACTTCAGCAACAGCAGTTTAACCAAGTCCAAGGCGATTACTACACCATTGCCGCCGATGTGGGCCGCCTTGAGCAAACCATCATCCATCAGCAAACCAGCCACCAGCAAATGCTGCAAGACATCAACCGCAGCCGCCAGCAAATCGAACAATTGCACAGCGAAATTGCCGCCGATACGCAAACCTTGGAAGAGCTTAAGGAGGATTTGGCGGTTGCCGAAGAAGAGCTGGCTATGGCCCAAGACAGCCAGGACGGGTGGCTGGACAAACAGCAGGACATGCAGCAACAACGCTTGCTGTGGCAGCGGCAATGGGACGGCTACCGCACCGAAAGCGCGAAATACCGTGGTCAAGCCGATGTGCAGCGCGTCAAGTCCGAACAATTGGCAAACCAAAACCGTCAGTTGCAAAGCCGTTTGGAAAAATTGCTGTATGAACGCGATGAGCTTGCCGCCCGTGATTTGGCGGAAGAGATCGCGATGCTGGACGAAGCCATCCAAACCATCGCCAGTGAACGCGAAAGCCTGCATGGACAATTGGAAGCGCAGAACCACATTATCCGTGAACAGCGGCAACAATTAAAAACCTGCCAAGCCGATTTGAATAGCCGCCGCTCCGAATTGCACGGGGCCACGGGGCAAATCACCTCGCTGGAATTGTTGCAGCAACATGCGATGGGCAAGGCCAACGAAAATCTGCAAAATTGGCTGGCGGCCTTGGGCTTGGACAAACAGCAACGCCTGGCGGAATATCTGGACGTGCAAACGGGTTGGGAAAATGCCGTGGAAACCGTGTTGGGCAATACCTTGGAAGCCGTTTGTGTCACGGATATTGCTTCGCTGTTGGCCCAATTGTCCGCGCTGACCCAAGATTCCCTGACCTTGTTCAAATTTCCGGCAAGTGCGGCAACGGCAAATTCTGATGCGGTCAAGATGCCACGTTTGTTGGATAAAATTAGCGCACCGTCGCCGTTAAATGGATTGTTGACTGGCGTGTATTGTGCCGATGACCTCGCCACGGCGGAACGTTTGTCTGGGTTATTGCAAGCCCATGAATCCATCATTACCCCTGAAGGTATTTGGCTGGGCGCGGATTGGGTCAAAGTCAGCCGCACCCAGGACAGTAAAATGGGCGTGTTGCAGCGCGAAAAAGCCTTGCGTACCCTGAAGCAACGTCAGGACGAGTTGCGGGAGTCGATTGACGGGCTGGAAGAGCGGTTGGAAAGCAGTGAAGCGGCGTTAAAAACCGCCGAGCAACTGCGTGAATCCCTGCAAATCCAACTTAACCACGTCAATACCGAATGGTCACAGAAAAATGTCCAGCACAGCGCACAATCGGCGCGGCTGGAACAGCAGCAACGGCGTTTGCAGCAAATCCGGCATGATGTGGACAGCATCAACGAAGAACTCACCGAAAATTCGGAAACCATCGCCGAAGCGCGTTTATTGCAGGATGAAGCCGAACAAGTTTTGTTTGACCAAGACGGGCAACGCGAAGGCTTGGAAGCCCTGGACCAGCAGTTGCAACAGCAACAACAGCAACTAGACCACAACGTCAACGAAGCGCGGCAGCGGCTCTACGATGGCAAAGCCAAGTTGGAAAATTTGCGGGCTTTGGAAATTTCCACGCTCAAGCAGCGCACCCGTTTGCAGGAGCAGCGACTACGGGCAATGGAATATCTTGCCGAACTGGAGCAAAAATCCCAACAAACGCTCTCGCCGCTGGCCGCCGAAAAACAGCTTGTGCGGCAAAAAACCGAAGAAAAACAACAGCTAGAGAAACAGTTGAAACAACATCGGCAACAACAGGAAGAGGGCGAAACTAAAATCGTGCAGTTGTCCGAAGAGCAAGTCCGCAGCCAACGGGCCTTGGAATTGCAAAAGGAACGCTTGGATAAATTGCGTTTTGAATTGCAGGAAAACCAAGTCCGCCAGCAAACCATCAACGAACAATTTGATGAAATGGCGGCGGATGTCCGGCAAATCCTCGACGTGTTGCCCGCCGGTGCCGACGAATCCCGTTGGAAAAAAACCGCTGATGAGGTGGTGTCACAGATTGAGCGTTTAGGCACGATCAATCTCTCTGCTATCGAAGAATACCAGGCGCAAGCCGAGCGGATGAAGTTCCTCAACGAGCAACATGCCGATCTGAGCGAAGCCTTGCAGACGCTAGATCAGGCGATCAGTAAAATTGACCAAGAAAGCCGGTTACGTTTTAAGGCGACATTCGATAAAATAAACAGCGGCTTGCAAGAAAAATTCCCCAAATTGTTTGGTGGGGGGCAGGCGTATCTGGAATTGACTGACAATGGCAAGCCAGTCGCATTAGGCGATGCCGGGAAGGTTGCCGAACAAAACTTGCTGGAAGCCGGTGTCAACATCATCGCCAGACCGCCAGGCAAACGCAACAGCTCCATCCATTTGCTGTCGGGTGGCGAAAAAGCCCTGACCGCCGTGGCCTTGGTGTTCGCGATTTTTGAACTCAATCCCGCGCCGTTTTGTTTGCTGGATGAGGTTGACGCGCCGCTGGATGACGCCAATGTCGGGCGGTTCTCTAAAATGGTCGAGGCCATGTCGGAGACCGTGCAATTTTTATATATTTCACATAATAAGGTTACAATGGAAATCGCAAAACAGTTGGCAGGTGTGACGATGAAAGAGCCGGGCGTGTCCCGGATGGTCGCAGTTGATATTGAAGAAGCAGTCAGTCTGGCGGAAATCTAATGGACAAAGAATTATTACGGGTAGTCATTATTGCAAGCGGCCTGATCATCATCGTAGGAATGTTGGCATGGCATTTTTTTAAGAACAAAAAGTCATTTCAAGGCACGATGTTTTTCGGAAATTTGGATATCAAAGGCAAAATCAACGATGCCTTGGTTGTCCATACCGACAATGATGATTTTGATATTGTACCCAAAGACAGAAAAAAACTGATTGATACCGATGAGTTGTTGGAAAAAATCAAATTAAAAACAAAGCCAAAGCCGAAATCAAAACGGCTACAACCTGAGCAAGAGCAGGTATCTGATCCAGCTCCAGGGCAAGAACCAGAACCAGATCAAACGGGGCAAATGTTTGATGATTTTGATGATGAGTTCGATTTTGCCGATAGCGAATATTTTGTTCCTGGGAAAGAACTGGAAGAAGAGGCCCTTGAACAACGCTTTATTGCCCCTGAAATTATTCAGTTCAGTGTGCTTGCCAAATCCGCCGAAGGTTTTAACGGCCTGGATTTGCTCAAAGCCTTCCGCATCGCCCAAATGGAATACGGTAGCTTGAGGATATTTGAACGCTTGGATGCCAACCGCTTGGTGGATTTTGGTGTCGCTTGTCTGGTCGCCTCTGGAACCTTTCCCGATCATGATTTAGATGAGTTTTATTGCCCTGGTTTGGTGTTTTTTATGCAGCCCGCGGTATTGGACGATCCAGTCAAAGTGTTTGATGATTTTCTCGAAGCCATTAATATCGTCGCGGTCGAATTGGACGGCAATTTGCTGGATCATGAGCGCAAACCGCTGACTAACTCGACGATACAGTTAATTCGGCAGAGTTTGTAATCCTAGAGTTTGTAATCCTAGAGTTTGTAATCCTGTAGGAGGATTTGTAGGCTAATGTCTTTAAGTCCATCACAATCCTGCCAGCAGCCTATAGGCATTTTATATCCCAATGTCTACACGGATTTATCGTGAACCCAACTTACCAGCAGCTTATCGCCACCCTCAACCAATGGGATTATGAATACTACATACTCGATAATCCTACCGTTGCCGATGCCCAATACGACCAAGCGTTCCGGCAATTGCTGGCGATGGAGACTGAACATCCCGATTGGGTCACGCCTGAATCGCCATCGCAACGGGTCGGCGCACAAGCGATAGACGAATTCCGTAAAATTGAACATCGCGTCAAAATGCTGTCGCTGGCAAACGCATTTTCACTTGAAGAAACCTGGCATTTTTTTGAAAAAGCAGCCAAAGACTTAGGGGTGGCGGCTGATGATTTGTCAATTGTCAGCGAACCCAAGTTGGATGGTTTGGCAATCTCCATCCATTACGAGCAGGGTTTATTTAGCTACGCCGCGACGCGTGGTGACGGGCAAATCGGCGAAGATGTCAGCCACAATATCAAAACCATCAAATCAGTACCTTTAAAATTAGCCACAGACTCGCCGCCAGAAGTTTTGGAAGTCCGTGGCGAAGTGTTCATGCCCAAAGCCGCTTTTGCCAAACTCAACCGGCTCGCGGAAGAACATAACGCCAAGACTTTTGTCAATCCCAGAAACGCCGCCGCCGGCACGATCCGGCAAATGGACCCGAAAATTGCCGCCGGGCGTGATTTGCGTTTTATCCCTTATGGTATTGGCGACTATCAAGGTGGGAAGGAGTTTGTCGCGCATTCACAAATTTTGGAACATCTGGTCCGTTTGGGTTTTCGAAAAAACGCCCCTTGTTATTGCTTTTCTGGCAGTTTTGCTGAATTTTCAAAAAATTATCAATTGATGGAACAAGCCAGAGACAGCTTGCCTATGGAAATTGACGGCATAGTCTACAAAATCGACAGCCTGGCCTTACAAAACACCTTAGGTTTTATCGCCCGCTCACCGAAATGGGCGGTTGCCAGAAAATTCCCCGCACAACAAATGGTCACGCAATTGCTGGACGTGGATTTTCAAGTGGGACGCACCGGAGTGCTGACCCCGGTGGCGAGGTTGGAGCCTGTGTTTGTCGGCGGCGTGACCGTCAGCAATGCGACCTTGCACAATATGGACGAAATTGAACGCTTGGGATTGTGCATAGGCGATAGCGTCGAAATCCAGCGTGCCGGCGATGTCATTCCGAAAATATCGCGGGTAGTGGCACAAGGCAGGGAACGCAAACCTATCATCATGCTCTCCAACTGTCCGGTTTGTGATGCGGTGGTGGAAAGGACGGCCGGACAGGCGGCGTTCCGTTGCACTGGCGGTTTAAGCTGCCCCGCGCAAGGGGCGGAGCGCATCCGCCATTATGCCTCGCGCAAATTTATGAACATCATCAATCTCGGCACCAAGCTGATAGAGCTGCTGTACAGCAAAGGCGTCCTGCACACCATCGCCGATATTTACACCTTGCAAGCCAGTGATATTGCCGGCTTGGACGGGCAGGGCGAGAAAAGCGCGCAAAACGTCTTGGATTCGATAGCCGCGTCCAAAACCACCCGACTGGGTACCTTCATCGGTGCCTTAGGCATACACGAAATCGGTGAAGAGAGCGCGAAAACGGTGGCGAAACATTTTAAAAATTATCAAGCCATTGCCGCCGCCAGTTTTGAAGAACTGATGCAAGTGCCTGATATAGGCCCGGTGATGGCGAAAAATATCGTCGATTTTTTCAGCGACGCGAAAAACCAAGCGATAGTGCAAGCCATTATCGACGCCGGAGTGAGCTGGTCTGATGAGGTCGGCGAAGCCCCTCAAGCGCAGCCCCTGGCAGGCCAAACCTGGGTCATTACCGGTACGCTATCTATGCCGCGCGATCATTTTAAAACCCTGCTGGAAAGCTTGGGGGCAAAAGTCTCAGGCTCGGTTTCCAAAAAAACCACTTGTGTGTTGGCGGGTGAAGATGCCGGTTCCAAACTGGATAAGGCGCAAGCATTAGGGGTGAATGTGCTGGGTGAAACGCAGTTTAAGCAACAGATAGTTGAATGGGCTGTTTAGATCAACTAGCAAAATCGGTTTTTATATTGAATTCCACTTAGGCTTTAGTTTAGCCTTATCTAATTCACCAAATTTTGAACCGTCTTCGGTAGTGGAAAACAACTATAATGTCCAACTTTTATCCACATGGAATCAACTATGGAAAACTTACCTGAAAAAACCTGCTCAATCGAGCGTTTAGTCACCCAGCCTCGGCTCGTTGCCGCCGCCAAGGCGGGCACGAAAACCCAGCAACGCCGTGATGGCGTTTATGGATGGGCGGGGGAGAGCTTCGAGCTGGAGGGGATGGCTTTTGTCGTGACCGACTTGAGCCGTCAGCGTTTAGGCGATATGACGGATGAGGACGCACGGGCGGAAGGTTTTCCTGGCTTGGCAATGTACAAGGACATCATCTTAAAAATGCACGCAGGCATGACCTGGGAAGAAGACCATTTGGTCTGGGTGCATAGTTTTGCTGTTAAGGAAAATGCTTGATCATTTTGCTGTAAAGACGTTTCCGGCAATTAGTTGCTCCGAATTCCGGAAACGCCGTCCTGTATGATTTTGCCTGCTGACTATCCCGACAATCTGTCATGTATGGCGGCTTATTCTTGCCTGCCTTATCCAAGAGCATAAGTATCTACACAAGTTTTGCAATCATTTGATTTTTATGAAATTGCCACTTTTCGTAAAATAGGGTTTGTGATCCTGTATCAATCCAAGTAAGCCTAAACCAATAACTTCTTAATTTCCGCCAAGCGGAATTCTCTGGTCAACGCTTTAATTCGTATGCCCAACGGCTTATATTCGGGATTGGTTTTCACCAATTCCGCGAGCTTTTTGTTCAAGCCCAGTAAATCGCCAATGCGTACAAACGCTTGCAATTTTTGCAAGATTTCCGGTGGCGGCAGGTGCAATTCGATCTCTGTTTCCCCTAATTCCGCCTCTTCGTTCTGGCAAATCCACGTCAATCCTATGTGCAATTTTAATTTGTTCAGCAACTCCCGCACTTGGATAGGTTTGGCGAGAAAATCATTGCAACCTGCTTGTATCGCCGCCGCGCGGTCAGCAGGATAGGCGTTGGCACTGAGGACGATGATCGGTTTCAGCAAGCCGTTTTTGCGCAATTGTCCGGCGGTTGTCGTGCCATCCATCACGGGCATTGCCAAATCCAATAACACCAGATCAGGATGCTGCTGCCCCGCTTGTAGCAAACATTCTTCGCCGGAGCTGGCGGTGTGCATGATAAAACCTAGCGGTTCTAAAATGGATACCATTACATCACGGTGTTCCGGTTGGTCGTCCACGACGAGGATTTTCTGCCGTCGTCCGCGATAGCCTGTGATGTTTTCTTCTTGTGCGGTTTCCGGCGCGGCCCCCAAATTTGGCAAAAACAGCCGTGCGGTAAACGTTGAGCCTTTACCGACCTCGCTAGCCACCGCCAAATCGCCGCCCATGATTTCGGCGAGGATTTTGCTGATGGTCAGCCCCAAACCGCTGCCGGCAATGGCGTTGCCCGTGGTGGTGTTCAGGCGTGTGAAGGGTTGGAAAATGGCGTCTAATTGCCCAGGTGCTATGCCCGGCCCCGTGTCGATGATCTGGATGGTCGCCACGCCGCCGCTGTAGCCGATACGCACGGTAATTTCACCTGTTTGCGTGAATTTGACGGCGTTGCTGAGGATGTTCATCAAGATTTGCCCGACGCGTTTTTCATCGGCGCGGACCCGTTGCGGCAGCGTGTTAAGGATTTGGCAACGGAATGACAAGCCCTTGTCTTCGGCTTGGGCTTTATAAATCCGCACCAAGTGTTCGATAAAGGCATAAAAGTTGATCGGTTCATAATTCAGCTCAAACTTCCGCGCCTCGATGCGGGCAATGTCCAAAATATCCTCAATCAAGGCCGACAAATGCTCGCCACTGCGTTTGAGCGTGTCCACCGCTTGCCGCCGATGTTCCGGTATTGCGGGGTCTTTGTGCAGGATGTACGAATAGCCGATGATGCTGTTCAAGGGGGTGCGGATTTCGTGGCTCATATTGCTCAAGAAGCGGCTCTTCGCGCTGTTCGCGGAGTCCGCCATTTTGATGGCCTGTTCCAGTTTGGCATCGGTTTTTTTATGTTCTTCAATTTCCATCAGCAGCAATTGCGTTTGCCTGCCGGTTTCTTCATGGGCGACACGGCGGCTTTCGTCATTCAAAATCAGCCACCAGGTGCATAAGCCGATGAACACCAGCAACGACGTGTAGACCTTGACGAAATTGGCTAGCAACAATTGGAAGGTGGGCAGCGAGGCTTCGGCGGCGAGCAAATCCTGATAATAAATGATGCCGATGAAAATACTGGTCAGTACCGATAAAAAACTAAATAACAACGTGAACCGCAACAAGCGTAGCCGTGCCGTCAGGTTCATGCGCGAGGGCATGAACCGCCGTGCGAACACTTCCAGATAATCGTCGAGCCGCGCGCCTGGCTTGCAAGCGTCCAGACAGCGTGCGTCCAAAGCGCAGCACAACGAGCAAATGCTACCGTTGTAGGCGGGGCAGTAGGCGATGTCTTCATGCTCGAAATCATTTTCACAGATCACGCAACGGTTGTGGCTGTGGCGGTTTTTCTTGTTGCGGTCACGGGCCAGATAATGTTTGTGTCCGGTGAAAAAGGCGATACTGGGAACGAGAATAAAGGCCAAGCTCAAGGAAATGAATGCTGAAAAGGCCCGCGCTTCCTCGCCGAACAGACCGATGTAAGCGAGTATCGACACCATCGAAGCCACCAAGGTGGCGATGATGCCGACGGGGTTCAAATCCGGCAGATAGGCGCGTTTGAATTCGATGATGTCCGGGCTAAGTTTCAGCGGTTTGTTGATCAATAATTCCGCCGCCACCGCGCTGATCCACGCTATCGACATATTGGAAAACAGGCCCAGCACTTTTTCCAAGGCGCCGAACACGCCGAACTCCATCAACAACAAGGCGATCAAAACGTTGAACAATAACCAAATCACCCGCCCAGGATGGCTATGGGTGATGCGCGAGAAAAAATTCGACCACGCCAACGACCCGGCGTAGGCATTGGTGACATTGATTTTGAGCTGGCTGATGACGACAAACAAGGTCGTGGCCGCCAAGGCCCATTCGGGGTTTGGCAGTAATTCTTTATAAGCGATCAAATACATTTGGGTCGGTTCGTGGGCGTGTTCGGGCGCGATGCCGTGGCGCATGGCAAGATGCGCGAGCAACGCGCCGCCCAATTGCCGCAACATGCCAAACACTATCCAACCCGGCCCCGCGCTAATCGTTGCCAGCCACCAGCGTAGCCGATTTTTCTCGGTTTTTTCCGGCATGAAACGCAAAAAATCCACTTGCTCGCCGATTTGCGCGACCATCGAAAACGCCACGGTGGTGGCACTGCCGAACAATAGCCAATCGAAGCCTTGCCCCGTTCCGGCAATCCAGAAAAACGTTTGCGCGGTCAGTAGTGCATCTTGTTCGTGCATGATGACGGCGATGTAGGGTGCAATAAGCAAAATCAACCAGATAGGTTGCGTCAACAACTGCATCCGGCTGATGGTGGTGATGCCAAAAGTCACTAGCGGAATCACCGTCACTGCACTGATGACATGGGCGAGGGCGATAGGGATTTGAAAATACAATTCCAAGGCCAGCGACATGATCGAGGCTTCCAGCGCGAACAGCGTGAACGTGAACGAGGCGTAAATCAGCGACGTGACGGTGGAGCCGATGTAGCCGAAGCCCGCGCTACGGGTGAGCAAGTCGATGTCGATGTTGTAACGGGCGGCGTAATAGCTGATCGGAAAACTGGTGATGAAAATAATGAGTCCGACAATGACAATCGCCCAAAACGCATTGGTGAAACCGTAGTGTATCGCCAAAAATCCGCCGATGGCTTCCAACACCAAGAACGAAGTCGAACCGAAGGCGGTGTTGGCGACTTCAAATTCCGTCCATTTGCGGAAACTGCGCGGTGCGAAACGCAAGGCATAGTCTTCCAGGCTTTCGTTCGCCACCCATGAATTGTAATCGCGGCGGATTTTCGAGATGTTTTGGTAGATATTTTTGTTTTTCATGGGCTTTTGTAGGGGGGCATACAGAATCCAATTGTAAGCAATTGAGCATATCCTCGGAAAACTTCCAGGATTTTGCTTGCCAAACATAAGCTCTAATAAATGGGTTATGTGGCAAATCTACTCAAAAACTAAAGGAAAATAATGAAACCTAGGCTAAATGGAAAATGGAAAATGGAAAATGGGAAAGGCAGCCACTGTATTAAAACGCGCTGACATCAGCTATCCGTCAAATAACCCATGAGTTATTTGACGGATTGTATCGGATTAGGGATTTAAGGTGGGAATAAAGGGGAAATGCTTCAGATTTGGAGGCTTTGGAAACATGCGGGGGGTGTTGAGGCAATTTGTTCCGGTGAAAAACAGGCTGATTTTGCAGAGAGATGAGTTTGAGCGAAGGGGGATTTTGAAACTATGCGCCAGTTAATCAAAAATAAACTGGCGCATGGTGATTGTTTCGGCACTAATTTACAAAACCGGGTGCTTTAGTGGGTTTCTGCTGAGGCAGGTGTGATTTCCGCAAACTTCCCTGACAAGAATAGTATCAACGCCACCATCAAGTAACTGAAAGCCACAGGTAAGGATTGCCCAAAGCCAATCGCTTCGCCGTGGATCAGGCCGACGAAAGTGCAAGCTGCTGCGGCAAAGGCAAAAATGGCGGCTTTCATTAGTTTCCGTTCGATAACGAAAGAAGCGATTGCCCCTAACATCAAACCGCCGAGAATCGCGCCGCCGCCTAGCACTTCTAAACCGTGATACAACACGCCGACCTTGCCTAACGCTTCCATGCCAACCGTAGCGGCACTGGTGCCTGCCGCACCCAAGGCATTGTCAATCTGTAATTTGCCCCAAGCGGCGAGGTGCGGCATTAACGCCAAAATGATCGCTGGTGCATGGTTTTTGGGAGTTTCTTGGAAGGCTTGTGCACCGATTAGCATACCGATGTACAACAAAATCGGTGAGATGGCGACGACCGGTATCAGCGAGGCCATCAACGCGAGGATGCCCAACCAGGACAGGATCAACACCGTGATGCCTGTGGCGGCGGAATAACCAATGCGTCCGCCCATCGATTTCCAGCCTGGATGACCGATGTACACGGCGTTGATGAACGGGTTGCCCATCATGCAGCCAATCAGGCTGACCACACCATCGGCGGACAACACGCGGGTAGTCGGGAAGCTGTCGCCGCCAACCGCCGCGCTTTCGACGTTGTCCATCGCTTCGACCAAATCGTAAATGCCGAAGGGGATGGCGGTTACCAAAATCACGCCCAAAAATTCAAAACCGGAAAACACATGCCCGATAGCGGGCATCGGTAATGAGAATCCAAAATTAGCGAACGATGCGCTGACATTGGCCATGCCCATGCCGCCATAATTCAAGCCCATCGCGGTTGAACCCCAAGCGATCAACGTACCCACGGCAATCGCAACCAGGCCCGCTGGAATGCCTTTGAAATACTTTACGCCACCAAACCAGCTCGCCAGAATAATCGCAAAACAGACCACGCCGACCACGGGGGTCATGAACATTTCCAAAGCGGGGCGCAAGGAGATGAAGGCGATGGAAACCCCCGCCAACGTACCCAGTAAAGCGGCGCGTGGCGTGACTTTGCGGATAAACGGCGCGATAAAACCGCCGAGCATCAGCACAAAGCTTTGGATAAACACCCAGGCCAAGCCAGCTTCCCAGCCTTTGACCGGATCACCGCTGCTGAGCGAAATCGGCAACATGATGACGAAAACCACCACGAACATGTGCGGCACGCTCACGCCGGAAGGCAGGGCGCAAACATCATCACGGCCTGTTTCTTTCGCCAACTTATAAGCCAGATAGGCATAGTAGACCGTGCTTAAGAACAGCATCAGCCCGGTCGCCGGAAGAATCCGCCCGAACACCAAATCATCGGGCATTTTCAATACAAACCGTAACAGTCCGGTCAAGACCAGCATATTGACCAGAATGTTCGTGCCAAAACCGAAGTAAGCGTTCCAGTCTCCGGGTGTCCAAATTTTAACCGTTGATGTTGTCATAGTGCCCTCTGTTGGTTTGCCTTGAATAAAAAACTGAAGTGGTATGTTAAGCCCAAGAATCTTGCTTCACTGCCATTAAGTTAATGGATAAGTTTATAAAAATCATTGTGTTGTGGTTTTTATAAATCCCCCTTGATCCCTCTTTTTCAAAGGGGGAAGGTCGTTTCATTGCCATCTCGGCGAAGAGGGTGTTATTTCCCCTTATGAAAAAGGGAAAGGTCTTTTCTTTATCATTCCAGCGAAGAAAACGTTATTCCCCCCCCTTTTGAAAAAGGGGGGTAGGGGGGATTTATCAGCGTAACGCTTACCCAGCCATAGCATCCAAAATACGCGCTGAATCCGTCACCCAACCAAAAATCCCGCCCTGCGCCTTTATCATTTTCAGGCCAGCTTCGTGAAATTCGGGAATATACGAGCCGCAGCAATCGCCCGGCACAAGGCAGCGATAACCCCGGTCATTGGCTTCGCGTATCGTGGTGTGTACACAAACTTCGGTGGTGACACCGCAGACAATCAAGTCTTCAATGCCGTTGGCTTGCAAGATGGATTCAAACTCCGTCGCGTAAAATGCGCCTTTGCCGGGTTTGTCGATGACCGGTTCGCCCGCTTGCGGATAGAGTTCGGGAATAATGTCTTGGCCTGGTTCGCCACGGATCAAAATGCGCCCCATAGGTCCCATTTCGCCTATCCTCACAGAAGGATCGCCGCGCTCCACTTTGGCTTTGTGGGCATCGGACATATCGGGGAGATGGCCTTCGCGGGTATGGATAATCAACATGTTTTGCGCTCTTGCCGCCGCTAGCAAGGCTTTGCAAGGTGCTATGGCGGCGGCCAGCAGGGAAACGTCATTGCCCAGGGATTCGCCAAAACCGCCGGGTTCCAGAAAATCCCGCTGCATATCAATGATGACAACGGCAGTTTTGGCTAGCTTGATGGTGATGGCTTCGGGTTCGGCATGAATTTCAATTACGGGCATAACAAACCTCTGCGGAGTGGGTGGTGATGGCAGGTAAAATGCAACTATGTATACAACAAAGCAAGTCCCGTACCATTGGGAATTCTGTTGTGTGTTTATTGCAAATTATTGTAAATAAATGGTTAATTAAAAATGACAGGGGTATTTTGTAAATGGATTGCGGGGCAGGTTTGCACAGAATTTGATCAATTTGGTGCGAAAAGCGGTAATTTTGCACACCAATGTCGCAACTTATTTATTCAGCCGCATTTACCAGTTGGTTTTGTCGAAGGGGGATGTTGGGGATATGTCGGATTTTCTGCCCTCGCTTCATTATTCAGCAGCCCGATGTTATATACTTCGGCATATTTAGGAATCAGGCAGACCTTTTAGGTTTTTTTATACCCTGGGGCACAAGAAACCTGAAATATCTTATTCGAGATTGACTCCTACCAACGATTGGCAGCAAAAATTACATGACCACGGCAAAAGGCGCGGCGGCGCAAAATATTTACAGCAAACTCCGCAACATGATCCTGAATTTTGAAGTCCAGCCCAATTCGCGTTTGACCGAAACCGAATTGGCGGGTTATTTCAATGTCAGTAGAACGCCGATCCGGGAAGCGTTGCAGCGTCTGGCAACCGAAGGGCTGATCACTATCCGCCCCAAACAGGGGTGTTTTGTGCGGTCTATGGATTTGGATGAATTTACCGACTATTACCAAATCCGCGTTAGTCTGGAAATGTTGTCGCTGGAATTAGCCTGCACCAATATGTCGGACGAGGCGTTGAAAAATTTGTGCAAAATCTGGGAAAAAGACACCACCGAAGATGACGAAGGCAAGGCTGAACGTGTCGCCAGCCTGGATGAAGCGTTCCATATCAAGCTTGCCGAAGGCGGCGGCAACCAGGCTTTAATGAAATTGCTGATCGACATCAGCAACCGTATCCGCATCGTCAGGCGTTTGGATTTTACCGACCAGGAACGCATCAGAAAAACCTACGAAGAACACCACCGCATCCTCCAGCACTTGCTCAACCGCGATGTGCAAGCGGCAAAAAATGAAATGTTGCGCCACATCAAAAAAAGCGAAGAATTCAGCAAAATGCTGACGATTATCCGCATGGGGATACGCAAAAATAACAGCTTTCCGTTTGCGGGCGGGGGGATAATTCGGTGACGTCTGATTTACATCCTTAGGAGTGTGCATGAAATAATTTCCGCACCGGCCCGTCAGACCTGTCAGGTTTTCAAAACCTGACAGGTCTTGATCCGCGAATTTATTCCATGCACATTCATTAGGAGTGAAAATTTTTTACTCCAAAGCTCACGCGAGAATCGATGCGGCAATCAATAGCATTGGTTGGTTTTCCTTAAGAACGTGTTTTAAAAGCGTCGCGAGCGGTTCGAGTGCAAGGCGCGGAGCGGAGAAACCGGAGTGTACTGAAGTACATGAGGATTTTGAGCACCGCGCAACGCCGCAATCGAACCGCGTAGCAGCTTTTAAAACACGTTCTAAGTCAGCTTTTATGTCTTTTGGGTACAGGTCTACTCACCAACAAACTGCACAGGCTTATGCCAATGCACCAACACCAAACACCCATCTTGGCTGCTGACGCTATGTTGTGAACCTTCGGGATTGTAAATGTAGCTGCCTGTGGGATAGATGCCGCGTTCGTCTTGTTGCGAGCCGGAAAGCACATAGATATGTTCGTCGCCGATATGTTTGTGTAATGGCACGGATGCGCCGGGTTGGTAACGGATCAGGCCGACGCTGTAACCGCTGTCGGCATCCTGGAACAAAGTCCGCAAAAGTACGCCTTCGCGTAGGGAATGCCAGCCTGAACTATCATCTGCAAGCATTTCTGGGGATAGGGAAAAGGGCATAGGGATTTGTGGATGGGTCATGATGGCCTTGTTGGGAAAAATTAAAGAATAGTAGCCGGGTATTTTAAGAAGATAAACCCAATCGTTAGTAGGGGCGGACAGCCGTCCGCCCCTACGGGATTTTGTTTCATCCGACAAAAGTAGGAAATTAAATTTAACGAAAACGCTTTACGCCTTATCTTTCAAATAATTCCGCCAGCCACCAAACTCCGTAATCGCCACCGATTTCCCCAGCGGATACGGTTCGCATAAGAATCCGTATTCCCAACGGCCATCTTCCATTTCCACCGAACCGATGCACAGCGGGCTTTTGATGTTGCTGATAAATTTTGCCCAGTTTTCCTTGGGCAATTCCCAGATTTCCAGTTCTATGCTTTGGCCTTGGCTTTCGTCGCGGACTAAACCTGGGCGTTCCGGCGGCGCGATTGCCAAAGCGTAGAGCTGATAGTTGGCGGCGGTGCGGGTGGTGGCGTAAAAACGTGCGCCTAAGTCCAGTAATTGCGGGTTTAACGGCAAACCTTGCATGTGGGCGCCGCAGACGGCTATGCGCTGGTAACGCGAGTTGCTGGGTGTGATGGTTTCCGTTTGCCCGTTAGCGGCAAAGCGTTTGGCAATCGCCAGTAAACGCGCATCCGCCAGGGCGGTTGAAAATAGCGTAATGCCAAACGGCAGTTGGTTACTATAAAAACCGGCGGGGATTGCCAGGGCCGATAAATCCAGCAAGTTCATATAATTGGTGTAATAACCTAGATTGCTATTTAAACGAATCGGGTCGGCCAGCACTTCGGCTATGCGGTAAATGCGCGGCGCGGTGGGTACGGCGATGCAGGACAAGCCTTGCAATAGCGTCGTGGTTTGGCGTTTGAGTTGCTGCAAACGGTGCAGGGCATCGAAAGCGGCAATGGCATTTTTGTCTTTCTCCGCCGATAGCACGTCCATAATGACCGGATGCAGTTGTTCGGGATGGGCTTCGATAAACGGACGGATGCCTGCATAACGTTCGGCAATCCACGGGCCTTCGTAAAGCAAGGCCGCCGCTTCCAGAAACGGTTGGAAGTCGATTTCCACCACTTCGCCCAAGGTTTGTAGCGTGACGATGGTTTGGGCAAACAAAGCCTCGCTTTCTGGATCGCCAAAAAAGTTGAGCTGTTCCGGTTTGGGTACGCCAAAGCGCAATTGTGCCGTTGCCGCAATACTGGCATCTAAGCCTTGGCGGTCATTGCGGGCATAGCTGTCGTTGGCATCGTAAGCATTGATTATGTCGAATAAGTATTCGGCCTCTGCAATAGTTTGGCTAAAAATCGACACGCAATCCAGGCTTTTACAGGCGGGGACGACGCCGCTACAACTGATCAAGCCGCGTGTCGGTTTTAAGCCGACGATATTGTTGAACGCGGCAGGCACACGCCCGGAACCGGCGGTGTCTGTCCCTAGCGAAAAGCTGACGATATTTAACGCCACCGCCACCGCCGAACCGGAACTGGAGCCGCCGGAAATGTAGTCAGGGTTGATGGCGTTTTTGCAAATGCCATAAGGTTCTGGCGAGCGCGTCCCCGTCAGTCCGGTGGCGAATTGATCCATATTGGTCTTGCCGATCAACACCGCACCTGCGTCAATCAAGCACTGCACGGCAAACGCCGATTGTGAGGGCAGGTGACTAAAGCCTGGGCAGGCGGCGGTGGTTGGAAGGCCCATGCAATCAATATTGTCTTTGACGGCGAAGGGAATGCCGTACAGCGGCAAGTCTTTTGGATTCAAGCTTTCCAACTCTTTTGCCTGCGCCATCAAGCTGCTTTCGGCTTGTAGGCTGATCCAAATATTGTGGCCTTGAAAATCTTTAACCCGCGCTAAAGATTGCTGAATGACTGCCGATACTGTGGTCGTGCCGTCCAGATAGGCTTGTCTTAAGGTGAAAATATCGAGCGATAAAAATTCAGTGCTTGTGTTCAAAATCCCCCCTGCGCTTAGGCGATAGGCTTTAGACGAGTGTAGGGTACGCTGTGCGTACCTTTTGCCTCAAAAACAACCCAAGGTACGCACAGCGTACCCTACGGCTTTTTGTATCAAAACAACCCAAGGTACTACGGCTTAATGGTAGTGACTCAAGACACTGCGGCAATAAAACCCGCCGAATCCGCCACTGCGCCAAACACCCCGCCTTGCATTTTTATCATCTGCAATGCCGCTTGATGGTTGCCCGGGTCGGTTGCCGCGCAGCAATCCGCCAGCAGTAGGCATTCGTAGCCACGGTCATTGGCGTCGCGCATCGTGGTGTGTACGCAAACATCGGTGGTGATGCCCGTCAGGATGATGTTTTCAATGCCCAGCGTCCGCAGCAGCAAATCCAAATCGGTGGCATAAAACGAGCCTTTACCCGGTTTGTCGATAATCGGCTCGCCTGGTAAAGGCGCAAGTTCGGGGATGATTTCCCAACCCGGTTCGCCGCGCACCAAAATCCGCCCGCACGGCCCGACATCGCCAATGCCGGCGCCAATTTGCCGGCTACGCCATTGCTTGTTTTTCGGTAAATCCGCTAAATCCGGTCGATGGCCTTCGCGGGTATGGATGACGTGGAAGCCCAGTTTACGGCAAGTCGCCAGCACACGGCCTATCGGTTCAATCGGCGCACGGGTCAGCGAGATGTCGTAGCCCATCTTATCGACATAGCCGCCTTCGCCGCAAAAATCGAACTGCATGTCGATGATTATCAAGCAGGTGTTTTCTGGCCGTAAATCGCCGTTGTAAGGGTAAGCATAAGGTGTGCTGGTGACGTATCGGTTCATGGTGTGGTCTCGTGGTGAAGGCAAGCGCGCCAGACAAGTAGGAACTGGGCTGCGTAAGCGTTGAGTGTTTGGCATAAGCTGCACGGCTGTGCCAGCAAAAAGATAGTCAGGATAATACACGCTTGTCATCGTTGCATACAACAATAAATGCATTATCAATGCCAAGCTGATGGTTGGTTCTTTACTGAATTGGAATCGGGCTAACACGCTGTTATAGCCGGGTTTGGAAGGCTTTTTTGACCTTAGCGCGAAGCTAGCAGATTAGCGGTGCGGGTGGGGTTTGATTGAAATGGGTGCAACAGGGTTATTTTTGCACTGGATTGGTTCGTACCGGATTGCCGCCCGTACCTAAGGGGCGGTTCACTCGACTGTCCAAAATCTTAAGCGGTTGTTTTTATTCAAGCCATTCGGGATAAATGATTTTCTGGTTTTTATCGTCAAACGCCCGTTTTATATCCGCCATTAGATAATGGCTGGCAACCATCAGCGGCATAGTCTGCTTACCCCAGCGCACCGATTCGCCCAGCAGTTTTAAAAACGGCTGTTTGGTGACTTGGTTGACGACTAATTCAGGATGATCCAAAGCCAGTTGGTAAACCCGCAAATCCACCCACGGGCGGAACGGCTCCATCACATCATTCGCCAAACACAAGCCATTGTATTGGTTGCTATGCTGTACACCCAATGCCGGATGCAGGCCGCTGGCGACAATGGCCCGCGCCACCATCGCCCGCATGATGGCATAACACGGCGAGTACATCAGGATCATCCGCCATATCGCCCAACAAAGTTTTGCGGTTGCTTAAAAAGCCGCGCCTCTGCACCAAGTGCAATAACACGCGGCCTAATTCGTAGGGCGTGAGCGCTTCGTCTAAGGCTTTGGCGCGGAGCAGGTACGGGTCGCCGATGGCGTTGAGCTGCACTTCTGGCGTGAGACTGTCTTGTAAGTCTTCTGGCAATAAGTTCAGGTTGATTAAGTATTTCAGCATCCGCAGCTTGCGTTTGGCGCGGCGTTGTAAGACGCGTCTCGTTAAGCGGGCGTCGCGTTTTTTGACATTTTTGGGTGTCGGTGTTTTTTCTTCGACCGCTTTAATAAAAATTCGGCTGCCCAAGTCAATAATCCGGTTAGGTTTGCCGTCTTCTTCTGCCAACAATGCCCAACCGATTGAGTTGCTACCTAAATCTAGTCCTAAAATGGTTTTGCCCATAACTTCCTCTTCTGTATAATCCGAATTTCAGTATAACCGACTAAGGCTTACTTACTTTTCATACCAATGAATTGTATTCGTAGGCAACGCTTCTACGCGACCACGGCTCTCGCAAGGTGACCTTTCACAAGGTAATCTAAGGGGGCTTTTTTATGCCTGAAAGAAAACTATAGTTGCAAGTAGGTGTTTTATCTACAAATGTATTTATATTGCTTTGGGAAGGCCATCTCACCGCGTTTTTAGGGGACAATGCGACAAGGTTGCGATATAAAATGTTAGGCATAAAAACAAGAAACAGTTTGATGATTGTGGGTTACAAAAAAACAAAATGGTTGTAATGAACCAGCCTCCATTGGTTCATTTTGAACGTTAGCTCTGCATAACTATTTTTTTACAGGCCATGCGTAATATAACAATATGTTTTTGCTTGTATATTTTTAATAGAATTTTGTGGCATGAAACTAGCTATATTTTTAAGAATAACAAAAAAACAAAATTAGAATTAGCGGGTAATTTCTAATTTTGACAGAAACCTTACGCTAACAAAGCAAAGAGAAAATCATGAAAATTTTTTTCCATTTTCCATAAAATGGCCGCCTGTTCCGTGGTGATTTTTATATCGACGACTTTCGCCATCAATAAAACAAGCGTCTGTGAGACTCCCTCGCCACTTAGTCCACTTTTGCAACGACAACATTAAGTGAGAATTTCATGATCCTACTATTAGCTTATGGTGCGGTGCTGTTCAGTTTTGCTTCCGGTTTGCTGGCGTTGATGATGAACCAGCGGCAGGTTTTGCTGGGGCTTAGCCGGTATTGGTTTAAAAAGTTTCCAGGTAGCCATCAACAGAATCAGTCTGTGCTTGAGGACAACTTGCAGGAAGCGCGTTACCCGGATGCGCTTCGGCAAGTGGTGTTTGTGTTATTGGGACTGTCGGGCATGTTTGCTGTACTGGCCGGTTTGGGTGTGATGGTTGGTAAAGAAGCCGTGACTGACCAAATCAGTTTAGGCTTGCCCTGGTTGCCCTGGCATGTCCGTTTTGACAGCCTGTCCGGGTTCTTCTATCTGATTATCGGCATTGGCGTGGCGGCGGTCAGCCTTTATGGCCCAGGCTATGTCCGTGCTTATGATGAAAGCCAGCATCCTTTTGCGGCCTTGGGCTTGTTTACCGGACTGTTTGTCGCCGGCATGTTGTTGGTGTTGTTGGCGGACGATGCCTTTTTCTTCATGATTGCCTGGGAACTGATGTCGGTCGCCAGTTACTTCCTGGTGGCGTTCCAGCATGAAAATCCGGCTAATCGCCGCGCCGCGTTTCTGTATTTATTAATGGCGGAAGTCGGCGCGCTGGCGATCATTTTGGCTTTTGGCGTGCTGGCGAGTTTTTCTGACGGCTTTACGTTTGATGCCTTGCGGGAGGCGAAATTATCAAGCACCTGGGCAAGCATCGCTTTTGTGCTCGCCTTGCTGGGGTTTGGCATGAAAGCCGGGGTGGTTCCGGTTCACGTTTGGTTGCCGGAAGCGCATCCGGTGGCGCCCTCGCATATTTCCGCACTGATGAGCGGCGTGATGCTGAAAGTCGCGCTCTATGGGTTGATCCGCTTTTGTTATGATTTGATCGGCGATGTCCATTGGCAATGGGGGGTGGCGCTATTGATTGTCGGCACGGTTTCGGCGCTGGGCGGTATCTTGTATGCGATGATGCAAGCCAATTTAAAACGGCTGTTAGCTTACAGTTCCGTTGAAAATATCGGCATTATTTTTATGGTGCTGGGTTTGTCGATGATTTTTATGGATAACGGCCAGCCGCAACTGGCGGCCTTGGGCTTTCTGGCGGCGTTGTTCCATGCCTTCAACCATGCCTTGTTCAAGAACTTGTTGTTCCTGGGCGCCGGCATCATCCAGCATCAAACGCATGAGCTGAATATCGACCTGATGGGCGGTTTGATCAGACGTATGCCGCATACCAGCAAGTTATTTCTGATTGGCTGCATGAGCATTTCGTCGTTGCCGTTGTTTAATGGCTTTGTTTCGGAATGGCTGGCTTTCCAGACCGCATTGCAGGTCGATGCGCTGGATAATGGCGTGTTGCGCAGTTTGATTCCGGTTGCCGCCGCCGCCCTGGCGTTGACGGCGGCACTGGCGGCGGCGTGTTTTGTCAAGGTGTTCGGCATGGTCTTTTTGGGGCAGTCGCGTTCACGCCACTGTGATAAGGCCCATGAAGTCCAGGATAAAGGGATGCTGGCGGGCCCCTCCTTGCTGGCGGGATTATGTTTTTTAATCGGCATTTTTCCCGGCATGGTGATTAGCTTGCTCAACAGCGTTGCCGGCCAACTGCTAGGGCAAACCCTGCCGAATGACTCCGCGCTGGGCTGGTTGTGGCTGGCGCCGGTTTCAGCCAAGCAGGCCTCCTATTCGCCGCCCTTGGTGCTGATAGCCGCATTGATTGCCGGTTGTATCAGCTTTTGGTATTTGCGGCGCAACCCCGCTACGGTGATGCGCCGGGCGGAGCCTTGGGATTGTGGTTTTGGTGGCTTGACACCGCGTATGCAGTATAGTTGCCATGCGTTTACCATGCCTTTCCGGCGTATTTTTGCCAACGCCTGGATTGTTGACGAGCGGATCGACAAAGACCTGCAAGGCGCCATGAACCAGGATGTTGCCGCCATCCGTTATCAATTGCAGGTCCAGGATCATAGCTGGCCTAGGCTCTATGAACCGATTGCACGCGGGGTGGACTGTTTGGCCCGGCAGGTTGGGCGCATCCAGACCGGCAATATCCGGGTGTATCTGGGCTATTCGTTTGCCACTTTGCTCATTTTGTTATGGGTGGTCAGCTAATGGTTTCCAATAGAGGAGAAACCCAATGAACTGGTTAATCGCCATTCTACAAACCCTGTTATTCATCGTCTTGGCGCCGTTATTGGCGGGTTGGCTGAAGTGCTGCAAATGCCGCTTGCAAAATCGCAAGCCGCCCTCTTTGTTACAACCCTATCGCGATTTGATCAAGTTGACCAGTAAACAACCGGTCGTTGCCGGGCAGGCCTCGTGGTTATTTCCTATCGCGCCGTACCTGGTGTTTTCGGCAACGGTGTTGGCGGCAACCGTGGTGCCGTTGATTGCGGTTGACCTGCCGACCTCCGCCAGCGCCGATGTCATTGTCATGGTGGGCTTTTTTGCCTTCGCCCGCTTTTTTCTGGCCTTGGCGGGGCTGGACATTGGCACGGCTTTCGGCGGCATGGGCTCATCCAGGGAAATGACCATTTCGTCGCTGGCTGAACCGGCGATGCTGATGGCTATTTTTACGCTGACCATGACCGCTTCAACGACGAACTTATCGGTCGCCATCAACCATGTGCTCAATGACGGCCTGATATTGCGGCCCTCGTTTGTGTTTGCCCTGTTTGCGCTGATATTGGTCGCCATCGCGGAAACCGGGCGCATTCCTGTCGATAACCCGTCCACGCATCTGGAGCTGACCATGATCCATGAAGCGATGATCCTGGAATACAGTGGCCGCCATTTGGCGCTGATTGAATGGGCGAGCCAGCTCAAACTCATGCTCTATGGCGTCTTGATCGCGAATATTTTTTTCCCGTGGGGTATCGCTGAAAGCTTTACTGCACAAGCCTTAGGCTATGGTTTGCTCGCGATTATGGGCAAGCTTGCCGTCTTGGCGATATTTCTGGCGATAGCAGAGACCCTGGTTGCAAAAATGCGCTTGTTTCGGGTGCAGGAGTACCTCAGTTTTGCCTATCTGTTAGGGCTGCTGGGGATGTTGAGCCACATCATTTTGGAGGCGTCACGCTAATGAATATTGAACAACAGGATTTTTATACCCAGGCCATTTTATCCCTGGCGGCATTGGTGGGTCTCACCTCGTTTCTGATGTTAGGGCAAGGGCGTTTGTTACGATTGATCTTTATCTTTGCCATGCAGGGGTTTTTATTGACCTTGACGGCGGCATTGGCGGCCTACAGTCTGGATAACCCGCATTTATATATTTCCGCCGCGCTGACGTTGGTGCTGAAAGTGATCTTCATACCCTGGATGCTACGGCGTGAAGTCATCCAAATGAACACCCACCGCGATATCGAAGCCTTGCACAACAAAACGACGGTGATGCTGGGCGGGGCCAGCCTGATGGTGTTCAGTTATTATGTCCTGAATCCGGTTGTGCAAACCACCTCGCCGGTCATGCTGAATGCCTTGGCGGTCAGCCTTTCCGTGGTGCTGTTAGGCATGTTGCTGATGATCTCGCATCGCCAGGCCGTCGCCCACGTCGTGGGTTTTATGGCTATAGAAAACGGCCTATTTTTCGCCGCCATCGTCGCCACCAATGGTATGCCGATGGTGGTGGAGCTGGGTGTGGCTTTTGATGTGCTGGTGGCTGCGGTGTTGTTCGGTATTTTCTTCTTTCATATACGCACCAGTATCGATTCGCTGGATGTTGACAGGTTAAACCGCTTGCATGAGGTGGATAAATGATCGCCGCCTATCTGGTCTTATTGATCCCTTTTATTGGCATTGTGTTTTTTGCGCTGGCCGGGCACAAGGCGGATACCGGGAAACTGAATGTCCGGTTTAACGCCGTCTGTCTGTTGGCAACGGTATGGCTGGCGATTAACGTGCTGAATCAAGGCACGCTCCTGTCTTCAGGCAAGGCGTTTTTGATTGACCCGTTCAATGTCTATTTGATTGTGCTGACGGCGTTTGTTGGATTCACCACGTCGATTTTTTCCTCGCCTTATATGGCGCATGAAAAGGAATTGGGCAAGCTCACGGATAAACGCTTAAGGCTTTATTACTCCATGTACCAGGGTTTTATGTTGGCGATGTATCTGGTGCTGACCACCAACAATATGGGGGTCATGTGGGTGGCGATGGAGGGCGCGACATTGGCCACGGTGCTGCTGGTCAGTTTGTACCGCACCCCTGAATCCATTGAAGCGGCCTGGAAATATTTTATCCTTTGCGGCGTGGGCATTGCCCAAGCCCTGTTCGGCACCATTTTGCTGTATTACGCCGCCGTGCAGGTGGGTGACGTGGAAAACTCCCTGTTGTGGTCGGTGCTTTATGAAAATGCCAGTAAATTGAATCCGGAAATACTTGAGATAGCCTTTGTTTTCATGCTGATAGGTTATGGTACGAAAATCGGTCTGGTGCCCTTGCATAACTGGTTGCCCGATGCCCATTCCGAAGGCCCGACGCCGATGTCGGCGGTGTTGTCAGGATTATTGTTGAACGATGCCTTATATGCCGTCGTCCGCAATAAGATGTTGGTGGATGGCGCCAGCCATTCCGATATGGCCGGCCATTTGATGATGGGCTTTGGCATGCTGTCGTTTCTGGTGGCTGCGTTTTTCTTACATCGGCAGAAGGACATCAAACGATTGTTTAGTTATTCATCCATCGAACACATGGGCATCATGACTTTTGCCTTTGGTATCGGCGGGCCTTTAGCCACTTTTGCCGCGTTGCTGCACATGACCGTGCATTCACTGACCAAATCGGCCATTTTTGTGACGGTAGGCCATGCTTCACAAGTTGCCGGCACCCAAAGCATGGAAAAGATCCGTGGTTTGATAAAAACCCAACCACGGATTGGTTGGGGGTTATTGATAGGCACGGTCGCCATTGCCGGCTTCCCCCCTTTTGGCGTGTTTACCAGCGAGTTTTTGGTATTGTTAGCGACGATGCACAGCTATCCTTGGCTGACGCCACTGCTGCTGCTGGGTATCGGCATTGCCTTTGCCGGATTGTTCAGACATATACAACCGATGGTTTACGGCAATCAACCGGAAGGCCAATTACCCGTTAAGGCGAACCTGTGGCCGGTGATGATCCATCTGGGTTTAGTGTTGTGGCTGGGTTTGGCCATTCCCGGCTTTTTGGCCAACTGGTTTTCACAAGCGACCTTGTTAATTTCCGGGAGCACACCGTTATGAGCGCTTCAAACTGGACGACGGATTTTTTGAACCAGCTTACTGCCGCCGCAATTACCGTTGAACAATTCAGCTTGCCATCGACAACTTTGTGGCAAATCGAAAGCGGACATTGGCAACAGTTCGCCGACTACGCGCTGGCGCAACAACTGCGTTGGGTAGCCGGATGGGCGGAGCACGTTGAAGGCCGGTTATTCATCAATGCCTGTTTTGAAAAACAAGGTGTGTATGTGCTGTCAAGGGCTATTGTCAATGCCGCGAAACCGGAATTGCCCTCACAAGCCACGGTTTATCCTGCCGCCAGCCGCAGTGAACGCCACACCCAGGATATGTTTGGCATCCATTTTACGGGACACCCCGACCATAGACGCTGGACACGTCATCAAGCCTGGGCCAAACACGATTATCCCTTACGCAAGGATTTTCCTGTGCAGGGCGGGCCGGAAACCGTCACGCCACCTGATAAGGAGTATCCATTTGTTAAAGCGCACGGGGAGGGGGTTTATGAAATCCCCGTAGGCCCTATCCATGCCGGTATCATTGAACCTGGGCATTTTCGCTTTCAGGCGGTGGGCGAACTGATTTTGAATCTGGAAGAACGCTTGGGTTATGTGCACAAAGGCATAGAGAAAATTGCCGAAGGCCGGACGCCGGAAGCTTTAGCGCGTCTGGCCGGGCGGGTTTCCGGCGACACCACCGTGGGGCATTGCTGGGCGGCTTGCCGGGCAATGGAGCAAGCCACCGGCATTGAAATCCCCCCGCGTGCGGCTTTGCTACGCGGCATTTTGGCGGAACGCGAACGGGTCGCCAACCATCTGGGCGATATGGGCGCGATTTGTAATGATGTCGCCTTCATTTTTGCGCACATGCAGTTTAGCCGCTTGCGTGAACTGTGGCTGCGCACCAATGCCGCTGTTTTTGGCCATCGTTTGTTAATGGACAGGATTGTGCCGGGCGGTGTCGTGTGTGATTTATCTGAAGCGGACTGCGCCTTGATTGAACGGGAGTGCGTCCGGTTAAGCAAAGAACTGTCAGAAATCATGCCGGCGATAGACCTTAACTCGTCCCTGGAAGACCGGCTGTACACGGCGGGTTACTTGTCGCCGGAAATCGCCGCCGCGTTGGGTACGGTCGGTTACGTCGGCCTGGCCAGCGGACAGGATAGGGATGTCCGCCGCGACGCGCCTTATCCGCCTTACGATCAAGCCAGCTTTAAAGTCGCGTTGGAAGACAAGGGTGATGTCGCCTCAAGATTCTGGGTACGGTACAAGGAAATCAATGCGTCATTGAAACTCATCAAGCAATTTATAGCGCAACTTGCGGCAGGCGACACGCTGGCTGAATGGCAAACGCCACCCGCAGGCAGTGAAAGTTTAGGCATAGTTGAAGGTTGGCGCGGGGAAATCATCGCTTATATCCGCTTTGATGCCGGCAATAAAATCGCCCGTTATTATCCACGCGACCCTAGCATCCTGAACTGGCCTGCATTGGAAAAACTGGTGCTGAACAATATCGTGCCGGATTTTCCTGTGTGCAACAAATCCCTGAATGGCTCTTATTCAGGCAACGATTTATAGGAGGCGGTGTGCTGCGGTTGTTTAAAAAAATTATCACCACCGGTGTCGTCACCGAGAAGTATAAAGTCCCTAAGGACGATGAACTGGAAAAGCTGGGTATCCAGATCAAACGCCACATCGACAAGCAATTTTCCGGCAGCATTGCCATACGGCAGGTCGATGCAGGCTCCTGCAATGGTTGCGAACTGGAAATCCACGCGCTCAATAACCCTTATTATGATATTGAACGTTTTGGCATTCATTTTGTGGCGTCGCCACGTCATGCCGATGTGTTATTAGTGACCGGCCCCGTGTCGCGGCATATGCAGACGGCATTATTACGCACTTATGAAGCGACACCGAATCCCAAATGGGTGGTTGCGGTCGGGGACTGCGCCGCTTGCGGGGGGGAATTCGGGGTCTCTTACGCCAGTTGCGGCGCGGTAGCCAATGTCATACCCGTGGACATGGTCATAGCCGGTTGTCCGCCTACGCCGCATGCGTTAATGAAGGGGCTGCTGGGGCTTATGAAGGGGTAAAAACTTTTCCGGTTTGACGCTTGCCGCCACCCGTTTTTACCCGCATTTTGGCTTCATACCTTTTCACCGCCTAGCACCACGTCATGGCTGGGCAATTCCGTCGCCACCACGGGAGATTCACGGGAGATTCACGGGAGATTCACGGGAGGGTAGTCCTGCAATCGGAATGATAAGGCATTTGTCAAGTCATTCACTGAAACGACTGCGCGTCCTTTAAGGACGGGCAGTCATACCCATAAAACGGCAAGTTTGACTTTTTACAAATCATTCCGATTGCAGGGCCACCAATTTTCCCATAAGTTCTTGCGTATAGTTTTGAGACCGTGCGGGAACTTATGAAACAATTAATATGCTTGTGTTTTAGGCTAATTAGGAGTGCAAAATAGTTTACACTCCTATTTCATCGCTTAGTTTTCTGGGTCGGGTTTATTAGCCGCCACGTTTTCGCTTATCGCCACTGTTTCGGTCACCGGCTGGCTGGTTTCCACCTGATGTTCGATGGCGGTTTGCTGGGGCACGGATTCCTGTTGGATAGACTGGACATTGTCTTGCACAACAACGGCTTCAGAAGCTTGCTCTGACCATGCGGGCGGGGCGGCTTCAATAGCTGGGGCCACGGGTTCAGAAGCTTCAGATGCCTGGACTGGAGGCTTCGCTTCTTCATAAACGGGTTCAAAATGTTCAACAGGTGCGTAAACAGTTTGCACGCTTGACGCAAAGTTTTTCGCTTCGCTATCAAGATTTTGGGCAATCTGTAAATTTTCCTCAGTTTTCTCGGTTTTTTCTAGTTGTGCACTGGAATTATCGGGTAATGACGGCTCGAAATCTTTAAAGCTTTGTTCGCCATCATTTTCATGTGCAGCTTCATGTACAGCCAACCCTTCCTCACCATCAGAATTGCCTTCACCATCGTCTTCTGGCTTTTTGTAGTTAGGATTACGTGGTCTTCTGCGGTTCGGGCCGCGTCTGCCCGAACGTTTGGATGAAGAATTCTTGGTTGCTTGATCGTCGCCGGAGGTTTCAACGGCATTTTCAGAATCCGTTAGGGATGCCACCAATTCAGCTTCTTCGTTGCTGTCATAAGCGCCGTTATCGTGCAGTTCATCAGACACTTCCTGCGGTGCGTTTGCCGAAGGTGGCGGAATAATGTTCGGTCTGACATTGCGTCCAGGTGCTCTAAACTGGCGTGGGGTTTGCGTTGATGATTCCCCCGCAGGTTTTTCCGGGGTGGGTTTTTCTTGCTTGTCGGGTTCCTGGTTTGTCGTTGGTTCGCGCTCACGGTCACGATTGTAATTTTTGTTCCGGTTACGTTTCCGGCTGGAACTACGGCTACGGCTGGATGGCGGGTTGCCATTGGTTTTCGTTTCAACAACTTCCACGGGTTCGGCGGCAACTTCGGGTGTCTCGTTCCCATTGTTTTCTGGTTCGTTGGCAACCACGCTGACCAGTTTGTGCCAGAAGCGTTTGATCAAACCGGCGGCTTCATTTTTATGCGTGATGGGCTCAGGAACATCATGGGTAAATTCTTGGATAAACGGTTTTTCCACTTTGCTTTTCATTTGTTGGGCAAAGTCTGGAATGGCGATTTCTTCGGCTTTTATCTGGATGTAACTGGGTTTTTCATCAGCAGCCGTTTCTTTTTCCTTGATGCGCTCAATTTCGTAAGCGGGGGTTTCCATGTGTTTGCTGGGCAAAATGACGATGCCGACTTTCAAGCGGTTTTCAATTTGCTCAATGGCACTACGTTTTTCATTCAACAAAAAAGTCGCGGATTCAATCGGCAAATGCACGATGACTTTTTCCGTGCTTTTTTTCATTGCCTCTTCTTCAATCAGACGCAGCACCGACAAGGCCACCGATTCTACGTTTCTGATCGTGCCTTGGCCTTTACAGCGGGGGCAGATGATTTGCGTGGAATCGCCTAAAGAAGGCCGCATCCGTTGCCGTGACATTTCCAGTAAACCGAATCTGGAGATTTTTCCGGTTTGGATGCGGGCGCGGTCTATTTTAATCGCATCCCGTAGATGGTTTTCGACACTGCGCTGGTTTTTGTTGGACATCATGTCGATGAAGTCGATGACAAACAGGCCGCCTAAGTCACGCAACCTGAGCTGGCGGGCAATTTCTTCCGCCGCTTCCAGGTTGGTGTTGAGTGCGGTTTCCTCAATGTCGCTGCCTTTGGTGGCGCGAGCCGAGTTGATGTCTATCGAGGTCAAGGCTTCGGTGTGGTCGATGACGATGGAGCCGCCAGACGGCAAGGACACTTCGCGGTTGTAGGCGACTTCAATCTGCGCTTCGATTTGGTAGCGGTTGAACAATGGCACGGCGTCTTGGTACAACTTGGCTTTGGGCAAGAAATGCGGCATGACTTGCTTCAAGAATTTTTGTACCAAGGCAAAGGATTCTTGGTTGTCGATCAATATTTCATCGACATCGCCGCGTAAATGGTCACGCAGGGCGCGGATGATGACATTGCTTTCCTGAAACACCAAAAACGGGGCTTTTTGTTCGGTGGCGGAGCGTTCGATGGATTCCCACAACTGCATCAGGTAATTCAAATCCCATTGCAGTTCTTCGGCGTTTTTGCCACAACCGGCGGTGCGGACGATCAAACCCATGTTGTCAGGGATGGTCAAGGAAGCCATGACTTCGCGCAATTCACTGCGGGTGTCGCCTTCAATGCGCCGGGAAATGCCGCCGGCTTTGGGATTATTCGGCATCAGCACCAAATAAGTGCCAGCCAAACTGATGTAGGTGGTCAAGGCCGCGCCTTTGTTGCCGCGCTCTTCCTTTTCAATTTGCACGACAATTTCCTGGCCTTCTTTGATCAGGTCTTTTACAGAGGCACGGCGGCCTTCTTCGGCACCTTCCGGCGCATTACGGTAAGCGGGGGAGATTTCTTTGAAAGGTAAAAAACCGTGTTTTTCTGCGCCGTAATTGATGAATGCCGCTTCTAAACTGGGTTCTACGCGGGTGATGATGCCTTTATAAATATTGGATTTTTTTTGTTCTTTTGATGGTACTTCTATGTCAAAATCATATAGTTTTTGACCGTCTACCAAAGCGACCCGCAGTTCTTCCGCCTGCGTGGCGTTGATAAGCATTCTTTTCATTGTGTATCCTTGTTGTGTCCTGCTCCGTGGTCAGACTTTATTAATCAGACTGGCTTAATTCCTAGTGCAAAGTGGGTAGTCAATACAATATGGCGATAGTGGGTAAAAAAACACCATCAATTTGGCTTTTTAAAGTGTCATTGTTGTTTTTCAGCGCGATATTGTCAGTATCTTGATCTTCAGCGGATGAAGACAACGGTACCGGCGCTCACAAACACGAAGTCAAACCAGTCTTGGGGTAAATTCTGTTTTCAGCAGGAGTTTAAAATCGCGCATCTAGGGTCGAGCGATGAACCCAAAAAATCTTGTGTTATGAAGCCTAAGTCAAGCGGCATTATGTTTGCCTTGTTATCTTCATTGGTTTGCCCCAAGCCGGTTTTATGGTTAATCAGCGGGGCGGGTATGTTTTTTTTGAAAACGTGCCTAATATAGCAACCTTATCGCCCTACAGCAATTTAAAGAATCAATCCAGTCCATAATACTGATATTATTAACTCATAATGACCATAACAGAACACAGCCCGTCCCCAAAAGTCCAATTGGTCGAAATCACCGAAGAACAATGTGACCAACGTTTGGACAATTTTTTAATCACGTTTCTGAAAGGTGTGCCGAAAAGCCATATTTACCGGATCGTCCGTAAAGGTGAAGTGCGCGTCAATAAGGGTAGGGTGGATGTCAAATACCGGCTGGAAACAGGCGATGTCGTGCGCGTCCCACCTGTGCGGGTTGCGGAAAAAGCCCCCGAATTGTTTGTCGGCCAACATTTGCAAGACGCGCTGGAACAAGGTGTGCTGTTTGAAGACGACGCTTTTATGATTATCAATAAACCTGCCGGTTACGCCGTGCATGGTGGCAGTGGGGTCAATTCCGGCATTATCGAAGGTTTACGCTCTATCAGGCCGAACGCGCCATTTTTGGAACTGGTGCATCGTCTGGATAAAGACACCTCCGGCTGTTTGCTGATCGCCAAAAAACGCAGCGCCTTAAAAAAACTGCATACGCTGTTCCGTGAAGACCAAGTCCAGAAAACCTATATCGCTTTGCTGGCAGGGCAATGGCTTAGAAAAAAGCTGGTCGTCAACGCCCCTCTACAAAAAAACATCAGTCAAGGCGGCGAACGCATGGTGTTTGTCAGCAAAACGGGTAAAGATGCAGAAACCTTGTTCCGGCGGATCAAACTGTTTGCCGATTCCACGTTGGTCGAAGCGTCGCCCAAAACGGGGCGCACCCACCAAATCCGCGTCCATGCCGCCACCAGTTTGGGCCATCCGATAGTCGGCGACGAGCGCTATGGTCAAGATGAAGTCAACAAGGCTTTCCGTAGCCGTGGTTTCAAACGGATGTTTTTACACGCCGCCATTTTGCAATTTGAACATCCGGTCACAGGTGAAATGTTGACCACTTCAGCCCCATTACCTCAACAACTAGATAATTTACTAATTTATGAAGAAAGCATTTGATTTGATCATATTCGATTGGGACGGCACTTTAATCGATTCGATAGACTGGATAGTCCATTGTTTACAAAAAGCGGGGGCGTTGAGCGATTGCGCCATCCCCGAACAGCAGGCCGCCAAAGATGTGATAGGGCTTAGCATTGATAAAGCCATGCAGGCTTTGTTTCCCGAAGCCGACGATCAAAAAATCGAAAAACTGGTGCGCCATTACAGGGAAGAATATTTTTCCAAACAACCCAGCCCGGATGATTTGTTCACGGGTGTTTATGACATGTTGGTGCAGCTAAAAGCGGACGGGTATTTACTTGCCGTCGCCACTGGCAAAGCCCGCGCCGGTCTTGATCAAGCACTGGCTGGTACCGGCACGGGGGACTTGTTCATCACCACGCGTTGCGCTGATGAAACGGCCTCCAAACCAGACCCGCGCATGTTGCATGAAATCATGGCGCACACCCAAGTCGATAAAACACGGGTGTTGATGGTCGGCGATTCCATCCACGATTTGCAAATGGCCCAAAATGCGCAAATTGCGTCCATCGCCGTGGCTTGTGGCGCACATAGCGAAGACTTCTTGCAACAATACAAGCCCTTGCGCTGTCTACAATTGCCTACGCAATTACTGGATTTAATTTAAGGTTAAAATTTAATGAAAAATCAACAAGATAACTTGAAAAATACTGCTGACGGAACCAATTGGGAGCGGGCAGTTTTAGAAAAACTGGCGTTTTCAGCACTTTCCGAACAAAAAGCCACCCGTCGCTGGGGGATTTTTTTTAAATCCTTAATGTTTTTATATTTGTTGGTGTTATTGGGGGTGGCGGTTTATCCAAAAATTAAATTGGATCATAATTCATCCAGCCAGCATACCGCTGTCATTGATCTGGTCGGCATGATCGCCGAAGGTAAGGATGCCAACGCAGAGGATTTGATTGAAAGCCTGCGAGATGCCGTTAAAGATGAAAATACCAAAGGGATCATCATCCATGCCAATTCCCCCGGTGGTAGTCCGGTGCAATCGGCTTATGTTTACGATGAAATCCGCAAAATCAAAAAAGAGCATCCGCAATTACCAATTTATGCTGTCGTTAGCGATATTTGCGCATCCGGTTGTTATTACATAGCTTCAGCCAGCGACAAGATTTTTGTCAATCCTGCGAGCTTGATCGGCTCCATCGGCGTGTTGATGGACGGCTTCGGTTTTGTTGATGCCATGAAAAATCTCGGCGTAGAACGACGCTTGTTGACGGCCGGGGCGCACAAAGCCATGCTTGATCCGTTCTCGCCGCCTAAAGAAGATGAAACTGTCTACATGAAAGACTTGCTGAACCAAGTCCATCAGCAATTTATCACCGCCGTAAAAGCCGGACGTGGCGACCGCTTAAAAGAAACGCCGGATATGTTTTCCGGTTTGGTCTGGACCGGGGAGGCCGGCGTAAAATTGGGTATCGCCGATGATTTTGCCAATGAAGACACCGTCGCCCGCGAAATGATTGGCGCCGAGAAGCGGGTTGATTTTACGCAACGGGAAGCGTTGATTGACAAATTGGCGGGGAAATTGGGTGCGGCATTTGAACGTGCGATCAGTAGTGTGTTGCAAACACCGTCTTTGCGCTGAGGGCATACGCGCCTTATGCTTATTTTATGCGTGCAATTAAGTTATGTGTGCAATTAAGCGCGGGTTCAGGGTCATCGGATACCTTGTTGCAACAACAGAAAGAATAAACCGTTCTTTATGTATGGCTCCAACTAACCATTTCAGGAAATTTTATGAAAAACCTCATTCAAACCACCATACTGGTGCTGTTACTGGGGAATAACTGTTTTGCCGAAGACGGTAACATCAACCCCTTACCCGCCGCCCAAACCATCAGTCTGGAGAGGGCCGCCAACCAAGTGATCCAGGACGAACATAACCGCCTACTGGGTGCTGAAACCGAACAAATTGACGACAAATCCGTCCATGTGATTAAAGTCCTGACCGAACAAGGCCATATCCGCCACTATAAATTTGATGCCGTAACTGGCCAATTGCTTGGCAACTAACTCCACAACACACGGTTACCTACTATGCGTATTTTAGTTGTTGAAGATGAAATAACCCTTTGCGAACAAATCCAACATTTTTTTGCCGAACGGGGGTTTGCCGTCGACACCGCCCATAACGGTGCCGACGGTTTTTACATGGGCAAGGAATTCCCGATTGATGCGGCGGTGATAGACATCGGCTTGCCGGATTTTTCCGGCATCGAACTGATCAAACGCCTGCGTAAAAATAAAATCATCATACCCATTTTGATTCTGACGGCGCGTAGCCGTTGGCAGGAAAAAGTCGAAGGCCTGGAAGCCGGCGCCGATGATTATCTGGTCAAGCCTTTCCATTATGAAGAATTGCTGGCGCGGATCAACGCGCTGATCCGCCGTTCGGCGGGGCAGGCGCATCCGATCCTGACCCATGACAATATCGAACTCGACACCGTCGCCCAGGAAGTCAGCGTCTCCGGTATTAAACTGGAACTCACCGCTTACGAATACAAGGTGTTGGAATACCTGATGTTCCGCAAGGGCGAGCTGATTTCCAAATCGGTGTTGACCGCGCATATTTACGATGAAGATTTTGACCGCGACAGCAACGTCATCGAAGTGTTCATCGGACGCTTGCGTAAAAAACTCGACCCCGACGGGACCCGCAAACCGATAGAAACCCTGCGCGGACGCGGTTACCGCATTCCAGCCACATCCTGACGCAGGTATCGCACTTGCGCCTAAAATCCTTAAGTTTCCGCCTGCTCATCGCCGAGGGCTTGGCGCTGACCGTCTTTTTTGCACTGGTTGCAGTCATCCTCGAACAAGGCTTTCGTGACAGTGCCGAAAAAGCCTTGGAAGAACGTTTGCAAGTGCAAATTTATTCCTTGCTGTCATCGGCGGAAATCAATAATTCGGGCGAGTTGAAAATGCCCGAACATTTGCCGGAGCCGCGTTTTATCAATCCGGGTTCCGGGCTTTATGGCTTTATCCAGCAGAAAAAAAACCAATTGATCTGGCGTTCACCGTCCGCCATCGGTTTGGATGTCATCACCCCGCCGCCGTTAAATGTCGGCGACTCGTACTTTTCTTTCGACAAACATGGGCGGTATGTGCTGCATTACGAGGTGTATTGGCAAAACATCGCGGGCATTGAGCGCGAATATACGTTTACCGTCGCCGAAGACGCCCAGTTCGTCAGGAACCAGGTCGAACAATTACAGGAGACCTTGCGCGTCTGGTTGTTGTTTATCGGCGTGGTCTTGGTCACCATCCAATTTACCTTGTTACGTTGGAGCTTAAAGCCTTTGCGTTCCATCGCCACCGATCTGGAAGCTATTGAAAAAGGGAATAAAACCCATCTGGACGGCGAATATCCCAGTGAATTGAAAGGCTTGGTCGGCAACCTCAACGCTTTTATCAGCATGGAGAGGGCGCATCTGGAACGCTATCGCAACAACCTTGCCGATCTCGCGCATAGTTTAAAGACCCCGCTGGCGATTTTGCGCGGTTGTGTGGAATCATTCAGCGCCAATACCGAAACGGTCAAAGAACAAATCTCGCGCATGGATGAAATTGTCGAATACCAACTGCACCGCGCCGCCGCCAAAGGTGGGCAGAAAACCATCAAAACCGTCGATTTGCCGGAGATAACCAATAAAATCATCGCGTCGTTAAACAAAGTCTATCTGGATAAAGGCATCACCATCACCGCCGTTATGCCGGAGTCTTTGCCGATTTATTGTGAAGAAGGCGATATGTATGAAATTATCGGTAACTTGCTCGACAACGCCTGTAAATGGTGCAAGCAGAACGTCAAAATCAGCGTCTTGCTGAACATCCGCAATAACCGCCGGAATTTTTCCGTGTTGATACAAATTGAAGACGACGGCCCTGGAATCCCGCCTGGTAAATTTAACGAAATACTAAAACGCGGTGTCAGGGCGGATGAAAATATCCACGGCCACGGCATTGGCATGAGCGTGGTTTATGAACTGGTCAATTTGCTGGGTGGTAAATTGGAAGGCGGTAAAAGTGCGGCCTTGGGCGGGATGAAATGGGGGGTTTATTTGCCTTGAAATAGATCGTTTCAAGGCGTTGTTTTTATTTAAGATTGTTATCACTTCCTTGCTTGGGAAACCAACAGGAAAGGGTCGGACAGGTTTTCTCAATCGATACAACGCCGATATGTCTTCATCCCCATAGCCTTCCGCCATCAACCGTTCGTAGTCGGTAACGGTCATCGCCGACAAAGGGATGGCGACATGGGCTTTTTCCGCCATGCGTTGGCAGATTTTCAAATCCTTATGGTGTAAAGCCAGCTTAAAGCCCGGCGCAAACGCCAAGGCTTCTGTCACCGCTTGGTTGATGCCCGCACATAAGACTTGGTTGACCGCTTTGGTCGCTTGCCCGGAACCAGTAGGGCCGATATGGATAATGCGTGAAGACATGGCTTCCAGCACCGGGCGCACTTTGTCCAACGTATCCGCATCGCCTCGCTTGAGCTGTGCTTCGAGTTTTTCGCTATGCCCATACGGCAACGCGCTGTGCCGCAGGGCATTGGCGTCTATCTTTTCGCCATCCAGGCCGGCTTGGGCATTTTCATCTCGTGCGCAAGCTTAAGGACTTGCCCAAACACCCCGGCCAATCCATTCAAAAAACGCCGCCGGCAGGTCGCCAAGGTGTCATGGTCGGGATGGCGGCCCGCTGCGATAAAACGAAACGCCACCGAAACGCGTCAACTGATGATATTAAATGTTTTTAAATCCTTCCTTATTTTCCCGCTATAAACGCATCGGCATAAATGTCCTTAAGCGACGCACCTTTTAGATAAGCCATTTTTTGGCTGTGTTTGACCATTTCTGGATGTCCGCACAAATATACCCGCCAACCTTTGAGGCTGTCCTTGTCCGCCAAGGCGAGGTCATGGGCACGGCCTTGTGCAAAGCCAGGCTTGCTGTGTTTCTCAGATAGGCAGGCGGTGTATTGGAAGTTGGCAAATTTTTCTTCCAGCTTGCGTAGTTCATCGCTTAGATACAAACCATCCGCATTACGGCTACCGTGGAATAAATGGATAACACCATTATGCCCTTGGTTAAGTGCGTCGTTGATGATGCCATATAGCGGGGCCAGGCCGCTGCCCGTGCCAATCAATAGCAGCGGTTGCCCGTGGTTTCCTGGCAGGTAATAACAATTGCCTTGCGCTTGTGACAGGGTGACGGGGCTGCCAATAGCCAGTTCATCATGTGCCCAGTTGCTGAATTGTCCTTGCGGTAAGCGGCGGATGTGAAATTCTAAAAGATTCCCTGTTTGGGGGCTGATGGCGATGGAATAACTGCGCGTCAAGCCGTCGCCGCGCCGCAGGTTAATAAATTGTCCGGCGTAAAATTCCAGTGGGGTTTCGTATTGCAACACCAAGCGCAGAATATCCGGCGCGAGTAGTTGTTTTTTGATGACTACGGCATTAACGGCAAACGTTTGCTGGTCGGGCAGGGCGACGGTCATGTCCTGTTCGGGGTAACAGCGGCAAGCCAGGAAATAGTTTTGCCGCTGCAACGTGTCTTTAAGTCCGGTCTGGGAATTGGCGGGTGGAGCCACATTGAGGCAACGCATCAGGCAAGATTGGCAAACGCCTTGCCGGCAGCTATAGGGAATGCGGAGATTGGCTTTTAACAACGCATCCAGCAAGGTTTCATCGCCAGGGCAGGCGAATTGGGTTTCGCCTAAGCTAATTTGCGGCATGTGGCCCCCATCCAATGCTTATTTGCCTAATACGTCATTGCGCGTGGTTTCTGCCAGCGTGGCGACTTGGGTCACCAAGTTTTCAGGGACATTCAATTCGCGTAAAGTGGCGGTCAGGTTTTCCATCACGGCATCAAAATGGCTGTCGTCCAGCCCCATTTTCACGAAACGGGCATGGGCGTCACGCATGTCTTGCCCGGTGTAGTTGTTGGGGCCGCCAAAGGCCATCGTCAAAAAGGCTTTTTGTTTGGCGGCCTGTTGTTCCATGTCAACGTTGTCGAAGAAACGGTTGATACGGTAATCCGCCAGCACTTTGCGGTAAAAAATATCGACTGCCGCGTCGACTGCCGCCACGCCGCCGAGTTGGTCAAATAGGGATGCTGTGGTTGCTTGTGCTTCACTCATGGTCTGCTCCTCTTGTTGTGTTTATTGTTATAGGTTTAGTTTGGTTTGGCTAAGCTGGTCCGCTTACCGTCAGAAAGTGTATCTTAATGCAAAAACTTATGCAATATTTAACTTATAAAAGTTTTTTATGACATAATCGTTACCAATCAATGATTATCGGATGTACACAAATGTCACGGAAAATAAGTCCCCGCCAACATGAAATTCTTGAACAATTACTGGAAAACCGAGGTGGATTAAGTATGGATGCGCTGGCGATGGCATTGGATATTTCCCGGACCGCGATACAGCAACATTTTGTGACGCTGGAAGGGGACGGTTATATCAGGAAAACGACGCTGAATAAAACAGCCGGACGGCCGGTGACGATTTATGGCATTACCGATAAAGGCATTAATTATTTTCCCAAGCAATATGCGTGGTTTGCCGAATTAATCATCAGTGATTTGCAGGAAGAAATGGGCGAGGAGGCGTTTGCGGCTTATATGCAGCGTCTAGGCGGCAAATTGGCGGATAAATTAACAGCTCAGTTTGCAGGTAAAACGGCGGATGGACGCTTGCAGCAATTGTTACGGATCATGGCGGAACTGGGTTTTCAGGTGCAACAGGAAGTGGGGGCGGAAACAGGACAATCGGTGATTAAAGCCAGCAATTGCATTTATCACGATGTCGCCCAACAACATCCGGCACTGTGCCAGTTTGACCGGGCTTTGATGTCTTCGTTATTGGCAAAAGAAGTGCAGCAGTTAAGCTGTATGGCGAAGGGCGATTGTGTGTGCCGGTTTAGCATCGACACGGATTTGGGGAGTTAGGCGGTTTGTCCTCGTCTGGGTTGCCGCCGGCGAGGACAAAAAGTATTTTCAGGTTAAAGTGTGGAACCGGTTTTTTTCTGCTCGGATTCGTAAACCAAGTAGGGTTCGGAATGCCCAAGCACGACACTTTCATCGACGACCACTTTGGAAATGTCGTCAGATGAAGGCAGTTCATACATGGTGTTCAACAAGATGTTTTCGACGATAGTCCGCAAGCCACGGGCTCCGGTTTTGCGCTCCATCGCCTTACGCGCAATCGCGCCTAAGGAGTCTTCACGGAATTCCAATTCTGTGCCTTCCATGTCAAACAAATGCTTATATTGTTTGATCAACGCATTTTTAGGTTCGGTCAAAATTTGTATCAACGCGGCTTCATCCAATTCTTCCAGCGTTGCCACGATGGGCAGACGGCCGACAAACTCAGGGATCAAGCCGTATTTGATCAAATCTTCGGCTTCCACTTCGGCGAATAATTCGCCGATATTTTTGCTGTCATCTTTGGATTTGACATCGGCTGAAAAACCGATGCCGCCTTTTTCGCTACGCGCCTTGATAACTCGGTCAAGTCCGGCAAAAGCACCACCGACGATAAATAAGATGTTTGCGGTATTGACATGCAAAAACTCTTGATTTGGGTGTTTGCGTCCGCCTTGAGGAGGTACGGAAGCAATCGTGCCTTCAATCAGTTTTAACAGGGCTTGCTGGACACCTTCGCCGGAGACATCGCGGGTGATCGACGGGTTTTCAGATTTCCTGGAAATTTTGTCGATTTCGTCGATGTAAACAATGCCGGTTTCGGCTTTTTCGACATCGTAATCACATTTTTGCAGGATTTTTTGGATGATGTTTTCGACATCTTCACCCACATAACCGGCTTCGGTCAACGTGGTCGCATCGGCAATCGTGAACGGCACATCCAGCAAGCGGGCCAAGGTTTCAGCCAACAAGGTCTTGCCAGACCCGGTTGGGCCAATCAGCAAGATATTGCTTTTAGCCAGCTCGACCGTGTCTTTTTTGCTTTTGTTACGCAGGCGTTTGTAATGGTTATAAACCGCCACGGCGAGAATTTTTTTAGCTTTTTCTTGGCCGATGACGTAATTGTCCAGATTCAGTTTTATATCTTTGGGCTTGGGTAACTCGGTATTGCCAGCGGTGTTGCCGGATTCGTCGGCCAGTTCATCCTTGATGATGTCGTTGCACAATTCAACGCATTCGTCGCAAACATAAACTGACGGCCCTGCAATCAGTTTACGTACTTCATGCTGGCTTTTGCCGCAGAAAGAGCAATACAGCAGTTTATCGTCATCTTTGTTACTCATAATCGGCTCCCGCAAGCATCGAACGAACAGTACTATTTATCGAAATATCCAACTTACTGCTCAACAGCCATTGCGCGGTTAGCCAGGACTTTGTCGATTAGACCATAAGCCACGGCATCATTGGAACTTAAAAAATTGTCCCTATCGGTGTCTTGCGCAATTTTTTCGATGGGCTGGCCGGTATGATGGGCGAGGATTTTATTGAGTTTATCGCGGATGGATAAAATTTCCCGTGCGTGGATGTCAAAATCCGACGCTTGCCCTTGGAAGCCGCCTAAAGGTTGATGGATCATCATTCTGGAGTGTGGCAGGCAGAAACGTTTTCCCGCCGCGCCGCCCGTCAATAACAATGCGCCCATACTGGCGGCCTGGCCGATGCACAAGGTGCTGACATCGGGTTTGATGAACTGCATGGTGTCATAAATGGACATGCCCGCAGTGACTGAGCCACCGGGTGAATTGATGTATAAGTGGATGTCTTTGTCAGGGTTTTCTGATTCCAGAAACAGCAATTGCGCGACCACCAGATTCGCCGAGTAATCTTCAACTTGACCCACCAGAAAAATGACGCGCTCTTTCAGCAGCCTGGAATAAATGTCGAAAGAACGCTCGCCCCTGGCGGTTTGCTCGACAACGATGGGGACCAGCCCGCCCGCCGCTTGAATTTCATTGCTTGGGTTTGTTGCAATATGTTTGTACATAATTAATCCTTACCGTTGGTATTTTTCCATGACATCGCTAAATGGCAGGGTTTCTTCAGAGACTTTCGCTTGGGCCACCAGCCAATCCACCGTTTGATTTTCCAGCACCATTTGCTGGACATCAGCGAGGCGGCTTTTGTCGGCATAATACCAGCTTACGACTTCTTCGGGTGATTCATAACTTTTCGCCATGTCTTCAATGGTTGAACGGACTTTATTCTCATCCAATGCCAGATTGTTTTTTTGTATGACTTCGCCCAAAATCAACCCTAAAGCGACGCGGCGTTTGGCTTGCGCTTCAAACACATCACGCGGCAATTGTAAATCTTCGAGGCTTAGTTTTTGCCGTTTTGCCGTTTCGACATACGGTTTCATCAGGTTCTCGACTTCTTCATCGATCAACGTGCTAGGCAGGGTGATTTGGACTTTTTCGTACAAGGCATCCATAACCGAATTTTTCAGCCGGGCTTGCAGGGCGTTGGCCAGTTCCCGTTCCATATTGGTTTTTACGTCGCTACGGAAGGCTTCCATCGTGCCTTCTTCTATGCCGTAGCTTTGGATAAATTCGGCATTAATTTCTGGTAATGTCGGCTCTTCAACTTTGATGGCTTCGACTTCGAATTCAGCGGTTTTGCCTGCCAGTTTGGTATTGCCGTATTCTTCAGGGAAAGTGGCGGTAAAGGTTTTGCCGGCACCGGCTTGAAGGCCGATAAGATTTTCTTCAAAGCCAGGGATCATTTGCTTGGTGCCAATTTCAACCGAATAATTTTCGACTTTGCCGTTAGTGAAATTTTCATCATCGGCTGTACCGGAGAAATTGACGGTGATGCGGTCTTTTTCTTGGGCTGGACGTTCCACTTCTGTCCAGGCCAGTTTTTGTGTGCGTAATTTTTCAATCATCGCATCGACATCGGCTTCTTCGACAGAGGACAAGCTACGGACAACTTCCATTTGCTCCAAGCCTTCCAGGGATATTTCGGGATAGACTTCAAATATGGCGGTGTATTTAAAACCTTCGCTTTCATCGACTGAGTCAATAAAAGGGTTTCCGGCAGGCTTTAGATCCTGATTCTGTAGGGCTTCGTAATAAGTTGATTGGATCAAGTCACCGGCGATTTCGCCACGGACACGGTCGCCGTAGAGTTTTTTTACGATGTGTGAAGGGACTTTGCCAGGACGGAAACCGTCGACTTTGACTTCGCGGGCCAACGACTTGAAGCGTGTCGCCATTTTTTCCTGAACCACGGATTCTGGTACGCTGACTGTCATTTTCCGGCTTAATTCTGATGTCTTCTCGACAGAAACTTGCATTTCTTTACTCCACGCATTTAATAAGGATTTTTAGAGACGGGTAACGGCTCAACAGAATTGAAAAATGGCCGTTTGATAAAAAAACGGTCATTTTTTATTGAATAAGTGGTGCGAACGGAGAGACTCGAACTCTCACAGGGCAACCTACTGGAACCTAAATCCAGCGCGTCTACCAATTTCGCCACGTTCGCACTTTGATTGAACTTGGCATTATATAGGCTTAACTGTATTGGCAACAAGCTATTATTTTGAAAATAACACTAGTTTCATTAATCAAGCCATTAAATATGTTATGCTTAAAAGTTATTACATAATCGCCTTTCTTAAGATTGTTTCATAAGTGCTTGCATAGAAATGGAATGCCCTGCCCAAGCTTTTTGGGCAAGTGCTTATGGGGAAAAATATATCAGGGGCGATATACCTATAAAAATCCAGCCATCCCCCGATCATTCAATATCGACACTGAAAATTAGATTATCGTGCCGCCTAGATTTGTGCAGATCGTTTAAATTCCACAGAAGCTAAATATCAATATCATGTCCAATAACTATATGTACGATAGCGATGACGCCTTGGACGCGCTAAAAGTCCCGCCCAATTCCATACAGGCCGAGCAGGCGGTTTTAGGTGGTTTGATGCTGGATAACCAAACCTGGGATTCGGTCGCCGATAAGGTGTTGGAAACGGATTTTTATCGTCGTGACCATCGCTTGATTTTTAAAGTGATCGCGCAACTTGCCGAAAAACAATCACCTTTTGATATTATCACCATTTCCGAAGCCCTGGCGGCGGTCGGGGAGTTGGAAGACACCGGCGGTTTGGCGTATTTGGGTTGGTTGGCGAAAAACACCCCCAGTGCGGCAAACATTGTCACCTACGCCAATATCGTCCGCGACCGCTCGGTATTGCGCCAGTTAATCCATGTCGGCACGGGTATCGCCGACTCGGCGTTTAATCCCGAAGGGCGCGAAACTGCCGATTTGCTGGAAAGTGCCGAACGCGAGGTGTTTAAAATCGCCGAGCAAAAACAGCGTGGGCAAGGTGGCTTTGTACCGATTAAAACTTTGCTTGCCAGGGCGGTTGACCGCATTGAGACGCTGTTTGAGCAGGATGGCAATATTACCGGGGCGGCGACCGGATTCTCGGATTTTGACCAATTGACATCGGGTTTGCAGCCCGCTGATTTGATTATCGTTGCGGGTAGGCCGTCGATGGGTAAAACCACCATCGCGATGAACATGGCGGAAAATATCGCCATCAAGGGTGACAAGCCCGTCGCCGTGTTCAGTATGGAAATGCCGGGTGATGCGTTGGCGATGCGGATGATGTCGTCTTTGGGGCGTATTGACCAGCATAAGGTGCGTACGGGTAAGTTGGAAGATGACGAATGGCCCAGATTGACCTCGGCGATCAATATGCTGGCGGAAACCAAATTGTTCATCGATGATACGCCGGCATTGACACCTACCGAAGTGCGTTCTAGGGCGCGCCGTTTGACCCGCGAACACGGGCAGCTCGGCTTGATCGTGCTGGATTATTTGCAATTGATGCAATCACCTTCCAGTGGCGAGAACCGTGTCCAGCAAATCTCCGACATTTCCCGTGGCTTAAAGGCTTTGGCGAAAGAATTGAACGTGCCGGTCATTGCCTTATCGCAGCTTAACCGGAATCTGGAGCAACGCCCCAATAAACGCCCGGTCATGTCCGATTTGCGCGAATCCGGCGCGATTGAGCAAGATGCCGACTTGATCGTGTTTGTTTACCGTGATGAAGTTTATAACGAAGACAGCCCCGATAAAGGCATTGCCGAAATTATTATCGGCAAACAGCGTAACGGTCCGTTGGGGACGGTCAGGCTGACCTTTTTAGGCCAATACACTCGTTTTGAAAATTTTGCCGGACACGGTTACGGTGCGGAGGATTACGAATGACCCCAGCCGCGTATGCCGTGCTTGATTTAAACGCGTTGCAACATAATCTCCAAAAAGTCCGCGAATGCGCACCGGACGCCAACATTATGGCGGTCATCAAGGCCAATGGCTATGGTCATGGCCTGTTGCGGGTCGCTGAAACTTTATCCCACGTTGATGCCTTTGCCGTGGCGCGGGTGCAGGAAGGCATCCGTTTGCGCAAAGCGGGCCTGCAAAATCGGGTTGCCGTGCTGGAAGGCTTCACTTGCATTGAAGAACTGGATGATTTGTTGCACTACCAGCTAGATGCCGTGGTGCACACGGCAAGCCAATTGGATTTGCTGGAGCAGCACACTGGGCGGACGCAAATCGCCGTGTGGCTGAAACTGGATACGGGCATGAACCGCTTGGGGTTTCACGCCAACGAATTTCCAGGCATTTATCAACGCTTAAGCCGTTGTGTATTAGTCAAACAGCCCGTCAACCTGATGACCCATTTGGCGAACGCTGATGATATGCAGGATGACATGACGATTAAACAAATCAATTTGTTTAATCAAACCCTGGGGATGTCGCAAGGTGAGCGTAGCATTGCCAATTCCGCAGGCATTTTGGGTTGGCAAGCGGCGTTGGCGGATTGGGTGCGCCCTGGCGTGATGCTCTACGGTATTTCACCATTTCCTGGCAGCACCGGTGCGGAGTTGGGATTGAAGCACGTCATGGGCTTGCATTCGCGCTTGATCGCCGTCAAACCCTTGGCGAAAGGTGGTACGGTCGGTTATGGCTGTAGTTGGGTTTGTCCGCAAGATACGACTTTGGGCGTGGTGGCTATTGGTTACGGAGATGGTTATCCACGTTACGCCAAGCCGGGTACTCCGGTGCTGGTCAACGGCCAGCGTGTGCCGCTGATTGGACGGGTGTCTATGGATATGATCACCGTTGATCTGGCAAGCCAGCCTGATGCCAAACCGGGCGATGCGGTGACTTTGTGGGGTGACGGTTTGGCAGTGGAAGAGATTGCCTTGTGTGCGGACACCATACCCTATACGCTGGTCTGTGGCGTGACCCAGCGGGTGCGCTTGGTTGAAGCAGAAGAGCGTAATTCGCCGTTATGAACGGTGCAGGATCAGCTCCAACACCAACTTGCTGCCAAAATAAGCCAATAAAAGCAAAACAAACCCGCAGATAGTCCACTGTATTGCGGTTTTACCACGCCAGCCATAGCGTTTCCTGCCTATTAACAAACTCGAAAAAATCAGCCATGCCAGCAGGGACAGCACGGTTTTATGCACCAAATGCTGCGCGAATAAATCTTCAATAAACGCAAAACCACTGATCAGCGAAAAGCTCAGGAAAAACACCCCGGCGGCTATCATCTGGAACAGCAACGATTCCATCGCCTGCAACGATGGTAGCGATTGGATGAAGCGTTTCGGCGGATGGCTTTTCAGTTGCTGGTCTTGCAAATACAGCAACAGGGCTTGCAGGGCGGCGATATTTAACAGGCTAAAGGCAATAATCGACGTGAGTATGTGCGCGGTCATTGCCCAACTGTGGTTTGATAAAGGCTGGGTGGGTTCGGAAAAATTGCTTTCCAGGCCCAGCATGATCGCGGCGATGGGGAATAATACAACGCCGAGTTTTTCAACGGGTTTGTTGAGTGCTGCGATAAGCAGCAATAAGGCGACAATCATCGCAACCAGCGATGCGGTGCTAAAAAAATTGAAACTGAAAGCTTGGTGCTGATGGAATGCCGTGGCGATAAAGGCGATATGTGCAAAAACCGCCGTCCAAGCCAGATAAATGAGGGTGCGGGGTAAGGTATTTTCGCGGATATGCCTAATAATTGACAACGTGCTTACCATGTAAGAAAAAATGGCAATAGTGGCGAGGGCGATGGAAATCATTGGCTTAGTTTAAAGGCGACGAACTCAGGATGGTGTAAGCGGGAATAGTCAGGCTATGACGGCAAAGTGCAAAGCCATCAATGGCTATGTTAATATAACAGGTTAAATAGTCCTAGCGCATTTATGCCAGCGGACGCACCTTGCCAACATCAGAATAAAAATTAGCCGATATGTTTGATAATTTAACCGACCGCTTAAGCGACACACTTAAAAAATTAAAAGGCCAGGGTCGCCTGACCGAAGACAACATTAAAGAATCCTTGCGTGAAGTGCGTATGGCGTTGTTGGAGGCGGATGTCGCGTTGCCTGTTGTCACTGATTTTATTGAACGGGTAAAAATTGGTGCATTAGGCCAGGATGTGCAGTCCAGTTTGACACCAGGCCAGGCCATGATCAAGTTGGTGCAGGCCGAATTGGTCAAGGTCATGGGGGATGCCAATGAAGGTCTCAACCTTAAAGCTGTACCGCCCGCAATCATCCTGTTGGCGGGTTTGCAAGGTGCAGGTAAGACGACGACGGTTGCCAAACTGGGCCGCTGGTTGAAAGAAACCCAAAAGAAAAAAGTCGGCGTGGTCAGTGTCGATGTCTACCGCCCGGCGGCGATCAAGCAATTGGAAACCTTGGCGCATGATTTGTCCTTGGATTTTTTCCCTAGCGACATTTCCCAAAATCCCGTCGATATTGCCAAAAACGCCATAGACGCGGCGAAGAGAAAATTTTTGGATGTCATTATCATCGACACCGCAGGCCGTTTGCATGTCGATGATGAGATGATGGTAGAGATCAAAGCCCTGCATGCGGCGATCAATCCCATTGAAACCCTGTTCGTTGTCGATAGCATGACCGGGCAAGATGCGGCGGTCACTGCCAAGGCTTTTAATGACGCGCTGCCATTGACGGGCGTGATCCTGACCAAAGCGGACGGCGATGCGCGTGGCGGGGCCGCCTTGTCTATCCGCCATATCACGGGCAAGCCCATCAAATTTATCGGTGTCGGCGAAAAGACTTCTGCTCTGGAGCCGTTTTATCCTGACCGTATCGCCTCGCGTATTTTGGGTATGGGCGACATCCTCGGCTTGATTGAGGAAATCGAGAAAAAAGTCGATAAGGAAAAAGCCGAAAAATTTGCCAAAAAAATGCAAAAAGGCAAGGGCTTTGACATGGAAGACTTGCGCGAGCAGCTCGTGCAAATGCAAAGCATGGGCGGCATTGGTTCGATGATGGAAAAGATGCCGGGCATGAACAAAGTGCCGCAAGAAATCAAAGAAAAAATGAATGACAAAATGCTGGCGCGGCAGATTGCCGTGATCAATTCCATGACCATGAAGGAACGCCGCTTTCCCGATCTGATCAAGGGCAACCGCAAAAAACGCATTGCCGCAGGCTGTGGACAGGAATTGCAGGATGTCAACCGGATCTTGAAGCAGCATTTGATGATGCAAAAAGTCATGAAGAAAATGAAAAGCGGCAACATGGCGAATATGATGCGCGGACTTAAAGGCAATGCAAAGAATATGAAAAGGTAGTTTCCTAATTTAAGGAATGGTACGCAAGCCGCTGGTTTTTAAGGACAGCCAATTGTGGAGGATAAGGCCGTCATCCGGACAATTTAATATAACCAATATATTCAAAATGAAAATCCATTTTATCTTCCCTTCCGCACAATATGATTGGCCTCTGGTTAATTTTTTAAGGGAAACGCTTCCTGATGCCACATTCGATTGCGGCGCCGCTTCTGGATTTGGTAGATATCACTATGGCATCCAGTTGTTGGCAAAAATACCTTGGTTGGCTTGCTACGCATTTAACAGTTGGATGGCACGGATAAAGCAAGGCCCGTTACCTGATTATATTTGTGTAGGCACAGACATTGAGGTTATAGGTTGTTTACTGGCACAGTTTTTTTCCGGCATAAAAATCCCCATCATTTTCCTTGGTTTCATTTATACCCCAAGGAAATCCTTATTGTTGACCAAAATCAGGTGGTTATATTTTCGTATCCTACTGGCACAAATAACAGCGGTGATATGCTACTCAAAATATGAGAGCGACTATTTACCGAAACTGTTTCGATTGAAAAAAACGCTGTTCGTGGCAACTCTGTTTGGCGGCAATTTTGATGTGCCTAAGGATTGGGTGGCTAAAAATGAAGGCGGGCCTGGTTATGTGGTTTCTGCGGGCCGTTCAGGGCGGGATTATCATTTACTTTGCGACGCTGTGCGGGGGTTGCCTGTAGAACTGCATATAATTTGTGATTCCAGCCACCCGTTACAGGGGCTGGATTGTCCTGCCAACGTCACCATTCTTCGTAATTGCTACGGGGACAAGTATGTAGAAGAGCTTGCCGGAGCGGATATGGTGCTGCTGATACTTAATAATGACAACCTGTCATCGGGTCAAATGGTACTGCTTAATGCAATGGCATTGGGCAAGTTGGCTATCATCACCAGGACAGCAACAACAATGGAGTACGGCGAGCATTTAAAGACCTGTTATTTTGTCGGGCCTGATTCTGTGGAAGAGATACGCTCTGCTATCGGGATTTGCAGTAAGCCGGAAATTAGAGAGTCTATCGGAGCTGAAGCGCACCGTTATTTTATGGAGAATCATTCCCTCGAACCTTATGTCCAGTCCTTGGTAAAAGCGTTTGAAAAAATAGTCCAACATAATGGGCATGGACAAAGCATTGCAAAAGTGGATGATGCAAAGCACTAAAAATGAAAATCCGGCAAATTAAGCTATAGTGCGTGGCTTAACAAGCAATGCAATAATGCAAGAAAAGCTGGCAAACAGTTTGATTGAATCATAATAAATGCTAATTTCTCTTCACTTATCAATAAAATCGCGTAGAATAGACGGATTAACAATTACTGAAAGTTTTTTCGAGGAAATTAGATGGTAACCATTCGTCTTTCAAGAGGTGGTGCAAAAAACCGCCCTTTTTACCACGTCGTTGTAACCGATAGCCGCAGTTCGCGTGACGGTCGTTATATTGAACGTCTCGGTTTTTTTAACCCATTGGCGCGTGGCAATGAAGAAAGATTACGTTTAGACAGTGAGCGTGTTGCTTACTGGCAATCAAATGGTGCACAACCTTCTGACCGCGTTGCAAAATTGATTAAAGACGCAGCTAAAGCGGCTGCCTAATCCGTTTGCCAGATAAAGAACTGATCAACGTCGGCGAAATTTCCGGCGTTTTTGGTATAAAAGGCTGGGTAAAAGTTTTTTCTTATACCGATAAGCGCGAAAATATCCTTAGATACGCGCCTTGGCTGCTAAAAAAAGCCGACGAGACGAAGACAGTTAATGTTCTTGAAGGTGCTTTGCAAGGTGGGGCGGTGGTTGCCAGGCTTGACGGAATAAATGACAGGGATCAGGCTGCAGCCCTGATGGGTTGGACTATTTTCATAAGGTTCGGGCAACTGCCTAAAACAGCCGAAGATGAATATTACTGGTCGGATTTAATTGGCTTAACTGTCGAAACCGTCGAAGGGATACCGCTAGGCAACGTCGAAAACCTGCTCGAAACGGGGGCCAATGATGTGGTCATCGTCAAAGGCGAGCGTGATCGGGCCATACCGTTTTTACAAGGCCAAACAATTATCCGTATTGACTTGCCAAGCCAAAAAATGATCGTCGATTGGGATCCTGATTTTTGATGGTGCTGACACGATTTGATATTGTCACCTTATTTCCTGAAATGGTTACGGCGGCGGCAAATTACGGCGTAACAGGCCGTGCCATCGAACGGGGCATCGTCAGTTTGTCGGTGTGGAACCCAAGGGATTACACCCATGACCGACATAAAACCGTCGATGACCGTCCCTACGGCGGCGGGCCAGGGATGGTCATGAAATACCAACCCTTGCATGATGCCGTTATGGATGCCAAGCAAGCCCCTGTTGGCAACAGCAAAGTGGTTTGTTTAAGTCCGCAAGGCAAACCCATTACGCAAGCTTTGCTCAAGGATGCCAGCCAGCTTTCGCAATTGGTATTGGTGGCGGGTCGTTATGAAGGTATGGACGAACGCTTTGTCGAACTGGATTGTGACGAAGAATGGTCGCTAGGCGATTATGTCATCAGCGGCGGTGAACTTGCCGCGTTGATAGTGATTGATGCCATCACCCGTTTGTTGCCGGGTGTGCTCGGCGATGCCGATTCGGCAGAACAAGATTCCTATATGGCAGGACTGTTGGATTGCCCGCATTACACGCGGCCTGAACAGATTAATGGCCGTGCCGTACCCGAGGTGTTAATGGGCGGAAACCATGCGGACATAGCCCGTTGGCGTCTGAAGCAATCTCTGGGAAGAACCTGGCAAAGACGGCCAGATTTATTAAAAAACAATAATTTAGATGCAGACCAGGAAAAGCTGCTAAAAGAATTTATAGTCGAATTGAATTAAATAGGTGTAGTGATGAGCAATATTATTGATGAATTGGAAGCCCTGCAATTAAAACAAATCCCTGAATTTAACTCAGGTGACACGGTTGTAGTGCAAGTAAAAGTAAAAGAAGGCGAGCGTGAACGTATCCAGGCGTTTGAAGGCATCGTGATTGCAAAACGTAATCGTGGTTTGAACTCTGCATTCACCGTCAGAAAAATTTCCCACGGCACCGGTGTTGAGCGTGTTTTCCAAACCCACAGCCCTATGATCAGCGAAATTATCGTTAAACGCCGTGGTGATGTGCGCCGCGCCAAACTGTACTACCTGCGTAATTTGACTGGTAAGGCGGCGCGTATTAAAGAAAAACTGTAAACGCTTGTTTATCCCGTTTACGAAAAAAGGCAGCTTGGGCTGCCTTTTTTGTGCCTGTTGTTTTGCCGTCAATTCAAAGCAAAGTAGCCCGTATGCAGCGATAGCGAAATACGGGGAAGGAACTTGAAATATCCAATTTCAAGAAAAAAACTTGCCCACATTCAGCACCGTCTTATAAATCCCCCAAGACAAGGGGATAATGACGATGGCCCAGGCCAACACCGCCACGATAATATTTACGGCTTTGTGTTGCACTGGCAATGCTTCCATCGTTGCCAGCGGAATTTTTGTATCGCCAGGTATCCTCTCCGCCAGCAATTCTTCTTCTTTCATAAACCATTTATCAGCAACCGGACGCACCAATAAATTGCAAACCAAACCCACCATCAACATGCCCGCCAAAATCATCATGGTTTGGTTGTAGATTTGCTCGCGCGGCAAACCTAGGCTGAGTTGGTATTCGCGCATGTAATTGACGATCACCGGGCCTAAAATCCCCGCAGTTGCCCACGCGGTGAGCAGGCGTCCGTGGATTGCGCCGACATTTAAGGTGCCGAACAAATCGGCGAGATACGCCGGGATGGTGGCGAAACCGCCGCCGTACATGCTTAAGATCAAACAAAACGCACCGACAAACAGCAGCTTGTTGCCGGAAGCCGCGCTTTCGGGGATGCTCAGGTACAGCAAGCCACCGATGACAAAAAACACGATGAAGGTGAGCTTGCGCCCCAGTTTGTCCGACAAGCTCGCCCAGACGAAACGTCCGCCGATGTTGAACAGGCTCAACAAGGCGGTAAAGCCCGCCGCGATGCCGGCAATGGCGGCGAGCTGGGTTTTATCGAGTTCGCTGTAAGTTTTTGTGATGCCAAGCAATTGCCCGCCAAACACTTCTTGCAACATCGGCGAGGACATGCCGATTACGCCGATTCCGGCGCTGACGTTCATGCACAACACCCCCCACAATAACCAGAACTGTTTAATCTTAAAGACATTTTTGGCGTGGATGTGATGTTCGGTAATCATGCGTTTTACTTTCGGGTTGCTAGTCGGTGTCCAACCCGCTGGCTGCCAATTTTCCGGCGGAATGCGGTAGCTGAGTGCGCCTGTCATCATAAACACAAAGTAAACCGCCGCCATGACGATGAACGTGGGCATCACGCCAACATCAGCGGTATTGGCAAATAATTTCATCAATTCGGTCGCCAAAGGGGAGCCGATCATCGCGCCACCACCGAAACCCATGATTGCCATACCCGTCGCCATGCCGCGCCGGTCTGGGAACCATTTAATCAGCGTCGACACGGGCGAGATGTAGCCCAAGCCCAAACCCATGCCGCCAATCACGCCGGAACCCAGCAACATGATCCAAAATTGGTGCAGATAAATGCCCAAAGCAGACAATAACATGCCGCCGCACCAGCAAAACGCACTGACCACGCCCGCTTTACGTGGGCCGACGTGCTCCAGCCAACCTCCCCACACCGCCGCCGATGAACCCAGGAACACGAAAAACAAGGTGTACATCCAGCCTAAGGTGGAGATTTTCCAATCACAAGTGGTGATGAATAATTCTTGAAAAAAACCGACGTCAGCAGGGCAGGCGATGCTTTCTTTGATGCCGATGGCTTTCGACAAGGGCAACCAAAATACCGAAAATCCGTAAGCCATGCCGATACACAAATGGATGGCCAAGGCGGCAGGAGGGACTAGCCAGCGGTTAAATCCCGCTTCGGCGATGATGCGTTTTTTGTCTAGGAAAGGGTAATGGGCTTGTGTCATGTCAGGTGATGGGTCAAGTGCAAAATTGTGCGATAGTTTATGCTAATCAGCGGATATTTTCATTGAATTGATCATCCGGGCTGTTCAAGAAAATGAACCTGAAATTCTAATATAAGCTTACGAATACGCCTTTAATTCAAAAATGTGTGACATGGCAAGCGCATATAAATTGGCCTAAAATGAGATACTACGCATTTTGGGAATATGCCGTTGGCCTTAATTACAGGAAGCCTTTTCAACCTTGGAAGACCCGCGTATAGAACGGCATAAGCGGCACCAGCTGCTTGAGATCATCATTTTGACGATAGGCGCGGTGATCAGCGGGGCGGCAGGCTGGGAAGCCATAGAAGCGTTTGGTAGGGTTATATTTACTGTGATACGGCGGGTAGTAAACCAGCACGCAACAAGGAACCATTCTAACCGGAAAACTCAGTCAGGCGCTTCATAAACTGGGTTCGCTGGCTGGAGTTGTTCGGCCCGTTATCCAAGTTGATGACTAGTTGCTTGATAGCGCCGTGCTTGTCCTTATTGCGTTTCCACCAGTGTTCAAGGGCATCAACAATAAAATCACTGGTCTCAAATGACACGCCAAAAACTATCGTGAGCAATCCGGCCATCACCTCCAGAATACTGAAAGGCACGAGCTTGGATTTAACACCCATATCATCGTCGTCGGCCTGTACCGGCTTTTGACAACGCGATGTGCCGCCATGTGAGGAATCGCACAAGTCCACTTCGGCTGGTGTCGATGGAAATACGTAAGCCAATACGCGCCAAAACTCGGCCACGTTATGCTCAACGATTACTAAATTCTGCAACCGGGCCAGATCGGCATTGGACAAATTATGTGCAAGACCCGTTGTGCTTGCCGGGGCGGGTGAAACCGCAATTGACTTTGGAGCATCCGGGGATGCCATTATGTTGGCCTCTTGGGAAAATGCCGTAAAGGTGGATGTGCTAAATTGCCAAGCTTCGATGCTGCCTGGCACGGATTTTTTGCTGGGGTTTGTCATGGTGTTCTCCTAATTGGTGTTGAAAAATTACTGAACGGTGTTGGGTTTCTCGGTGGCTGCCGCCCGCTCAAACGACGCAACCAATTCTCTGATTTTAAGCTCGATCTGCCGCCAGTTTTTCAACAAATTAAAGTCAAATTCATAGCGGACATAAATCTCATCGTTATATCTTAAAAAACTTTCGCAATGTTGGCTTGTTCATGGCGAATGATCGCTTTCTGCTCCATCACATCTAACAGAATAAAGGCAATGTCCCTTGTCTATAACCGCATATTTATTAGTCCGTAGTAAGGTTGAAACCACCGTAAGCGCCGATGTGGTTGCCGCTATCCGTAGCGAGATTTTAGGGGTTGCCGGGTAATGTCTGAATTACCATCCGCCCTTTTGCCTTACCAACAACGTTGGATTGCCGACACTGCGCCCTTCAAGATCGCCGAAAAAGGCCGCCGCACGGGCTTGACCTGGGCGGAAGCGGCGGATGATGTGCTGATTGCCGCCGCTGCCAAATCAGCCGGAGGCCAAAACGTGTATTACCTCGGCACTGACAAGGAAATGACCGAAGAATACATTGATGCTTGCGGCATGTGGGCCAAGCAATTCAACCGCGCGGCCTTGGCGGTTGAGGAAGGCTTATGGGCCGAAGATGCCGAGGATAAGCACATCAAAATGTTTACTATCCGGTTTCCTGATTCGGGTCATAAGATTATTGCTTTGGCTTCGCGCCCTCGCAAATTGCGGGGGCGGCAAGGGGTTTTGGTGGGTGATGAATCGGCGTTTCAGGATGATCTGCCTGCCTTAATAAAAGCCGCGATGGCTTTTTTGATTTGGGGCGGCAAGGTACGGCTGATTTCCACCCATGATGGTGACGATAACGCCTTTAACCAACTCATTCAGGAAATCCGCGCAGGCAAGCGTAAGGGCAGCATCCACCGGATACCTTTTCGTGAAGCGGTTAAGGAGGGTTTATACCAGCGCGTTTGTATGCGGATGGGCAAGGTCTGGACGCAAGCCGATGAAGATGCGTGGGTGGATGAAACCTATGATTATTACTCGGAAGATGCCGACGAGGAGCTGGACTTGATCCCCTCAAAAGGCGGCGGGGTGTATTTGTCGATGGGCTTGATCTTATCGCGCATGGCGCACGGCATCCCGATTGTACGGGATAGCTGGAAGCCTGAGTTTGCTTATGAATCGGAAGAATCGCGTTATCTGACCATTAAAGATTGGTGTATTGAAAACTTGTTGCCGCATTTGCAAGCCCTAGACCCGACTTTGTATACCGCGATTGGCGGCGACTACGGGCGGGTGGGCGATTTGACGGTGTACCCGATTTTGCAGGAAGGCAAGGATTTGGTGCGCCGTTGCAAGCTGTGGGTGGAGCTAGGGCAATGCCCCTACCGCCAGCAAGAGCAGATTTTCAATTTCATTTGTGAGCGTCTGCCTAAGTTTAAAGGGGCTGGACTAGATTCCTTGGGTATTGGTTCGGCCTTGGCGGAATTTGCGCGGCAAAAGTATGGCTCGATCATTGAAGAGGTAAAATTGTCTGAGACGTTTTATCTGGAGAACATGCCTAAGTTTAAAGCGGCGTTTGAGGATGGTTTGCTGGATGACATCCCTCAAGATGACCAAATCCGTGATGATTTACGCGCTATCAAGAAAATCAATGGCGTCCCTAAAATGCCCAAGGAAAAAAGCCAGCAAAAAAGTAAGGATGGCAAGCGTATACAACGGCATGGCGACGGGGCGATTGCGTTGTTTTTGGCGGATCGGGCATTATCGTCTGAGGTGGTGCCAATAGAGTTTGAGTCTAGCGGGGCTAGGGCGTCTTGTCGGTATTTGGAGGATGTCCGCAAGTTACATGAGGACAGAGGTTATGGCTCAGTGTCGGGCGGCAATGATTTTAGGGGTTGGTGATGGCTAGATTTGTCCAGTTAAACAGCGGTATTGTTATCCCTGAAGCACAGTATAGCGAGGCAATCGGCACCAAGCCCAGCCTGAACGAAATCGCCACATCAAACGATGGCCGCGACATCACGCGCGGTTTTATCCCACAAGATTTGTTGATGCAGCCATCTGATTCGGTATTGATGAGCAAAGGCAGTGGTAATTTTAAGATTTATGAAGAGATTGCCCGTGATGACCAAGTAAAGACGTGCCGCCAACAACGCGAGTTGGCGTTGATCGGCAAAGAATGGAAGGTAGAACCTGCCGATAACACCCGCAAGGCCAAAGTTGCCGCTGACCGTTTAAGGACGGTGCTGGAACGTATCTGTTGGGATGATAAAACTCAAAAGATGATGGCGGCCTTGCTCTACGGCTATGCGGTGGCCGAGGTGATTTGGGCGACGGATGGTTCGGAAATAACCATTGATGCCATCAAAGTCCGTAACCGTTCACGTTTTGGCTTTTTGCCGACCGGCGAGTTGCGGATGATGACCTCTGGCGAGATGACCAAGGGCGAAGCCTTGCCCCCTGCTAAGTTTTGGGCGTTTGCCTGTGGTGCTGACCACGATGACGAACCGCATGGTTTGGGGCTTGGGCATTATCTGTATTGGCCGACATTTTTTAAGCGCAATGGCATTAAGTTTTGGCTATATTTTTTGGAGAAGTTCGGACAACCGACCGCATTGGGTAAGTATCCGGTCAATGCTTCGGAAACCGAGAAAAAGCGGTTGCTGCAAGCGTTGATGGCCATCCAAATGGACAGCGCCATCCGTATCCCTGATGGGATGCAGGTGGAACTGCTGGAGGCGGCACGTTCCGGTACCGCCGATTACACGGCGTTGATTGACCGGATGAACGCGGCGATATCTAAAGTTTGGCTGGGGCATAGCGGGGCGGCGGACAGTACGCCTGGCAAGTTGGGCGGAGAGGACAACGCGGGCGAGGTGCGTGAGGATTTGGTCAAGGCGGATGCGGATTTGGTTTGCGGCTCGTTTAATGAGTCGGTATCGCGTTGGTTGACGGCCTATAACGACCCGACCGCGCCGCCGCCTAAGGTTTGGCGTAAGGTTGAACCGCCCGAAGACCTGAAAGCCGCCGCCGAGACCGATAAGGTTATTTTTGATATGGGCTATCGCCCGACGTTGAAATACGTTAATGAGCGGTATACAGGCGAGTATGAGCCTAATCCCTCCGCTGCTGAGCCGTCGGCAATGCTTCAGGGTGCAAGCCAGGGTAATACTGCAACGGCCGGTGATGCGGATGGGGAGGCCCCGGTGGTGGATAATCCGCCGGGTCCGGCTAATTTTGCCGAGGCGGGGCAGGATGCCAATGTGGATGTTACGCCCATTTCTTCACAAGTTGACCAACTAGCGGCAGATGCGGCGCCCGCCATTAAAAGCTTGGTGGATGTGATCAAGGCCAAAGCCGATAAAGCGGAAAACTTGGAGGCATTACGGGATGATCTGCTGGCAAGTTATGGGGATTTGGATGCGTCTGATTTGGTTAAGGTGATGACCTTTGGCTTCGCGGCGGCGGATTTGGCTGGTCGGTTTGATGTTAAAAATGAGTAATGGAATGAATAAGAAATTGAAAACAATAATATCTTTTTTGTTACGTTTGTTTTTATTTACTCCATTTTCACTTGCAGCGTACTTTTTTGATGGGTTGGGCGATTTTTTTAAACGGTTGGCAGATGGTTTGTTCGATATTTCTACCGCCATGCGAGAAATTACCGAAGCACCTTATATAAAGGATATTTCCCGCAAAATAGATGAATTAAAAGCGGATAATAAACTAAAGATTATGGAAAATATGCGGGAACATTTGAAATAAGATGCCGTTAATCCTATCCCCCTCTCAATTAGCATTCAACGCCCGTGGTGACGGCAAATTCAATAAGCCGTTTGAAGAACAACAGGCGTTCTTTCGGCAAAAAGAGAACCTGCCTACCCAATGGTGGGATGATATTCTTTCTTCAGCCCATGACCGCGCCTTTATTGTCGCCGGTGCGGCTAAAGCGGATTTGCTGGCGGATTTTCGCGGCGCGGTGGATAAGGCGATTGCGGAAGGGAAGTCTATCCAAGCGTTTAGGCAGGAGTTTGACAGCATTGTTGAAAAGCATGGCTGGCAAGGGTGGACAGGCAGCGATACCCAAGCAGGGCGAGATTGGCGGACGCGGGTGATTTATGACACCAACATGCGCACCAGTTATGCAGCAGGGCGTTACGCGCAATTGACCGACCCTGATCTGTTAAAAAACCGGCCATATTGGAAATATATCCACAGTGACTTGGTGGCGCATCCGCGCGAACTGCACCAAAGCTGGAACGGTGCGGTGCTGCGTTATGACGATCCGTGGTGGCAGGCGCATTATCCGCCGAACGGCTTTGGTTGCCGTTGCCGCGTTAAGGCGGTTACCGCTGATGAGTTTAAAGGCCATGCTGCTCCAGATGATGGCGATTATACGAAAACTGTGCGGGGCGAATCCGTTGTGCTGCCTAAAGGGGTGGATTATGGGTGGGATTATGCGCCTGGACAGGCCAATGCCGAGTTGGTTCGGCAAGTTATCAATAAGCAAGAGGGGGCGGCGTGGCAATTGGCACGGGCAAATACCCAGTATTTGGTCAATAGTGAGGTTTTTACTCATTTTTTTAACGGTAAATTGGCAGGTGAATTTCCGATTGCGGCATTGGATGATGCGGAACGGTCACTGCTGGGTTCTGACAGTAATACGGTGTTGCTGTCCAGACAATCCATCGATGATCATATTGCCAAGCACCCTGAAATTACGGTGGATGATTACCGCAAAGCCCAAGAAATAATAGACCGTGGCGACATTTATCAAGTGGGTGATAGCCGTTTGGTTTATTTGCTGATGGATAAGGTATGGTACAGGGCGGCGTTAAAGCGGACGGGCGATGGGAAGAAAAACTATTTTTTGACGCTATTCAAAAATGAACGCGGAAAGCCGCCAGGCGGTGCAGTAAAAATTGATCGGTGACCCACCGCACGGAAGGCATCCGCGCTTGCCCTCATCAACCGCACAAGCGGAAGGGGTCGGCAGCCGAGCCGATGGTGGGTATCTGAAGTATAGTTTTAAGGGGTTGGTATGGCAAGTATTGAAATTGATGATGCCGAGATACTGAGGGTATTACGCCGCCTACAGGATGCAAGCAGTTATTTACGGCCCGCGCTTTTAGAAATTGGCGAGGATTTGGTTGAATCGACTAAGCAACGGTTTGAAACGTCAACAGCACCGGATGGCAGCGATTGGTTATTAAATAGCGCGTTGTCCACCTTATTATATAAGGCCGGTGACAAACCGCTGGTGGATGGCGGAACCTTAAGCCATCAAATCAATAAAGATGTGACTGGGGATACGTTGGAAGTCGGCAGCACGATGGAATATGCCGCTATGCAGCAATTTGGTGGCACAAAAGAGGAGTTCCCATATCTATGGGGAGATATTCCAGCAAGGCCGTTTTTGGGCGTGTCGCAGGAAGATAAAGATAATATTTTGGCTGTTTTGAATCGCCATATTGAAGCAGTATTGCGGTAAAAAAGAGAGCGTCACGGATATGTTAGCGCATACCCATGACCTCAATACACAGTGAAGTTACCACCGTGAACCGAGCAAGGCTCCCTGCCAGTCGACCGGCAGTGTAAGCCTAGCAGTTTTTTTATAAACTTAAAGGTGTTCACATGATTAAAAGTCCGTTGTCAGGATGGATTGGTGGTAAATATCAGTTATCAAAACAGACTTGTGATTTGATTCCGGCTCATGAATGTTATTGCGAGCCGTTTGCGGGCGCAGCGTGGGTGTTTTTTCGGAAAGACCGTTCAAATGTGTAGGTATTGAATGATATCAATACCAATATCATCACTTTATATAGAGTGGTGCAGCATCATTTAGAAGAGTTTATCCGTTATTTTAAGTGGGTTTTGGTTAGCAGAAATGAGTTTGATCGGCAGCTTAAATCAAAACCTGAAACTTTGACGGATATTCAAAGGGCGGTCAGGTTTTTTTATTTACAGAAAACGTCGTTTGTAGGGCGTATCGATAAACCAACGTTTGGCTATGCTCCATCTAGTGCGTCAAGGCTAAATTTGCTTCGGGTTGAAGAGGATTTATCTCAGGCGCATTTGAGGTTATCACAGGTTTATATCGAAAACCTTGGCTATAGTGATCTGATCAAACGCTATGACCGGGATAAGACGTTTTTTTATATTGATCCTTCCTATTACGATTGTGAGAATTACTACGGTAATGGGGTTTTTGCTAAAGCGGATTTTTATTTGTTGGCGGTTCAATTAGCTAAGATCAAAGGTAAGTTTTTATTAAGCTTGAATGACACCCCAGAGGTGCGGAGTATTTTTTCTGAATTTATTATTGATCCTGTTTCTCTTCGCTATTCGTGCGGAAAAAAGAACACGATTGCAAGAGAGGTGTTGATTCGTAATTACGAACTCGAAGTCGCTTAATGATATGAGAAATGGTGGTAATTAATACCGCCATTTTATATTTTATATTTTGAAAATTATTTTTATTTTACCGTTTCGTTTTATTTCTATTTGTACCTTTTCATTTCATTTATGTCACCGTTGCTGGTTTAAATATCTCACTCCCGTTTACCACCGACTTTTAGTCGGTCAGATTTATCTATGATTTTTTGACGTATGATATTGCCCTGAATCGAAAAGAAGGGGGGGCTTATGGATTACCGTTATGGAAGCCATACAGTATTTAAAATTCAATATCATTTTGTCTTTGTCACAAAGTATCGCTACAAGGTATTGAAAGGTGATGTTGGCTTGAAAGTTCGTGAGCTGATTAGGCAGACGTGTGAAGCCTTTGAGATAGGGATTCTGAAAGGGGTTGTCAGCCAGGGCCATGTCCAGTGTTGGTTTCTGCGCCGCCCAATCTGGCACCGAGTGAAATAATGAGGCGGATTAAGGGAAGAAGTTCGAGAGTTTCCCGGATTTGAAAAAACGCTATTGGGGGCGTCACTTCTGGGCGCGGGGCTACTTTTGCGTGACTTCTGGTGAATTGACAGAAGAGATGATAAAAAATTATCTGGAGCATCATTTCGAGCCCAAAGGGGATGATAATTTTAGGGTAGTCCTGCAATCGGAATGATTTGTAAAAAGTCAAGCCTACCGATTTATTGGGTCGAATGCCCGTACTTCAAGGCGTACAGTCATCGCAATATTTTATTGACAAATCTATTATCATTCCGATTGCAGGACTACCCGCCAGCGAAAGTTTAGCCCGCGCTTATAGTGATGAAGCGCCTGAATATTCGCCCGCACCGGGGCATATCCTGGCCTTGCCGCTGTACCTGAGCTTTTTTGAGTTTGTCCATAATGTCAGGATGCGGTAAAGGCTTACTTTCTTCGTCACCGGCTGTTTTGGTTAAAAAGACCCCGAAACCCATATAGAGCCTTGAGTTTAATTAGTCGTAGCCTGTATGAAGCGCGAGCGGAATACAAGTTACACCAACAAATTCACCAAAATCTGCTCATAAATCGCCGACAACGTTTCCAAATCATCCAGGCCGATATGCTCGTTGATTTTATGGATGCTTTCGTTCAACGGCCCCAGTTCAATGACTTGTGCTCCGGTCGGTGCGATAAAACGCCCGTCTGAAGTGCCGCCGCCCGTGTCATCTTTAGGTCCGTAGCCCGTGACGGTTTTAATCGCGGCATGGGTGGCGGCAAGCAGTTCCCCGGAAGCGGTCAAAAACGGCTGGCCTGATAATCGCCAAGCCAAGTTATAGTTGAATCCAAAACGGTCAAGTATCGCATGGGTGCGTTGTTGGATGGTTTCGGCATCGAGTTCGGTGCAAAAACGCAGGTTGAACTGCACTTCCAGTTTGCCAGGAATAATGTTTTCCGCGCCTGTGCCGCCGTTGATGTTGGAGACTTGCAAACAGGTGGGCGGAAAAAACGCATTGCCGTGATCCCAGATTTCGTCGGTCAAGGCTTTCAACGCCGGGGCAAACGTGTGAATGGGGTTTTCCGCCAATTCAGGGTAGGCGACATGACCTTGGATGCCGAAGACCGTCAAACAAGCACATAAAGACCCACGCCTGCCGACTCGAACCACATCGCCGATGCGTTGGTCGCTGGAGGGTTCGCCCACTAGGCACCAAGCAATTTTTTCCCCACGTTTCTCCAGCACGTCCACCACTTTAACCACGCCGTGCGTTGCGATGCCTTCCTCATCACTGGTCATCATGACCGCAATCGAGCCTTGATGGCCTGGGTGCTTGGCGACAAACCGTTCCACAGCGGTGACAAACGCCGCGATGCCACCTTTCATATCCGCCGCGCCGCGTCCGTATAATTTGCCGTCTTTTATGGTGGGTTCAAACGGTGGCGAATTCCAAGTTACTAAAGGACCTGGCGGCACCACATCGGTATGCCCCAAAAAAGTGAATAAGGGTTTTGCTTGTCCACGCCTGAGCCATAAATTTTTGGTATCGGCAAAATCCAGGTGTTCGATGGCAAAACCTAATGACGCTAAACGTCCAGCCAGAAGTTCTTGGCATCCGGCATCTTCGGGGGTGACTGAGGGGCGGCGGATCAGATCTTGCAGTAACGCGAGGGTATCGGTCATAGTGCGCTGGCGTAACGTTCGGGGGTAAAACCGACTAGCAATTGCCCGCCCGTGTCCAGGACAGGGCGTTTCATTAGGGTAGGGTAGGCCAAAAGTAAAGCCATTGCCTTGTCTTGGTCAAGATCGGCTTGTTGTTCGGGGGACAATTGCCGCCACGCGGTGCTGCTGCGGTTAAGCAGCAACTTCCAGTCAGTACGGGCGACAAAATCGTCGAGGTGTGCAGAAGTCAAACCATCCACGCGGACATCGTGGTAACGGTAAGCTTTGTCGTGCTGTTCTAGCCAGGCCCGCGCTTTTTTTACGGTTTGGCAAGTTTTAACGCCATATAAGGTGATCGTTGTCGTCATAGTAGGGTGTTTAAAGCTGGCTGTTGAGTAATTCATCAAGCGTTGGCAATTCAGGGTCGGCGTTGCAGCGTACTTTGTAAATATCAATAAACTCCATAAAAGCCTGTTCCAGATCAGCCAAAATGTCTTCTTCATTTTCGCGTTCATCTTCAGGAACATCATCGGATTCCAGATATTCGCGTTGTAAGGCCACTTCACTGTTCAGGGCGAGGGTCGCATAAATGACGGCGTTATTTGAGATAGTGTCGCTCATAATCGTTAGCTCCAAGGTTGGGAAGGTGATTTATCGCATTAGTGTAGCGTAACTGGGTATTTTTAGTATGAGTTTATTGGTGCAAATTCGGGATATGCGGCATTGCCCGGTTACAACATCTGCTGTAGCGGTTGAAATCAACCGGCTATCGGTGGATTTGCCCGTAAGTTTTCTTTTTTACCAGATAATGATACGGAATTTATTAAAAATACTATTTAAAATCATGTTGTTAAAAAAATAATGACAATTGGCACATAAATCGCTTATTGCACAAGTGACATTTTATAAATGAGGAAACAGTCATGAGTGAAGTTAATTTATCCGTTTTACCCAAAACCGGTTTGGCCGGTTTGAAAGAAAATTGGCGCAGTGATTTGCTGTCGGGTTTTCTGGTTTTTTTGATTGCCATGCCTTTGTGCCTTGGCATTTCTATGGCTTCCGGTTTTCCGCCGTCGGCAGGCATCATTTCGGCGGTGATCGGTGGTGTGTTGGTTTCGCGTATCAACGGCTCGTTCGTCACCATCAATGGCCCGGCGGCGGGTTTGATCGTCGTGGTGTTGGGTGCGGTGCAAGAGTTGGGCGAAGGCGATGCGATGGCGGGTTACCGCTATACCTTGGCGGCGATTGTGATAGCCAGCGCGTTCCAAGTTTTGATGGGCTATTTTAAATCAGGCCGCCTCAGTTCGTTTTTTCCGGCTTCGGTAGTCCACGGTATGTTGGCGGCTATCGGCATCATTATCATGGCGAAACAAATCCATGTGGTGTTGGGTAATGCACCGGAAAAAGGCAGCAGTCTGTTTTCGACGATTGCCCAAATACCGCATAGCCTGATCAATATGAACCATGAAATAGCCATTATCGGTTTTTCGGGGTTGGCTATTTTGATCCTTTGGTCTGTTGTAAAGAACAAGTATTTAAAAATGATTCCCGCGCCGCTGATCGTCGTGTTGGTGGGTATCGGCCTGGGTAAACTGTTCGATCTTGACCACGAGCACATCTATCTGTTTTTGCCTGACGCGACGTTTTTGCCGCATCATGAAGAAACCGTCGGGCCGAAATTTTTAGTGTCCATTTCCGACAATTTTATGTCCAGCTTTTATTTCCCTGACTTTTCTAAAGTCGCCACCTTGGAGTTTTGGGAAGCGGTGGTCAGCATTTGCTTGGTCGGCAGTTTGGAAAGCCTGTTGAGTGCGATGGCGGTTGACAAGTTAGACCCGTATAAACGCCAATCAAATTTGGATAAGGACTTGATGGCGGTGGGTACGGGTAATTTGGCGGCGGGTCTGGTCGGTGGCCTGCCGATGATCGCAGAAATTGTCCGCAGTTCCGCCAACGTCACTAACGGCGCGAAAACCAGTTGGGCGAACTTCTTTCATGGCTTGTTCTTATTGATTTTTGTCGTGGTGTTCCCGCGTTTGATCCACAGCATTCCCTTGGCGGCTTTGGCTTCCTTATTGGTGTTCACGGGCTTTCGTTTGGCTTCGCCAAAAGAATTTGGCAAAGTGTTTGAATTGGGTAAAGAACAGTTTTTTATGTTCGTCATCACTATTATCGGCGTGATCGCCACCGATTTGTTGATTGGTGTTGCTATTGGTATTGTCGTCAAGTTGCTGATCCATATCAGCCGTGGCGTTAAGTTGAACAATTTGTTCAAAATCCATTTTGAAATCCAACAACCTGACAGCAACACCGTGTTGGTGAAAATCAGCGGGGCGGCCATTTTCTCCAACTTCATGGCGTTAAAAGATGCGATGATGGCTGTGGAACCAGGCAAGATGGTTATTTTCCAGTTAAACGATGCCTATTTGCTTGACCATAGCGTCATGGAATTCATGCACCATTTTCAGCACGACTATGAAGCGCAAGGTGGAAAGTGTGACTTTTACGGTCTGGAATATCATGATGCCTACTCAAACCATCCGTTAGCGGCACGCAAGCAAAAAATGGTTTCTGGATATAGCTAGAAACAAGGGATTGGGCTTTGATGCATGCATCAAAGCCCAATTCATCCGGTCTATGCCATCACAATTGTAGTGCCGGGGTCTTCCAAAGACTGGCTTATGAGATTCATATCCCGGCAATGCCCATACTCAGGGGCAAGCACTTCGTGTCGCCTTTCGTAAGCTTTTAAGCATACGCCATACGCCCCCATCACATCACTTAAGTAGTGAAAACCAGAAAAAAACAGGTAAAACCATATGAAAAAAATTAAACGTTTGGCAATGATCATTATGTGTTTGGACATAATGTTCTTATCATCTACAGCAATGGCGGATGATGGCAATTTAGTTGAAAATGACGGCAGTTGGCTGCAAATGGTCGGCGAAGGCAGTTTAAAAATCCTCGATCCAAGATTGGAAAAAACCCGTATCTGGCTGGAAGGGCAGTCCCGTTACGATGGTGATTTCAGCCATTGGTATCAAGGTTTGGCGCGGGCCGCCATCGGGTATTCGCTGAGTGAGCACGCCACAGTTTGGGCCGGTTATACTTGGTTGCCCACCCAAAACCTTCCTGCTAATAAATTTGTTTCCGAACAAGATGTGTGGCCTGGTTTCCGTTATGTGTTGCCGACCAGTTTCGGTACCTTGTCCTATAGGATACTGATTGAAAGCAATTTTTTACAGGATAGCAATGTGCGTGTCCGGCCACGGCAGATGTTGCGTTTCATGCACCCTATGGCATTTGAGCCGCGCTTGAGCCTGATCGCTTGGGATGAACTTTTTATCCGTGCCAATTCCACGCCTTACGGCGGCCAATCCGGTTTTGACCAAAACCGTGCTTTTGCGGGTCTGGGCTGGACGTTTAATAAAAACGTGCGTACTGAATTGGGTTATTTGAACCAATATTTGGATGATGCCTCGCATACCAACAATACCATGCACAATTTGGTCATGGGTTCTATCTTTATTAATTTCTAACAAGCTTAGGCGATTTCCAAGAATGAATGCACTGAATGCACTCAAATCACGCAGGTTTTTTGTTCATTTTCAACGACTGCAAGGATGCCACCACAAGGGTGGTTTATGGACGGAGCGGTTGCCGAGGCGTAAAAATAGGCGCATAGCAAGCTATGTAACTATTTTTACAACGCAGACGCTGTTCATGGATGAACAAGGATCGCGGGAGGCAGGACGCCGTAAGCGACAAATAAACAAAAAGACCAGTGAGTTGGGTATATTCTTCGCCGGAAATCGCCTTAGTGTTGGACACGGACAGAAACCTTGCGCATTCTCTGTATTTTAGTGCTAATTGTTATCACGCTACTCGAAATTGGCCCGATACCGATTTCTGGAATCATGTTGCTTTGGATTGTGCTGTTTCGGCCTAAGTGGTTTTATCAACTGGTGCAAAAAATATACAAAATAAAATAAGTCCGTGTCTGCCATACCCTCAGTGGTCAAGTTTTCTTTTTGGGGGCGAGGTCATCTTGACCGCAACCAGTAGGCAGGATGCCTTTATTAAGGGGGCGGCAAACCCGCCAAGCCGCCGACCAATCGGAGCGCGTACCCTTCAGTATCTTACTCACCATCATGGCTGGCACCCTCCAAATGTTCGGACAAGTTGTAGCAGGTGTAGTTGAGGGGGGGCTGATCAGGTATCCTATGTATCTTTGCTTCGTTATCATATCCCTTAAAATATGCTATTTTGCCCAGGGTAGCGAAAGTCTTATATTTATGTACACATAATTTGGAGTTAGAAATGATTCAGTTGAAAAAGAATCCGGCTTTTGCCGGCCCGGAAGGCCCGGTGGTATTGGTGATTATGGATGGGGTAGGCATTGGTAAAAATCCTGAAAGCGATTTTGTGAAACAGGCAAATACGCCGAATCTCGACTGGCTGCATGACAATGCCCTGTATACCGAGTTGCAAGCGCATGGCGTGGCGGTAGGACTGCCGGATGACGGGGATATGGGCAATTCGGAAGTGGGGCATAATGCCATCGGCTGCGGTCGTATCTTTGAACAAGGCGCGGCCTTGGTCGGCAAGGCGATAGCGTCGGGCGCGATGTATGCCGACGGTTCCGTCTGGCAAGAACTGATAGCTAACGTCAACGCCAAATCGTCTACCTTGCATTTTATCGGGTTGTTGTCGGACGGCAATGTCCATTCCAATATCAACCATTTGGAATCCATGTTACGCATGGCGAAAGCGCAGGGTGTAAAAAAAGCACGTATCCATGCCTTGATTGACGGACGCGACGTGCCGCCAACTTCCGCACTGGAATATATTGACCGTTTCGATGCGTTCTTGAATGACATCAATGCCGATGGCACTGTCGATTATTGCGTGGCCTCCGGTGGCGGGCGTATGAACATCACGATGGACCGTTATGATGCCAATTGGGATATGGTCAAACGCGGCTGGGCAACCCATGTCAAAGCTGAAGGCCGGATGTTTGCGTCGATGAAAACAGCGGTGGAAACCTTCCGTAGCGAAAATCCAGGCATTTTAGATCAGGATTTGCCCGCGTTTGTTATTGAACGCGACGGGCAGGCGGTAGGGCCGATTATGGATGGCGACAGCGTCATTTTCTTTAATTTCCGTGGCGACCGCGCCTTGGAAATTACCAAGGCTTTTGAAGCCGATGAGTTAAAAGAATTTGACCGTGGCGGCAAACCGGATGTGCTATACGCGGGCATGATGCAGTATGACGGCGATTTGGGCGTTCCAGCCCGTTATCTGGTTACGCCGCCAGCGATTGACCGCACCATGAGCGAATATCTCTCGAATGCAGGTGTCAAGCAATTGGCTATTTCAGAAACCCAAAAATATGGTCACGTCACCTATTTTTTCAACGGCAATAACTCTGGTAAATTTGCGACCGAGACATGGCAAGAAATTCCGTCCGATGTCTGTCCGTTCGAGGATGCGCCACGGATGAAAGCGGATGAAATCACCGATGCCGTGGTGCAGGCGATTGAAAGCGGCGACTATCAATTTATCCGCCTGAATTTCCCGAATGGCGACATGGTGGGCCATACGGGCGTGGTGGGCGCGGTCAAATTGGCGGTTGAAGCGGTGGATGAAAGTGTCGGCAGGATTATGGACGCGTTGAAGAAAGCCAATGGGATTATGGTTTGCTCGGCTGATCATGGCAATGCGGACGATATGTGCGAACTGGATAAAAAAACGGGCGCATTGGTATTGGACGGGCAAGGCAGATGTAAACCCAAGACGGCGCATTCGTTAAATCCGGTGCCCGGCATTGTTTACGATCCGTCCGGGGCAGCTAACGCCCGTTTGGCGGATGTGCTGGGAGCGGGCATTGCCAACCTGTCGGCGACCTGCATCACCTTGTTGGGCTTTGAACCGCCCGAAGATTATGCGGCGAGTATTGTGGAAGTCGGTTGAGACTTCCGGGTGGCGGGACCGACAAGGTGATTTTCGAGAAAGAACAGACCATCAAAAATCTGATTGGTAGAATAACTAAAGTCCACGAAAATCACGAAAGGCACGAAAACTTAACAACCACCTGCTAAAAGCAGGTGGGTTAGCGCGGGACACAGAGGACTAAAGTCCACCCAGATTGTGTCCCGCGCTGTCGAGTTGTTTTTTTGAACCTTGATGCTAAAGCTAACCGGCTAAAACCGATGGTTTTAACCTTAAGGATGGAAATAACTTGGAGACGTTTTTTTCGTGTTTTTTGTGTCTTTCGTGGACAGATTTTTTGGGTAAATTCATCGCAGCTCAGAGGTTGTGGTGAGGTAAGAACCCCAACAATCCCAAATGCAACCTTCGTTGGGGTTCCTGTAGTCACCCCAACCCACAGATCTTTTTATAGATAAAATACGGTGACATTTTGGACTTAAAACCCGATACCAGCATGATCATGAAATGCGTCGCTTATAAACACGGCGTCAGCCAGGGGGATGTCACCATTGAAGACATCAGCGAAGCCGTCAAACAACCGGATACGTTTGTCTGGCTGGGCTTGCGTGAGCCAGACACCGAATTACTGCTGAAAATCCAAGAAGAATTTAGCCTGCATGAATTATCCATAGAAGATGCCTGCACCGCGCATCAGCGGCCCAAAATAGAAGAATACGGTGATTCGATATTTATAGTGTTGCACACCGCCAGCTTGACCGAAGACAGTGTTGATTTTGGCGAAACCCATATTTTTGTCGGCACCCACTTTGTCGTGACGGTTAGGCACGGTTCCTTGCTCGACCACCATAAAATCAGGACAAAATGTGAAGCCATACCGCATCAGTTAGCCAAAGGTCCGGGGTTTGTGTTGTACGCGATCATGGATTTCATCGTTGACAATTATGTCCCGGTCATTGACGGATTGCAGGCACGTTTTGAACTGCTGGAGCTGGCGATTTTTGAGAACCGCCCCAGCCGTAAAACGATGGAAGATTTATACGAACTAAAGCGCGAATTGCTGCTGTTAAAAGGCGCGATCATGCCCGTGATTGATATTTGCAATGAATTGATGCGCTTCCATAGCGGCATCATCCCCAAAGACGTGCGGGTTTATTTCCGCGACGTCGCCGACCATATCAAACGCATAGACCAGGCCATTGATAGCACCCGCGAAATGCTGATCTCGGCAATGCACGTCCATTTGACCTTTGAAACTGTCAGGCAAAACGAAGTGGTCAAACGGCTGGCGGGCTGGGGGGCGATCCTCGCCATCCCGACGATGGTGTTCAGTTGGTACGGCATGAATTTCAAACACATGCCGGAACTGGATTGGGAATATAGTTACCCCTTGGTCGTAGGTGGTGTCATCGTTGGCAGCGCACTGTTATTCCTGCGTTTGAGGCGGGCCAGATGGTTGTGATTGGCCGCTTTGAACGTCGCTGACTGATGCTATGTCCGAATAAAACCGGACTTTTCCCGTTTCTATGTCGTACATGCCGCCAACAATACCAATTTCCCCGCTTTCTAACATGCCATTGAGCAAGGGGCTGCGGGTTTTAATGTGCTCGACGGTCAACAACACATTTTTATCCGCCACTAACTGCACCAATCCGTAATCGTCCGCCGTAATGTCACAACCCGTTTCGGCTTGCACCGCCGCCACGGCGGGTTGGATTTTCTCCAGCAAGCCCGTGAGATGGTCGAGCTGGACATGGTTGCAAGCCCCTTTGATCGCACCGCAGTGTGAGTGCCCCAATACCACAATCAGTTTGGAACCGGATATTTTGCAGGCAAATTCCATGCTGCCAAGGATGTCGTCGTTGATGATATTGCCCGCCACCCGTGCGCTGAATATGTCACCTAAGCCTTGGTCGAAAATCAGTTCGACCGAGGTGCGTGAATCCATACAACTTAAAATAATCGCGATGGGGAATTGGCCTTGGCGGGTGTCGTTGACTTGTTCCAATAAGTTGCGGTTGGATTCCAGGTTATTGACGAAATGTTCGTTGCCCTCCTTGAGTATTTCCAGCACTTTGGCAGGGGTCAACGATTGCTGCGAATCTAGCGTCTGTGGCCTGGCGTTGGTCACCGGCGGCAATGGGCCGTAACCGCGCAGGTTTTGCAAGGTCAATTCGATGTGCCTAAGAGGTGCTTCCTGGCGGAAGTTTTCGATCATTTCATAAACGTCATAATCAATGTATTTTGAGCGCGTGGCGTCAATGACGACTTGTGAATATGCCGGCAAGTCTTGAAAAGTTTGCTGGATATTGGCTTTGTTCAGGAAGGAGACGTGTTCGGACAAGCGCAGGATGATCTTATTGCCGATGCGCATTTCTTGGAAATATAGCGAGCTTTTATAGTTTTCCAGCAGTATCGAAATCAGTGCGGTACTTAAACCAATGGCTAAACCGAGCAAAATATCCGTCAACACCATGCCCAGAATCGTCGCCCAAAAGGGGATGAAATGGTAAACACCGGCGCGGTACATATTTTTAAAAATTTGCGGACGCGCCATTTTGTAAGCGACAACGATCAGGATCGCGGCAAGGCAGGCCAGCGGGATTTTATGCAGCAATTCGGGGATCAGGATCACGGTCAGCAACAGCAAAAGGCCATGCAGGAAAGCCGAGGCTTGGGTCTTCGCACCGGATTGGAGATTGAAAGAACTGCGGACAATCACCTGGGTCATCGGCAAACCTCCCATCAAGCCGGCGCTGATATTGCCTATGCCTTGCACGATCAATTCGCGGTTGGCGGGCGTGGTGCGTTTATAGCTATCGAGTTTGTCGATGGCTTCCGTTGCAATCAAGGTTTCCAGGCTGGCGACGATTGCCAGCGTGAACGCAACCAAATACACTTTAGGTTGGGTGATTGCGCCAAAATCAGGGGCGTTGAGTTGTTTGATAAAATCCTGCATGCTGTCCATGATGGGCAAAATGACTAAATGACCACCGCTTAAGGCCAATTCTGGCGAATGTTCCAGCAAGATTTGGTTAATGGCGACGGCGGCAATAACAGAGGCTAAAACCCCTGGGAACAACTGGAAAAAGCGGTGACGTTTGATGAACGGCAATTCCCAAGCAATCAGGATCACCAGCGAGATGAAAGCAATGAACATCGCGGTGGGCGAAGTGAATTCGAGCATGTGCAACAATTCACTGAACGATGAATAGTTATCCGACTGCACGAACCTGAAATCACCTTCAAAATCACGGTCATAACCTAGGGCATGGGGGATTTGTTTAAGAAACAGGATAATGCCGATGCCGGACAACATGCCGTTGATGACCGAGGACGGGAAATAATAAGAAATGACCCCCGCCCGAATCACGCCCATCAGGATTTGCAGGCAGCCTGCGAGGATGACCGCCAGCAAAAACGCATGGAATCCTAAATCTTGTATTGACGACAGCACCATGACCGCAAGCCCCGTAGCGGCTCCGCTGATGCCCAGCGCGGAACCGCTCAATGGTGCGACGACCATGCCGCCGATGATGCCGGTGATCAAACCGGAAAACAGCGGTGCGCCAGAAGCCAAGGCGATGCCCAGCGATAGCGGCACGGCGACCAGAAATACGGCGACCCCGGCGGGGACGTCATCTTTCAGATTGGCGAAGACATTGCCATTGAATGTGGCGCGGTGTTTGTCAAGCATGGTGCGGTATCCTTTTCCAGATGTCGGATCAACTTTTGATAATGATGGTTTGATGTTCACGTATTTTTTCTTTTCCATATAAATCAACCAGCTCTACACTGATATTGTCGTCTGTTGCGGCGATCAGGAACTCCTCCAGGGTTTCCATAATGTCATGGTCGATAAACTGGGCCCTGCTGGCATCAATGGTGACGTTGCTATTGGCGGGAATATGCAAAATCAGTTTTCTGAGCAAAGCCTTATTGATGAACGACACGTCTTTGTTCAAGCGTAAAGTGAGCTTGCCACCCTCTTGAATCAAGGTGATGGCGGTGTGGTAATCGGCTTTGATGACAAAAAACAGGCCAATGACCAAACCTATCGCCATGCCTATCAACAAGTCCGTAACCAAAATCGCCATGACGGTTATGGCAAAAGGTAAGAATTGGTTCATGCCTTTTTGGTAAAAATGCTTAAAAATACTGGGGTTGGCAAGTTTAAAACCGGTATGTAGCAAAATCGCCGACAAACAGGCCAGCGGGATAAAGTTTAAATAGTAGGCCAGATAAACGATGCTTAACAACAAAAACAGGCCGTGGCTGAAACTGGCAATGCGGGTTTTGCCGCCCGCATTGATATTGGCGGCGCTGCGGACAATCACCGCCGTGATCGGCAATCCGCCCAGCAAACCGCTAAGGATGTTGCCGACACCTTGCGCCTTTAGCTCACGGTTAGTCGGCGCCAGCCGTTTCATCGGGTCGAGCTTGTCGGTCGCCTCCAGGCTTAATAAGGTTTCCAGGCTGGCGATGATGGCGATGGTGGCCGCCGTCATATAAACCTTTGGATTCACCAAATGCACTAAATAGCTGCTGTCGGGCAGTGCCAAATAAGTGAAAAAATCACTGGGTTTTGCCGATATGGGCAAATTGACCAAATGTTTATCAGTCACCGCCCACTCAGGTGCATACTGGGTGCTGAGCAAATGGTAGCCCACGCCCCAGACGACGGCGACCAATGCGCCGGGTATTGATTTTAAAACTGGCAGGCGTTTTATCAACGGTGTCGTCCACAGGATCAACAGCAATAAAGCGACGGAACTGATGATAACCGCGCCCGGGGTGACGCCATTGAATGCGGCAAAAAATTCTTGCAAGCTAGACCTAGCGGTTTCATTCATATAACTTTCATCGCCCTCGAAGCTGGTATCGTAACCCGTGGCGTGGGGCAACTGTTTGATAATCAAGATTAAGCCTATCGCCGCCAACATGCCTTCAATGACGGAGACAGGGAAAAAAGCCCCGATGATGCCCGCCCTCAAATACCCCAAGGCGAGCTGGATCATGCCCGCCAACACCCCGGCGACCAGCAGGGCCTGGAAGCTGCCCAAGGTTTCGATGGCGGTCAAGACAATGACGGTAAGGCCAGCCGCCGGGCCGGACACGCACAATTGCGAGCCGCTCAGCCACGACACCACCAAGCCGCCCACCAAACCTGCAATCAGGCCGGAAAATAAGGGTGCACCGGAAGCCAGGGCGATGCCTAAGCACAGCGGCAAGGCGACCAGAAACACGACAATACCTGCCGGAATATCGTCTTTTAAATGCTGTAAATAATACCGGGTGTGTTTGTGTATCATGTCATCGCTCCTGAAATGTATGGGGGATTATGTCCGTTGCGGGACAGACCATTGCCACCGAGTGAAATCATCTTAATGTGTAAACCTTTCAAGTACCTTTCAACCCATGAACATTTTATTGATAGAAGACGATGCCGTATTAACCGATGGCTTGTTGCACACGCTAGGGCGTGGCGGTTATTCGGTCAGTTGCGCCACGACGGCAATGGCTGCCGGGCAACTTGTCGAGAGCCAGGATTTTGACCTTATCGTCATGGATTTGGGTTTGCCGGATATGGACGGCTTGCAATTGTTGCGTAATTTCCGGCATCGTAAATTGTCGCTGCCTATCCTCATTCTGACGGCAAGGGATAGTGTCAATGACCGGATAGATGGCATCGAACAAGGGGCGGATGATTATTTGACCAAACCGTTTGAATTGCGGGAGCTGGAAGCACGAATCCAGGCTTTGATCCGGCGTTGTTACGGGGGGTTTGACCGTCATATCCGCATCGGGCGTTTGAGCTTGGACACGCTACAGCAAACGATTTTAGCGGATGGCAAGGCTTTTATCTTGTCGGCGCGGGAATATGGGGTGCTGGAAATACTGATGATGCAGGCGGGGAAAGTCGTTGCCAAAGACCGGATAGCCCAACGCTTGTCCAATGACGGCGAGGGTTTGAGTGATAACGCCATTGAAATCAACATCCATCGGCTGCGTAAACATCTGGAAACTTATGGTGTGGTGATACGCACGCTGCGTGGTTTGGGTTATTTACTGGAGTGCGCCGATGGATAAGCTGCAAATGCATAAGACCAAAAGCCTGAAAACCGAAATATTGTCCCGTCTGGTTATCCCGCTGATTTTTTTTGTCATGGTCGATGCCGTGCTCTCGTATTTTGTCACCGTGCATTATGTCGATCAGGCGTATGACCGCTGGTTGCTCGATTCAGCCCGTTCGTTGATCCAGGAAATCAAAGTCCGGCAAAACAAGGTCGTGGTTGATTTGCCCCAGGAAGCGTTGGAAATTTTCAAATGGGACGAACAAGACAAAACCTATTTTAAAATCATCTCGTCCGGGCAGGAGATGCTGGCAGGTGATGCCCAAGTGCCGGAACCCTTGTCAGTAGCAACCGATTGGTCGTTGCCGGTCTATATTGATGAGTCCATGTATGGCGAACCGGTGCGGGTCATATCGATGCGGGCCAGTCCTAGCGGCACCCAGGAACAAGTATTTATCCATGTCGCTGAAACCTTGAATAAACGCCGTGCCATGATGACCGATATATTGTTGGCGGATTTGATCCCGCAAATCGTGTTTGTGGTACTGACGGGGATTTATTTGTTGTCAGGTCTAAAACGTGGCTTACACCCCTTGCATACCCTAGCCCAACACATCGCCGGACGTTCTTCCCGAGATTTAAGCCCTATCCCTGAAAGCCATGTGTTTTTGGAAGTGCGCACCTTGACCGACACCATCAACGATGTTTTGGAACAATTGACGCTGGCGATAGCCACCCAGCAACGTTTCATCGCCAATGCCGCCCATCAATTGCGTACGCCGTTGGCGGGTTTGAAATTACAAGCGGAACGGGCCTTGCGTGAGCAGGATATTGCCGCCATGCAACCCGCTTTGATGCAGGTGCAAAGCAGTGCCGACCGCATGTCGCACCTGACCGCCCAACTTTTGGTGCTGGCCCGTTCTGAACCTATTGGTGGCGAGTATGAATTAAGTCCGGTTGATTTATGCGCCTTGGCTAAAAAAACCTGCATCGATTGGGTGCCCAAAGCCTTACAACGGGATATGGACATCAGTTTTGAATCTAGCGAAGAGACATTGTGGGTGCAAGGCGATGAGGTGTTGTTGCGCGAATTGTTGGTCAATTTATTGGATAACGCTGTGGCCTATGGACAAGGCCAGATCACGGTCAGTTTGCAGCGGGAACCGGAACCGGGTTTGACGGTGAAGGATGAGGGGCCGGGCATACCCGATACTGAAATCGCCAAGGTGTTCGAGCGTTTTTACCGCATTCCCGGCAGCCCTGGTAACGGTTGCGGTTTGGGCCTGGCAATCGTCAAGGAAATCGCCGAACTGCATAATGCCCAATTGAAATTGGCTGGGGCAGGGGGGACGAGTGTCCAGTTGCTGTTTAATTGTTCTTAACGCATTTTACGCTAACAATACTTCGGACAGTTTTTGAAAAGATAGGGGGAAAATGTCACTGGCTTTAAATATACTTTAAACGGTCAAGTTTTCGGCTTTTAAGTAGGTGTGCATAAGTCTTTTAACATTTTTAAAAAGAAGCCGTCATTCCGGCAGGGATTGCCGGAATCCAGATTACAGGGATGTATACGCGTGTAGATTGCCGTCCGTGGCCCTTGGATTCCGGCAATCCCTGCCGGAATGACGATGCTTTTCTTGGCTTTATGGTGAAGGTGTAGGCACCGGATTTTACAAATTGTAATGTTAAAAGACTTTTGCACTACTACTTATTAAGGAGGGGGGCAAACCCGCCGACCAATCGGAGCGCGGGCATCCTGCCCGCTGTGCGGTCAAGAGACCTAAGCTCCAAAAACCGAAAACTTGACCGTTCAGAGTATCATTTTAAGTCCCCCCAGCTTTGCTGGAGGGTAAAGATTGGCTTTACGCAGTGATTCTTGCGAAATTAAGAACCATGATAATAACCACCAGATGAACCCTTACGGTTTTGCACCTGTTTGATACTGGTAGGTTTAACCGCTGTTTTGGCTTTGGTCAGTTTTACCGCTGGAGCTTTGGTGTTGCTTGGCTTGGTTTTTGCTTTTTTAGCGGTAACGGATGCGGTAACGGATTTCGTTGCAAGGGCCTTGGCTTTTGCTGGTTTGACGGCAACAGCTTGGTTTTTTGCAAGTTTGGCTGTCTTCCCCAGTTTGGCTACCGCTGGTTTAGAGGCGGGAATAGATTTGGCTTTGACCGGCAAAGGCTTGGCTGGTGCTGGCTTCACTGGAGGCAATGTAACCGGCAAGGGTGCGGTAAGGCTATCTGGAGCGGATGGCATGACTTCTTCCAGCGGCGGTAAGCGTTCGAACAACGCGACCGGATCGCCGTCCAGTTTTTTCAGTGCTTCGTTGAGGATGGTTTGGTCGAAGTCGGGTATTTCGTTGTTATTGGCTTTTTGGATCAAGTCCAATGCCACGGCATAACGTTGGTCCAAGGTCATTTCTTCGCCTTCCAGATCAGGATGGGCTTCGATATACAGCACATTATCCAGCCAGCCGACTTTAATCGGTTGCTTGACCAGATAAACCGGAGTCCCTACCGATACGGTTTTGTACAATTCTTCAATATCTTCAGGATACATACGCACACAACCGTGGGTGATCTGCATGCCAATACCGTAGATTTTGTCGATGTCCGTACCGTGGATACGATATTCGCCAGGCAGGTTCAGATACAGCGCGTAAGCACCGAGCGGATTGTGCGGGCCGGGCAACACGGTTGCCGGGAGTGGGTCGCCATTAGCCGCGTGTTCGCGGCGGATGGATTCTGGCGGATGCCAAGCCGGGTCTTTGACTTTGCGGGCGACACTGGTTTTGCCTAAAGGTGTTTTCCAATCTTGCCTACCTACGCCATGCGCAAATGACATCACGACCCCAGGTTGGCCCGCTGGATAATAATACATGCGGTATTCGGAAATGTTCAGCGTGATGCCTTCGTGCGGGGTATTTGGCAAGATGCGTTTGTTGGACAAACGCACTATTTCACCTTTTTTGACATGCCAACGGTCCAGATCCTGGTTAAGCCTGACGATTTCGGTTTGGCCTAACAAAAAGCGTCTGGCGAAATCCAGCAGGGTTTCATCCTGATTAGCGCGTGCCAAGGGCACATCGTCATGGTATTGCGTAATTACGGTGTCACCTGGTGTGGGTGGCAACGTGTAAGTGGACGCATAAGTATTGCCGACGGTGACGCAATAAAATAGCGCACAGGCAAAAAGTTTGCATATTTTCATCAAGATAGTTTCTCAAGTGGTGGTGAAGATAACATTAGCCGGGTGGCCTGTGTTGTTGAAAAGTGTTGAAGAAGCGTTAGCTAATTGAAAGGCTTACATTTTATCATGGGTCAACGTATTTAACCATTACCGATAGTGGCAGGGTATTTCGTACCGGTTGCCAAAACCAACATTCGATTTTATATACGTTATTACAATCCCATAAGTTCTTGCACTACATCCTAATAATACTAAAGCAAGAACTTATGGGATTGTAATATCCATTCAATAAGTTATGTGTGTTTCATAAGTGCTTGCCTCAAAAGTTTGGTTAATAAATATTATGCCCAATGCAATCACTTATGAAACAATCAATATAATCGCTTAACTTCAATTCACAGGGATTTACCATGTCTTTGCAATCTTTCCGCGCGCTACAGATTTTCCGCACCAAGCATATTTCATACGATCTGCCTGAACATGGGCTGAAGCGTTGCCTTTCTTCCTGGGATTTGGCTTTTCTGGGCATAGGCGCGATTATCGGTACGGGCATTTTTGTGTTGACCGGGATTGCCGCCGCTACACAGTCCGGCCCTGCGATTGTTTTGTCATTTTTTATCGCCGGTTTTGCCTGTGCCTTTGCCGCCTTGTCTTATGCGGAACTGGCGGCTGCCGTGGGTGGTTGCGGCAGTGCTTATGGTTACAGCTATGCGGCTTTTGGTGAATTGGCGGCGTTTATCATCGGTTGGGATTTGTTGCTGGAATATGCCATTTCGGTAGCCGCCGTTGCCAATGGCTGGTCGGGTTATCTCAACAACGCCTTGACCAATATGGGTTTTGGCCTACCAGACGTATTGACCAAAGCGCCGCAATTGGGCGGCATCATCAACCTGCCGGCGGCGGGGATTATTTTATTGCTGATGTGCGTGTTGATCATGGGGGTGAAACAGAGCGCCAAAGCGAACAATGCGATGGTCGCCGTCAAGCTGATCACCATCCTTATCTTTATCTGCGTCGCCGCGTTTAACGTCAATCCCGACTTGTGGCATCCCTTCATGCCGTTCGGTTGGTTCCAAACCTTACCCGATGGCAAAACCACGGGCGTATTGGCGGGGGCGTCGCTGGTTTTTTTCGCTTATGTCGGCTTTGATGCCGTTTCAACCGCCACCGAAGAAGCGCAAAATCCACAACGGGACTTGCCGTTTGGCCTGATTGGTTCGCTGGCTTTTTGTACGTTCATTTATATTGTGGTTTCCGCTTTGTTGACCGGTGTCGTGCCCTATACTGATTTGAACGTCTCTTCGCCCGTTGCCCATGCCCTGACTTTGCTGGGTTTTACTTGGGCGTCGGCATTAATTTCCACCGGCGTGATCGCCGGGTTGACCACCGTGATGTTGGTGTTGTATTACGGTTTGACGCGGATTATTTACGCCATGTCGCGTGATGGTTTGCTATCACCGTTTTTTAGCCAAGTTCATGAGAAAACCCAAACGCCAGTGCGGGTGATCGTCCTTTGCGGTGTGCTCATTTCCTTGATTGCGGGCTTGATTCCCTTGGGTGAATTGGCTGAATTGGTCAATATCGGCACCTTGGCGGCGTTTGTGCTGGTTTGTTTTGGCGCGATTGTCTTGCGTATCACCCAACCGGATTTGCCGCGCCCGTTCCGCACCCCGTTCAGCCCCTTGCTGCCGGTGTTGGGCATGTTGTCCTGCGGGGCATTGATGGCATTTTTGCCAGCGATAACGTGGTTGCGTTTTGTGGTTTGGCTGGTGATTGGCCTGATCGTGTATTTCGTGTATTCCATCCATAACAGCAAATTGGCGAAAGCGTCTTGAGCCACGTCTGGCGCGGTTTGCTATCATAGCCAGCTTTTACTTTTATCAGGAACATTTATGCACAACCGCGTTGACCGTCAACAATTGCAAACTGATCTTAGGCTGCCGTGGCTGCTTGTGGCGGTTATGGCAGTGATGCTGTTAGTGTCAGTGACCATTTGCCAAACCCAGGGTGAAAGCTTGCAATACGCCTTGCCGGACGCCTTGTCGGATTCCCGGCGTGAACTGATTAGGACGCTGCTGTACAGTGTCGCCATCGTAACCTTCCCTTTCACCAATTTGCTCCGGCATATCCAGTTGCGCTTGAACCAAACCATGCCGATAGGGCAGGTGGCTTACGATAAAGCCGCCAAAAACCGTTATCTAGTCACGGTATTGGTTTCCATGTCATTAATCCAAAGCCCTGGCATCTATGGTTTTGTCATGTTCCTGCTCGGCGACCAATTTAACACCTTAACTATCTTCACCCTGATGTCCGTCTTGGGCTTGTATTTGTACCGCCCCAAACTGGACGAATATACACAAATCATGGACGCACTCGCCAATCAACATCATGAATGATTTACTGAAAGACGCGGATCTATGCGTGAAGTGTGGCTTATGCTTGCCGCATTGCCCGACTTACACGCACACGCAGAACGAAAACGAATCACCACGCGGGCGTATCGCCTTGATCCAGGCATGGGCGGGGCAAAAATTGGCAAGCTCGGAAAAACTGGTCGAACATATCGATAATTGCCTGTTATGCCGGTCTTGTGAACGGGTGTGTCCGGCTGTCGTGCCATACAGCCGTTTGATCGACAATTTCCGCAACCAAATCCAAACAGGGCGCAAAAGCTCGGTGCGGGTGTCGCTGATAAAAAAAGTCGCGCATAATCAAAACGCCAGGCGTTTGCTGCAAAAATCCTTGCGGTTTTATCAAACCAGCCATTTGCAATCCAGCGCACGCTGGTTGAAACTGCCGCAATTATTGGGCTTCCAGCCAATTGAACGCCTGTTGCCTGAAACTAAGCAGCCCGCCGTGCTAGCAAACTTTTATCCGGCAAGCGGTGAAAAACACGGCAATGTCGGCCTGTTTGTTGGCTGCATGGGCGCATGGCTAGATCAAAAAACCATCCATGCCGCCATCCAGGTTTTGACCACTGTCGGTTGCGATGTGTATTTGCCCAAGCAACAGACTTGTTGCGGTGCCTTGGCTTTGCATGACGGCGACCAAACCATCGCCGCACAATTGGCGGAAGACAATGTCCGCAGTTTCGGCGGGCTGGAATTGGATGCAATCATCAGCATCGCCAGCGGTTGCGGTAGCCAGTTGCGTGAATACTCAAATAGTGGTTTTGCCGGTAAAGTCATGGACATCAGCCAATTTTTAAGCCAATTCGCCAGTGATTTATCGAAACGGCTTAAGCCCTTGCCCAAAACCGTCTGTGTACACACGCCTTGTTCCTTAAAAAATGTCCTGCGTAGCGAGCAAAGCGTTTTCAAACTATTAGGGCAAATCCCTGGCCTCACCCTCGCCCCCTTGCCGGAAACCGTGCAATGCTGCGGTTCGGCGGGCAGTTATATGCTCGACCATCCCAAGATGGCGCAAACCTTGTTGAACGATGTGTTGGAGAGTGTTTTGCAAAAGCAGCCGGACATCTTGGTCAGTTCCAATATGGGTTGTGCTTTGCATATCGCGGCAGGATTGCGGGAGCGGGGAATTAAACTGGACGTGGTGCATCCGGTGGTGTTGGTTGCCGGGCAGTTATGAGTTGAGCTATGTAAGGAATGTGCATGGAATAAATTCGCGGATCAAGACCTGCCAGGTTTTTTGTGCCCCAGAGATACAGCGTACCCTACTTAAAAAAACCGAAAACGTGATGGAAAAATTAATAATAACTGCGGTTAAGTTATGAACGGCTACCTACTACTTCTACTCCGCCTTGGATTGTGACCCGTGTCCATCAAACCACCCCCAGCATCTGAACATAGCGCCCGGAATCCCCGTAAATTAATGTCTCGTCTGGTCATGGCGGGTGTCATTGTCCTGATGATTATTGGCTTGGCGGTCTGGTGGAAGCGTTCGTTTATGATGCAGTTGGCATTGCAGCAATTTCTCGACCGGACGGCTTTGTTATCGCCGAAAATTTCGGGTTTCCAGTTGGGTTTTACCCAGGCTGGACTGTCAGAAATGGAATTCGGCATTGAGACGGGGGCAGGGTTGTTGGTTGCCAGGCTGGAAGATGTAAAGATTGGCTACCACTTCAATGTCTATGACTTCAGTGTTCCCAAAGTAAAGGCTATTTCCGTGGGCCATGCACGGCTGAGGTTGGCATTCCCGTCGGCTGGAAAGCCTGCCGCTAAAGGCGGTAACGGGTCTGGTGCAATGGTTTTTCCGCTCGACCAATTGACCATCGAAAACCTCGATTTTGAAGCCAGCACCGCATTGGGTTTGACCCGCTTTGCCGGAAGTGCACAAATCAAGCGCGGAACAGCGGAGGTGATCGAAGCAAAATTTGAAGATGCCAAACAATCCATCCAAATTGAACTGGAATCCGGTTTCCGCACCGCCAAGGTAGTTGTCGAACAACCACCGGGCGGCAAGGTTTTTGAGTTAATTACCGAACAGTTGGATCAACCCGTCCAGCAAGCCAGGGTACATGCCGGCGTTGGCGCACTCGTCCAATGGTTGGGCACAAGTTCCCTGCTACCGGAGACTTTGCAAGCGGCAATAACAACATCGGTTAAACCCTGGATAATGCCCAACATAGCGATGATGCAACTGGATTTTAACGGCAGGGCATCTGACCATTTCGGTATTGTGCAAGGTAAGGCATTCCTGTCCCGGGACAACCGCTATCTCGCCAACACGGACTTGTCGATGGCTAAATCCGGTGCAGTTGTTGTCGATGGGCGACTGGATATGGCTGCTACGGAAGTGCTCGAATTGGTGCAGCCGTGGTTGCCCGAAATGACCCGTGAGTGGCATCTTTCCAGCGGACAAATCCAGGGCGTGATCAAGTTGCGCTGGCAAACTGGGCGCATCGTTTCAGGGGCGGCGCACTTCAAAGCTTTTGATGTGGCTTTGGCAACGGGTTCGGTGCAAATTGAAAATGGCACTATCAATGTCGATAGTGATGACCTTGCCAGCCGTTCCGTGGCTTTGTTTGCGGATGTCCCCAGCCTTGCCATCGGCAAGGGGATGACCGCCCGCAATCTGATTGCCAAAGTACGCTATTCGGGGCACGAATTGACGGTGGAACAAGGTATGCTGTCGATTTATGATGGTCTTGTGGAGGTGTTGCCAGCTACGGTCAATGTCGGTCAACGTCCGGTATTGTTGACGTTGCGGGTGAGGAACGTCGATTTGTCGCAATTGTTGTCCAGCCTTCACTACAAAGATTTGACCGCCACGGGCACGGTCAATGGGGAACTGCCGTTAAAACTCGGCGTGGATTCCATTGAATTGCTGGCCGGCTCATTGAACGGAACGCGCCCCGGCGTGTTACGCTACCAAGGGCCGGTTGCCGATAAGGAAAATCTGGCTTTTAGGGCTTTGCGCAATCTGGAGTACCATAGTTTGCAGGCCAAGGTAAATTATCGGCCCAATGGCGACTATCATCTGGGTTTACGCATGGAGGGCGGCAATCCTGAAGTGTTATCAGGGCATCCGCTCGCATTCAACCTGAACCTTAGCGGGCATTTGCCGGAGCTTCTACAAAGAGGCTTTATGGCAGGCGATTTCGAGCGGGTCATTTTGGAAGAGGCGAAACCTAAGCCGGCCAAGACTAAAAAATCAGCAAAACCGCTGCTGAACCCCCCGGTCGGGGAACAACAACCTAAGCCGCCGCCAGCGGATCGGAGAAGTCAATGAACTGCAATGCAATAAAGTGTACAGGCATCTTATGGAGTGTTTGTTACCTGTCAGGATGTACGCCATCCGTCAGGTTTGAAGCACCGGAGAAACCCATTGAGATTAATATGAACATAAAAATCGATCACGAGATCCGCTTGAAAGTGGAAAAAGACGTGGATGAACTGATTTCCAACAAGAAAGGGCTGTTTTAGGAGAGATTGATGAACAACAAAAAGTTGATGGGGTTTCTGGCCCCGCTGTTTCTAGGCTTAATACTGGTCTCTATGGATGTCCTTGCGGTCGATCTGGCCCAGGCTAAATCCTCTGGTATAGTGGGCGAGCAGATGAACGGTTACTTGGGGCTGGTTAATCCTGACGCGCCTGCCGATGTAAAGGTGCTGGTACAAGACATCAATGCCCAACGGCAGGCGGAATACCAGCGCATAGCCGCCAAAAATGGCGCATCTGTGGAAGATGTCGCACGGCTCACCGCGCAAAAAGTCATAGGACAGACGCCGTCAGGGCAATATGTGCAGACCACTTCCGGTTGGCAGAGGCGTTGATTTTGTCCGCGCGGTTGGAGCGCAAACTTCCAGTCCGCCTAGTGTGGTCAGGATGACCGCGATTCAAACCCAAACCTGATAAGCACAGACTCGGGGTCGAAACTAAAAATCATGGTAAACAAACCTTTTTCGTTTTTTTTCGCGCCTTTAAAACACGTTCTAAGTCTCAGCTACTAAACCAAGGTCCCCCATGCGCAACTTACTGCTATTTTCCCTGTTATTGTTGCTGGCAAGTTGTGCAGCTTATACCCGCCACCTACTCGACCAACAATACGGCGTTGCCGATCCCGCCCGTTTCGACCATCCCATCACCAGCCTTACCACCGTCAGCTACCGACGTGATGTCAAACCCATCACCGATAGCCGTTGCGCGGTCTGCCACGGCTGTTTCGACGCGCCTTGCCAATTGCAAATGGGCAGTTACGAAGGCATCACCCGTGGCGCGAGTAAAGAAAAAATTTATGATGAAGTAAGATTGTCGATGATGACACCGACACGGCTGTTTACCGATGCCCAGGACAACAGCCAATGGCGGCTAAAAGGCTTTGGCCCGGTACTTAATGAACGCAACGACGATCCGGCCACGAATCGGGAAGCCAGTGTCATGGCGAAAATGTTGCAACTGAAAAAGCAGCATCTTTTCCCGAAAGCAGGCTTACTGCCCGCCGAGCATTTCGATTTTGACTTGTACCGGGACGAATCCTGTCCGGTGCTGGAAGAATTTGCCGATTACGCCGAAGACCATCCAGAATGGGGGATGCCTTATGGTTTGCCCGCACTGACCAACAAGGAACAGCAAACCTTGGTGCGTTGGCTGGAAGCGGGTGCGCCTATTGAAAAACCTCAGCCCCTGGCAAAAAAACAACGTGATCGCGCCCTTAAATGGGAAGTGTTTTTAAACGGCGATAGCCTCAAAGCGCAATTGATGGGCCGTTATATTTACGAACACTGGTTCCTCGCGCATTTATATTTCGATGAGCTGCCAGAACACAATTTTTTTGAACTGGTGCGTTCGAAAACGCCGCCAGGCCAACCCATCCAATTGATTAACTCACGACGACCGTTTGCCAATCCGCAAGTGGCACAGGTTTACTACCGTCTGCGTCCGGTGCGGGGTACGATTTTGGCAAAAACCCACATGCCTTACGCGCTGAATGATGCCAGGATGCAGCGTATCAAAAGCTGGTTTCTTGACGCACCTTACGAAGTCACGCACTTGCCCTCCTATCAACCGGAAGTCGCCACTAATCCGTTTGTCGCCTTTGAACAAATCCCGGTGCGTTCGCGTTATCGGCTGATGCTCGATGAGGCCCAATTCACCGTGATGGGGTTTATCAAAGGCCCGGTTTGCCGTGGGCAAGTGGCGATCAATGTCATCAATGATTATTTCTGGATAGGTTTTGTCCATCCCGACCATCCGGCTCAAGAAAGCCAAAATTTTTTGGCGAGCGCACTCAAGCAAGTTGACCTGCCGATTAGCGACCAGGATTTGACCAGTTTGTTGAAATGGCAATCGTTCGCGGATCAAGAGACACGCTATCTCCGTGCCAAAAGTCAATTGTTAAATAAAGTGCTGGTCGGGCAAAACCTGCCCAATCTTTCCCTGTTATGGGATGGTGACGGCAACAACCAAAATGCCGCGCTGACCGTGTTTAGAAATTTCGACAATGCCAGCATCGTCCACGGTTTGGTGGGCGAACAGCCACAAACCGCGATGATTCTCGGCTACCCCTTGCTGGAGCGCATCCATTACTTGCTGGTGGCGGGTTTTGATGTCTTCGGCACGACCGCCCATCAATTGCAAGCCCGCTTGTACATGGATTTTTTGCGCATGGAAGGCGAACAAAATGTCCTCGCATTTTTGCCGATGTCAATGCGGGAGACGGTACAGAATAAATGGTACCGCAATGCCCCCGATACCGTGTTTGAGCATTTGCACGATAGCCAGCGTTTGTATTTTCAAAACACGGGCATCCTCTATAAAACCCAAGACCCGTGGCTTGAATTTACCGGACTGTGGAAACAGCATCTCAAACCCGTGCTGGATAACCGTTACGAATTGACGGAAACATCGTTGCCAGACGCATTGGGTTTGCTAAAACAGCTCGCCAGTCTTAAAGGCAAAGCCGTTTCGTACCTGCCTGAAACCGTGTTCATCACCCTCATCGACACGCAACAACAAAGCCACCACTTCACCTTGTTACGCAATAGTGCGCACAGCAATGTATCTGAATTATTCAAAGAAGAAGACCGCCGTTTGTTGGACGAAGATACCTTAACGCTAGTGCCAGGTTTTCTGGGAGCTTACCCGAACGCGTTTTATCGCTTGGGTGTTTATCAATTGCCAATGTTTATCGAGACGGTGAAAAAGCTAAATTCCAAAGCGGCTTATACCGATTTGAGCGCACGGTTTGCAATTAGGCGGACGAACCCGCAATTTTGGGCGCATACCGACACGCTACATGCGGCGTATCGCAAGAAGTTTCCGATTGAGGCGGGGTTGTTTGATTTGAATCGGTTTGAGAATAGGTAAGTCTTTGCATTTTGCATGGCAAAGTGGATTGCTGCAACATGCCGTTTGAAGGCAGTTGGATTGATTATTTGAACCTGGGCTTCCAATCCTGGGAATTGACTGACACCTCCGTTCAAGCCTATTCCGTCGCCGAATACGGGTCAGAAGCAGTGGCCAATGGGACACTAACAATGCCCAGCCGTATTCTGTGGCATCAAAATATTCCCTAACAGTAATATTGTTTTGTGAAAGTTAAGTTATTCTATAAAATATTACTTATCGGTAATAATCGTAGGCATTAACATGGATTCAGATAATAAAATACCTTACGGGAAGGTCTCAACGGCGGAAGAATTAGGGGCGCTGATACGCCGTCATCGTAAAAGCCAACAGGTACGCATTAACGACGTGTCTGAAATTTCCATGCTGGGCGAACGGTTTATTGGCGAATGTGAACGCGGCAAAGCCACCTGCCAAATTGGCAAAATATTCAAATTATTGGCCTGCCTTGGGCTTGAAATACGCGTGGTGCCGAGGGGCGGCAAGTAATGGATGATGAGCTGAATGTATGGTTTGAAGATCAGTTAGTCGGCTATTTATGGCGGAATAGCTTTAATATCATGGCCTTCCGCTATGCAGAAGAATGGCTTGCCAGCGGTTTTCCCCTATCTATCAGCTTGCCGTTGCAAAATGCAGCCTTTTCAGCCCAAGCATTCATTGCCCATCGTTTTTTTGCCCATTTGTTACCGGAAGGGCAGGCGCGGGAACGGCTTGCGTTAAGCATCGGCCAGCAGAAGAATCCTGATAATATGGGCATCACAACCGTTTCTAGCAGGGAATTTAACCAAGATGCGAGCAGGGTAAAACGGGCTGTCGTGAATGGGCCTGTCTTTATTACCGACCGGGGTCATCCGTCGCATGTTTTAATGACCATTGAAGACTATCAAAAAATCACGGGCAAGCAGGAAAGCATTGTCGAGCTACTGGCAATGCCGGACGCTGCCGACATTGATTTTGAACCGCCACGCTTAAATAAAGGGCTTCATCTGCCAGCGGACTTGTCTTAATGGTCATGTATTAATTGTTTCATAAGTGCTTGCACTGGAAATGGTCTGTGTTCGCTAAATTTTTTGGCAAGCACTTATGAAACACACATAACTTATTGAATGGGTATTACAATCCCATAAGTTCTTGCTAACAGTACCATCAACATACTGTGCAAGAACTTATGGGAAAATTAATACTTGCTGGACACCCACATCGTTTCTGAATTGAGAAAAGCGAAGTCAGGTAAAGCGGATAAAAACGTGGTGGCGTGGGCCAATACTGTTTCGGCAGCCAGCCTTTTTCTATCGGTGATTTCTATTTTGGGAATCGAAACAGGTTTGCTTTTGGTTGAACGGCGGGATCCGGCACAAGGGGCAATGCTCCGTTCCTGGCTCAACAGCCAGGTATTGCCGGCGTTTTCTGAACGCATTCTTGCGTTTGACACCGCTGTCGCATTTTGTTGCGCCAAACTTCATGTGCCTGATCCCCGCTCAGACCGAGATGCCATCATCGCAGCCACGGCGCTGGTTCATGGGATGACTGTGGTGACCCGAAATGTGGGTGATTTTGAGTCTACCGGTGTTGGACTCTTGAATCCCTGGGAATTTATCGGTTCCGTCGAATAGGTAAAGCAAGTCCTGGCAGTTCAAGTATCTGGTAAGGATAACGCTGGAAACCGTCCGGCTATTTGGGTCGAATCCAACTAAAAGCCAACAAAACCCATTCTATTTTTCTGTTTTACGCATTCATGAATATCATCCATGGCATCTGGTTGCCACAAGCCACTCAAGATTTTATCCAATCCGGCGCGTTTTATCTGTGGATAGAAAGCGACGAGGTTCGCACCAAAGTCCCCGATACCGAACATCCCCAGCATTTAAAAGAAAAAGCCTGCCTGGCGTATTTAACAACCGAACTGGCGGTGGTTGGCGTCAAGCCGAATCTGGGGGCGATGGTGCCGCTGTTATTGCCGACTTACGCAGGCAAACCTTTGCCGTCGCCTGAATTGCAAACTGTCGATAGTGATGGCGCAATCACTTTGCAAGCGTGGCAGGTCTACGCCTATCCTTTGTCCAACCCGCTGAAGACCATCAACAACATCCATTTCTTGTCCTGTTACCAAGTCAGCAATGTCCGGCTGGGTAGTGATTTTTTATTTTGGTATTGGTTTAGCCAATCCTTGAAACCATTTCTGGCAAAAGACCAATACCTGCCGATGCTACTGAGCCAGAAATCGGGCAAAAACATCAGCTTCTATCGGCGCTGGCAAATCGTATCCAGCGGCTACGAAAGCCTGATCCAAAGAGCGGTTGCTTCCATGCCTTTGGTTTGCAGCCAACAACTCGAACCCGAATCCCTGTTGCGGCATTTTGCCGAGGTGCTGGTTGACGACATACTGGCGGCTGCCGCTAAAGACATGCCGGACGTGTTTGTGAAAAAAGTCCGCTATGACTTTTTGGAAACGATGTTGTTTCATAAATTAAGCGAGGGAACTATCAAGACCTGCCAGCAAGTGCCGGATGAGTTTACGGCATGGCGGCAATGGCAACAAAAACTGCTGGGGACACCGTCGCAAAATACTTTGCAGCTAGGTTTGCAATTAATGGAAGCGGATGCCGAGCGCGTTGACCACTGGAGTTTGGGGTTCTTTTTGTCTTCGCAGCAAGACCCATCCCTGAAAATCGATTTGGCGGATTTTTGGGCGCATAAAAGCCACTTTTATCAATTCTTGCAACCAGCTTCCGGGGCAACGCTTGAACAACAGATATTGGTCAATTTGGCGCAAGCCGCCCGCATCTATCCCAAACTCTGGCAAGGCATGGAAGGCAGCGAACCGGACAGCGTGCAACTGACTTTGGATGAGGCGTTTGAATTTCTGCAAGAAAGCGCGTGGCTACTGGAAGATGCCGGATATAAAATCATTATTCCGGCCTGGCTCACGCCCAAAGGCCGCCGCCGCGCCAAGATCCGGCTGCGTACCGGGAAAAGTACAAGCAAGCCAGCGGCGGCAAAGGGCTATTTTTCCATGGACACCCTGACCGACTACCAGTACGAGCTGGCTTTAGGTGATGAGACCTTAAGTCCCGAAGAATGGCAACAATTGGTCGAGTCCAAAACGCCGCTGGTGTATTTCCGTGGCCAATGGATGCAATTGGATAGGGATTCCATGCAGGAGATGCTGGCGTTTATGCAGCAACCTCAAGATAGGCCGGATTGGGCTATGCAGGATTTGCTCAAAAAATTGGCGGAAGAGGCCGATAGTTTTGAATTGGATGTCCATGACAGCTTGGCGCAAATGCTGGCGAAATTGTCCGACACCAGCCAGTTGGAGTTGATAGACAATCCGGCAACCCTCAACGCCCAGTTGCGCGATTATCAAAAGCGCGGTGTGGCGTGGTTGCGCTATTTAGAGAGTTTAGGGCTGAATGGTTGCTTGGCGGATGACATGGGCTTGGGGAAAACCATGCAAGTCATTAGTTTATTGCTGTTAGAGCGCGAACAAGAGCAAGATAAACCCGCCCCGTCCTTGCTGATCGCCCCCACTTCGGTGATTGGCAATTGGCAAAAAGAACTGGAAAAATTCGCCCCGCAGTTGACCGCTCTGATCCACCACGGCAGCCGCCGCGAACAAAATACCGCCGCTTTCACGGAATTATGCGGGCAGCATGATGTGCTGATCACCTCGTACACCTTGGCCCGTAAAGACAACAAACTGCTGGAAGCGCAGAACTGGCGGCGGATCGTCTTGGATGAAGCGCAAAACATCAAAAACCCCACCGCCGCGCAAACCAAAGCCATCTTAAAACTGCCCGCCAAATCGCGTCTGGCCTTAACGGGTACGCCTGTGGAAAACCGCCTGATGGATTTATGGTCGATATTCAACTTCCTAAATCCCGGCTATTTGGGCAAACAGGCGCAGTTCCGCAAAATCTATGAATTGCCCGTGCAGCGTGACAATGACCCTATCCAATCGGCGGTACTGAAACGGCTCATCCAGCCATTTATTTTACGGCGTTTGAAAACCGATAAAAACATCATCAAAGACTTGCCGGACAAAATCGACAATAAAATTTACTGTAACCTCAGCAAGGAACAGGCTTCGTTGTATGAAGTGGTGGTGCAGGACGTGGTCAAACAATTGGAAGCAAGCGAAGGCATCCAACGCCAGGGCTTGATGCTGTCCACCTTGATGAAACTGAAACAAATCTGCAACCATCCCATGCAGTTTTTACAAGATGGCAGCGCGTTTACGCCGGAGCGTTCGCATAAACTGGAGCGCATCGGCGACATGCTCGAAGAAGCGATGGCGGAAGGCGACAGCGTCCTGGTATTTACCCAATTCACCGAAATCGGCGAGCATCTGAACCGTTACCTGAGCCGCGACAAACACCATAAAACCTATTATCTGCACGGCGGCACGCAACGTAACAAACGTGAACAAATGATAGCCGACTTCCAAAACCCCGACAGCGAGCCAGCGGTGTTTATCCTCTCGCTGAAAGCGGGCGGCGTGGGCATCACCTTGACGCGCGCCAACCATGTCTTTCATTTTGACCGCTGGTGGAACCCCGCCGTCGAAAACCAGGCCACTGACCGCGCCTTCCGTATCGGCCAGCAAAAAAATGTCTTCGTGCATAAATTCATCACATTAGGGACGCTGGAAGAACGCATCGACCAAATGATCACTGACAAACAAAAAATGGCGGACAGCATCGTCGGCAATGACGAAAGCTGGCTGACCAAGCTCGACAACCGGGCCTTTAAAGAACTGATCGCCCTTAATAAACACAGCATTATGGAAGACTGACATGGGCAAAGCCGCAAAAACCTGGTGGGGACAAAAGTTTATCGCCGCCCTAGAAGATTTTACCGACAGCGGACGCTTGCAGCGCGGACGTTCCTATTCCACCGACAACCGTATCAAACACTGGCTGGTGCACGACGGAAAAGTAGAGGCCAACATACGCGGCAACGTCAATCCCTATTTTGGCGTGTATAAAGAGCCGACCTATAAAGTCAGCGTACAAATGTTGCATTTGAGCGCTGCGCAATGGCAAGCGATTATCCAAAAGCTCACGCAACGGGCGAGCTTTATCGCCAAATTGTTATTGGACGAAATTCCCGAAAACATCGAAACCGTGTTTGCCGAAACGGGCGTGCATTTATTGCCGAACAGCTATAAAGATTTTAAAGTGGCTTGCAACTGCCCTGATTATGCCGTGCCGTGCAAGCATATCGCCGGGGTCTGTTACCGTCTGGCCGGGTTATTTGATCAAGCCCCGTTTTTGCTGTTTGAAATGCGCGGCCTGGCACCGGAAAAACTGGTGCAAGAACTGGCGAAATCGCCTTTGGGCAAGGTGCTAAGTGACGCTAAAAGCGGTGCGGAGGCAGAACTGGTCCCTGTGGACAGTTATTACACCCGCCCCGTTCCCACTGATCTTCCCCAAGCCATAGCCATTAAACAGTTCTGGCAAGGCCAACAGCCGCTACCCAATAGCATAGACCCCGCCCAAGCCGCGCTTATCCCCGCCATGCTGGTCAAAAAAGGTGGTGATTTTCCGGCTTTTTGGCAAAAACAAGGTTCATTTATTGACGTGATAGAAGATTTTTATCTCAGGATGCGCAAGAGTATTTTGAAAGGTTTGTGATTTTTCAGCGGGATACGGGATGAACAGCCGTGTCGTAAATATTTCAAGCTTGAGAGATAATCAGCCAATTTGAAAAGACATGAGTTATTTAATTAAAAAAACTCTAAAATCTGGAAAATATCTGGGGAAGCATTCAGATTATGGCAGGCTCGCTGCTTCAATGAGGCATTCAGATTTAGGGTTTACATTAGATGATTTTATTGAAGTTACCCCTCATGTCAGCAAATCAAAGACAGCTAAGGATGCCAAAAGGGCATGGGACAAATGGGATAGATATTCAGCCGTTACAAAAGGGACGCTGATGTATTTGATTAATAATAGGTAGTGGAGCGGAAGTATAGGTGGGAATGTCCTGAGAAGTTCAAAGAAATACAGTTACAGCTAGAATACTAACTAGGACTAAATTGATAAAAATTAACGATAGACATAAAAATGCCTAGGTGAAAACGCCTAAGCCTTTGAATTCTTTGGAGCCGTAGATGGGGCTAGAACCATCGACCGGCTGATTACAAATCACATTATTACAGCGTAGCTAATTGTTTTTATTGGTATTATATTATGGTTTTTTGCGTGATTGGCATAACTGAGCACCACGAAATACAAGCGTTACACGCATATTTCACGCAAGAATCACGCAGTCACTGATGGTATATGGTGTTTACCATTCACTATCATGGTCAATCAGTGTCGAATTATCACTATGTTATAATCACACACAGAGCTAATTTCCATGCCCATTCATAGACCTCGCCCAAAAACATGGAAATTGGTAGAACCAGTCAACGCCTTTAAGTCGATTCTTTGGTAACAGCAACCATGACCCCTGGTTATCTGTTTGATACAAAATTTGGGCTATCTGTTTAATAAAAGGTTACTTGTTTTATAAGGATAATCATATGCAATTAGCGATAGAGTTACCTGATGAGTTAGGTCAAGAGTTATTACAACATCCAAATGCACAGGAATTTGTATCCCAAGCCATACGGAAAATGTTATCGGAAGAAAAAAAGCAACTACAAGCCAAGCAGGAGCTATTGTCGCTTATGGCAACCATCCCAAAAACAGTCAGTTTGGCGGATGAGTTGATTCAGCAAAGAAGGGTTGAGGCGAAAGCTGAGCAAATGGATAACATCCAATGATCTTGGATGCCTCTGCATTACTGGCTTATTTACAGCAAGAACAAGGTTGCTTGCTGGTAGAACACGTTTTGCCAGTGGCTTTTATGTCAACGGTGAATTGGTGCGAGGTTGTCCAAAAATTACACGCTAGGTCAATCGATGATAAGGCCATATACAAAAACCTAGAAATTTTAGGTCTTCGGTTTGTCGCCTTTAATATGCAACATGCGGACACAGCAGGTGAATTATGGCCGATGACTGCGCCTTTTGGCCTATCGTTAGGCGATAGGGCTTGTTTAGCAACGGGGTTGATCGAAAAAATGCCGATTATGACCGCTGATAAAATTTGGCAAAATTTGCCGTTGTCTTTAGAAATTCAATTGATTAGATAAAATAGCCAATCCACTGCTCCCTCCATCCTAACTTAGTTTTTTGGTGGTCATTGAAAGGCGAATTCAACTCATAAATGCAACACCCAGCAAATCATCGGTCTTAAGTGAAGCCATTTCACAAAACACTTCCCAGGGTGTTTTGTAATTTAATTTTTTTCTAGATCGTGGGTTTTGCCCCGCTAAGGCTTTGTTAGCGTCGTCTTGGGTCACCTGATCCAAGGGTTGATTCTTAGGGAAATATTGCCTCGGTAAGCCGTTATGATTTTCATTCAAACCCCGTGCCCATGAATGATAAGGCTTAGCGAAATAAGTCTTATAATCCAATTACTTGGCTATCTCGCTATGCCGACAAAACTCACGGTCATTATCAGCAGCAAAAGGCTTTAGGGCTTGAATAATAGCGTCTTTGGTCAGCTCGGCTTCCTTACGGATAATAGGGATAACCAGATTCAATTTGGAGACTCGTTCCGTCAGGGTTACCAAAACCCCTTGATGGCCTTTACCTATGACGGTATCGGCCTCCCGCCTAAGCGGTTTTTTTCGTCCACTATAGCGGGGCGCTCATCAATGTCCACGCGGGCAGGAATGGTGCCTCGGTAGCCATTTTTACCATAGTGCTTACGATAAGGCTTGGCCTGATGTCTCAGGTGGGTATATGATCGCACGGAACTATACATCTAGCCTTAATGTGCCGCGTTTGCTGTCGTATTGCCAGCGGCCGATTTGATCGAATTGATTGGACGCCGGTTTGTCCAGGTAGGTTCTGCGCAACTGGTACTCGCCACGGGGAAGCAAGTCCAGGTGCCAGCGGATCAGGCTGTTCGCCCCCGGAACCTCGTGTTCGTAGGAGGCGGGCAACCGCGCGAAGAACGCCGGCGGCTTCAGGTCGGCCGCGGACACCAGCATTATTTGGAGGGGAGCCTCGACACAAGTAAAGACCAGGCGTCTTTGGCGAGTGGTGAAAAGCAGGCGCCCCCCGCGTTTGATGGTGGCGGTTACGGTATAGTGCGTATCCGGCTGTACGGCTGCTTCGTCGTAGCCTATCTGGAAATGGAACGGCGACTGCCCGGCGGGATCGACGATTGTCCGGCCCAGCACTTGCGGTTGCGCATCGGCTCCCGGAATATCCTGTAGTACGGCCTCGAACACCGCATCGGGCGGTAGCGCGATGCGTTCGCGGTAAGCGGCCGTTCCTTCCAGTGTGGCGGCCCGCGCCACCACGTTGCAGGTCAACGCCAGCAGGATCGGCAGCGCAAATAGGGCGGGAATGCCCTTTAGGAGGCGCATCTTTATGGCGGGTAAATACGGTTGTTGTTGAGGAGTCATTTCTTCTCCTTTGGTCAAGGTTTTATGGATTCATTGCGTTGTTGTAGTTGCTTCTTTGGCTTTGGGAATGGAAGCGAGAAAAGCGAGCATCCCCTTCAGTGCTTCCTGCCCGGCGGCCGTATCGAGGTTGAACTGGTATTCATGCCCAAGCGCCGGAGCATGGCTCGGAAAGAACAGCGTATCAACTCGAACCCCTAGGGCATCGAGCTGCCTCGCCAACGCAACCGCCTGCGGTTCGAGCGGATCACCATTGCCACTGGAAATGAAGCTCGGCGGGAAGGCCGTGGTGACATGAGGAGTGACCGACATCAGTCGGAACCGCTGGTCTTCCAGGAATTTCTCCGCGCCAGCATGGCGCCAAGGCCGCCTGCCTGATTGCCAAGCTACACCGGGACGGCCCGACAGTCCTTGGCACGAGCTGGAAGATGCCGGGCGGGCATTGCATGCGGCGTGAAGATGAGCTGCATCAAAGTCAGTACCGGTGCAACCTAAACCGTTTGGAAGCGGCGTTGAGCCGGAACTGCTGGCGTTATTGTCCATTGGTCAACGTCACGCTGGGAAACCGGCTACTGCATTGACCCAGCTAATTGGTGTACCGAACTCAACCGCACGGATTCGCCCTCGGCCATCGCCGCCGCCCAAAGTACGATAGGCCAACCGTGCCTGAACTCTAAACGCCTTTATTGTTAAGCCTTGGCGGCAGAATTACGTCACCGCCGCCAGCATTGCTAAACCGCTAAACAACACAACGCCGCCAGCATTGCTAAACCGCTAAACAACACAACGCCGGGGCGTCGAACGTTCTTCCGTCTGGTTGGAGAAGTGCCGTAGGCTTTGGAAAAATACCGAACGTCAGCTCAACGCCAGTCTATAGTGTTTAGTCCCACATTTAAATGGTTTACTATATCCTAAACTCAAGGAGCAAAAGCTATGGGGCAACTACTACACGGAACAGCCACGACCACGCACGCCGTCCGAGAAAAAATACAAAACGCTGAAGGGAGCCTCGCAAA
>NZ_JAQTZU010000008.1 GCF_028687615.1 Methylovulum sp.
ATGGTGTTCTTGAGTGGGGGAATGGACGATGCGGTAAACTGCTGCACATTGTAGCGTGTTGTCAACGGCGATGCTTCCAGGTCTTGCATGGCAACGTTGCTACGATACTGCGTGGCTCCAACCCAACACAACACAACACAACACGAAAATAAATCCCACAAAACATGAATTACCTTTATCCCGATGCCGTTTTAATGTTGTTTTGCAAAGCCCCTGTCCCAGGCCAGGTAAAAACCCGCCTAATGGCAACGTCAACCGCCCGGCAAGCCGCCGATGTGCATTGTGAACTCAGCATCCACACTTTAGAGCTAGTCACCAAACATCCATTTTGTCCAGTGCAATTGTGGTGTACGCCATCAACAGGGCATCCGTTTTTTCACGCGGCGGCGACCAATTATAAAGTCACGCTTAAACAGCAACAGGGAGGGGATTTAGGGGAGAGGATGTACCAGGCTTTTGGTGAGGCATTGCAAGATTATGCCCACGCCCTGATTATCGGTTGTGGTTGCCCGTCATTGACTGGCGAAGATTTGGAACAGGCGTTGACCGCCCTGAGTGGTGGCTATGGCAGCGTGTTGGCTCCTACCGAAGACGGGGGTATAGTCTACTCGGCCTCAAGCAAGCGCATTCTGGCTTGTTCCAAAACATAAACTGGAGCACATCGCAAGTGTTGCCACAAACCCGTGGGGTGATCGCAAATTTGCAACTTGGACATTATGAATTGCCTCTGCAATGGGACGTGGACACGCCAGACGATCAGGCAAGGTATCGGCACCAAAAAACGCTAGGGTAGATAAATTAATCGTTTCATAAGTGCTTGCACAAAAGATGTGCAAATTTTCACTCAAATCATTTCGGCAAGCACTTATGAAACGATTAATAACTTATTGAATAGGCGTATGTGTGTCCAATATGTTCTTGCATAGTACACTCGATACGACTGTGCGAGAACATATTGCACAATTACTATTAGGTGCAGAGTCGCAGGTGAAGCGGCTCTGCAAGTTTGGGAGAAGGCTATTAGAATTTGAAATTGCCAAAAAAGATGGTGAAAAACATGATAGTCACCACCACCAGTCCAAATATCCAATAAAACCTTAACTCATCAAACGGTTTTTTTAGTTGTTTCATTATCGAGTACCTCCCGACGTCATCAGATCCTGGGAGCCATCCGACCGGGTGAGGCTAAAATCCACTAGCCATCCTTTTCCTCAGGCTTTGATTCCCTGTGCATTTCAGTCAACTCATCCGGTGTTAGTGCCGCCTGCTCTTCAATAACTGTTTCAGTCACACCATCAAGCAAGAGTGTTGTTAATGCCGTCAATTTTTCAGCATCAACATGACCTGTTTTATAGTGCTTTTTCAATAGTTTAACGAAAGGGTGCAGCACGGGGTTAATCTTTATCGTCGGTTGCGGAGGTTTCTTCTGCTCCGGCGGCAAAGCCTTGCGTCCACGTTTGTCTTTTTTCTTAGTCATATCCATTCACAATTATTAAAAAGTAACCCTAGTATATCAAGCATGGGTCGATATGCAACAAATAAAAGTAACCTTTTAAAAAATATCTGATGGACATGGAAGCAGTGATTTGCACGAAGGGTGGATACTTGTCAAATGGATTGTAGTGTAGCGGCTACTACCAAATCGGAAAAACTGTTGAAACCCGTCTTAGTTTTTTTGAATTAACTATTGTAGGTAGGGAATGTTTTTGTTTTACACTATCAGTCCTACTCCCATCTTACTTTGAAAACGTACAACTTTGAAATAACTGGACACCTTGTAAGTCAAGGGTTGCAGTCATACAAAAGCATACGATTTTTCACTCAGATGGGAGTAATTACATGAATTCATGATGCCCCATAATTCTTCTTTAAGGTAAGTAAAAAATGAAAGCAAATAACATCTTGGAAACCATCGGCAATACCCCGCATGTGCGTATCAATAAATTGTTTGATAACAAACATGAAGTCTGGATCAAACTGGAAAAGACCAATCCCGGTTCCAGCATCAAAGACCGTATTGCCTTGTCGATGATAGAAGACGCGGAACAAAAAGGCCTACTGGACAAAGACAGTGTCATCATTGAGCCAACCTCCGGCAATACCGGAATAGGCTTGGCATTGGTTGCCGCCGTAAAAGGCTACAAAATTATTTTGGTCATGCCTGAAAGCATGAGCATTGAACGCAGGCGTTTAATGTCATTGTATGGTGCCGAATTTGTCTTGACCCCGCGTGAAAAAGGCATGAAAGGCGCGATTGAAAAAGCCGCCGAACTGGTTGCACAAACCCCCAATGCCTGGATGCCGCAACAATTTGATAACCCGGCAAACACCCAAGTCCATAGGCAAACCTCGGCAGTGGAGATATTGAATGATTTTCCCGATGGTTTGGATTATTTAATCACCGGTGTCGGCACAGGCGGTCATATCACCGGCGTTGCCGAAGTGTTAAAGCAGCATTTCCATAACTTGAAAGTATTTGCCGTGGAACCGGATTTGTCGCCAGTATTAAGTGGCGGCGCCCCAGGCCCACATCCATTGCAAGGCATAGGCGCGGGATTTATCCCTTCCATCTTGAATAAAGAAATATTGGATGGCGTAATACAAGTAAGCAAAGACGATGCCTTTGCCTATGCCCAAAGGATTGCTAAAGAAGAAGGTATTTTAGTCGGTATATCAACAGGCGCGGCCCTTGCCGCCGTGGCAAAAAAACTGGCGGAGCTTCAGGAAGGCGCGAAAGTGCTGACTTATAACTACGATACTGGTGAAAGATATTTATCTATCGAAGGTTTGTTTTAAGCCGCACAACAATGGCTGGGTTCTTGCGGAATCAGGAGGGATGTGGCTTTAATATTCCGGGTTCCGCAAGCCTAGTGCTTGGGAATGGGCATGGAACAGGTTAGTCAATGTAATTTTTCGGATACTACGACTGCCCATCCTTCAAGGACGCGCAGTCAACGTGTACCCTATAGCGTACCCAAAATGGATGTTAAAATATAATAAATATATTATTCAGTAGCTTATTATAACAAGCCATGTTCGGCGAACGAATAAGGCAGGCCGTCGCCGATGATGAAATGGTCAAGCACCCGTATATCAAACAAGGCCAGGGCTTGTTTGAGCTTGTCGGTGATGTGCCGGTCGGCTTGGCTGGGTTCGGCGATGCCGGAGGGATGGTTGTGTGCGAAAATGATGGCGGCGGCGTTGTGGTGCAAGGCGCGTTTGGCGACTTCCCTAGGATAAACGCTGGCCCCGTCTATTGTGCCACGGAACAGCTCTTCCAGTTGGATGACACGGTTTTGGTTGTCGAGGAACAGGCAGGCGAACACCTCGAAATCATATCCGCGCAACTGTGCACTTAAATACGCACGGGTGATGTCCGGGCTGGTCAGGGCGTTGCCGCGTTGCAGGATTTCCTTGAAATGCCGTTTCGCCATTTCCAACACGGCTTGCAATTGCGCGTATTTGGCTGATCCTAAACCGTGGGCTTGGCAAAAACGGCTTTGGTCGGCGTCCAGCAAGGCTTTTAAGGAACCGAAATCCGCCAATAATTCCCTAGCCAAATCAACCGCCGATTTGCCCGGTGTGCCGGTACGCAAAAAAATCGCCAGCAATTCCGCATCGGTCAACGCACCCGCCCCACGCTGCAATAGCTTTTCGCGCGGGCGGTCGGCTTCTTCCCAGTCTTTGATCGCCATGATTTTTACCTGTGCCGAATAAAAACCTAAGCATAGAGGAATTTGGGTGATTTGCTATGGGGCTAACGTGGAAAAATCTTCAATGCCGACTTGCACAAAACGTGCGGGCTGTTTTTGGCAACTGGCAATGGCGTTGTAATCGTCTTCTATCTTTTGCACAACCACCACATCAAAATATTGTTCGCCACAAAATGCACATTCAAGACACGGGACCTTTTCAACGATTAATAACTGCTGATGCTTCTGATAAATATAGCGGGTGGTTTTGCTATCAAGCTGTTGATTCCCACAAAATACACAATTATCGCCCATCATCAATTACCACGTCCGAATGGGGTTGTAAATTTGGGTGGAGTGGGGATGTAAACGGTGATTATGAGCAATATCCCACCCATACTACCGCATACGATATGGATCGGAACGTTATTGTCGGTAAAGCCTACGACCAGACACCCTTCACCTCGCCCTGAATCAGGATATTGTTCAATGATGCGCCCGTTAAGCAAGGTTTGGGTTATTTCCAGCAAACTGAAATCATCATTTTGCCGTTCTTGGTCAGCATGTCGTGAATAACGAAAGATACCGCTGCTGACCATTTCCTTTATCCATTCAATCGCCATCATGGATTTGAATTACCGGATTGTCAGTCCCTGATTGGCACCGGAGCCAGCACCACCCTGGAACCGTTGGTTTCGGCAGGACTGACAACGCCCGCCGCTTCCATATTTTCTATCAAGGTGGCGGCACGGTTATAACCCACTTTAAAACGCCGTTGCACACTGGAGATGGATGCCTTGCGTGTTTCCGTGACAAACTGCACGGCTTCGTCATACAAAGCGTCGTTTTCGCCGCTGCTGTCGCCATTGCTGCTGAAACCGCCGCTAAAGCCTTCGTTGCTGTCGCTGATTTCTTTGGTGATGTCGTCCAGATAATTGGCAGGGGCGGTTTGTTTTAAGAATTCCACGACGCGGTGCACTTCATGGTCATCGACAAAAGCACCGTGCGCCCGGATCGGTATGCTGGTGCCGGACGGCAAAAACAGCATGTCGCCGTTGCCCAGCAGGGTTTCGGCACCGCCTTGGTCGAGGATGGTGCGCGAATCTATGCGCGAAGAAACCTGGAATGAAATACGGGTGGGCACGTTGGCTTTGATCAAGCCGGTCAAGACATCGACGGACGGGCGTTGCGTGGCGAGGATCAAATGGATGCCGGCGGCGCGGGCTTTTTGGGCCAGGCGGGCGATGAGTTCTTCGACTTTTTTGCCGACGATCATCATCATGTCCGCCAACTCGTCGATAATGATGACGATGCTGGGCAAGGCGGTCAAGACCGGGTATTGCTCGTCAAAATCATCGGCAAAGGATTGCCCTGGTTGGAACATCGGGTCTTTAACCAACTCGCCGCGCTCCGCCGCATCTTCAATCAGTTGGTTGAAACCCGCCAGATTCCTCACCCCGACTTTCGACATCAATTTGTAACGCCGCTCCATTTCGCCAACCGCCCAACGCAGGGCATTGCTGGCTTCCTTCATGTCGGTGACGACCGGGGTCAGCAAATGCGGAATATCGGCGTAAACCGACAGCTCCAGCATTTTCGGGTCGATCATGATCAGGCGCACCTGTTCCGGTGTGGCTTTGTACAACAGGCTCAGAATCATCGTGTTGATGGCCACCGATTTGCCCGAACCGGTGGTGCCCGCCACCAGCGCGTGCGGCATTTTGCCCAAATCGGCGACCAGCGGCGTACCGGCAATATCCTTGCCCATTGCCAAAGTCAGCAAGGATTTGGCATGGACAAAATTGTCCGCCATCAATAAATCACGCAAATTGACCATTTCCCGTTGACGGTTGGGAATCTCCAAACCCACCACGGATTTGCCAGGGATAATTTCGACGATACGGACGCTGGTGACCAGCAAAGCCCGCGCCAAGTCTTTGGATAAGGTGCTGATGCGGCTGACTTTGACACCGGCGGCGGGTTGCAGCTCAAAACGGGTGATGACGGGGCCAGGATGGAAGCCGACCACGGCGACGGTGACGTTAAAATCGGCGAGGATTTCTTCCACACGCCGCGACATGGCTTCCAGGTCGCTTTGCGAGTAACTGACGACCTGCGATTCCCGCTGATCCAACAAATCCAGCGGCGGTAAGATGCCGTCGCCCATCGAATAAATCGGAACAGACGGTTTTTGCGCGAATCTGCTGATTTTCTCCGGTTTTTGCACGGCTTTGCCAACAAAATTTTCCAAGCTGTCGGCAGCTTCAATAACGGCAAGTTCCGTTGGTTTTTCTGTTTGGGACTTGACTGGTTTGGCGGGCTTTGCAGGTTTGTCCGCTAGCGGCAGGAAAATCGCCTGCGTTGGCAAACTAACTGGCAATTTGGCAGGTGTAAAGTTTAGTTTTGTGAAACCATTAAAAGCGGTTTTCACCAGCAAAAAAGTTTGCTTGCCGACCCAATCAACCAAGGCCAGCCAAGACACTTCAGTGGCAAGGGTAATGCCCGCCAGCAACAGGACGATCAAAAACAAGGTCGCGCCCGAATTGCCCAGCAACCTGTCGGCAAGCTCGCCGATTTCTTCGCCGAGTATGCCGCCGGTATCACGCGGCAAATCAACATGGACGCGTAGCACGTAAAGATGCAGCAAGGCGGTGCCTGACGTGAGGCTGGCAACCAATCCTAAGGTCTTGATGACGGCTTTTTCGCGGGTGATTTTTTGGGGTTTAAAGAAGGTATAGCTGTGCCAGCCAATCAGCACGGGAAAAAAATAGGCGGTCAGGCCGAAAAAACTCAGGCTAATATCCGCCAGCCAGGCACCGATCACGCCACAGGCGTTGCTGACGGTGGATTTGGTTCCGCTGTGCGTCCAGCCCGCATCTTCAAGGCTAAAAGTCACCAGGGAAATTAAAAAAAACAAAGCGCAGGCAAAAAAACTCAAGACCGCCACTTCGCGTAAGCCACGAAACGTTTTTTCTTCCATTACAGCAGACATAAGTATGATTTTATGAGGCGAAACCAGCTAAGTTGTGATTATAGATGAATCGTGGTTTTTTTTGCATTAATAAACTGGTGTTACGCGGCTTGGAACAAAGGACGTATCATTTTCGACATAAATACAAAACAACTTGATTTATGAACGGATTGTTTGATTGGGAATGTACAGGTTGCACAACAGCGATAGGATTAGCAGCCTTGCCGGATAGAGTTTTAACGGATTCGGTTTTTGGAGCGCGGTCATCTTGACCGCAACTGGCGGGCAGGATGCCTTTATATCCCAGAGAGATACGCCCTCCCACTAAAAACCGAAAACCTGACCGCTCAGGGTATATCAAGCCCCTTCACAACATCCGCCACCAATTCCGGCCCGCAGTAAATCAAGCCGCTATAAACCTGTACCAAACTCGCGCCAGCGGCGATTTTTTCCTGGGCATCTTCGGCATTTAATATCCCGCCAGCGGCGATGATGGGGACTTTGCCGCCCAATTCCGCCGCCAAGCCGCGCACGACGTAAGTCGATTTCTCTTTGACAGGCGCACCGCTTAAGCCCCCGGTTTCCTTGGCGAGCGGGTGGTTGGCGATGGCATCCCGTGCGATGGTGGTGTTGGTGGCGATGACGCCGTCGATGGCGTATTCGAGTAATAATCTGCCGATATGGCTTATTTCTTCGTCAGTTAAATCGGGGGCGATTTTGACGACCAGCGGCACATAGCGGCTATGTGCTTTTTGGAGTTTGAGTTGTTCTGCTTTCAATTGCGCGATGAGATTTTTAATCTCGTCGCCTTGTTGCAATTGGCGCAGGTTTTGGGTGTTGGGCGAGGAAATGTTGATGGTGATGTAGCTGGCGAGCGGATAGGCTTTGCGTAGGCCGATCAGGTAATCGTCGGCGGCGTTGGCGATGGGCGTGTCAAAGTTTTTGCCGATGTTGATGCCTAAGACACCTTGGTATGGTGAGTTTTTAACTTGTTCCAGCAGATGGTCTATACCTAAGTTGTTAAAACCCATGCGGTTGATGATGGCCTTGTGTTCGGGTAGGCGGAACAGGCGCGGTTTAGGGTTGCCAGGCTGTGGTCTTGGGGTGACGGTGCCGATTTCGATGAAGCCGAAACCCATTGCGGCGAGCGCGGCTATGTAATCGCCGTTTTTGTCCAACCCGGCGGCAAGTCCGACGGGGTTTTTAAAGGTCAAGCCCATGACGGTGACGGGCTTGTCTGGCAGGGTTGGATGGGTTAAGCGGCTTAAGCCAGTTTGGTGGGCGGTTTTGAGCAGTTTTAAGGTGGCTTCATGGGCGGTTTCGGGATCTAGCGAGAATAATAGCGGGCGGAGTAAGGGGTATAGGTTCATGATGGTTTTCTTAGATGTGTGGGGCGTTGATTTTAGTATGCTAGAAAATATAGGCAGGAATAAGTCATTCCGCGCCTAGCACTCATCGTTATACTCTGAACGGCCAAGTTTTCGGTTTTTGGAGCGCGGTCATCTTGACCGCAACTGGCGGGCAGGATGCCCGCGCTCCTTCCCGCTAAAAACCGAAAACGTGACCGTTTGAAGTATATACACAGGTCTATTCAAGGCTTGGATGTAGGGGCGGACGGTTGTCCGCCCTTTGTTATGGGCTGTACCTAAATCGGAAGCTATCAGGCAAGCCGCCTTTCGCCCCTACGGAAAAATCACCATCCAACCCGTCTCAATGTGCCGCCGCCAATTGGTAAGGCTCAGGCGCAACGCACGGTGTCCGCTTCAACACCAAATCCACCAGTAATTGCGCTGATGCCGGCCCCATGACCAAGCCGTTGCGGAAATGTCCGGCATTGATGCTTAGGTTGTTGATGTCTGGATGTCGGGCAATATAAGGTATGCCTTGAGTCGTTCCGGGCCGTAAACCTGCCCAGTGTTTAATGAGGGGATGGTTATGAAGTTCAGGAAATAAATGTAAGGCGAATTTCGAGAGCTTGTTTTTGGCGGCGGTTGTGGTGGTTTTGTTAAAGTCATCATGCTCTACTGTGCTGCCCACGAGAATTTTGCCATCGCGGCGTGGAATCAGGTAATGGTCGCCGTCCAGCACCATAAATGGCAAGGTGTCAGGCTGGGTGTCGAATAACAGCATTTGGCCTTTGACAGGGTGGATGTCGGGCAGATTTTTTGTGAGTCCGGTAAACAGCCGCTGGCATAACTCGCCGCTCCACGCACCACTGGTGATGACCAATTGGTTGACCGGCAACTGCCCGCGTGTCGTCCCAATAGAATCGATGCGCTGGTCGCGGCAATGTATCGCCGTCAGTTCACACTGTTCATAAATGGTGATGCCTTTGTTAAGCATATCTTGTTGCAGTGATTTCAACAGGCGAGGATTTCGCACTTGCGCTATATCCGGCAGCCAGAGGGGATGTTCGGCTGTGGTGTTGAGAAAGTTAAAAAAAGGCTTATCTGGCAAGCTTGAGGTGATGTGATGTGCGGTACACCAATCAATTGCTGCCTGATAATCTGGATTTTTAGTGATCAACATGCCGCAGGGTGTCCATTCTGGATCAAGCCCGGTGTCCGCGAGGAGTGCCGCCATCAATTCGGGATAGATTTTTAGGCTATGCAAAACTAATGCACTAATCGCTTCGGCCTGCCGCCACGGATAAATAGGCAGCAAAATACCGCCGCCCGCCCAAGAGGATTCCTGGCCGATCTGGTTTTTTTCGATTAAGGTGACGTTTGCTCCGGCGTTATGGAATTCTCGAGCGGTCAATAGGCCGATAATGCCGCCGCCGATTAGCGTGATGTCTGGGATTGTGGTCATGGATTGATATTGGGTGGCGCATATATTAATTGTTTCATAAGTGTTTGCATTGGGTATAGAATTTCCTGCCTTAAACTTTTTAGGCAAGCACTTATAAAACACACATAACGGATTGAATGGTTATTACAATCCCATAAGTTCTTGCTTTAGTATGGTTAGGACGTAGCGCAAGAACTGATGGGGTTGCAATATTTATCCGGCAGATGAATCTATTGGAGTTGCTGTGTCCGCTTTTAGTTAGGGACGATTATAAGCCAAACGGGTATTGTCCGAAAAAGTATTGATTGCCTGCCAATCTTCGATTGAGTTTTTGTTGTATTCCGCAGACAAAATATCGCTTTGGTCTGATTATTCATGTTAATTATTGATAAATAATGAATATATTGTTGACTAAAAGTTACATTAAAGCTTGTGGGGAAATAGTTTTACTGCTAATATGTGCCCTGTGACAGACATTTTGTTGTATTAAAACAAAAAATAACTAAAACAACCTTGCGAGGTAAATTCGATGATGAACAAAACTAAATTAGTCCTGGCTATCACCACAGCTACTTTAACAATGGCTGGTCTGTTAGTCGCTCCGCAAGCAGAAGCACATTCAAAAACTAAAAAACACAGCCACCATACTTCTACAAAAAGCTACAGCAGCACAAGTTCTGCTGAGCGTTTGGCTTCTGCTGCCAATAACCGTGTTGAAGCATTGGAACAACAACTGCAAGCCATGCAATATGAATTGCAAGCCTTACGGTCACAATCCAACCGCTCTGTTGATCCTGATAGTGCAAAGGTTCAAGAACTGGAACAATGGATGAATTCTGTTAAAGCTGCTCCAGTTTCTCCAAAACACGATAATGATATTTTCTTCCGTGGCGGTTTTGCCAGAAATGATGAATTGAGGAATGGTGTTTCCATTCAAAGTACAGCGGTACCAGGAATAGCAGGTAGCACTCAAGACCAATCTGATCAAGACGCTTGGTATATCGGTGCCGGCTTTGATTTCGGTTTGACTGACAACGTTTGGGGATTGATGGGCAACACTGAGGTGCTGGCTGAATTGATGTTTGAATATAAAAACTTTGGAAGTGCCAAAGGCAACTGTTTGGCACAAGATCCTACTTGTTTGGCAGCACTTGTTGGAGGAGCGGGCGGAGCACCAAGAGAGGTTACTGTCAACCAATTTACACTGACTGCTGCGCCTAAAATCAAATTTATGAAAGGCAGCAACATTAGACCTTGGCTGATTCCAGCCGGTTTAGGCATCCATGTCATCAGCCCACCATCAGAATCAATCACTGTATTGAATCCAGGTGTTATGTTTGCAGGTGGTCTTGACTACAGACTATGGAAAGACATTTTCGTTGGTGTAGACGCACGTTACCATTTGACTGGTGGTGATGCAGATGGCGTAAACACTAATGGCTTTACCGCTGGTGGTTACTTAGGTATCGGTTTCTAAGCTAAACACTTAAAACCAATCCCAAAAAGGAGGGCGTAAAACCCCTCCTTTTTTTGTGCCTGTCTTTTTCATAGGTGCTATACTTGGCACCAAATTTAGCCCAAAGTCCATAACGATGAAAATTTCCACCGACATCAAGCCCGTCAGTTATTTAAAATTACATTCCGCCGATTTATTGAAGCAAGTCAACGAAACTCACCGCCCCGTCATCATTACCCAAAACGGTGAGCCACGGGCGGTATTGCAAGATGCCGAAACTTACGAAAACACCCGCACCGCGTTAGGTTTGCTAAAGTTGCTGGCACATGCCGAGTCTGAAGTGCAAAGTGGCAATGTCACAGAACAAAATCAAGTCTTTGAAGCCGTAGAAGCATTGTTGGCGCAGTAATGCAGCAAGTCCCCGTTTACTGGAGCAAAGCCGCCGAAGCCGATTTGCTTGCCATTATCCGTCATATACGCAATACCCGACCACAAACCGCAACGCAAGTCTTTGCCACTATCAAAAACAAAGCAGCCGATTTGGAGATTTTCCCTGAACGTGGGCGTATTATTCCAGAACTATTAGCTCAAGGTTTGGCGCAATACCGGGAATTGATCATATCTCCTTGGCGTATTATTTACCGCGTCGCCGATGATGCCGTTTATGTATTGGCGGTGATAGATTCACGCCGCAATATCGAAGATATTTTATTGGATCGTTTAATTCGAGCTTAAGCATGAAAACCCTCTATCCAGAACTCCAACCTTTCCAAACTTTTTTTCTGGAAACTAATTCAGTGCACCAGGTGTATGTCGAACAAAGCGGCAACCCGGACGGCATCCCGGTTATTTTTTTGCATGGCGGCCCGTGTTCCGGCACCAAGCCCGATCATCGGCGGTTTTTTAACCCCGAAAAATACCACATCATCCTGTTCGACCAACGTGCTTGCGGGCAGTCGTTGCCGTTTGGCGAATTGGTCGGCAACACTACGCAGGATTTGATTGACGACATGGAGCGCATACGCCAGCAATTGAATGTCGAAAAATGGCTGGTGTTTGGCGGTTCCTGGGGCGGGGCGTTGGCCTTGTTGTATGCCCAGCAGCACACTGCGCATGTGCGTGGCTTGATTATCCGTGCGGTGTTTTTGGCGCGGCAACAGGATTTGGACTGGTATGCAAAAGACGGTGCGAACCGTTTGTTCCCCGAACAATGGCAAAAGCTCATCAACAGCTTGCCTGATTCAGACACGGATAATTTGTTAGATAATCTGTGTTCGGTGTTTTGGGGGGATGATGTGGAAGTACAAATACGGGTCGCCAAAGAATGGCTGGCATGGGGGGCGTTGACCGCTTTGGGGCATAGCTATCAAGCTAAGGACATGGAAATTACCGAACACAGCTTCAAGCAAATCCGCATGGAATTGAATTTTGCCATCCATCATTATTTTATCGGCGAAAACCAGCTACTTGACAATTGCGGCTTACTGCAACACTTACCCGCCCGTATCATCCACGGTCGCCAAGATTTCCTTTGTCCGATGGAAGCCGGAATGAAACTGCATCAAGCCCTGCCACAAGCCGATTATGTCATCCTGCCCAATGCCGGACATATTGCCCAACATGAAGAAATGATTGATGCTTTGGTGACGGCCACCGATGATTTTGCTGAAAAGGGTGGCTTTGGTGTGCCGTTATGACGGCTAAAAAACGCTTGATTATCGGCATGACCGGCGCGACTGGCGCGATTTACGGGGTCAGGATGTTGCAGGTATTGCAGCAGCAAGAACAATGGGAAACCCATTTGATCATCTCTTCCGCCGGAGCCGTCAACCTCAAACATGAGTTGGACATGAAACGCGCCGGGTTGTACGAACTTGCCGATGTCACCCACGGCATCAACGACATTGCCGCCAGCATTTCCAGTGGCGGTTTTAAGACCGAAGGTATGGTTATCGCGCCTTGCTCAATGAAAACGCTGTCCGCCGTCGCCCACGGTTTTGGCGACAACCTGATCGCCCGCGCCGCCGATGTCGTGCTGAAAGAACGCCGCCGCCTGGTGGTGATGCCGCGCGAAACGCCACTAAACCTGATCCACATCCGCAACATGGCCAGTGTCACCGAAATGGGCGGCATCATGTTCCCGCCCATGCCCGCGTTTTACAGCAAGTCCGATTCGATGATGGCGATGGTCGATGAAACCGTCGGGCGGGTATTGGATATGTTTGGCGTCGATGTGACGGGTTTATATACGCCTTGGGAAGGGCTGTAGGTGTTTTCTTGATATTTATAACTGATGTTACGCAGGCAGACGAAGAATCAATGACTTACAAAGCAAAAAAATAACTGTAAGTTATTGATAGTTCGTAGTCGGTGCGTAATATCAGATAGTAATCCAACTAATGTTTGCGAGATTGGAATGATGGCTTGTCCATAGATGTTTGGATTTGTATTCACGGGCCAGAAATTTAGGAAGGCAATTCATCCGCCATTTTTATGGCAATCAATACCAATTCTTCCCCCAACCCCTCGGCGGATGTCCTTAGCATTGTGGAGGCAATTTTGAATGACATTGATTTAATCCATTGATAGTTATGGGTTTCACCAGGAAGTCTGCTTGCCCTGATTTGTTGGCTTGCCAGTGAAAAATAAGCGGCAAAGGCACTGGTGGTAAACACATGGGCGACTTGTAAACCAGATTGTTCGGCACATGTTTTTAAAGCGGCTTGGGAAAAAAGCTGAAGATGGCGGGGCGGTTCCAGTCCACGCCAGTCGATCCCATAGAGATGGCGGCCTAAACTGTTGATATTGGGAGTGACCAGCACAAGTTGCCCGCCCGGTTTCAGAAGTCCTTTGCAAATGCTCAGCAGCTCGACGGGAGACGAGGCATGTTCGATGACATGCAACATGGTGATGGCATCAAAACTTTCTGCCGCCAACCCTAGTGTTTCAATTGCGCCAAGGTGGATGTCGCAGCCACTAAAATGACGGGCATTTTCGGCGGCTACTGGATCGACTTCCTGCCCAACCGCTGTCCAGCCAGCTTTAGCAAGCAAACGCAGGGTTATCCCGCCTCCACAGCCAATATCAAGTACCCTTCCTGGTGGGAGGCTATCAAGGTACATGCGTTGGCGAGTTTTCCTGGAGCGTGACAGCCATAGTGCTTTGGTCTGGATCAATTGCACCATTTGGCGGAGGATGTTGGGTTGCTTATTAGATGCCCCTCCATGAGTGTAGTAAGAGGCGTAAGCCAAGCCAATATCCGCATCAATAGGCCTAGGGTCTAGCCAGGCCAAGCCGCAATGGGGTTCGACGCAATGCCTAAACTGCCATTGGCCTGGAACATGGTATAAAAGATCGGTGATGAGAGGGGCTAAGAAGCTGTTGGGACTGCCGCATATTGGGCAGCTTGGGACTGCTTGTGTACGCAATTTAATCGGAGGTAAATGCATTATGGATTCCAGAGTTTATAAAAATGGCTGTTGGTAAACTTACGGTTTGGCATATTCATCAACCAACTTATTGGAGGGTATTGTCCATTAACGCGGGCGAAACAAGCGGGCTTCCCGGATCAAGCCTTTAATGTCCCCATGTATCAAATATCCGAAAGCCAGCGAAACGCCACGTTTAAGATAGCTTCCTGGCTGGCTTAACACTTGCCTTCCAGCTTGCCACACTGATTGGATATCTTGTGCCCAACGCATCGCGGAAGAGGGTGGTTCGGCTAAGGCGGCATCCTTCGCCATGGCCCAGAGAGAAAGATTGCCGCGTGTTGCTAGCTTATTAAAAAGGGCCGAACGTTCGATGTATTCCCAATCTTCATCTTTGCCGTAAGCTTCAAGGTTTGGTTTGGTGATAGGGGGGGCGATGTCCAATATATTGATCCGCGCTGGCATTGGCACAAACCGGATGCCAGGAGTCGCCAAAGCCATGGCCCCCAGCAAAGCACCATCCACGTCATATCGGTTCAAGGGAGTTTGGCGGATGGTTTCGCGCAAGGCTAGTGTAGGAATGATCAGTGCTGATAGCGGGAAGTGTCCGGCTTGAAAAATTGCCAGCATAAGCGCAGTGCTGTCTTGCAGGCGAGGAAGGGGGGCGTTGCTGGGGTTGGTGCAATATGTGCCGATCACCAACGCATCGGGCTTGCCGGCAACGGTCCGGGCAACAAAAGATAAGACATTAGGCTTGCAATTGACCGTCTCGGTGACAAACCAGAAATAGTCGTGAGGAAGACAGCGGAAAGCCTCTTGGACAATGCCACCCATGCCGCTGCCAACGGGTACTGATAGCAAGCCCGACATTTTTGCTGGTGCGCTGTCTGCATTAATCCCAATTTTGCTAATATCAAGCAAGTTTGCCATTTCAGGCGGAATTTCCAATGCTAAGGGAGGCGTAGGGTCTGGACGACAGTCGATAATTGCCAATCGGCAGATTTGCCCCTGTTTTGCTTGTGAGAGAGCCAAATCTTGAAGGCTACGCAAACTAGGCCGCAACGGAGCATCAACGTCTAGTTGCCCCGTAACCGCTTGCAACCCCAGCATTGTCGGAATGAAAGGATCTGAAAACCGTTCCCGAAAATAGCGTTGGAACAAGCTTGCATTGATGTATTGCCCATAAACGCCCCGATTGCCACCGGACAGGTGCACGGCACGCAAACGTCCGTCCGCCAACACCATCAAGCCTTTACGCAGGCATTCAAAAGAAAAAACCACGTCATAGCCGTGAAAACCTCCCAGGTCAGGAAACTCGCAACCTGCTTCCATAAACAGGCGTCGATTTACCAACATCAAATTGCCGTCGATACTGGCGACGGGTTCTGACCCTTGTGATAATTGTGGTACAGACCAAGGATCTTTGACATATACGCAAACCCTGCCATCGACATTGACACCAGCGTTGCCTACTACGCCCCAGTTAGGAAAAGTTGCCTCAAGCTCATTGAGTAAAGACTGGACGCGGTAAGCGAAATCCCTGCCGACAATGACATCGTCGTGGGCAATAACTAAGAAGGGGGACGGGCAATCCTCAATCGCTTTCTGTATGAAGGCGTACATTGAATCGAACCCCGTCCAAAAATGGAATTCAACACCAGGAATTTCAACCGCACGGGCTTTCCATTGGTCGATGCGGGCCTGGTTGCGGCATAACGCGTAATATCTTATGGATTGTTCGCTCATAACATCGCTTTAATGGTTGAGTATGAAGGATTGTCATATTAATCCTGTGGTGGCGCATAGGATGCCGTCGAGGTAACGGGTACATTATCCGTTAGTGATGAGCCTGCCCAATTTTCATCATATCGGGTTAGATTTGGGTTTTCAAGCGCAGAGATTGCAAGCTAGGCCAATCAACCTTAAACAATTCCCTTAAATAGATCGTCGTTGATCAAGGGCGGCAAGAATGAATCAGGAAGCAAGTCGCTAAGGAACAAGCACAAAATAATTTCGGCAACATAATGACTGCCAGTCCTCAAAGGACTGGCAGTCATGGCATCCACCGAGAGTACAAATCAACTTGACGAAGTTGTTTTATGCACATTCCTAAACAAGGGGGGGGATTTGCTTGGTAAATATGTCAAAACCACTAATCCATAAAACTGGTTCGCCAATATCATCCGAGTTGTTTTAGGCATCAGTGCCAATGGGCGAAAGGTTGCCCACGTTCGCCCCGTCGGGCTAGGTGCGGTTTATTCGGTTTGCATAGTTTCCTAATGGTTTACATTAATCCGGTGCTTTTTACCGTTTTGGGGATGGATTCCGGCCTGGTCGGATGCCGGCCAGATGCCAATATCGTCAAAATTCTGGTTTTTTGCCGTTTTATTGTGCCATTGATAGTAAACAATGCCTACTTAGGATTTGGCTAAAAATAACTTCCCGGAACCATTCTTGAAACCCTAGACCTGACAGGTTTCAAAAACCTGTCAGGTCTTAATATCGGGAAGTTATTAATGGCCAAATCCTTACAGCTTGGCCTTCAGTTTTTTGTCCAGCGTCAACAGCTCAAGGCCGGGGGCTTGGGCTGTGGCGGAAATGATGGCATCGGGTAGTTTTGCGCGGTGTTGCCGCCGGAATTGAATGGTCAGCTCTTCAATGGCAGGGGTAAGGCTTAAGTGGGTCATCCTGTCCAGCAACGCCTTTACCGTGCGTTCTTCATGATCGGTTATTCTTCTTGCCGCAGCCAACGACACTTGCCCGTAAGTGCCGATATTCATCACGCGTTGCTTGCCCGCGAACCGATAACTGGACCGCCAGACGGGAATCGTATCAACCCGCCTAAACCGTAAATACAAGCCGTCACCATCGCTACGAGCATCAAAGCGTTCGCTGTTTTTAACCCAAGTGCGTATCTGAATATCTGAAAGGCTGCCCATATCTATGGCCTAGTGGTGTGTACCCAAAAAATTGACAGTTAAGGTTGATGGGTACACGTTTGGGTGCACGGTTATTGTGCGGATAAATGACACGGTGTGCAACGGTATGGAATGGATAATGTTTTACTTTCAATGTGTTAAGCGGGTTATGGCACGGCTTGAAACGGTGTGGTACATCACTCGATATTTTGTATCTGCTCGCGCATTTGCTCTATCAGCACTTTTAGCTCAATGGCACAAGCCGTCATTTCCTTGTCCGCTGATTTGGAGCCTAGGGTATTGGCTTCGCGGTTGAGTTCCTGCATCAAAAAATCCAAGCGTCTACCAACGGGTTCGGGCTGGTTTAGGACGCGCAGGACTTCGCTGATGTGTGTGTCCAGCCGATCCAATTCTTCGGTGATGTCGAGCTTTTGCGCCAGCATCACCAGTTCTTGTTCCAGGCGGTCAAAATCGGGTTGTGCGACCAGTTCGACAATGCGATCTTGCAAACGGCAGCGGATCAGGCGCAATACTTCCGGCATACGGATGCTGGCAGCCCCGACAAAGCCTTGCATTTTTGTGCAGCGTTCTTCGATCAGGATTTTTAGTTGCGAACCTTCGCGTTGCCGGACTTCCAGAAATTGCGTCAGCGTTTGTTTGAGGAGTTTTTTGATGCCTGCGCTCATGGCATCGCGGTCGATGTCGGGTTCTTGCTGGATGCCAGGGAAGGCCAGAATATTGAGCGCGGAATACGACAAGGCGGCGGGCATCAGTTGTTCGATTTGTTCGGTGGCCGCCAGCAATGAGGATACGGCTTGCAGGTTGACGCTAAAACCGGTGCTGTCGCTGGCTTTTTTGTAATTGATCGCGCATTCGACTTTGCCACGGCTGATGTTTTCGGCAATCAGGCCACGCAATTCGGCTTCGATATAGCGCAAGCGGTCGGGTATTTTTACGTTGATGTCGCAATAGCGGTGGTTCACCGAACGCAATTCGCAGTTGATGGTCAGGTTGCCTATTTCCGCTTCCTGGCTGGCATAAGCCGTCATACTTTTGATCATTTTTCACCTGTTGTTTGGGTTTTTGGGGCTAGGAGCCGCAAGTCATTTTTAGCTTGCCACTATACTATGATCGCTAGGGAATTAGCAGATAAGCCTGTTGGCTTTTAATCTACGGAATCAGATGCTCTGGCTAAATTTGAGATTCAGTGTGAAAATTGCCGGATTATTGGTTACCTAAAGTCCTTTTGATTGACGATGTCCCTTTTTTCCGAACCCGGCCATAGCACCAACTTGATTGGTGTGGCGACCGCCTGTATTGCGAGCCATGTCTTTAATGAAAACCCCAAGCCCTTACGAATTGCCGGCACCCGCGAATCTGCTTCGGGTTTGTTTGAACAATTGGCGAAGCAGCCGGATTACGGGGCTTGCGGGCGGATTTTCCAAGATTATATGTGCGTCGTGTTTGGTTTTGAAACCGAGCAACGGCTAGGGACTGACCGTTTAGGAAGGCGGCGTTACCGCAACAGCTATCTAAGGCTGATCCAGGACTGGGGCCTGGATTCCAACAACGCCCAAGGTGCGGTGTTCAAAGGCTGGGTTGAAAGCCGTTTTGGGCTGTATCCGACTTACCATAAGCGGCAGCTCGCCAGTTTTGTGGGCAAGGATTGGGTCGGCTATATCGAAGAAAAAATGAACAGCCGCTACCACAACAACTGTATTTACATGCAGTTGGATTTGCTTTACGAATATTGCCAGTGGGCCATCGAACGCTACCAATATCCCGCCGCCACCCATAAAACCCTTTATCGTGGCGTCAATACCTTGGAGGGTTGGCAAGCCCAGGATACAGGCAATCAGCAGGGTATCATCCGCTTCAACAGCATTGTTTCGTTCACCGACCGCCGCAGTATCGCCAGCGAGTTTGGCGCGTACATCCTCGAAGTGGACGTGCCGATGGTGAAACTGGTTTTTTTTAATGACTTGCTGCCGCACCATGCTTTGCACGGCGAAGCGGAATATTTGGTGATCGGCGGCGATTATCGCGTCAAAGTGCAACGCTGACAGGGGGCAATATGACCGGACAATTATGGGATCGTGCTTTCGGGGCGTATTTGGGCCTTGCCTGCGGTGATGCCTTGGGCGCGACGGTGGAGTTTATGTCGCCTAAGCAAATCCAAAGACGCCACGGCCTACATAGCGAGATCATCGGCGGCGGTTGGTTGGGTTTGGAAGCGGGGCAAGTCACCGATGACACACAAATGTCGCTTGCCCTGGGCCTGGCGATTATTGACCATCAGGGCTGGAATATCCGCGCGGTCGCCGATAATTTTGTCGTCTGGCTGGACAGCAAGCCGCCGGACGTGGGCAACACCTGTAGGCGCGGCATCAACCGCTATCGGGAAAGCGGTGAACTCCACGGACTCTCAAGTGCCGACGAGGCGGGCAACGGCGCCTGTATGCGTAACCTGCCCGTGGTGCTGGCAACGCTGAACCGCCCGGATTTATTTGTCGAATGGAGCCTGCAACAAAGCCATATCACCCATCACAACCCCTTATCCGATGCGGCGACTTTGGCGTTGGGGCGGATGGCCGGACAGTTGATCAACGGCTTGGATATGGCTGTCTGCCAACAGGAAGCCGACCGTTTGCTTAGCCAACACGGCGAATTCGCCTACCATCCCTATCCCGGCAAAGCTTCTGCTTATATTGTCCATACCGTGCAGACGGTCTTGCATTATTTTTTCAGCACCGGCAGTTTTGAAGCCTGCCTGGTCGCCACCGTCAACCAGGGCGGCGATGCCGACACCACAGGCGCGTTGGCGGGTATGTTGGCGGGGGCAAAATACGGTGCTGGGCAAATCCCCGTGCGTTGGTTGGCAAAATTGGACGGGCAGGTGGTGCGGCAAGTGCATGAACAAACGGAAAAGTTGCTTGGCTTGGCGGGATGTTTGTAATGCTTGGTTATGTCGGGTTACGTTATCTCGCTACGCTCAATAAGCTAACCCGACCTACGCAACTGTACCAAACACCCGCCCCTGCTGACTCAGGACGGGCTGGTCACGGCCTATGGCTGCCTTTGCAAGCCACAAGATTTCCCTATCCGGCTCAAATTGACAGGCGTTTGGGAAAAATATCGGGGCATCAGATTAAAATTAACGCCCATTTACATCAGAATTACCGCCAATTCCGGTATACTGTGCGGTTTTTATTTTGGCGGAACAAAATTATGAGACCCAGCGGACGCAATCCCGATCAACTGCGAGAAATAACATTCACCTGCGGCTACACTAAACATGCAGAAGGCTCTGTGTTAGTTGAATTTGGCGACACCCGCGTGTTATGCACCGCCAGCGTTGACCGTAGTGTGCCGCGTTTTTTAAAAGGCAAAGGCGAAGGCTGGATCACGGCGGAATATGGCATGTTGCCGCGTTCCACGCATAGCCGCATGGGGCGCGAGGCCAGCAATGGACGGCAAGGCGGACGGACGCTGGAAATCCAGCGTCTGATCGGGCGTTCGTTACGGGCGGCGGTGGATTTGAAGGCCCTAGGTGAGCATACGCTGACGATAGACTGCGATGTCCTGCAAGCCGACGGCGGAACCCGCACGGCGGCGATCACCGGCGGTTTTCTGGCCTTGTCGTTGGCAGTCAAAACCATGATGAAGCGCAAATTGATCAAGTCCAGCCCCTTGTACGGTCAAGTCGCGTCCGTTTCGGTCGGTATTTTTAACGGCATTCCGGTGCTGGATTTGGATTATGCCGAAGACAGCAACGCCGAAACCGATATGAATGTGGTCATGAACGATGCGGGCGCGTTCATCGAAGTGCAAGGCACGGCGGAAGGCCATGCGTTCAGGAAAGAAGAGCTGGATGCCATGCTGGCGTTGGCGGGCGGCGGTATCGCCCAATTGATGGAAAAACAACGCCAGGTGCTGGAGACCTATCGTTGATGTTGTCTTCGGGCCAGCAAATTGTTTTAGCCAGCGGCAATGCCGGAAAAATCCGCGAAATCCAGGCGATTCTGGTGCATCAGGTGGTTGTGCCGCAGGCGGCGTTTAATGTTGTTGAATGCGAAGAAACGGGTGCAACGTTTATTGAAAACGCCATTTTGAAAGCCCGTAATGCGGCGGCCTATTCTGGCCTGCCCGCGCTTGCCGATGATTCGGGGTTGCTTGTCGATGCCTTAAACGGTGCGCCCGGGGTCAAATCGGCACGCTATGCGGGCGATGGCGCCAGCGACCAGGACAATGTGAAGAAATTGCTGCAAGCCTTGGATGGCGTACCTGACGGACAGCGCAGTGCGCGTTTTGTCTGTGTCATCGCCTTGCTTGAACACGCCGATGACCCTTGCCCGGTGGTTGCCCAAGGGGTTTGGGAAGGGCGGATACTTCATCAACCTATGGGCAGCCAAGGCTTCGGTTATGACCCGGTTTTTTGGGTACCTGGGCATCATTGTTCATCCGCGTTATTGCCTGCCGCGCTTAAAAACGCGTTAAGCCATAGGGGGCAGGCGTTGCGGCAATTGTTGGCGTTGCTGGAGGCAAGGGCGGGTGTCGCGGCGGGATAAGTTGGTTGTCGATGGCGGTTTGTTCCGGGTTTTCTTTGTTTAATAAATGATAGTGTGTTGATTGCTAAGCTAAAATAGCTTTTACCTTAACCCAAGTCCGGTTCCGAAAAATGCAAGGTCAAATCCAGCAGTTTTGGGATTTGACCTTGGCATCTAAAATTTTTTATAAACAGTCATTTTATGAAAACAAGAACAAAATATAGCTTAATCGTCTTTGGCCTATTTATTTTGGAATTTTTGCCTATCCCATTTTCTTCCATTTATAGTTTGTATGCGATCAGAAAACGCCCTGATTGGCTGCCGAATGCCATGGACAGGCTGTATGCAGACCATCCGAAACATGGCTTGGAGGGTGATGAGGCTAATTTGCACGAGGCTAATTTTAAACGCGTCCAAACCCAATGCACTATCGTCTTGGCGATGATGTTCACGGTTGATTTGTTAGTCCCCGTCGTCATCCCCACCGCATTTTATGTGGTGCGGGTGCGGCCTAAATGGTTTAAAAACTTGGTGCTGAAGTTGTATTCCGACAAGCTTGCCAAAAAGCTAAAACCAACACTGGCTTCAGGGATGAAGCAGCCCAGCTTTGAATATCAATTGGAATTGGAGAAAAAATTGGCTGAACTTAACAGATCAAATCATGATGCCGCCAAGTTGTTGGTGCTGAGGGGCGATAAGCGGCTGTTGCAATGACGCGGCCGTCTGCTTAAGGATCAAAGCAAAAGTTACCGGGCATTTAAAAATACCCGACAGGAGTGCAAACCTAGGTTTGCACTCCATAAATTCAAAACAAAAATGTCACAATCGCTTGCAAACGCCCCTGTTCGATAACCGGAATTGCCAGCATGGTGCTTAAATTATCCAGTTCTGGATTGTACTCGGCATCATGATCCCCGGTGATGATGGGCATACCCGTTAGCCAGACACGTCCTAATGCACCTTCGCCTTTTTTGACGGTGATGGTTTCAAAAATTTGCGCCAGTTCGTTGTTTTTTTTGCTGTAACCTTGTTGGCAAACCAGATGTTGGCCTTGGGCGTCAGGCATCCAGATTTGGATGCGCTTCGCCAACGGCGTGGCTTTGGCGGATAAAAAAGTCATCATGTAAGTTTGCTGCTTGTGATGGGCCACCGGGATTCCTAGGCAGGTGGTGATGCCGGCTTTTTGTGCCTCCACACCGCGGACAAACGTTTCCGGTTGCCCTATGTCCTCGATTAGCACGGGCATACCCGAAGCCCAAACTTGCCCAGGAATACCCTCGCCTTTGGACATTGCAGTTTGCCTCGAAAGCTGTTCAAAATCTTGCAAGGTGCCGTAATAGCCGTCCATGACACTGAGTTTGTCCGCTTCATGGTGGTTGCTCCATACTTCAATTGCGCCGGCATGGTCTTCATCGTCACCGCACAGGAACATGACCACCGCCAGCAAAAAATCACCGGAAAAAATAGGGATGGCGATGCCGCAGGTCAAGCCCGCTTGTTTGGCGGCGGCGGTGCGCTTGAAATACGAATGTTCAAATTCCGTCAGCATGACCGGATGGCCTTGCGCCCACGCTTTGCCAGGCAGACCTTCATCGTAAGCAAAATGTTGTTGTTCGCTGGCGGCTTTAAATTCGGTCAATGCGCCGTATAAGCCGGAACCAAACTCCAGTTGGGTGCGTTGTTTGTCGGGAATCCAAATTTCGGTGGCTTTGATGAACGTTTTCATGGGATTTTATTCATGGGGTCTTCGGCACTTAAGGTTTATTTGAGCAACGCCGCCATCGCAATGACGTTTTTGGCCATTTCACCCAACGTGATGTTACGGTCCATCGCCAATTTTCTGAGCGTGTGGTAAGCCTCGTTTTCGGTAAAGTTTTGGGTTTGTATCAAAATGGCTTTGGCCCGGTCTATCAATTTACGCTCTTCCAATTGGGCGCGGGCGTCCTCCAAAGCGGTTTTTAATCCTTGATGCTGGCGGAAGCGGGCTAAAGCGGCGTAGATGACGCTGGGGAGGCGGTCGCAGTCGAAACCATTGGCGATGTACGCGCTGATTTCGGCATTGATGGCTTGGTTGATGGTGTCGATATGCCCGTCGGTGGCGAACATCAGCACAGGAAGCGGCTGCTGTTGGTTGAGGCTGAGCAGGTCGGAAAGCAGGTTTTCCGAAGGGCTTTGCACATTAAAAATCAGTAAATCAGGTTTTATGTCACTGATTATGTTTAAAAATACGGTGCCATAAGCAATTCTCATGCAGTTGAAGCCATGTTGGATAAGGCTATGCTCCAGCAAGGCGTTATCGTTACCGCTGTCCATCAATAACACATTTAACATAACTGAAGCGTATTTCTGTAAGCGTTGAGTGGACTTCGGGTTGTTGAAATAAAAGCGTTGGTGCACCAACGGTGAGGCATTCAGGATTTTTAGACTTGTTTACCTATTAGCTATAAGCAGATTATATGCCATAAAATGATTGTTGTTTATGGCCTTGTTTGTCAGGGCAATAGGCTCGGCTTATGTCTACATTTGGACAATAACAAGCTGGTTGCACTTATTTGGGGCTTTTGAATGTCACAGTGCACCGAATAGGGTGGGTATGTCGCTAAGGAACGGGCATGGAATAAGTTCGTGGATTGAGACCTGTCAGGTTTCTTGTGCCCCAGAGGGTATTAAGACCTGACAGGTCTAGCGGGTAATTGCCAAAACTATTCCATGCCCATTCCTAAGTTATAGACTTCTTAGTGTATTTATCTGTGAGGTATAAATACTGCTTGAATTTAAATGACAAGCACTTTAGCAACAAATTGGCAACAATGTTGTTAATGGGGAGATGATAATAAACCGTAGCAATAATAATGCAATCGGGTATCCTTATATTAATTGTTTCATCAGTGCTTGCATTGGGCATAGAATTTCCTGCCCAAACTTTTTGGGAAAGCACTGATGAAACACACATAACGTATTGAATGGATATTACCATCCCATCACTCCTTGCTTTAGTATTGTTAGCACACGGTGCAAGAACTGATGGGATTGTGATATTTTTAAGGCAATTTCAATTCAATTTTTAACTACAGTGCAGGTAGCATTATGACCACAAAATATACACCCCTGAAAGACCACGACACACCGATCAAAGTGTTGTTCACTGGTTATCTTTGTACCGTTGGCATGGGGTATTTGTTTGCTTTGATGCAGATATTGTTCACCCACGGTATGGCGGATGGGAAATTCGGCTTGTCGATAGATGATATTGTTTACAGCTATTACGGCAACCGTTCCGGTACGGTTTTAGAGCATCAACTAAACGGCGGGATGAAAGCAAACGCCTCGGCACAAGAGCGTTTTAACATGATCGAATGGGTCAGAAATGGTGCCGATGAAGAAGATTACAAAAAAGACGGCATCGAAAAAATCATTGAAGAGCGTTGCGTGATGTGCCACAACGAAACCGCATCAGGGATACCGAATTTTAAAAAGTTTGAGCAGTTAAAAGCATTGACTACGGAAGATAGCGGGGCGACTTTTGCGTCATTGACCCGTGTTTCCCACATCCATTTGTTTGGTATCAGCTTTATTTTCATGTTCGTCGGGCTGATTTTCAGTTTTGCCGAAACCACCACGGTACAGTACAAATGTATCGCCATCGGTATGCCTTACGCCTTTTTGCTCGCTGACATTTTGTCGTGGTGGCTGACTAAAATCCATCCGATGTTTGCGTGGCTGGTCATTTTTGCCGGTATGGGCATGGCGGTTTCGTTTATGTTTATGTGGGTCACGTCAATTCTGGAAATGTGGCTGTTCAAGCCCGTGTTTATAGATGGCATTGGCGCACGCTATTTGCAGCGGCGCGATAGCACGGAACCTTCTATCGTGGATAGGTTGTTGATTGGGCTTAAGATGCTGTCCGAGCAAGCCAAGCCTGTTGCGGTTTGGCTGATGGATCGTGTCTTGACCGAATTAAAGGGCCTGTTTAATAAAAAATAGCGTTTGTTATTGTTAGAGCAGCAGCGGGCCATCAATCGCGATAAAGCGGTTGCTGGCCTGTATCAGTGACGGTGCAGTCAGTGCCTTCACACCGTAAACTTCGGTGGTGGTGCCATGTACGGTTCGGGCTTTATTGAGCAACAGGTCAAAATCACCGTCTCCTGAGACCAAAATAATCACATCAACTTGTGGTGCATAATCAATCACATCCAGAGTTATGCCCACATCCCAATCACCTTTTGCCGAGCCATCGCTGCGCTGGATAAAAGGTTTCAGTTTCACGTCAAAGCCAATCGTCTTCAAAATCTTCTGAAACCCTTGTTGTTTGCTGTCGCCTTTGTCGATGGCATAGGCAAACGCGGCAACCACCGTCCGGTTTGCCGACGCTTGCGCCCAAAAAGCATGGTAATTGAAATGCCGTTGAAAACATTGCCGCGTGGTGTAGTAAATGTTCTGCACATCAACAAAAATGGCGACTTTTTCCATTGCTTAACTAAGAAAAGAACAGCAATAATCGGTGGCTGCGGTGACTTTGACGGTAAATTTGGCGTTGGCTGGCACATCGAAAGATTCACCGCCTTTGATCGCTTGCCATTGCTCTGTGTCCGGCAATAACACTTCCAGCCCGCCATCAAGGATTTCCATAATTTCGGCGGCTCCGGTATTGAACGTGTATTCGCCAGGCAACATAAAGCCCAAAGTTTTGCTGGAGCCATCGGCAAAACGGATGGTGCGGCTGCTGACATGGCCACCAAAATAAACATTGGCTTTTTTGACGACGGTGACGTTGGCGAATTCTGACATGACGTTTTTCCTGATTATTGTTCTTGATAAATAAAGTTCTTGATAAATAAAGTTGTGGGTAAAAAGCTTGGGTAAAAAGCCGCCGAATCATAGCAGATTAATCGGCTAATTTTGGGAAGCCTGTACAAAAAAACCAGGTTTTGGTTGACAGTTTTTGGTTTTTAAATAACAATAATTCTTATTTATGTAATATCTATTTGTTTATATTACAATAATTTTATAGGAATCACCGCCATGCACCTTAAGCCAATACTTCCAGCCACGTTGTTATGCCTTAGTTTTACCGTCCATGCCCAACCGGAACTTACCGACGGGCAAGCCTTGGGCAAACGTTTGTACAATGACAAGGATTTGTCCGCAAACCGCAACCAATCTTGTGCCACTTGCCACAGTTTAAAAATCATCAACGGAAAAGCCCCGGCTTTTGTCGATCCTATCAACGTCAAACATGGTACGCCTGTTTCCTTGGGTTCGATTGAATTTGCCACTGGTACGCTGAACGCGCCCAGTGCCGCTTATGCTTCGTTTAGTCCGGCGTTCCACTGGGACGATAAAGAAGGCCTTTATGTGGGGGGACAATTTTGGAATGGACGCGCTAGAGATTTAGCCGAACAAGCGGAAAAACCTTTGTTAAATCCGGTGGAAATGGCAATGCCCAGCCAATGGGCGGTGGTCAGTCGTTTGAAAGAAAACGTCGCTTACGTCAAAGCGTTTTACCGGCTCTATCAACTGGATTTGGATGCCGTGCCGCATATTAAAGACGCGCAATTCCAGCAGCCGACACCGCAAGTGGTCGATGACATTTACCAGAAAATGGCGCAAGCCATTGCCGAATTTGAAAAATCGCCCGTATTCAGTAAATTCAATTCCAAATTCGATTATGTCACGGCGGGGAAAACCCAATTCACAGAATTGGAGGCTCAGGGGATGAAATTGTTTAACGGCAAAGCCGGCTGTTCGGTTTGCCATATCAGCCAACCTGGTCTTGACGGACAAGGCGGCAAAGCGCCGGCACTGTTCAGTGATTTTACTTACGACAATATCGGTTTGCCGAGAAATCTTAAGATTCCTGGCGATCCCAAACCGAACCTCGGTTTGGGCGAACGCAACGACTTAAGAAAACTCGATGCTGACAAGGCTTTGTGGGGCAAACATAAAGTCATGACGCTCAGAAATATCGCCATTACGCCGCCTTACGGACATAACGGCGTGTTTGCAACGCTTGAACAAATCACCCATTTTTACAATACCCGCGATACGCTAGGTTTCGTACCGGACAATTTAAGCCCCGATTTCGGCGTGTCCGGTTGGCCTAAGCCGGAAGTGGGCAAAAACGTCAACCATGATGAACTGGGCGATTTAGGCCTGACCCCCGCGCAGGAAAAAGCCGTGGTCGCGTTTATGAAGACGCTGACCGACGATTATCCCGAATGGGGCAATGACCCTTCAGTGCCGTCGGGGACACCATCGCCGTATGCGGGTGCGGGTTATTGAGTCCCGTTTCAGCGGTGTATTCATCGTTGAGTGTGTTGAACTTGCTCGTTTGTTATCAATTGGACGTTAGTTTTCAAACCACCCAAAGAGTCCAAACCTAAGTTTGCGCTCCTGTTTTAATTTATCCCTTTATGACTGTGTCATTACAAAAAGCAAAATAACACCGCCGACAATGCAGGCTGAGTAAAAAAGTGAGGGTATTAAATTCACCTTGCACACCCAAAGGAATAGGTAACAAAAATAAAAACAAGATGATAACAACAGTAGCCCAAATAGCTGAATGTACTCCGCTATGACTTCAAATCCAGAAGAGATATGCCAAGAAGAAAGTATGGCAAACGGAGGGATGAGACCAATCAAAAACCGAATGAAAATATAGACAAACGGGGGTTTTTTACTTTTTTTCAGCCCAAGAAGTGCTTCGTCATATTGGGTTGTTGCGGTTATTTCTGCTTGCCTTGCCGCTGCAAACGCAATTTCTTCTGGTGTCCAATCGTCATCGTTCATAAATTGTACTCTTGTGGTGTGACCTAACCTAATGTGAAGCAGGTCGGAGTCATGCTAAGGAATGTGCATGGAATAAATTCGCGAATCAAGACCTGTCAGGTTTTCAAAACCTGACAGGTCTGACTATAGCCGGTGCGGAAATTATCTCATGCCCGTTCCTAAGGGCATAAAGGCCCTAGTACCCAGTCAGCATTGTTTTGACGGGTGAGGTCTGTAAGACCTTGCTCGACATTTCAAGAATGACGAAGTACTAGCGTAACCCGACTGTATTCCCATTTACCCCCAACTTCTCAACTCATTCAAATAAGCATCCACTTTGCTGAGTATCACTTGCTGCCGTTTTTCCAAATAAGAAGCCGCCAGCAATACGACCAACCCTAAGCCAATGGAACTTAACCAAGGCGCGTGGTTGTAAGCATCAATCGCGTAGCGGCAATAAAACAAGATGCCGCTTAAAAAACACAAATGCCCGGCGAAGAAAGGTGTTCTCTCACGGCATCGTAATCCCGCCAAGCTTAAGGCAATGCCGGTCGCCAAAGCCAATAATGGCGCGAAGGATTGTCCGTCCAGCAGTGCCCCAGCCACCAAGCCTAGTGCCAATATCGAGCCGAGGAAACGGTAATTGGTGGCGTAATAATCAATGTATGCAGACAAAATGAACAACAACAGGCTGAGCGGCAACAACAAGCCATAATGCCAGCGCCCAACCCCGCTTACGCTATCGGCAACGATCAGCCAAGCGACCAAGGCGGCGATTGAGCCTAGGGATTGCCCAAGGTAAATGGCTAAAGCCGAATGGGTGTAGCGTTTGATGTCGATGACACCGATCACGGCAATCATGCTGGTCAAGGCCACAACCAAAGTGATTGATACCGGATGCAACACGCTTCGTCCCAGCAAGATCAACAACGGCAAGCTGATTAACACCCGTGCCGCAAGGCCTTCAAACAAGTGCATGGCACTGTCTTGCCGCAACCGTTGTTCGCTTGCCCGTAACACAAAAAACAAGCAGGCGATAAGCAACGGAATCCAAAAACCATCACGGACGGGCAGCAACAATAAACCATTGCCCAGCAACATGGCCGCCATCAGGGTTTTTACCTGCCGCCGTGCCAACATGGCAAAGCCCGTGTAACTGACCAACACCAACAACACGGCGGTGATGGCAAAATCGACGGCGATTAACGACGGCTTGACCTGGCTAAATTGCAGCCAACGGTAAGGCAGTTGCAAGGCCAAATCGCCTTGGCTAAAGTTGTAAATCATCGCGCTGACTTGCGAGGCTTGCACGGGCAAAAACGCCACGCCCAAAGCAAAAAAGAGTCGCGCCCCGGTGGTTTCTTTAAGCCCGTAAGCGCAAATCAGGCCGCCCAAACACAGCAGCAAGGTAAACGCCAAGCCCAGCCAATAACGGTAGGCGGGCAACAAATCGGCATGGCCTTGCAGCATAAAGCCAATGGCGGAGATGACGATTAACACCGTGCCCGCCCAACGCAGATAGCGGATGATTTGCCGGGCAGTGGATGGGGACGCGTCTTTTGGAGCGTCGGGTTGCCAAGCGGTTGGCTGGCTGTCAAATTTATAAGCGGACATATCAATTCCCCTGTTCTGGATCAGTTTTAACGGCGACGTTTTTTGCCGGACTGGCCTTAGCCGTCAATTCATCCAACAGTATTTTCAACGCCAAAGCATCTTCTTCTTGGGCGAAACTATCGGCAAACGGGTCGGTGTTGATGGGTTCGGGGCTGGTCAATTCCGCGCCAGTGATGGCTTCTTCCCAGCGGTTGAAGATTTTCTGCGCTTGTTCGACCGGATTGTCGCGCCCGCTTTTTAAGCCGGACTGTAACTGAATGCGGTTTTGCCGCGCCGCGAACACGGCTTTTTGGGTGCTTAAGGTGTGCAACTGGTTTTGGATGCTGGCTAAATCGGTTGCCAATTGCGCATGTTGTTGTTGCGTGGCTTGCAATTGCGTGGCAACCAACTTGCTTTGCTGCTCTGCCCGCACCATACGCCTGACGCATTCCAGGGCTTTTTGTTCGTCGGTTTCCCGCGCTTTCACGGCGCGTACCGACCACATCGCCGCCTCGGTCGCCAATTCTGCCAGTTGGCTTTCAAATTGCGCGATCATTTTTTGCAAACGGTGTTGATGGATGCGGGTTTGGCTACGCCAGTCTTCCAAATCCTTAATCGCCACACCCGCGACGGCCTCGTGATTTTCAAAATCGTCAACCATGCCGTCAATCTGGGTTTTTACGGTGATAAATAAGCGTTTTAAGCTGTACATGTCTTGCTCCTGTTCCGGTTAAAGTCTTAATGACAATTGCAAAACAGAGGCCAGTTTATAAGTGCTTTAAAAATAAATAGTTAGCTGTTATTTTTTGTAATACCTATAAAAATTGTACAAATTTTGCCGACACATAAAAACAAAAAATGTATATTAGGTAGGGTGTACCCTACAATCATCAGCTAGCCCATACCACCAAAATATGTACAAACTCACTGCTGAACAAAACCGTTTTTTCGCCCAAATTGCCGATCTGGCCTTTATGAACCCATTCAGCATCGAGCGCGAACAAGCCGACTGGCAGGTGCTGGATTTAACCCCGGAAGCCATGAATTTTGCTGACCGATTGACCTTAATCGAAGCCAAATTGGAAGCGCAATTCCAAGAATTGCAACGGCAACGCAGTTTCAACATCGGCGATTACCCAGGCAAAACCCAAGAAAATATGCGCTTGGCGTGGCTGTTTTATGTGTTCCACAGCTATCGCCAACCATTGAACGACCATATCAAAGCCCAGCAACAAGCGGGCGATAAAACCGTGGAATTGCCATTTGCCCGCGCCCTCATCAGCCAGTTTGGACAAGCCGGCTTCACGCCGCCAGAAACCGCGCACTACATTGCGCTGTTGTTCCAAGTGCAACGGGCGTTTTCATTTATTGACGAAGCCGTTTCCGGCGATTGCCCGGCGATTTACGAACTGCGGATGCGGTTGTGGAACAATATTTTCACCTTTAATCCGGCGTGGTATCTCAACCACTTGTTTGAGCGCATGGAAGACTTTTCCTTGTTGCTGTTGGGCGAAACGGGAACGGGCAAAAGCTGGGTGGCGAAAGCCGTGGGCTGTTCCGGCTACATCCCGTTTGATCTGGCAACTCGGCGATTTGTCGAAAGTTTCACCGCCTCGTTTCGGGCGATTAACCTGTCTGAATATTCCACCAGCTTGCTGGAATCGGAATTGTTCGGGCATAAAAAAGGCGCGTTCACCGGCGCCATCGACAACCATCCGGGCTTGTTCGCCAAATGTAGCCGCCACGGCTCGGTGTTTATTGATGAAATCGGCGATGTAGATATACCTGTCCAAGTGAAATTGCTCAACGTCATCCAAGACCGCGTCTACAGCCCCGTAGGCAGCCACGAAAAACACCGCTTCGAAGGCCGCGTCATCAGCGCCACCAACCGCCCGATTGCGCAATTGCTCGAACAAGGCTTGTTCCGCGCCGATTTGTATTACCGCCTGTGCTCCGATGTCATCACCCTGCCCAGCCTACGCCAGCGTATCCGCGAAAACCCTAACGAATTGCATAGCCTGATCGCCCGCCTGCTTAACCGCGTCATCCCAACACCCGACCAAGATTTACTAAGCCGCATCGAAGGCAAAATCCGCACCACCGTACCGTCCGACTACCACTGGCCCGGCAATGTGCGCGAACTGGAGCAATGTATCCGCCGCATCTGCCTGACCGGAAGTTATCAGGCCAAACCGTTGGCGACGGTGGCTCAAGATGATGTTGCGGTATACCGCACGGGAGAGGGCGGCTACCTTTCCGCACAACAGCTCATGCAAAACTATTGCCGGTTTTTGTATGGGGAATTAGGCGGGTTTGAGGCGGTGGCTAGGGTGGCGGGGGTGGATAGGCGGACAGTTAAGAAATATATGGATTGGGATGAGTAGGAGTTGAGGATTTTTAAAACCGGTTAAAAGACTTATAACCAGGTCTTTTAAATTCTTGGTGAATAATGACCTATCCCGTATTAACAGAAATTGTCGCCAGCATTTCCGAATTAAAAGCCCATCCCATGAAAGTGCTTGCCAGTGGCGAGGGTATGCCCGTTGCCATCTTAAACCGCAACCCCCCCGCTTTTTATTGTGTGCCAGCAGCGGCTTATGAAGCCATGATGGAATTGATTGACGACATGGCTTTGTTGGAAATCGTCAAACAGCGGCGGCATGAAGAATCCATCGCGGTTTCCTTTGTCGAGTTTTTACGCGATGGATGTGCCTCCTGTCGTCGGCGCATCCTATCGCTATATTATTGAAATATAGCGATAAACTCTTAACTTAATGGCAGTGGCTGGCGGGGCGGCTAAATTGCCGAATGGGATGGCCTGGAAATACAGGTTTGCGGCTTTAACACATCGATTTTACTCAGCCGCTATCCTGGAAAACCAGTTATCGGCAATATGTCCGTGCAAGCCACCGAGTTTGTTTTGCAGGTCGTCCAAAATAGCGCGTAACTGCAATTGTGTGGCTTGGTGGGTATCAATGTCTTGGACATAATCTTCCAACTCGACCACCCGATCCGGCAACGCGTCATTGTTCGGCAATTCGTTGATGCAATCTGAAACTTCCAACAGGCAACGGGCGACGGAGCGTGGCAGATTTTTATCCAGCAACAAATAACTCAGTACATCATCGCCTTTGACGCGGCTACGCATATGCTGGCGGTACATCAACAAGGCATTTAACGCGGTGAGGATATTTATCCATAAAATCGTTTCATATTGGCGCAACTCATCACTGCGTGACTCGGCAAGCAACAAAGAAGCCAGATCGAGGATACGGCTGGTCATATCGGCGCGTTCCAGATTCCTGCCCAAACGGATAAAACGGTAGGGATGATTATGGCTCATGTAGCCGGACAACAGGCCGCTAAACCGTTGGCAACCCTCGATGATTTTTTTCAGGAACAAGACACGGCTACGGCGGTTGGAGACGGCTTCCGGGTCATTTTTGGTGAACAGGTACATTTCATTGACCTGTTCCCAGGCTTCGTCGGGCAATAATTCGCGGGTCGTGCGGATATTTTCCCTGGCCGAGGTCAGCGATGAAAACAACGAACTCGAATAGCTGGCGTCGGTGAGCATAAAACGGGTGACGTTGCGTTCATTGGCGACTTTGTATTTTTCGTAGAATTCCGCTTCCGAACCGTTGATGCGCAACAGTTGCTGCCAGCCCATTTCCACGCCCCTGGGCAAATCCATTAATAAGTTCATGTAAACACTGACCAGTTTGGCCATGTTTTCCGTGCGTTCCATATAACGCGCCAGCCAATACAGGCGTTCTGCTGAACGAGATAACATTAGTGTCCCTCCATATTGATGATCCAAGTGTCTTTACTGCCGCCGCCTTGCGAAGAATTCACCACCAGCGAGCCTTTGCGCAAGGCCACCCGCGTCAAGCCACCGGCGGTCACGAAGGTGTTTTCGCCTTGCAGGATAAACGGGCGCAAATCGATATGGCGCGGTTCCAATTTACCTTTGCACAAAGTCGGTGCGGTCGATATGGCTAAAGTCGGTTGGCCTATGTAGTTGCGCGGGTCGGCCTGGATGATTTTGCGGAACGCATTGACTTCTTTCGCGGTGGAATGCGGGCCTACCAACATGCCGTAACCACCGGATTCATTGGCCGGTTTTACCACCAGCTCGGCGAGATGCTCCAGCACATAATCCAAGTGTTCCTTGTTGCTGCATAAATACGTCGGCACATTCGGCAAGATCGGCTCTTCGTTCAAATAATAACGTATCATTTCGGGGACATAAGCATAGACCACCTTGTCATCGGCAACCCCTGCCCCAGGCGCATTCGCCAGGGCCACATTGCCCGCCTTCCACGCCCGCATCAAACCATGTACGCCTAATGTCGAATCTTTGCGGAAAACTTCCGGGTCGAGGAAATCATCGTCAATACGCCGATAAATCACGTCGACTTTCTCCAGTCCTTCAATGGTGCGCATGTAAACGCAGTTATCTTCCTTGACCACCAGATCGCTGCCTTCCACCAATTGCGCACCCATTTGTTGCGCCAGATAAGCGTGTTCAAAGTAAGCCGAGTTGTAAATGCCGGGTGTCAGCACAACAATCAGTGGTTTGTGGGTGTTGACCGGCGCAATCGACGACAACATGTCTTGCAATTGGGCCGGGTAATCGTCTATCGGCAGAATATCTATGCCTTGCAGCAATTCAGGGAACACCCGTTTGGTGATGACGCGGTTTTCCAGCATGTAGGAAACGCCGGACGGGACGCGGAGATTGTCTTCGAGCACGTACATAATGCCGTCTTTGTCACGCACCAAATCAGTGCCGCAGATATTTGCCCAGACGTTGTGGCGGGGTTTCATCCCCACGCATTCCTTGCGGAAGTTTTTTGAGCTGTTGATGGTTTCGCCGGGAATTTTGCCTTCTTTGATAAAGGCCTGTTCGCCGTAGACATCGCTGATGAAATGGTTTAGTGCGGCTAGCCGCTGTTTTAAACCTTTTTCAATGATCCGCCATTCCCGGGCATCCATGATGCGCGGGATAATGTCGAAAGGCCAGGCGCGGTCGATATTGCCTTCGTCACTGTAAACGGTGAAAGTGATGCCCATTTCCATGATCGCCAGTTCCGCCGCTATCTTGCGCTTGTCGATATCGGTTTTTTTCAGCGAATTCAGGTATTGGCACAAACTGTGGCTGACCGGACGCGGCTGGAATTCGCAATACATGAGTTCGTCGTAAGCATTCTCGGTTGTGTAGTTTTCCCAGATTGATTTCATAGCTTTTTTAATAGTTATTAATTTTTCATTATCATTAATTAAAGCATGAAGCATGAAGTATGCCACCATTTCACTGGCATAAGTTGCCATTTACCGGCAGATCAATGTGTTTAAGCAAGATAATACCGCTAATGTCTAACTCATATCCATTTAAAATTGGCGGGTGCGGGATTAAATAACTGTGCGGACAACAGTGCAACAAGAAAGGAAATGCGTTTTATCAAATCGGCAGCCTATAGCTACGCACCAAATTAATGCTGGGCGATTTAAATCGGTGCAAGACGGGCGACAGGGGATTGTCAATCGGTGGCGGGTAGCCTATGTTTTGAAGAACAAATGCTATTGTGGTGATGTTGCGTCACCTGACTAACCACCGCAATGCGCTATGGTTAGCTCAAGTAACGGGCAAGAATAAAAGCGTTTATTTAATTTTCGCTTCTTTGTACATGACGTGTTTACGGACAACAGGATCAAATTTTTTGATCTCCATTTTCTCAGGCATGGTTTTTTTATTTTTAGTGGTGGTATAAAAATGACCCGTGCCTTCGGTAGAAATTAATTTAATTTTATCGCGCATGGTTTATCCTCTTAAGCTTTGATGCCGTTTTTACGCAAGTCCGCCAATACAGCGTCTATGCCTTTTTTGTCGATGATCCGCATCCCTTTGGTGGAAATACGGAGGCGAACCCAGCGGTTTTCGCTTTCCACCCAAAATCTGTGGTGTTGCAGATTAGGTAAAAAACGTCTTTTGGTTTTGTTGTTTGCGTGTGATACGTTATTGCCGACTATCGGCCTTTTTCCTGTGACTTGACAAATTCTGGTCATATTTACCTCTTTCGATGAACCTTAACAATGCTAAATAGCCGAGCTTTATACCAAAATTTCTTTGCAAGGTAAACTGCAATCTATAAAATAAACCTGATACCCCTTAATAAGGAAACAATAATGCCTATAAAACTGGGTATGGTGATGGATCCCATCAGCCATATCAACATCAAAAAAGACACCAGTTTTGCCATGCTGTTGGAAGCGCAAGCCAGGGATTGGGAACTGCATTATATGGAACTCAACGACCTGTACATGCGTAACGGCAGAAGCTACGCCAGGACCCGCACCCTAAACGTACAACGCAATCCGGGTAATTGGTTTAGCTTTAGTGCGGAACAGGACATCCCGCTGGATGAATTGGATGTCATCATGATGCGCAAAGATCCTCCTTTCGATCAGGAGTATATCTATGCGACCTATCTATTGGAACGCGCTGAAAACTTGGGTGTTTATGTCGTCAATAAACCGCAATCCTTGCGGGATGCCAATGAAAAATTATACACCGCTTGGTTTGCCGATTGTTGCGCCGATACGCTGGTCACCCGTGAACCCGCCAGAATCCGGGATTTTTTACAAGAGCATCAGGAAATCATCTTAAAACCTCTGGATGGCATGGGCGGCACGTCGATTTTCCATTTACGCTTAGGCGACCCTAATCTCAGCGTCATTATGGAAATCATGACGCAATACCGTAGCCGTCATGTTATGGCACAAAAATATTTGCCAGAAATCAAAAATGGCGATAAACGTATTTTAATGGTCAACGGGGAGGCGGTCCCGTACTGCTTGGCAAGGATTCCGGCGCAGGGCGAAACCCGTGGCAACCTCGCGGCTGGTGGTCATGGCGAGGGGCGTCCATTGACTGAACGCGACCAGTGGATTGCGAAACAAGTCGGTCCCACGCTACGCGAAAAAGGGCTGGTTTTTGTCGGTCTGGATGTGATCGGCGGCTCGCTGACCGAAATCAATGTCACCAGCCCGACTTGCGTACAGGAACTTGACAGCCAGTTTAACCTCAATATTTCCGGGCTGTTAATGGATCATATTGAAACCAAGATTCAAGCATGACAAAAAAGGCGGCTTTCAGATCCTCGCCGGTGATAAGCAATAACGATGCGATAATCATCGCCTTGTTTATTGCGGCAATCATCCATGTGATTGTGGTTTTGGGGGTTAATTTCACCAGCCCTAAACCGGAAAAGTTTAATCGCTCCATTGATATTACGCTGGTCAACACACCAGCGAAAAAAGCACCTAAAGCCGCTAGATTTTTAGCACCCGAACATCAAGTTGGTGCCGGCGACGCGGTGAAACAAACCGTACTCCCTAAACAACAATTGCCTAGCCTGGGCAACAGCGAACGTAAAATCATAAAAAAACCGGCGGAAATACAAAATAAACCCAAGTCTGTGGAAAAAATCCTGACCCAAAAAGCCGCCCCGCAAAAAGTTGATACGGACATCAATCCCGAAGAGGGTGATAACACAGAACGCCCCCATTTGACGGAAGAAACCTTGCTTAACCAATTGGCGCAGCTAGGCACAGAAATAAGGTTGAGCCAGCAAAGCTCGGACGATAGTAAAATTAAATCCGTAAGCCAGGTCAGTGCGCATCAATTTATCGCGGCGCAATACCAAAAAGATTGGGAAGCGAAAGTGGAGCGCGTCGGCAATATGAATTACCCCGAAGTGGCCGCCCAAAAAAACTTTTCTGGACGCTTGACGATGGAAGTGGGCATCCGCAGTGATGGCGGTATTGACCATATCTATATCAGCCGGTCTTCGGGTAATCCCGCATTGGATGAAGCCGCAAAAAATATTGTCAAAATGAGCGCTCCTTTTGCCCCGTTTTCAAGCGAATTACTGAAAGAAGTTAATGTCTTAATCATTACCCGCGTATGGAAATTCTCTGATGAATCCGGTATGAGCACCCATTAACGACAGCCAACGCAACCTCTATTTGTGATTTAAGCCGTATGAATGAAGCCACTTATTTAAACAATCAATTCATCATCGCCATGCCAGGTTTGGCTGACCCGATTTTTTTCCACACGGTCACGTTTTTGTGCCAGCACAATAAAGAAGGGGCGTTGGGTATCGTCATCAATCGTTCCACCGACATGAAACTGGGTGACATTTTCAAGCAAATGAACATCCACTTTACCTCGTTGGCCGCTGCCGAGGCCCCCGTTTTTGCCGGTGGCCCGGTACAGCAGGAGCGTGGCTTCGTCCTGCATACCCCAGGTGGAGATTGGCATGCGACCTTGTCGGTCTCTGACAGTATCTCGCTGACCACTTCGCGTGATGTGCTGGAAGCCATTGCTGTCGGCGAAGGCCCCGAACATTATTTGGTCGCCTTGGGTTATGCGGGCTGGGGTGAAGGCCAGTTGGAAAAAGAGATGATCGCCAATTCCTGGCTCAATACCCCGTACGGGCAAGACGTGTTGTTCACCACGCCAATAGACATGCGTTGGAGTGCAGCGGCGGGCCAGATTGGCATCGACATCAATAAACTGACGACGCTGGCGGGTCATGGCTAAGCTTGACCCGCTCGCAGCCAAAACAAGCAACGGCACTTATCTAGGCTTTGATTTCGGCAATAAAAAAATTGGCGCCGCCGTTGGTGAAGCCATCACCGGAACCGCCAGCCCCTTGCAAACCATCCGTTCAATCAACCAAAACCCTGATTGGCAAACCATCGGCAAATTGATAAACGAATGGCAGCCCGCTGGCTTGGTCGTCGGCATCTCCAGGCAAGCAGACGGTACCGACAATCCCATCACGCCGCGCATGTTAAAATTTTGCAGGCAATTGGAAGGCCGCTTCCAATTGCCCGTGTACCAACAGGATGAAACCTTGTCCACCTACGAAGCCAAGCAGCTTTTGTTTGATGAGGTCAATGTCAACGCCACCAAGCTTTGGGCCGTCCAGGACCGATTGGCGGCACAGCTTATCCTGCAAAGCTGGCTTAACGATTTTACGAAAAGGACTATGTAGTGTTAGACATCAACGCATTGCTCGACAACCTTGAAAGCAGTTTGAACACGGTCATCATCGAAAGAAAGCTGAACCATCCACTCATGATCGGGTTACGCACCGGTGGGGTCTGGGTTGCTGAGCAACTGCATCAGCGGCTTCATATCGGCGAACCCCTAGGTTTGCTGGACATCTCTTTTTACCGCGACGATTTTTCGCAGATTGGCGTACACCCGAATGTCAAACCTAGTTGTGTGCCGCCAAACATCGAAGGCCGGGATATTATTTTGGTTGACGATGTTTTTTATACCGGACGGACAGTCCGCGCGGCACTCAATGAAATTTTTGATTATGGGCGTCCCAATCAAGTCATTTTAGCGGTGTTGGTTGAACGCAATGGCAAACAAATCCCTATCACACCAGACTGCGCCGGTGAGCGCATTACCCTTGCCAGCAACCAGCGCGTCAAACTTACCGGCCCTGATCCATTAAAAATCCACATCATCAATACCGCCAGCCATGACTGATAATTTGCAAGTAAATGCAGAAGGCAAACTGAAGCATTTTTTGACTATTGAAGGCCTTAGCAAAAAATTGCTGACCGAAATCCTCGACACCGCCGAATCGTTTGTCGGTGTTTCTGACCAGCAAATCAAAAAAGTGCCTTTGTTGCGCGGTAAAACCATCGTCAATTTGTTTTTTGAAAACAGCACCCGCACCCGCACGACTTTCGAACTTGCCGCCAAACGCTTGTCTGCGGATGTCCTGAGCATGAGCATCGCCACCTCTTCCACGTCCAAAGGCGAAAGCCTGCTCGACACCATCCGCAACCTGGAAGCGATGTTTGTCGATATGTTCGTCGTGCGCCACGCCATCAGCGGCGCGGCGCATTTCATCGCCCAGCATACCGCACCGCATATCAGCGTCATCAATGCGGGTGACGGGCAACATGCCCATCCGACCCAAGCCATGTTGGACATGTTCACGATCCGCCAGATCAAAAAAGATTTCGCGCCGCTGCGGGTGGCAATCATTGGTGACATCCTGCATTCGCGGGTCGCCCGTTCACAAATCCAAGCCTTGAACACGCTAGGCGTCGCCGAAGTGCGGGTGATCGCCCCAAAAACCCTGTTGCCCGCGCATGTGGAGACGTTAGGGGTCACGGTCTCCCATAATTTGCCAGAAGGTTTACAGGATATCGATGTCATCATCATGTTACGCCTGCAAAAAGAGCGCATGACGTCGGCCTTGTTGCCGAGTGAAAGTGAATATTTCAAATGCTTTGGCTTGACCGAAAGCAAGCTGAAAATCGCCAAACCCGATGCGATAGTCATGCACCCAGGGCCAATCAATCGCGGCGTGGAGATTGAGTCCAAAGTCGCCGACGGGCAGCAATCCGTCGTCTTAAAACAAGTCAGCAACGGCATTGCCGTGCGTATGGCAATCATGTCGATGGCTATGCAGCCGCAGGGAATTTTATGATGGATAGGATACACATCAAGCAGGGGAGGGTTGTTGATCCCGCCAATGAAATTGACCGCATCGGTTCGGTTTATATCGCCGAGGGCAAAATTGTTTCCGTCATCAATGCGCCAGCCGACTTTACCGCCGATATCGTCATTGATGCCAGTAGTCAAATCGTCTGCCCAGGCTTTATCGATTTGAGCGTGCGGCTGCGCGAACCCGGACAAAGCCGCAAGGCCACTTTTAAAAGTGAAACCCTGGCGGCCGCCAGTGCCGGAGTCACGAGCATGTGCCTGCAACCGGACACCAAACCGGTGATTGACACCGCCGCCGTTGCCGAATTGATCAAGGAATTGGCGGACAAAGCAGGGTACCCGCAAATTTATCCTATCGCCGCCCTGACACAAAAGTTGGAAGGCAATGAATTAAGTTCGATGCTGGCACTGAAAGAAGCGGGCTGTATCGCTGTCGGCAACGCCAACCAACCGATACGCAATTTACTGATTTTAAGGCGGGCGATGGAATATGCCGCCAGCCATGATTTGTTGCTGATGTTCCGCCCTAACGACTATTGGCTGGGCAATAACGGTTGCGCCCATGAAGGTGCGGTCGCCACGCGCTATGGTTTGCCCAGCATTCCCGACGCAGCGGAAACCATCGCGCTCGACCAATGTCTGGAATTGGCGGAATTGACCCGTTGCCGGGTGCATTTCGGGCAGATAAGCTGTAAACGCTCGGTCATCAAAATCCATCAGGCTAATAAATATGGCCTGAATGTCAGTGCTGATGTCGCCATCCATCAGTTGCACCTGACCGAAAATGATATAAAACCGTTTGACAGTGCGTATCATGTCCTGCCGCCTTTACGCACCGAAGCCGACAAGCAATATCTTAGGCAAGGATTGGCTGGCGGAACCATCACCAGCATCTGCTCGGATCATCAACCACACGATATAGACGCTAAATTGGGTGCATTTCCAGAAACAGAACCGGGTGTTTCATCGCTGGAAACCCTATTGCCATTGACGCTGAAACTGGTCGCACAACATGCCATCACGCTGGAACAAGGCATTGCCGCGTTAAGCCAGCATCCGGCGCGGATTCTTAAATTGCCACGCGGTGCCTTGACTCCTGGATTTTCCGCCGATGTGTGCATTTTTGATCCCGAACTGGATTGGCAGGTTAATGGCGCCAATTGGCTAAGCCGTGGTATCAACACACCGTTCTGGAACCAAAGCTTAAAAGGCCGGGTGACCTATGCCTTACAAGCGGGCAAATGTATATTTTCTTTGCAGGCCAGTTAAGGGCAAAGGATTTTGAGGTCGAACCCTAGGCCATGTTATTAAGCCGAGGCGTGCCCGGCTTTCAGTCGTGATCTTAACCCAACCGTTTTAGCCGGTGGTTGTTTAGTCTGTAAGCTTCTGAAAATATCCCGAATAATCCCCAAGGCAAGCCTATGGCCCCGCCAAACGTTTACGCCAACCCAAACAGTTCCCTTAAATTTAAGCGTTATCAATTGGATTGGGTGGATGGCTTTTGGGTTTAACCCAAACCAGTGTCAGCTTTTTTAACAAATAAAACGCCACAAATTGAGTTTGAGTCTATCGTAAACCCAGCAATCGTTAGTTTTGTTGGTGATAGGGTAAGGGGCTGGATGCCCCTGTCCCCACAAGAGGTAAACTCCATTACCCCGCCGCAACAACCCCTCCCATACCCACAAAACTAATTGTCACATAGACGATTTAGTGGCACGAATGCCAAAACAATACGGCACAAGAAGAGATTTACTAGCAAGTAATCACAGCCCGCCTTAATTTTATATTTGAAAATCCATTCCTATTACGCCAATAAAAACATAAATTTAAAACATTTCAAGGTGTCGATTGTTTTTACAAACAAGCAATTGAAAACAAAACCCAAATCCAGTAACTTATTAAATTGAAAATATATTAATTTTTTTGGCATATATAATGCTCATGGCGTATAAAGTTGTGTGGCAAAGCACCTGTGCAATGTTGTGCTGAATAACCCATCGCTTTCACAATGTTAATTAACAATTTTTAGGACGCTTCCCATGCCAAATCTCATGAAAATAAACTTGGCAATTATTAGCGCCGTGATGCTATTGCTGTTCGGGTTTATAACCCCGGCAACGGCTACAACATTGACCGTGACCAATGTCAGGCTGCCATCAGGCACACCGTTTGATTTAAAAATTACGGGAGGGATTTTTGGCTCCAATGTACGTTCGGTCACCCATCCTTATGCAGGGCAAATTTTATTGGACACCCAAGAATACGGCACAGTAGCCACTTGGTGCGTGGATGATTTGCACGCTATTTATCTGGGCGGTCATTACAGCTATACCACGGGTATATTGCAAACAGACAACAGCGGTGGCACCGTAAGTGGTTCAAATCCGCTAAGCGGGCAGCAAATCCATGATGTCATGGCTTTGGTGAGCTATGGCAACAATTTGTTATATTCCACGCCAGCAGGGCCAAATCATGATTTGATTTCAGGCCAGATCCAGGCGGCTATTTGGGGGGTTATTTACGCCGCCACGGTTACCGCCATCAGCGGAACGGATCCTGTGGGTGCATTGGCTTTTAGCCAAGGAGTTGTAGGCTTAAGGGCATTGGCACCAAGCTTGTCGCCCGGCAACGCTTTCGCTTTATTCAACTTAGACGCCAACGGACTGATACTTAGCCAAGTATTGATGGGGTCTTTCGTTCCAGAACCAACGACCTTGGCATTGTTGGGGATTGGTTTGGCAGGTGCATTTTTGCGTAGACGCCGTATCGCTTAAGCAAGCGGCTCAAAAAACCAACATAGTTAAAAAAGGCCGCTATTGCGGCTTTTTTTTGCATCCAGCCTTACAAAAACAAGCTCTTACGGCAAATATAGCAAGACATACACCGCCCCGGCCCCTCCATCTTTGGGGGCGGCAGAACAAAATGCCTGCACATCTTTATGTTGCCTTAGCCATAAATTGATATTGTTTTTTAATATCGGATACTGACCTTGAGAGCGATAGCCCTTGCCGTGGACAATATGGACACAGTGGCAACGCGCTTTGACGCACTCACGCAGGAAACCTAGCAGCTCGCTTTTCGCTTCAATACTGCTCAATCCGTGAAGGTCAATTTCCGCTTCCGGCGCAAAATATCCTTGACGCAACTTCAGTAAGTTGTTTTTAGGTATGCTCTGGTGGGCATAACTAATTTCATCTTCGTTTCCAACCACCGGAACGGCTACTTCGAATGAATGGTCCAGATGATCTTCAATATCCACGAGTTTAGGCCTTGGGAAGGGCTTGGGTTTGCTTTGCCCAGAATCATGCACATTGTCATTTTTTACTGAGCGTACCTTCCCAATTGCCCGCCGGAATAAATCCCGATCTTCTTCACTAAGGAATTTTTTTGTCACGAAAGCTGATTTTGTTGGCTATAGTTGCTAGTATGTTCGATTTTATAGCTTATTCTGCATCAGGGCGATAGGTAATGCATATTTTGTTAAGTAATGATGACGGCTATTTGGCTGAAGGCCTTTCTGCACTAGCCAATGCACTACGGGAACACGCAGATATTTCCGTAGTCGCCCCCGACCGTAACCGGAGCGCGGCCAGCAATTCTTTAACCTTGGAAATGCCTTTGCGGGCATATCATGCCCATAATGGCTTCATTAAAGTAGACGGGACACCTACCGATTGTGTGCATCTAGCCATCACTGGCCTGCTCGAACAAGAACCGGATATGGTGTTTGCCGGCATTAATCATGGTTCCAATTTAGGTGATGACGTGCTGTATTCCGGCACGGTTGCCGCCGCCACTGAAGGGCGTTTTTTAGGGCTTCCGGCCGTTGCCATCTCCCTGGTCGGCAGCAATCCTGTACATTTCGATACGGCGGCCCAGGTTGCTGTGACATTGTTAAAAAATTTGCTTCAAAAACCACTGCCCCAAGACACCATTCTCAATGTGAATGTACCAGACCTACCCTTGGGGGCTATAAAAGGCTATCAAGCCACCCGCCTAGGGCAACGGCACAAAGCTGAACCCGTGGTAAAAAGCCAGGATCCACGAGGCCGGACCCTTTACTGGGTTGGTCCCCCTGGTGCAGAACAAGATGCCGGAGCGGGTACCGATTTTTTCGCTGTTGCCGAAGGCTTTATCTCGGTCACCCCCTTACAGCTCGATTTAACTTGGTATGAACGCATAAACCAACTAAAAGCCTGGTTGCCCAAGGAGCATCGCCCATGACCTTAGATTTGCAAGGCATAGGGATGACGTCGCCGCGCACCCGCAAACGCATGGTGCAACGTTTAGAAGAACAAGGCATTACCGACAACAGCGTTCTTGAAGTTATGCGCAACACCCCCCGGCATATTTTTGTCGATGAAGCACTCGCTAGCCGTGCTTATGAAGACACCGCACTACCGATAGGCTTTAACCAAACCATTTCACAACCTTATATCGTTGCCAGAATGACTGAATTGCTTTTGCTATCGGGGCGATTATCCAAAATTTTGGAAATTGGCACGGGTTGCGGTTACCAAACGGCAATTCTGGCGCAATTGGTTGATCATGTTTATTCGGTGGAAAGGATTCTCGCGCTACAAAAAAAAGCCAAGGACATCCTTTGGAATTTGAAACTCAAAAATATCAGCTATCTTTACGGGGACGGTAATTTGGGTTGGGCGGATTATGCGCCCTTCGATGGCATTCTGGTTGCCGCCGCAGCAGATGAAGTTCCAGAATCATTATTACAACAACTGGCAATTGGCGGCGTACTGGTCATGCCCGTTGGTGAAGCGGGCGGCCTACAAATTTTGCAACGGGTCACGCGGACTAGCATCAATTACAAAACGGAATATCTGGAGGCTGTTTCTTTTGTTCCTTTTTTACCAGGCAAAGAATAAGGCCGTCATTTTTCATTCAGCTCCATCGACAACCGGGTTTTATCTAGGGCGTTTTCCCAACGGGCGGCAACCACGGTAGCTACCCCATTACCGATCAGATTGGTCAAGGCGCGGGCTTCGGACATAAAACGGTCTATCCCAAGAATCAATGCCAAGCCTTCAACGGGTATCGTCGGCACGGCGGACAAGGTTGCTGTCAAGGTAATAAAACCACTGCCCGTAATACCGGCAGCCCCTTTTGATGTCAGCAACAACACCCCCAGCAAGGTTAATTCTTGGCTTAATGTCAGTGGCGTGTTGGTGGCTTGCGCGACAAAAACTGCCGCCATCGTCAAATAAATCGAGGTGCCGTCAAGATTGAAAGAATATCCGGTAGGAATGACTAAACCCACCACCGATTTCGCACAGCCCAGCCGTTCCAGTTTAACCATGATACGTGGCAGTACCGATTCTGATGAAGATGTACCCAGCACAATGAGCAATTCATCTTTGATATAAACGATGAATTTGATCAGATTAAAGCCATTCCATTTGGCAATCAGTCCTAAAACCCCAAAAATAAACAACCCGCAAGTCAAATAAAAACTGCCCATCAATTTCGCCAATGGAACCAACGAATCCACTCCGTATTGGCCTATCGTAAAAGCCATCGCTCCAAACGCGCCGATTGGAGCCAATTTCATAACCGTCTCGACGATACCAAACAAAACCTCTGAAATTTTGCTGATAAGGGCTTGCACTTCAGTTCCCTTATCACCCAGGACGGCGAGTGAACAACCAAACAACACAGCAAACAGCAGCACTTGGAGTATGTCGCCTTTGGCAAAGGCATCAACAGCACTAACCGGAATGATATTTAGAAGAAAATTGACCGTCCCCTGAGTTTTAGCAACTTCGGTATAACTTTTAATGCCTTGGGTATCCAGGGTACTGACATCAATATTCATGTCGGCACCCGGTTCGATGATATGCACCACCAGCAAGCCGATTAGCAATGCCAGGGTACTGGCCACTTCAAAATACAACAGCACTTTAACGCCGACACGCCCAACCCGCTCCATGTTCTGCATACCGGCAATACCCGTCACCACGGTGCAAAAAATGATAGGTGCGATCAGCATTTTGATCAGCTTGATAAAGCCATCACCCAGCGGCTTCATGGCTGTCGCAGTCCCAGGATAAAAATATCCAAGCACAATCCCTAGGGCAATGGCGGCGAGAACTTGGACATATAAGTAGCGATGGAGGTTTTTCATGATAACCAATCAATAAATCGGCTATGGCTAAAATTTTTATTGCCCAACCCTGTTACGCCATTTAATTGATTAGGGTATTTCTGGCAACAACCCTGTTTTGCATCACAACATAAATTATCTTGATTCATCAATAATCCGGCCAGCTTCTTCCTGCAAAGCCGCTATTTCTTCCGGTTTAAGGCGTCCTTCCACCTGATCACGGGCAATCGCGGCTTCCATCAAACCTTGCCCTGCAGCTAGGGTAAACCACAGATAAGCACGTTTATCATCATTTTCCACGCCTGACTTGAAACGGTAAATATTCCCCAAATCATATTGAGCTTTCATGTGGCCGATACGCGCCGCTTTTTCGATCCAATAAATGGCCTCTTTATAATTTTGTAATACGCCAACACCTTTAAATAATGAGTTACCGTATTGATATTCCGCCTCAACATTGCCATGCTGAGCACCTTTCTTAAACCATTGCGCCGCTTCTTTATCATTTTTAATAACTCCTCTACCTTCACTTAACAACAGGCCGACTTGCAATTCAGCTGCGCCATCGCCGCCTGCGGCGCGTTCTTTAGCTCGCTCATAGAAGGCTATGTCCCGCGCTTCCAACTCAGGGACAGCAAATTGCTGTACCGTCCAGGCTAGCAGCATAAACAACGAAAGGCCAACAATGATCGAACTCCAAGTTACGATGATCGTATTGATAAGAAAAAAACGGTGGCGGCATTTTTTACAACGATAGGCTTCATAAAAAGTTCTAATTAAGAAAGGATCATTGGAGCGGAAAGTCGTCCGGCGAAATTCATCATAACCACATTGAGGACATTTTGATGAGGATGACGCAACTTCACTTTGTTTTTGTTTAAGCTTTATCATGTTATGTTTTCTATACTCAATGCACATCAAAAAACGCTAAATCAATATCCCTTCCTTTAGAAACCTTAATGTCCATTGATAAAATGATATGGGAATACAGTAAAAAGACATTACAGATTGGCAGGCATGACGACCTATCAATCAAAAATAACCTGAAATAGCTTGCGCGGAGATTTTCAAAATTTATTAACTGGATGATAATATCGCCTTAATTGTTTTTATGCAATTATGGTATTGGTATGCCCCAACTTTGCGCGCCAAGCAAAAAAAGCATCACTAAAATAGCAATAGCTTGATTTTATGTATGTTCAGACAAAAAAAAGGGGGCTAAACAGCCCCCCTCGAATGAGCGCACCTCAAACTTGTCTAGCAGGCTTATTTTTGTTGATGTTCACTTTTGTGATGGGTTTAGCCTCAACTTTTTCCTGTTTGCTGAAATTAGGTTTATTAAAAACATCACTATCATCTTTAGGTGGTTCAGGGTCTTTTCCTGCCATCATCGCTTCGATTTGGTCTTTATCAATGGTTTCCCATTTCATCAATGCGTCTGCCATCTTATGCAAGATACTGATATTTTCTTGCAACAAGGTTTCGGCGCGTTGGTAGTTACGGTCTATTACCGCCCGGATTTCTTCATCAATCTGCTGGGCGACATTATTTGACACGGCACTACCTTGTGATTGGTAGCCCATAAACGGTTGGCCTTGTTCTTCGCCATACACCAATGGCCCGAGCTTTTCAGAAAAACCCCAGCGTTTGACCATGTTACGGGCCAATTCGGTAGCCCGCTCGATGTCATTGGACGCGCCAGTCGTGACACGGTCGCCACCGTAAATCATCAGCTCGGCAATACGGCCGCCGAACAAGCTGGCGATTTGGCTTTCCAATTTACGTTTGCTGGCACTGTACTGGTCTTGTTCGGGCAAGAACATGGTGATGCCCAAGGCCCTTCCGCGCGGCATGATGCTGACTTTGTAAACTGGGTCATGGTCGGGCGACAATTGTCCGACGATGCAATGTCCTGCTTCATGGTAAGCAGTCAACAATTTGTCATCTTCACTCATCACCATCGTGCGTCTTTCGGAACCCATCAGGATCTTGTCCTTCGCTTTTTCAAGATCTTGCATCGTCACTTCTTTTTTGTTGCTACGCGCCGCAAATAACGCCGCCTCGTTTACCACATTGGCAAGCTCCGCCCCTGAAAATCCGGGTGTGCCTCTGGCGATATATTTCAATTCGACATCAGCGGCAACAGGGACTTTTTTGATATGGACATTAAGGATTTGCTCACGTCCGCGAACATCTGGCAAACCGACATTTACCTGACGGTCAAACCGGCCTGGTCTTAATAATGCCTTGTCGAGAATGTCCGCACGGTTGGTGGCGGCAATGACAATGACGCCTTCGTTACCGTTGAAACCATCCATTTCCACCAATAATTGGTTCAAGGTTTGCTCGCGTTCATCATTGCCACCTCCGATGCCGGCACCGCCACGTTGGCGGCCCACCGCATCAATTTCGTCGATGAAAATAATGCAAGGGGCGTGCTCCTTAGCCTGGGCAAACATGTCCCGAACCCGCGACGCACCGACACCGACAAACATTTCGACGAAATCTGAACCTGAGATCGTGAAAAATTTAACCCCCGCTTCACCGGCAATGGCCCTGGCAATTAAGGTTTTACCAGTTCCTGGAGGGCCTACCATTAAGATACCGCGTGGGATTTTGCCGCCCAGCTTTTGGAATTTTTGCGGGTCAGAAAGAAAATCGACCAGTTCCGAGACTTCTTCTTTGGCCTCTTCACAGCCCGCGACATCATCGAAAGTCACGGTCATTTTGTCTTCTTCGAGCATTTTAGCTTTGCTTTTGCCAAAGCTATTGCCACCACCCATACCGCCTTGCATTTTGCGCATGTAGATTATCCATACGCCAATCAACAGCAACATAGGGAACCACGAAATAAATATCTGCATTAGCAACGATTGTTGTACTGGCGGTGTAGTCCTGATCTGGATTTTGGCATCCAGAAGATCATCGATCAAATGTGGGTCACCAGGATTGAAGGTTTCATAATTTTGCCCATCGGTCGTGCGAATTTTTATCAATTGCCCATTGACTTCGACACGATCAACGAGGCCTTTCTTAACTTTGGTAATAAAATCGGAGTAGGCTAAAGAGTCTTGTACTGGCGGCGCGGTGTTGACCCGATTGTAAATCAAGAAAGCACCCGTAAACACAACCCCCCAAAGCAGCGCGTTTAGTATATATTTTTTCATTTGATAATCTCCTGACCTTTAGCAAGGTCATCTGTTAGACGTTTGTTTATTACGATACTTATCGCCATTCAAAACCCGACGCCTCCACGCCGCCCTAATAGATTGATATTAATTGTCCTTTGCCAACCCCATTCATTTGGCTTCGTTACAATTAAACCACCTTTACCCCAAAAAGTCTTTTATTAACAATGGCTTTTAATTTTGTTTACAAACCCCTTTAAATCCATTTAAGTAATTGTTTTAAAATATAAAACTGTTTTTTTACCTAAATAAACGCTTTTAAACCCACGCCATAAGCTAAGTTTTTATAAAAAACACATTAATTGCTGGCCAAAATTAAGTTTTATTTTATTTAAAGCCATCACCTGGATTTGCCTGACCCGCTCCCTGGTCAGATTCAGTTCGGAACCAATTTCTTGCAAAGTCATTTCCTTGTCGGTATCCACGCCAAAATGGCTACAAATCACTTTCGCCTCGCGAGAATTCAGCGAATCTATCGCTTCACCAAGCAACCGCTCAAGATCGGCGTCGGCAATCGAACTAAAGGCATGGGTAAAAATCCGTTGCTCAAGGAAATCAATTGGCGCAAAGGCATCTTCTTCATTTTCCGGTCCTTCCAAAGACATCACGGTTTGAGAAATGGACATGATCATATTGATGTCGTCGCTAGATAGCTTGGTGTATTCAGCCAGCTCCTTGACGGATGGCTCCAGTCCGGTACGTGCCATCAATTCATTTTTTGCGCGATAAACTTTATTGATGTTCGCCACTTGGCCACAAGGGACCCTTACCAATCGTTCGCATCTGGACAATGACCGTGATATGGCCTGCCGAATCCAATAGCCCGCATAGGTTGAGAATTGAAACCCCAGGCGATAGTCAAAGCGGTCAACGGCTTTCAACAAGCCTGTTTGTCCTTCTTGGACCAAATCTTCAAAATCCAGAAAACCGGCTTTGTATTGATTGGCGATAAACAACACTAATTTGTAATTCGCCTCCGCCAATTGCTGTCTGGCAGCCAGCCAACGGTGTTCAGCGATGATTATTTCAGCAAAATAGTTATGCATCTCGACACGGGACAAAAACAAGAATTGTTCATCATAAACATCCCTGTCTTTAAACAAATCCATCATTTTGGCTACACTGGCGCGGTTACGGTGTTTATTGCCTTCCAGACGCTTAATAATCAAATCAGCGGTTTTGCTATTCGATTCTTGTGCCGGCTGATAGCAAAGCCCCCGAATTTTATAAGCGTAAACAATCACTTCAGTAATTTTTTTCAGCTCTTCAAAAGAAAAGGGAAAGGCTTGTAATGCGGACACTAAATTTTGTTTGTGTTGCAAATAAACAGGGTCATTTGGACCTACAGCCAACAGGGCTTTATTGGCTTCCACATAGCCCTTCTTTATATCGCTTAGCGCGGATGCCAGATCTGATACTAAGGATATTTCTTCATCTTGTTCTGATATATCCGCCATTTTTTCATGGGTATTTAGCACTAATAGCGCAGTCACTGGAAACTGCGACAAGCCATTTATCAATTTGAATTTTTCGGCATTTAATTTACGGGCAATTTCAAAATTGCCGTGTTCATTAATCACTTGTGCCGGGCTAACGCTGCTGGCAGGCTGTCCGGTTGCCATGTCGATATTGCCACTGTTGGCCACAACACCTTGTTCTTGTCTTGACAAATTTTCAGTTAAATAAGCCATGTCACCCATTCCTCGCCAACGAATCGTCTTAAATAAAAAATCAACACCCAAAGTATCGGGGATGAAATCAATTAATAGTTCATACGCATTTTTTATGTTTACAGTCTTCAAAACTGACTAATTTTCTCTTTATTGTCCATCTATAAGAATCAGTCTGTTTATTCATTGCCTTATGGCACTGTAACAATAACCTTTGTTTTCGTCAATATATAGCTTTACAAAACATGAACAAAAATAAACTTGTTAAGATAATAGTTGTATATTGTCTAGTTATTTAGATTATTATCTTGATCAATCGGCTATATCCAACAATAGCAACTACAAATAAATAGGTTAAATAACCATAATAAACCTATTGTTATTTATGCTATTTTAATTATTTATCTGTACTTTCAATAGCATGAGTCCATTAATTTAACAGATTTATCGGTTGTCTTAGCTAATTATAAAAAGAGCCGCCAACTAAGGCATAAAGATTTTGTCTAACTTGCAAATTGCCAGAGACTGCCTTTAAGTTGGAATATATACTCGTTACCTAAACCGTTGCTGAATGGAAGTAAAAATTCTTTTCCCCTTTTCAACGGCTTCAGTAAATCCAAGTATTGCAGTTGGTATTTACTTTAAAATCCTGGTCCAGCCAGCATGACGGCGTCATTTAGCTGCAACTTGATAACATTAGTTATCGGGATTTATGCACTGACTACGCTCTGGTCAGGTAAAATATGGCAACCCAACACACATTCCACAGATCGTTTTGGACTGTGGATGCACTATTGTGAATTTTTAGATTAGTTATTGACGTGAAACCACTATTAGAAGACCTTGTACAAACGCCCATTCCAACCCGGCATGGCGAATTTATCCTGCATTACTACAGCAATTCGCTTGACCGTAAAGAACACATCGCCTTGGTTAAAGGGGAGGTCGCCCATCAGGACAATGTGCCGGTGCGTATCCATTCCGAATGTTTTACCGGCGATGTCCTAGGTTCCAGACGTTGCGACTGTGGTGAGCAGTTAGACATGGCGATGCACCTAATTGACCAAGCCGACTGTGGCGTATTGATTTATCTACGCCAGGAAGGACGCGGGATTGGCTTGTTGAAAAAACTCCAGGCTTATAATTTGCAAGATCAAGGCATGGACACGGTTGATGCCAACCTCCATTTAGGCTATCAAGCTGACGAAAGGGAATACGGCATAGCCGCATTGATTCTGGAAAGCCTCCAAATCCAATCGATTAAATTGATCACCAATAACCCTGAAAAAATAGAAGGCTTAAAAAAACTGGGGGTCAATATCGCTGGCCGCATACCCATTGAGGTGATTGCGAATACCGATAACTTGGGTTATTTGCAAACCAAGGCAAAAAAAATGGCGCATTGGTTGTTTCAAACCCAAAATGAACAGGATTAAACGGCCAAGCTTATCCTTCATTGCCATCCTTCATTGTCATTAAACACAGACGCATGAAAACAGGTTTTTCATGCGTCTGCACCTAACCTCCGCACAATCTTCCAGAAGCAGACTTTTGTTTGTAAATAAACCCCTTTTAGGACAATTGCTTAGTGTGTGTTTTAAAAGTCTCGATTTAGTAAAAATTGGTCACAATCAACTGGGTTGCCCGAACGTAACATTGGAAAATTGGATGAAACCACCTTGTTTCAAGATGAGTTTGATCTAAAAAACCTCAGTTTTCACCACCGCCGTACTTTTAAAACACACACTTAACTCCTTGGCACGAAAGGCTATTTTGCGCATTTCAAAAAACACGTTTTGGCAAGTGCTTTCCAGGCAAAAATATTTCTGCCAATTTAACTTCAAACTACTATATATTGTGCTAATATATCTAAAAATATCTACATATAGTTTTAGAGCCATTTTTTAGCCTATTCTTAAGGTACTGATTTATGGCTTGTTTTTCCGCCTTATTCCATTAATCCTTGAGGAAGCCCATCAATGCCAGCACAACTCCATGCCATCACCAACACCGTGACCGAAATCCCGTTTCAAGATGCGTCCATGGATATTTGGGACACCAAATACTGTTTAAAAACGAAGGAAGGCATTGCCATAGATACGTCGATTGACGGCACTTATAAACGGGTCGCCAAAGCCCTGTCCGAAGTCGAACAAGACAAAGCCAAACAAGACCAACAATACAAAGATTTTCTTTGGGCTTTACGTCAAGGCGCCATCCCGGCAGGGCGCATTGTTTCGAATGCTGGCGCACTGGAGCATAAACCCGCCACGTCCACCATCAACTGCACCGTATCCGGCATCATTGCCGATTCCATGGACGACATCCTCCATAAAGTCCACGAAGCGGGCCTGACCTTGAAAGCGGGTTGCGGCATCGGTTATGAATTTTCAACACTGCGTCCTAAAGGCGCGTATGTATCTGGCGCGGGGGCTTACACTTCCGGCCCGCTGTCGTTCATGGACATTTATGACAAGATGTGTTTCACCGTGTCATCCGCAGGCGGGCGGCGCGGTGCGCAAATGGCGACGTTTGACGTCGGGCATCCTGATGTCATCGAATTCATCCGCGCCAAACGTGAAGACGGACGCTTGCGCCAATTCAATTTGTCGCTGCTGATCACCGCCGAATTTATGCAGGCGGTCAAAAACGACCAGCCTTGGGCCTTATCTTTTCCGGTCACAGAAAAAGAAGCGCAAGCTGATAATCTCGACCTCAACAATAAAGAACAGATTATCTGGCGTGATTTTCCCAACAAATGCAAATACATCACCAACGATGACGGCCTGGTCGCCTGCCGTATCACTAAAACCCTGCCTGCCCGTCGTTTGTGGGACATGATCATGAGTTCCACCTACGACTACGCCGAACCGGGCTTCATCCTGATCGACAAAGTCAACGAGATGAACAACAACTGGTTTTGCGAGAAAATCCGTGCGACCAATCCGTGTGTGACGGGCGACACTTGGGTGCAAACCGGACAAGGGCCTCGGCAAGTCAACGCCTTGCTAGGCCAGGCCATTAACGTGCTAGTCGATGGCGAACTGTACCAATCTGGATCTGAAGGTTTTTTTAAAACCGCAACTAAACCGGTCGTTAAGCTACGCACCAAAGAAGGTTACAGTTTACGGCTAACCGAAGATCATCGGGTGCGGAAAATTACGCGCTTGGATCGCCATAATACAGAAACCGAATGGTGCGCCGCAGGGCAGCTTCGTACTGGCGATCAAGTTTTATTGAACAATCACCGCCAACTTGCGCACTGGGCTGGCAAATACAGCCAAAATCAAGGCTATTTGATGGGGTTATTGTTAGGCGATGGCGCGTTGAAAGACGATAAGGCGGTGCTGTCGGTTTGGAAAAACGCCCAAGTTGCCAATGGGAACACCTACGGCATGGGCGTGGAAGCCGTTATGGCAAAAGTGCTGGCCGCCGCCGGAGAATTCACTACCCGTAGCGATTTTAAAGGTTGGTACGAAATTTCAGGCAGAAACGAATACCGATTAAGTTTCGCGGGCTTGAAAAACCTAGCCGAAGAGCTTGACCTGTCGCCAGGAAACAAACGTATCAGTGCAAAAATGGAATCAGCCTCCAGTGCTTTTTACCAAGGTTTTTTACAAGGATTTTTTGATGCGGATGGTTCGGTGCAAGGCTGTCAAAATAAAGGTGTCAGCATTCGTCTGGCGCAATCTGATTTACCGCGCCTGGAAGCCGTGCAACGGATGTTGCTGCGTTTGGGCATCAATTCCACTATCTACCGAAACCGCCGACCTGCTGGCATTAGCAAACTGCCCGATGGCAAAGGCGGGGTTGCCGATTACCAAATCTTGCCGCAACACGAATTGGTCATTAGTGGCGACAATCTTGCCATCTACCAAGAAACCATCAATTTCAGTGATGGCGATAAAGCCGCCCAATTGGCTGCCGCATTAAAGAACTACCGCCGCTCGTTGAACCGTGAACGGTTTGTCGCAACTGTTGAATCTATCAATCCTGATGGTTGCGAAGATGTGTTTGATATACAAATTCCCGGCATCAACACTTTTGATGCCAATGGCTTACATGCCCATAACTGCGGCGAGCAACCGCTGCCACCTTACGGTTCATGTTTGCTAGGCTCGATCAACCTCACCCGTTTCGTGCAAAAACCATTCACTAACAAAGCCTATTTTGACTGGGACGCCTACCGCAAAACCATCAAGATTTTCACGCGTATGCTCGACAATGTCGTCGAACTCAATGGTTTGCCACTAGAAAAACAGCGTGGAGAAATCACCAGCAAACGCCGCCACGGTATGGGTTATCTCGGTTTAGGCTCAACCGTCACGATGCTGGGCATGAGATACGGTGATGAGGGTTCTTTAGAATTTACCGAAGAAGTGACCAAAGTGCTGGCAATCGAAGGTTGGAAAGCCGCACTGTCTTTGGCAAAAGAAAAAGGCGCGGCACCGATTATGGAACAAGTGTTCACCGTCACCGGCGAAATGCTCCACCAACGCCCTGAAATGATTGCCGATGGCTATAAAGTGGGCGACCCAGTGGCGGGCAAAATTCTCCACGCCAAATACAGCCGCTACATGCAGAAAATCGCCCAAGTCGAGCCGGAACTGGTGCAACAACTCGCCGAAATCGGGGCACGCTTTACGCACCACAGTTCCATCGCGCCAACGGGCACCATTTCCTTATCGCTTGCCAACAACGCCAGCAACGGCATCGAACCTAGCTTCGCGCACCATTACTCGCGCAACATCATCCGCGCCGGTAAAAAGTCCAAGGAAAAAGTCGATGTTTTTTCATTTGAATTGCTGGCCTACCGCCATACCGTCAACTCCAAGGCCATGCCCTACAGCGATGACCCCAAACAACAATTGCCCGATTATTTCATCGCCGCCGATGATGTCACCCCCAAACAACATGTGGACATCCAAGCCGCCGCGCAACGTTGGATAGACTCCTCCATCAGCAAAACCGCCAACGTGCCGACCGATTACCCGTATGAAGATTTCAAGTCGATTTATCAATACGCCTACGAACAAGGCTTAAAAGGCTGCACCACCTTCCGTTTCAACCCCGAAGTGTTCCAAGGTGTGCTGGTGAAAGAATCCGATTTGGAAAACACCACTTACCAATTCACTCTGGAAGACGGCTCGGTAGTGGAATTGAAAGGCAATGAAGAGGTGGAATACGACGGCGAAATTCATTCCGCCGCGAATTTGTTTGATGCGTTGAAAGAGGGGTATTACGGGAAGTTTTGATGTGATTGGCTTCTTGCGCCCAAATATGGGAGTAAGAAGCCAGATAATCAAGAGATATAAACCACTATCAATATTGATATGATAATGGCAAATTAAAGGATTAATATGCCCGGCCCAAACTACAAAAAGCCTTTTGTACAATTTGTAAAAAAACAAACCAAACCTTTTCTAGCCATTATTGAAGATGAAGTGTTGTTGATATGTAATACCCCCTGATATTGGCGAACAGAAAAAAGGCGACTTGGGCAACATACGGGTACATAAATTCAAATATCAACGCCAAGAATACTTAGCCGCTTATCGTTATAGTCCTGAAAATAGTTTTGAACCCGTAGAAATCATGCTAAGGAATGTGCATGAAATAATTTCCGCACCGGCTCGTCAGACCTGTCAGGTTTTCAAAACCTGACAGGTCTTGATCCGCGAATTTATTCCATGCACATTCCTATCGACTTTTATAAAATCGGCACACATGAAAATTTTTATGGTGAGCTAAAAAAATACCTCGCCGCAGAAATGAAAGCCCAATGAACACGATGACCGCCGAACAACTGTACACAAATCTACAACAATTGCCCGCAACCGAAAGGCAACGATTTTTTGTCATGCTTTCAGATGCGTTTAATGACAAAGAAAACTTTAGCCATCAAGACGTGTTTGGACAATTGGACAATTGGACAAGGCCCAATTCACGGCAACAGAAGCGGCGGATTATCTTGAAATTTCCATTGCCACATTCAGACGGTATTTAAAAGCTCAAAAAATTACCGCAAGTACGGAAGTCGGGTCAACGCATTTGTATGCTTTGGATACTTTACGGGAATTTAAAAAAGCTTTGAAATTAACGAAAACGAACAATTGACTGTCGGCTGTTTATGGCTGGTTCCTTACGTCACCCCAAGCTTGTATTCAGAAGATGTGGATATTGCCGATCGTAGCATCTATAGATTAGCATTGAAAATTACGCAGGAAATGTTACATTCAAACAAGTTTGCCAGCTAATTACTGGGGGCTTTATCACTATAAAAATGGGGAAATACATGTCTGGCTATAAAAAATACCAATGCGGGGTCTGCGGTCATATTTATGATGAAGCGGAGGGCGACCCTGATTCTGATATTCCTCCAGGAACACGCTGGGAAGATGTCCCCGATGATTGGCGTTGCCCTGAATGCCGTGTTTCTAAAGAAGAATTTGTTTTGATGGCTTAAGATTGCCTGATAAGTTGCCTGATAGAAAATTTAGCGGGACGAGAGTGGCCTGATGAAACGTAAGCCGTTCGTGCTGAACCCTTAGATACTTCAGGAGAGCCTTGTCGAAGCATGAACGGCTTACGTCAACAGCATTGGAGGGCGGGCTGGTACAAACAAGAAAATAATAACTTATGGGATTGTAATATAGACCATAAAAATATCCAACGCAGTTTAAGCCCCGGCATTTAAAACAACAATAAACGCCGTCCAGTCCGAATTGCGTTTTTATAATAACCTGGCTTCCACAGTATAAATAACAACTTATAAACCCACTGTGCCGGAGCAATATCCCTAAGGAGCAAGATTTATGCGGTATGCAAACGGATTTTTCATGCGTTTTATACAATTGGTGGGGCCTTTTTGGAGTTCAGAAAACCAATCCCAAGCACGCTTGCAAACAGCCTTGCTCATTGTCTTGACTGTGATGCAGATGGTTCTTGCGGTGCTTATTACCGAATGGAGCGCGGCCTTGTTCAATGCGCTGGAACAACATTCCATGCCCGGCTTGTTGAAACAGATGGCTTTGCTGGTGCTGATTTTTGTCGCCAGCATGGCGGTGACGTTCAATCATTTAAAAATCAAGCGGCGTTTACAAATCGATTGGCGTGCTTGGCTGACTGAGCGGGTCACGGGTCAGTGGATGAAAGAGGGGCGGCATTATCAAGTCACCCACATCCAATCAGCAGAACACGACAATCCTGACGGGCGCATCGCCGAAGACATCCGTATCGCGACAGAAGAGGCGATTGCACTCTGCCACTCGTTGTTTTACAGCGTATTGTTGCTGGTCGGTTTTACCACGCTGCTTTGGAATCTTTCCGGCACGGTCACGCTTGATTTGGGTGCTTTCGAGATAACCGTGCAGGGTTATTTGGTTTGGCTGGCGTTTATCTACGCCGTGAGCGCGTCTTTTTTGGGTTGGCGGATTGGACGACCCTTAACAAGGGCGACCGATGCCCGGCAGACGGTAGAAGCCAATTTTCGCTTTGATCTGGTCACCGCCCGCGAAAACTCCCAGGCCATCGCCCTGATCCACGGCGAAAACAAGCAGCGCAAACATTTGGCTTGGTTGTTCGATGATGTTGTCGAAGCTTACCATCGGCAAACCCGCGCCATGTCGCATATCATGCTGTTCACTTCCGGGTATTCGGTGTTGTCGATGGCGTTTCCGGTGCTGGTTTCCGCACCACGCTATATCCTGGGAATGATTAGCCTAGGTAGCCTGATGCAATCAGTCCAGGCTTTCCAGCAGATGACTTCGGCCTTGTCCTGGCCGGTTGATAATATGTCGGGTGTTGCCCAATGGCGCGCCTCGGTGGAGCGGGTGCTCAACCTTGTGCAGGCGCTTGATGATTTGGAACAAGAACTGGTCCGCCAAGACCCCTACCGCATAATCGTGGAAAAATCCGAGCAACCCATCCTACGTTTTCATCAGCTCTGTATCGCCCAAATTGACCGTGTCGCCTGTATGTCGGCGTTTAATGAAGACATCCGCCCTGGCGAACATGTGTTGATAGACGGTAATACCGCTAGTGGAGCCAAGCTATTCAAGGCGGTCGCCGGATTATGGCCGTGGGGGGAAGGGCGTATCGAATTGCCCGATGATGAGCCGATGTTCTTCATGCCGCCACGCCCGTACCTACCGACGGGAGCGTTGCTCGATGCCATCTGCTATCCAGAAGACCGCGAAAACGTCGATCAGGCTGAATTGGAGCAGCTCATGACATGGGTGGGTCTCGGTGAACTCATTGGGCAACTCGAACGGGAAGATATTTGGTATACCTGGTTGCCGCGCGAACAACAGCAACGCTTAGGCGTGGTCCGGCTGTTGTTGAAAAAGCCCAAATGGATTCTGATCCAGGAATCGTTTGATTCGCTGCCGCCAGAGGGTGAAATTGAAATGTTCCGCCTGATTTGCCAACAATTGCCCGAAGCCACGTTGATCACCATCTCCCAACAACCCACGGCGGAAGCTTTCCACAAGCGGCGCATCACGTTGTGATTATTTAGAAGCTTGGGTAGGGCAGGGCAGGTGCAGCGTAGTGGGCACCTGTTGTTCACCCTGCAATACCCTGCCCATAGCGCATCAAATCCCCACCTTGCTGTTTCAGCCAATGCCGTTGTTGTTGATAATCCGGCAAATGTTCGGCAACCAAAGCCCAAAAACGCGCGGAATGGTTGCGTTCCTTAAGGTGGCAAAGTTCATGCACGACCACATATTCCAACACTTCAGGCGGTGCCATGATGAGCAGCCAGTTGATATTGATGTCGTTGTTTATGCCGCAACTGCCCCAGCGGCTTTTTTGGGTTTTGATGATGACCGAGCGGGGGATGAGCTGTTTTTTGGGCGCGTGCCGGTGGATAAGCTGTTCTACGCGCAACTGGGTTTGCTGTTTCATCCACTGGCTCAAGGCGGGTCTGATCGCCTCGCTGTGGGCATCATGCGCTAACGTTTCGGGGATGTGGGCGATAAGCGTTTCAGCGAAGCCAATTTTTACCCGTTTGAGTTTGCTGTTCACAACAACCAATGAGTAGTGCCGGCCTTGATACGGGATGCCGACACCTTCCCCATAAACTGCTGGAACCGGAAACGCCGCCTGTTGGTTTTTGCTGGCGACTTTCTCGATGGCCTGCATGATCCATTGCTGTTTTTCGCTGACGAATTGATGCAGCCGTTTTTCGGCGATGTTCGGCGGCGCGACCACCTCAATTTTGTCTTGGGTGACGACAATCCGCATCCGGCTGACCCGCGCACTGCGGCGGATGGTGTAGGAGAAAGGGAGATTTGCCATGCTATTTGAAGACATTGAAAATTGAACCCGGAGTTTATCAAATGGAACTGATGGGCTGATGATAGCAAGCCCATCAAAGCCAAAACTAATCACGTCCTACGTCTTGTTATTGGCTTCGTCTTGCTCAGCAACCACCTGTTCTGAAACTATCGGAGCAAGTACAACCTGCTTCCGCCACAAACCATTACTGGCAAAACAGCTCCAACCCCATTTCAGCCAGTTCAACAAAGACACCGCCAGCCACAACGACCAGGCCAACATCAACAGGCGATAGGCCAACACAGGTACGGAAATCACTGTGGCTATCGGCAAAGTCGATAAGCTGCGGTCTTCATACCAATTGAGGTTGAACGCGCTGGAGCCATTGCCGGTGATACGCATATCCGGTGTGCTTAACAAGCCTTGGGCGACAGCCGCAAACAATACGCCTAATGACAGCAAGGTCAAACACGCCAGCAGCACTTGCAAGCCATTGAAATGGCGATAACCGGCGGTTTGGTTTTGCCGCCAGCCTAGCAACATCAACCACAAGATGACAATGCCGGCAACGGTCATCGGCACCTGGCTGAGTCCGATCAGCAACAAAAACCATTGCCAGTGTTTCAACGGTGTCAGGCTGATTTTACCCAAACCCAGCGCAACGATAAGAATCACCACCAACACGCCCCAGAACAAAATCGCCGGTCCCAGAGTCGGCCCATGCACCCACAACACCCAACGGTCTTGGCCTAGACTGATGTTCAGGCGGCTGTTGACGCTGGGTAAACCCAAATCGACAGCGGATGTGCTGATGGCAGTGGCTATCGGCACGTCTTCCTGCCAGTTGATGGACACCGCTTGTTTGCCTGGGGTGACAGGCAGCGTGAGTTTGCGGTCTTGCAAACGTATCGGCAGTGTCTGTCCGTTAATCGCCACCGATTGCAGGATTGCGTTTTCCGGCAGGGTCAGCGTATGTTGGCTTCCTTGTGAACTTCTCAGGTTAAAGTTTAAAACCGTATCCCGCAAACGTTGCCCGGGTTTGAGGTTCAATTGGCTGTTATCAATTGTTAAAGTTTGTCCGTTGACTGCTTCTGGACGGGTGATTTGCAACGTGATTTTTTCGCCGGGCCACGGATGCCATTCCGGCAACCATTCGGCTTGGTTCAGGCTATGGATGGGCGCGATGCCTTGGGTTTCGACATGCCACACGGGGCTGACATTGGCTTTCCATACTTCCGTCCATTGTTCAGTCGTGGGTGCAAGCAATTCCAGGGAAGGGGCTTTTGCCAAGGTGGAAAACCACTCCATTTCACTGTCTTGCGCCGACATATTCACTTCAACCATGCCATCTTTGACATGGATGCCTTCGGTACTGACGGCTTCCCCAGGCAATAAACCGATTTTCAACACCACGGCGGAACCTAGGGGCGACAAGCGGCTGACGCGGGTGTAAACGCGCCAGTCCAAGCCAATAGACAAGGTGCGCTGGACGCTGATAAACGGAGGCAACGTGCCCGGTTCCAACACGGTTTTATTGTTCGCGTCTTTGGTTTGTCCGGTGCGGCTAAATTGCACAGACGTATCCGGCACGGCGTTTTCTTGGATACCGACCACTTCCCAGCCGGATTTGTCGAGCGTTAGCCGTTTGGGTTTGAGCGGCAGCGGCAAGGAGAATTGGCTTAACAGTGGGGGTGTGCCGCGCAGGGTGACGCGGTGTCCGCCTTGCTTGAGATGTATCCACAGGTTATTGCCATCGCGGTACAGCGCGGTCGCGGCTTCGCCATTGTCTAGGACTTGGTTCGGAAACCACTGCCCGTATTCGGCAGGTAACGGCAGCACCACCGCCGCGCTGGCGTGGATTTGCAAAACCAGTTCCACATGTTCTTGGCTAATACTCATCGCCATTTGCGGAATATCGGCACAAGCGGGCAAACAATCGGGCGTTTCGACTTTTTGCAAACGGGCTTTCAGCTCGTTCAACAAGGCTTCGCTAGGATAATCGGCGTAGGCTTTGGGCAACATCCCCATGAATACGGGCAATAACAACAGGGCCAGTAAGGCGGGCGGGGTTGCCCTGAATTTGGGGAAATGGGGGCGGAATTTGTCAGCGACTCCAAACATCAGCATCGCCAGCACCGTGATAGCCAGAACGCGGAGAAAATTCAACAACATGGTCACAGGCGGTGACAAATACCATAAACCCAATTGTTGTTGGCTGGACACCGAGCCATTCCAGGACAAATAAATTTTATGCCATTGCCATTCAGGAAGGCCAGGGCCGGTTTGGACTTTGGCGGTGGGGTCTATGCGGTCGCTTATGTCGCTTTTGTCTTGCAGATAAGCCTTGGCTTCTTCTTTGAGCAACTTTCTTTTTGCCGGATAACTGTCGGATTCAATCATGCCCATCATGGCTGGGGGGGCACTGGCCGGTAGCGGTGTTTGAAGCGCCCCATCATCCCATCGGTTTTGCCCAATGACTTGAACAGGTGCTTCCAATTGCGGATATAAACCGTTATGCACTTGATCGACCATAAACGGCAGCGAGATCAACACCAAACCTAGCCAACCCGCTAAACGGTAACTTTTCACCAATTTTGCAAAACCGAGGAATTTATCTTTAGGTAATTCGTTGAGCAAAGCAGTGGCGGCGATGATATTCAGCCAAACAAAATGGGGCGCGTCCGGTTCGTGCCAAATCAAAATCAATGTCAACAAAGCAAAAGCGCACCAGTAATAATTCCATATCATGCCAATGGCAATAGCCGAACACAAAACCATAAACAAATCCAGCAGCGTCCAGCGCGATAACCAACTGTCCGGCACATTATCCACGCCACTTGCCGCCAGCAACCGCCAGCCTGGCGGCAGGTTCAGTTCGGCAGTGACCTGATGGAAATCCTGCTCCCAACCTACCGCATTCAATGCGCCAATTTTGCCGACAATGCGGCTATCGGCTTGCAAATTAACCGAGCCTTGGCGTACTTCCACACCTTGTTTATCGCTGCCTTCAAGCCGGGTGATCAACAAATTGCCCTCATTGAGCGAGACCTTGCCGAGCTGGGTTTGCGGCAGGGCATTCAATCGCCAACCGCGCGAAATTTTGCCAGTGATAGTGTCATTGGCGGTATAACCTTGTCCGTCAAAATCCAGCCACAATTTACGGTTAATGGTCAATTGGTTGGCATCAGGCTCTGGATCACCACGGCGAATCACCTTAAAAGCCATCGCCTGTCCGGTTGTGATGCTATAGGCGGGAAGATTTTTCCATTCATCCGGCACATTGCTTTGGCTGGTGTCTATCGCGGATAGCTGTTCAATTTCCACCACGCGCACATCGGGGCTGGCTTGGAACAACCAAATTTCCGATTCCGGCCAGTCTTGGCTTCCGGTGGGGAACGGCACGGTGTTGGGTTCATTGACACTACGCGCGGTAATGTCGATTTGCCAATGGCCCGGGCGCACTTGTACCAATAATTGCCCGTCATTTTCCAGCCGCGCGGGCAGGGCAGATGCCAAATTGAAGGCAATAAAACTGTCCAAGACGGGTTTGGCAAGTTTGATTTCGCGCTGTTCGCCCGCCACATCCAGCACCAAACGGGTCACGACTTGCAAAGGCACATCGTCGGTAAAATGGCGGAACACCTGAATATCCAGGCTGTTTTGCACATTCTCCGGCTTATCTTGTCCGCTCTCGCTTTCTTTCAACCAAAGTTGTCCGTCATGGATCGTCGGCGCGGCAATGCTTTGGCCGTTGATGCTGAGATTGATGAGTCCAGTGTCCATTGGCACGGGCAGATTGTCAGGAATTTTTTCCCAGAGGAATTCTCCGTGGATTTGATAACTACTTGCCGTACCTTCAGCAGTAATTTTAACGGTGGGGATGCCTTCTCTTTCCATCACCAAAGCAGTCTGCTTGTTGACGGTAACGTTCTGAGGCCAATGCAAACTATCGCCCGGCAACTGCACCCAAGTATCTTTAAAAACCTGCCCTAGCGAGGTAAATACGCCTTTTTTCGCCGCCAAATCCAATTGTGTGGCAGTAGGCCAATAGCAGCGTTTTTGCGCGTCATCGGTATACAAAAACGGACAGCCGCGCTCAGGATTTTCCTGCGCCACCCAATCTATCCAAGGCTTGAGCGGTTCGGGGACTTGGTCTTTGGTGAAGGGTTTGGCGGCGGCAAGCGAGGAAAACAAGCAGAGGACGAGACAGATTGACCAGATTGGCTTTTGCATGGGCTTCTCCTGAGAGTAATGTTTTAACAATAGCACGAAGTTTCGCTTGTACAAAAGGCGGATGGACATGGTGGTTAAAATTACGTTGCTGTGGATAGGTTGTATTGCCATGTTGTTACAGCACTATATGAAGATTTGGCCTATCAGATAGCTTTCCATATTTCGGCTTATTTTGGGATATGGCGAAAAATCCTATAAGATGCTCCACCTGTTTTTTGAAAACTTATCGAAGGAATTAATGGTTTAGCTTCATGTTAATTGGTTGGATTACCAATAATTCTGTTGAGTCTAGGCTATTTTGAATGATGATTTTTGTTGTTGTAGATTTTTTGCATGCCATAAACAGTTAAACCGTTATGATTTGGATGGGCATTGCAAACAGCGTACAGATTATGCTGATCAAACAAGTTGTGAAATTCTGGGTGTCAAGGTCTTAAAAATCAATTTGGTTTGCAATTTTAGATTGAAGCAAGGTTTGTAGGGTTTAGTTATGGAATGTGTTTGCGTTGTCGGTATGCATAGAAGCGGGACGAGTTGCCTGACGGGGATTATGCAGCGGTTTGGTGTGGAGCTTGGGGCGGTATTCACCGAGAATCCGCATAATAAGCGTGGTAACCGGGAAAACGCCGAGGTTATGGAATTAAATGACGAGGTGTTGGCCTATAACGGTGGGGCTTGGAACCAACCTGTAGAAGTGAAACATTGGACCGAAGCACATAGACAACAGCGCCAGGCGGTTATTAATCGGATTAAATCGGAAGCCCAGGGATTTTGGGGATTTAAAGACCCCCGGACATTATTGACACTGCCTTTTTGGCTGGAACCAGGATTCACTCCACGTTATATAGGCACTTTTCGCCATCCCTTACGGGTGATGGCTTCATTAAATGCCCGGAATAGCATTCCTGTCGATGAAGGCATTCATCTTTGGTTTGAGTACAATGAACGTTTATTGGCTCTTTGGACGGCACAGCCTTTTCCACTGATTGACTTTGATTTGCCGGATGATCTATACATTTCAATGGTAACAAATGGCTTGATCCATGTATTAGGCCCGCAATATTCCCATCAAGCGGAATACGCCAAAGAATTTTTTTGTAAATCCTTGCGTTCACAACTAGGCGTTGATACTGATGGAACTGTTTTGCCATCGGAAGTGGCGCAATTGTATGGGCAAATTAAGGACTGTCAACGGAGCTTTACGTTTGAACTTTAACTTTTTCTAGCTTTTCAATTATGATCAAAAAGCCCAAATTATCTGTTGTCGTCGCATTTTTTAATATGCGCCGTGAGGCAAAAAGGACGCTTTATTCACTTTGTTGCAATTATCAACAAAACATTCATTTGGACGATTATGAAGTGTTGGTAATTGACAGTGGTTCGACTGAACCGCTGGATAGTGATTGGGTTGAATCGTTGCAAAGTAATTTTCGTTATTATTTTGTTAGTTGCGAACATCCGTCCCCGTGCAAGGCAATGAATTTTGGCATCTCGCAAAGCCAGGCGGAGCTTGTTGCTTGCGCGATTGATGGGGCGAGAATCTTATCTCCAAATATTCTGTCGCTGATGTTACGGGCACAACAACTGTTCCCCACCCCGCTTATTTATACGTTGGCGATGCACTTAGGTGAAAAATTGCAAAACCTTGCCGTGGAAGAAGGCTATGACCAGGATGTTGAAGATAATTTGTTAAACACCATAGATTGGCAACGGGACGGTTATCAGTTGTTCACTATTTCTGCTTTAGCCGGTTCGTCAGAGCGCGGTTATACGGGTTACTTAACGGAGAGCAATTTTTTTGCCGTAAATAACAAAATGTTGGCGGCGATAGGAGGGTTTGACGAACGCTTTATAAGCCCTGGAGGCGGTTTTGTAAACCTGGATGTGTTCGCGCAGTTATTAGGTGCTCCGGGTGTTGATCCTGTCTTGTTGCTAGGCGAAGCCACCTTTCACCAATTCCACGGTGGCGTGGCCACCAATGTCCCTATGGCCAGGCATCCCGGTGAATTGTTTCTGGATGAATATGCCTCGATTCGCGGTAAGCAATTTGCCTATGTTGAAAGAGAGCCTTATGTCTTTGGTAAGTTTTCTGAAGTTACCCGAAGATTGTTATGGGTGTAAACCTTTATTATATGAATTCAAGCCTGATAAAAGCTTCCCTATTGGGTTTTCCCCAGCTTTTCAGCATCAATGCATCTTATTCCAAGCGTTCGTACCTATTAAGCCGCTACCAAGCATGTCATTATTGATAACGCACAAGCGGCTTAATAATAAATTTTACAATCGGTTTCCGGTTATGATTGAACGTTAATCAAGTGACCGCCGGAAATATTTTCGGCTATTTAAGTTCTGAGAGGTGAAGTGAATGCCAATGATGGAATGGTTGGTTGTGCCGCTGGCATATTTGATAGGTTCTGTTTGTAGCGCGATTGTTGTTTGCAAATTAATGGGCCTACCTGATCCACGCGAGCAGGGTTCGGGAAATCCTGGGGCGACCAATGTCATGCGTTTTGGTGGCAAGAAAGCGGCGGGGATTACGTTGCTGGGGGATCTGCTGAAAGGCTTGCTGCCAGTTTATGCGGCAAAATTATGGGGTGTGCCTTTGGAGTTGCTGGCGGCCATTGGTTTGGCGGCGTTTATTGGGCATTTATTTCCGGTTTTTTTTGGCTTCAAAGGGGGTAAAGGCGTTGCCACTTCGGTGGGGGTGTTGCTGGGTTTTTCTTGGGGCTTGGGCTTTTCTACCGTAGCGACGTGGACGTTGGTCTATAAAATTGGCAACATCTCTTCGCTTTCAGCTTTGATCGCATCGATTTTATCGCCTATTTATGCTTGGTTTATTGTTGGCGATGCCTATATCGTAGCCGCCTCGTCGGTGATGGCGGTATTTTTGTTGTGGCGGCACAAATCCAATATCCAGCGTTTGTTGGCCGGCGAAGAAAGTTAGCCGCCACCCACTTCGCGGCAAGCTGCTATTTCGTCCATAGGCCAACGCGGCCTGGCAAAAATGCGCAAATCTTGCTGTTGTCCTGCCAATAAGCGTTGGCAGCCAGCATAGGCGATCATCGCGCCGTTATCGGTGCAAAATTGTAGCCTCGGAAAATAGATTTCGGCTTGTTCCTTTGCCGCCATATCAGTAAGTTTGGCGTGGATTTGCCGGTTGGCACTAACACCGCCCGCGACCACCAAGCATTTTAGGCCGGTTTGCTGCAAGGCGCGGCGGCATTTGATGACCAGGGTTTCGGATACGGCGGCTTGAAAAGCGGCGGCAATGTCGGCTTTGTCTTGTCCAGTTTTTGCAGAGGCGTTGAAAGTGTTTAGCGTGTAGGTTTTTAAGCCGCTAAAACTAAAATCCAAACCAGGGCGGTCGGTCATCGGGCGGGGGAAAGTAAATGTTGGTTTGCCGTGCTCGGCGAGTTCCGAAAGCCTGGGGCCGCCTGGATAGCCTAGCCCCAGCAATTTGGCGGTCTTGTCGAAGGCTTCGCCGGCGGCATCGTCCAGCGATTCGCCCAGCAATTGGTAATTGCCTATGCCCGCAACATGCACCAGCAAGGTATGTCCGCCGGAAATCAGCAAGGCGACAAACGGGAATTCGGGCGGATTTGCTTCCAACATCGGTGCGAGCAAGTGGCCTTCCATGTGATGCACCGCTACTGCCGGGATTTGCCAAGCCCACGCCAAGCTGCGGGCGGTCGCCGCGCCCACCAGCAAGGCCCCCATCAGCCCCGGCCCCGCCGTGTAGGCAATGCCGCCGATCATGTGGCTGGGTAGTTGGCCGGCTTGCAGGGTTTGCTTGATTAACGGCGCCAATTTGCGGATATGGTCGCGCGAGGCTAGCTCAGGAACGACGCCGCCATATTCGCTGTGCATGTCAGTTTGGCTGTACAAACAGTGTGCGACCAGTCCTTGTTGGGCGTGGTAAATAGCGACACCCGTCTCGTCGCAGGAAGTTTCTATGCCTAAAACGTACATTGAGTTTTTGAAAATGATTAAAAAAAGGTATAATCGAAGGCTTTTTAAGATCGGCCCATCATAGGGCTGGTAAATTAATATTAACACACTTGGGACAACATAATGCCGTCAGTAAAAATTAAAGAAAACGAACCTTTTGACATTGCTATTCGCCGTTTTAAACGCGCTTGTGAAAAAGCAGGTGTTTTAGCCGAAGTCCGTCGTCGTGAATTTTATGAAAAACCTACTGCGGAACGTAAGCGTAAAGGTGCTGCGGCGGTTAAACGACATTTGAAAAAATTGGCGCGTGAGCGTTACGCACTGAAAAATTTGCGTCGTGGCCGTCCCGCGCTCTGATATGAGTGGCTTATTGACAGACCGTATCAAGGACGAAATGAAAGCCGCAATGAAAAGCGGCGATAAGGCCCGGTTGGGTGTGGTACGGCTAATTTTATCGGCCATCAAGCAAGTTGAGGTCGATGAACGTATTGTTTTGGATGACCAGCGTACTCTCGCTGTGTTGGACAAAATGGTCAAACAACGCCGCGAATCGATCAGGCAGTATGGCGATGCAGGCCGTGGCGATTTAGTCGCCGTCGAAGAAGCCGAAATTTTGGTCATCCAGGATTTTTTGCCACAAGCCTTGTCTGATGCTGAAATTGACCAAATGATTGGTGCGGCAATTGCACAATCGGGCGCGGTTTCCGTCAAAGACATGGGCAAGGTCATGGGTTTGCTGAAAACAGACATGCAAGGCCGTGCCGACATGTCTGTAGTAGGTGCCAAAATCAAGGCGGCACTGGCTGAATAAAATTTTCTTGTCCTGGTAGAGCTATGTCCGGCGGCAGAATCCCCCGTGCTTTTATTGATGACCTGTTGGCGCGGGTTGATATTGTTGGCTTGATTGATTCGCAAGTCCCGCTAAAAAAGATGGGTGCCAATTATGTCGCCCGCTGTCCTTTTCACACCGAGAAAACCCCCAGTTTTTCTGTCAACGGCAACAAGCAGTTTTTCCATTGTTTTGGTTGTGGAGCTAGCGGTAACGCCATTACTTTTTTGATGAATTTCAATAATTTGGATTTTGTTGAAGCGGTTGGGGATTTGGCGGCTTTTGTCGGGGTGGATGTGCCAAGAGAGCCTTCAACGACAGGCGAGCCGGTTGCTGGCAAGATTGATCTGCAAAAGCTCTATGACCTGATGGTGCAAGCCAGCGGTTTTTATGTCCAACAATTACGCAGTGGCGAAGCAGGGAAACAGGCGGTTGCCTATTTAAAAAAGCGTGACATCAACAATGATGCCGCCAAGACTTTTCTGCTGGGTTACGCGCCGCAAGATTGCCAAGCGTTGCTTGGATGTTTCAACCAGCAAGATTTGCTTGATGTCGGCTTGCTGGGGATTAATGATAATGGCAGCGTTTATGCCCGTTTCCGGAATCGGGTCATGTTTCCGATTCGTGATAAACGGGGTCGGGTAATTGGTTTTGGCGGACGGGTTTTGGATGATTCTTTGCCAAAATACTTGAATTCGCCAGAAACGCCCTTATTTCATAAAGGCCGTGAAGTCTATGGCTTGTATGAATTACTCAAAAAAAATGCCAAGCCCCAGCGTATTTTGCTGGTTGAAGGCTATATGGACGTTATCGCGCTGGCGCAATTGGGTGTCGATTATGCGGTGGCGGCATTAGGTACGGCGACATCGCAAGCGCACCTGGAACTGTTGTTCCGTTACACTTCGGAATTGGTGTTTTGTTTTGATGGCGACAATGCAGGTAGGGCGGCGATATGGAAAGCAATGGACGCGGCTTTCCCTGTTTTAAAAGTTGGTCGGCAAATTCGGATTATGTTATTGCCAGAAGGGCATGATCCTGACTCATCAGTTCGCGAGCAAGGCCTCGATAAGTTTATCGACTGTATTGATACCTCGCAAGTCTTGTCGGATTATTTTTTTAGCTCCTTGACCCAAGAGTTTAATCTTAAGGAAATGGAAGGGATGGCGCTATTTGCCAACAAAGCAAACGCATATTTGGAGAAGTTGCCGGATGGTTTATTTCGAGAAATGATGTTTTCGCGACTAAAAGGCTTGTCTGGAATATCAAAATTAAATGTTTCGCAGAATGCAGTCACTTCCGTTCTTAAAACAAAAAATCGTCGGGCTATACCAAATGAGCATTTGTCTCTGGCAAGGCGGGTGCTTGCTTTGTTGGTTCAAAATCCACAGATGATCAATTTAGTTGAGCAAGAAAACATCAATTGGCAGAATTTGAGATTTGATGGTGCTGAAAAGTTTAGGGATATTTTTCAATTCATAACACGGGAAACGCCTATTAGCACTGCTCAATTACTAGAGTATTATCGCGGGAATGCTGATGAGCCTATTATTAAGCAATTGGCGGCTTTAAATATTTCAGAAACACCCGTTGGTTCAGATGTTTTAGATGAAAAAGTAGAATTTCGTTATGCTTTGAAGCAGTTGCTGGGGCTTTCCGAAGCCCGCATTAATAATTTGGTTGAAAAATTAGCCGCGACGGGGGATTTAACCCAAGAGGAACGCGATGAGCTGAAAAAGCTCTCCAATACAAGGATAAAGAAATAGTTTTTCGAAATTTTGAAAATTCTGTAGTATAATTTTCGGTTCAGCAAAATAGTGCTGGATAGGGTATTCAGTGAGAAGACAATGAATCAAGAACAACAGCAGTCCCAGCTTAAACAATTGATAGCTAAAGGCAAAATTCAGGGCTACCTGACTTATGCCGAAGTTAATGATCACTTGCCCAGTGATATTGCTGATCCTGATCAAATTGAAGACATTATTGCCATGATCAATGACATGGGCATCCAGGTCTATGAAGTTGCTCCCGATGAAGATTCATTGATTACTGATTCAGCGACCGTCACCACCGATGATGAAGATGCCGAAGAAGTTGCGGCCCTGGCTTCTGTGGATAGCGAATTTGGCAGGACTACCGACCCGGTGCGTATGTATATGCGTGAAATGGGTTCGGTCGAGTTGTTGACCCGTGCAGATGAGTTGAAAATCGCCAAGCGCATTGAAGAGGGGCAGCATCAGCTTGTAAAAGCCATATCGCGTTCTTGCGTCGTAGTGGAAGATTTTTTGCGGTCTTTTGACAATATTTCCGGTGAAGAAGGTGGGGTGCGTTTGACCGACCTGATTTCCGGTTTTATCGATTTGAGCGAACCCGAAGATTTGATTTCCGCCCAGCCAGCCAGTGATGTGGTTGTCGATGCGTCCTCTGAAGACGAACTGAAAGGCCTGTCTTACGAAGATGTCCAGGAAAAGGTTGATATTTTAAGGAAACAGCTAAAAATCGCCTCCGATGCCGTAAAACAATACGGATACGTTAGCGGGCAAACGGAAACGGCTTTTGAAGTATTGGCTGACTTGTTTATGGAGTTTAAATGGACCCCGCAATATTTGAAGAAGCTGACCGGCATTATCCCTAACGGGGTTGCAACAGTGCGGGAACAGGAAAAGCTCATTCTGGATATTTTCACTAAATATGCCAAAATGCCGCGTAAGAATTTTATTGTCTCATTTACTGACCATGAATCTGATCCGGCGTGGTTAGAGCAGTACTTGCAAGCCGGACATGAATATGCTGAAAGTCTGAAGCCATACGAAAAAGACCTAAGAAAAGCGCAAAAGACGCTGGTCGATATTGAAGCGCAATACGGTTTGACTATCAATGGCTTAAAAGACATTAACCGGCGTATGTCCATTGGCGAGGCGAAGGCAAGGCGTGCAAAAAAAGAAATGATCGAAGCCAATTTGCGCCTGGTCATTTCCATCGCCAAAAAATACACTAACCGTGGCCTGCAATTTTTGGATTTGATTCAAGAAGGCAATATCGGCTTGATGAAGGCGGTGGATAAATTTGAATACCGTCGCGGCTATAAATTTTCAACTTATGCCACCTGGTGGATTCGGCAGGCGATCACCCGCTCAATTGCCGATCAAGCCAGGACTATCCGTATACCGGTGCATATGATTGAGACGATCAATAAATTGAACCGCATATCAAGACAAATTCTGCAGGAATTGGGGCGGGAAGCAACGCCTGAAGAATTGGCCGAACGTATGGAAATGCCCGAAGACAAAGTGCGTAAGGTATTGAAAATAGCTAAAGAGCCGATTTCGATGGAAACGCCGATAGGTGACGATGAAGATTCACATTTGGGGGATTTTATCGAAGATGGTAAAGTATTGTCACCTGTAGAGGCGGCGACCATAGCTGGTTTGCGTGAATCGACACAGAATGTGCTGGCGGGATTGACGGCACGGGAAGCAAAAGTGTTGCGGATGCGGTTTGGTATCAATATGAATACTGACCATACCTTGGAAGAAGTCGGTAAACAGTTTGACGTAACACGCGAACGGATTCGCCAGATTGAAGCTAAGGCTTTAAGAAAACTAAGGCATCCATCAAGGTCAGAACAATTAAGATGTTTTCTGGATGGTGAGTAGGTAATCAAAAAAGGGCCATTAGCTCAGTTGGTTAGAGCGTCCGACTCATAATCGGCAGGTCGTAGGTTCAAGTCCTACATGGCCCACCATATTAAATTTTAAGGCTGCTGATGCAGCCTTTTGTCTATCTGGATTTTATATTTTAACGAGGCGGTAGCATGAGCAATAACTTCATTTTTACTTCAGAATCGGTTTCCGAAGGTCATCCTGACAAAGTAGCCGATCAAATTTCCGATGCGGTATTAGATGCGTTATTGGCGCAAGACCCAAAATCACGGGTTGCTTGCGAAACGCTGGTCAAGACCGGTATGGTGGTTTTAGCAGGTGAAATCACTACCAATGCCTGGGTGGATATGGAAGCTTTGGTACGCAAAGTGGTTTGTGATATTGGCTATGATAACGGCGACATTGGTTTCGATGGTCAAAGCTGTGCGGTATTGAACGCCATTGGTAAACAATCTGCCGATATTGCAATGGGGGTCGATGAAGCGGAAGATCATGAACAGGGTGCTGGCGACCAAGGTTTGATGTTTGGTTATGCCAGCAATGAAACTGATGTGTTGATGCCCGCCCCTATTACTTATTCGCATTTGCTGGTTAAACGCCAAGCCGAAGTACGCAAAAATAAAACTTTGCCGTGGTTACGCCCTGATGCGAAAAGCCAAATTACTTTCCGTTATGAAAACAACAAACCGGTTGCCATTGATGCGGTCGTGTTATCAACCCAGCATTCTCCAGAAATTAGTGCCAAGGCATTGCATGAAGCCGTAATGGACGACATCATTTTGCATGTTCTGCCCAAAGAATGGCTGCACAAAGACACTAAATATTTTATTAATCCTACCGGCCAATTCATCATCGGCGGTCCAGTCGGCGATTGTGGTTTGACAGGCCGCAAAATTATCGTAGATAGCTACGGTGGCATGGCGCGGCATGGCGGTGGGGCGTTTTCAGGTAAAGATCCATCTAAAGTGGATCGTTCCGCCGCCTATATGGCGCGTTATGTCGCAAAAAATATTGTCGCCGCTGGTTTGGCAGAACGTTGCGAAATCCAAGTTTCTTATGCGATTGGCGTTGCTGAACCGACTTCCATTAGTGTGGAAACTTTTGGCACCAGCAAACTTAGCGAAGACCGTTTGGTGCAAATCGTCCGTGACACCTTTGATCTGCGTCCTAAAGGCCTGATCGCCATGCTCGACTTATTAAAACCCATTTACCAACCCACCGCTTCTTACGGGCATTTTGGCCGTACTGAAGACAGCTTTAGCTGGGAAAAAACCGATAAAGTTGACGCATTAAAAGCGGCGGCTGGCATCTAAACCATCAATCTGGAAACGATAAAAATGAGCGAACACGATTACAAAGTAGCGGATATGGCCCTGGCAGACTGGGGTCGGAAAGAAATTAACATCGCCGAAACTGAAATGCCGGGCTTGATGGCCTTGCGTACAGAATTTGGCGCGGCGCAACCATTAAAAGGTGCACGCATCGCGGGCTGTTTGCATATGACCATCCAAACAGCCGTGTTGATGGAAACGTTGACCACTTTGGGTGCAGAAGTGCGCTGGTCATCGTGCAATATTTTCTCTACCCAAGACCACGCTGCGGCGGCAATGGCTGCGGCTGGCATCCCTGTATTCGCGTGGAAAGGCGAGACTGAAGCCGAAGCTGATTGGTGTATCGAACAAACCATCGTTGGCCCGAACGGCTGGCGTCCCAACATGATTTTGGATGACGGCGGCGACCTCACCAACATGATGCACGATCATTTCCCTGAACTGATGGCGGATGTCAAAGGTTTGTCGGAAGAAACCACCACTGGTGTATTGCGCTTGTACGAACGCGTCACCAAAGGCACGTTAAAAGTCCCCGCGTTCAACGTCAATGACTCGGTTACCAAATCCAAATTTGACAATTTGTACGGTTGCCGCGAATCTTTGGTGGACGGTATCAAACGTGCCACTGACGTGATGATCGCAGGCAAAATTGCTGTGGTTTGCGGTTATGGCGATGTCGGCAAAGGTTGCGCCCAATCCTTGCGCGGCTTAGGTGCAACGGTCTGGATCACTGAAATTGACCCGATTTGTGCATTACAAGCAGCAATGGAAGGCTACCGTGTGGTAACGATGGAAGATGCGGCACCGATTGCCAATATCTTTGTCACCGCTACCGGCAACTACCACATCATCCGTCATGAACACATGATAGCGATGCGTGACCAAGCCATCGTTTGCAACATCGGTCATTTTGATTCCGAAATCGAAATTTCCGCCTTGCGTCAATACACTTGGGAAAACATCAAGCCACAAGTTGACCATGTCATTTTCCCTGATGGCAAACGTTTGATCATTCTTGCTGAAGGCCGTTTGGTCAACTTAGGTTGTGCGACCGGACATCCCAGTTTTGTCATGTCCAACTCATTCTGCAACCAAGTCTTGGCGCAAATTGAACTTTGGCAACATGCCGAGCAATATGAAAATCAAGTCTACATCTTGCCTAAAAAACTCGATGAAAAAGTCGCCAGATCACATCTGCAACAACTGGGCGTGAATTTGACGGTATTGACCGAAGCACAAGCCAAGTACATCAATGTTCCGGTTGAAGGGCCTTATAAAGCCGATCATTACCGCTATTAGAATGTGGGTCGGGTTACCTAAGTGGCCCGACATATTGGACGATAACTATTGGGTTAGGCTTGCCTAACCCAATAGAGGCATAGCAAATGCAAACACAAAAAACCCATACACAAAAAAACCATACACAAATGTTCAGTTTTGAATTTTATCCGCCCAAGACCGAAGAGGGTGTGGTGGGTTTGCAAACTGTCCATAGCCAACTGGCTAAACTCAAGCCCGATTTTTTCTCTGTGACCTTTGGTGCGGGTGGTTCTACACGGGACAAGACCTTCGACACCGTCGTTGATATTCAGTCCAAAGGTATAGCCGCCGCGCCACATTTATCTTGTGTGGCATCAACCAAAGCCAATATCCGGGCGATTCTTAACGACTATCGGGACAATGGCATTAGTAAAATCGTGGCGTTGAGGGGCGATATACCCTCCGGCATGATGTCCGCAGGTGAATTCCGCTACGCTAATGAATTGGTGGCGTTTATCCGTCAAGAAACGGGCGGTCATTTTGATATTCACGTCGCAGCTTATCCTGAAGTCCATCCCCAGGCAGCCAATGCCAACGACGATTTTAAAAACTTCAAACGTAAAGTTGATGCCGGTGCCAACGCTGCGATCACTCAGTATTTTTACAATGCCGAAGCGTATTTTTATTTTGTCGATAAATGCGAAAAAAATGGCGTCGATATTCCGGTAGTCCCAGGCATCATGCCAATCACCCAATACGCGCAATTATTCCGCTTCTCGGAAATGTGCGGGGCCGATATTCCGCGCTGGATGAGAAAACGTCTGGAAGGTTACGGTGATGACCGTGAAGCGGTACAAGCTTTTGGTTTGGAGCTGGTGACCAGCCTTTGCCAAAGATTGCTGGATCATGGTGCGCCTGGATTACATTTTTACACAATGAACCAAGCCACACCTACATTGGCAATTTTGGATAATCTTACGCTTTGATTGCGCCATCCTGTGACTTCGGGCCGCTTATTTTCCCAGCGGGTTTTCTTTTTGGGAAGCTGCTTTGGTTGGTTTTTGCGGGGCATCGATTGAGCCTTCAAGATTGAAAAGATCAGCATCGATAGATCTTAGCGTACCGTTATCCTTAAGGGCCTGTTTAGGTGGGAAGAGATTGACTGCTTGCTTGTTTTGATCGACTTTTATTTCCGGAGTTTTTGGGACTTTAAGCGTATTTGTCATGGTGGCTGGCGTATAAGGCAGATATTCACGGGCTATCAATTTCGACAAGGCGTCATAAAACTCCAAATAGAATTTTGGCGTGACTATCCCGCTATCGACCCATTCCTCTGTCCTTTGGAAAGGCAAGGGCACGGGTGGTGTAACCCCGCCTGCACCTAGGTTGATTGTTTTTCAGACATACTGAATGTCGCCAACATCATCAGTTTAGTCCATCCCGCAAAACAACTGCAAAAACGATTATTCAGAGTATCTCCAAACGCTAACACCTTTTTCTGTAGGGGCGAGAGCGTGTATAAAGGTAAAAAAAACTAAGCGACAGCGTTTGTCGCCGTTCTGCAATCGATAATTATAAAGGTAGGTTATGGTAATTCCTGGTCATTCTGATAAACGCACACTGCAAGAGACTACAGCATCCCATGATTTGGAAGGTTGTTTGGATGGTGTATTAGCGACCGGAGAGTTGTACGGTTGGGCGTATTCTTTATCTGATTCGCTACGGCGAATAGACGTGTATTTGACAGTGGATGATATTGCGATTGGCAAGACCATAGCGGGCTTGATGCGGGATGACCTTTATGCTGCCGGAAAAACTGACGGTACCTGTGCTTTTGAGTTTAAACAAATTCCTATGCCCGTTCTTAAACAGCTAAAGCCGGGCAGTAAGGTACAGGCTTTTTTTGATGCGGAACAACGGCATGAACTCACTAATAGCCCACTGCCATTAACGGAAACCTTGGCCCGGCAGTTGTACTGGTTTGCGCTTGACCCTGGACGTGAGGATTTGACGCTCGATGAACAAAAATTCGCCTTGCTGGAATTGCTCAATCCCTTGTCAAATTGTGATGCCGTGCTCGGGGAGGAACGGGTTTATATTTGCTTACTGGGATTTTGCCGAAATCTTTTGCGGCTTGGGCATTACCAATGGTTACAAGCGCATCTGGCCTTGGATTTGATCCAGGCGCGTTGTTGCTTGGGACATCCTGCGTTTGAGCTAATTTTAATACGCGCCATTTCAAGCCAGGCAACTGCTTCCTTGGCTTCGGATGAACTGCAATTACTGGAAACCGCACTGTTTAGCGAATTGCACAGTCAGCGCAAACTATCGCTGTCTGTTTATAGCGGGACTATGTGTGATGCCATTGTTTGGGGCTACCGCGATTGCCATTTAATGTTGTTAAATGACACGATTTTGCTCAGCCAATTATCTTTTCGTTTTTTATATTTGCTGGGGATCGCCCTTGCCAGCCTTTACCAAGATTTTCCATTCGCTGCGAATGTATTAGATTTCATACGCCGTAATAACGCGTATTCCAATGACCTTGCGCTGCTGGAACAGTGTGGCAAAATCAACCGCTTCTTAGGTAGGAATTATGAGGCCATGCAGGATTTTGCAGCGGCTATCAAAAACCATTCAGAATCTGCTTTTGTTTATCAAGAAACGGCGGCATTGCAAACCATACTGTGTGAAGGTCGCGTCAACTTAATCCGCCAATCAATGCCGCGTATTTTGGCGATGATTTTTAGAAGCTTCCAGCTTGATCCACATCGTGGTGGCAAACTTCAATATCTTGCCGATAATTTTTTACGGCAATTTTTCCAAAGCAGTGTGGGGCACACGGAGGCGATGGCAAAGGCTGGCGATATTGCTACGGCTTTGCAGGAAAGACGGGAAGATTTAGCGGCCTTGCTTGCCGCGATAGATGCCGTCCAAACCTTGGCGGGACAAGGCTGTTATCAAGGGTCGGCGGCTAGTAAACCTGCAAAGCGCCGCTTCGGACATGTCCTGTTTATTGGCTCGAAAGACTTGTGGCAATGTTATCAATATCGGGTGCAACAAAAAATGGACCAGGCCCATACCTTGGGCTACCAAACAGCATACAGGGACATTAATACCCTGGACGATGAAGCGTGGAAACGCGATATGGCTTTTACCGATGCCCTTTATATTTGCCGTGTACCCGCTGTGTACACCATTTTCAAGCTGGTGGCTTATGCCCATCAACTGCAACTCCCGGTCATTTATGATATTGACGATTATTTGTTTGACGAGCGGTATTTCCCCGCCCCGCTAGAATCCTATGCGGGTACGATTGATGAGGAATTCCATACCCATTTGGTCATGGACAATCCGTTTTTTGAATCTGCCCTGCATCTCGCCGACGCTATCACTTGTTCGACACAACCTTTGGCAGAACGTATCACTGATGTTGTCGGGCCGGATAAAGCGGTGGCGGTGCATCCCAATTTGCTGACTCCCAGCCTGCATTTGGTGGCAAGGCAATGGTATAAAGCCGAAAAGGAAACGAAAACCATCGAGCTTTTTTACGGCAGTGCGACCAAAGCGCATAAACAGGTCATTTATGAAGTGTTTGGGCCGGCTTTAGTGCTTATCTTGGAGCGTTTTCCGGCGGTTAAATTTACAGCCTTTGGCTATTTCCAACTGCCCGCCGAATTGGAGTCTTATGCCGATAGGATTGAATTTCGCGAACCGACCTCAAACCGTGATTACTATTTAAAACAACTCAGCCATGCTGACATTAACATTGCCGTATTGGAACAAGACCCGTTCACCGATTGCAAAAGTGAGATCAAATGGCTGGAAGCGGCGGTTTTTGGTATTCCCAGCATTGTCACCCCTACCGGAACCTATCGGAAAGTCGTGCAAGCCGAAAGGGAGGTGTTGTTCGCCGCCACTACCGAAGAATGGGTGCAACAACTGACAAGGCTGGTTGAATCGGTCGAATTGCGCCAGCGCATTGGCGAAAACGCCCGGCAATATGCCCAGGAACACTATAATCCTGGTGTGGGGGCCAACATTCTCCAGCGCACTTTGTCGGCTTATTCCGAGCCAACACCACCAACTCGGTCAAAGCGTCAAAAATCCCGCTTGTTGTATGTCAATGTGTGGTTCACGCCGCAAGCGGTGGGCGGGGCAACACGGGTGTTTGAATCCCATGTGCGGATGTTGGTGGAAGCGTATGGCGACGATTACGATGTGTATGTGCTGACCAGCCAGCTCGACTCCGAACACTTCGAGCCTTATTCAATTGAGCAGTTTTTGTATGGCCCGGCTTTGGTGACGCGCCTGAATGTCCCCTTGCGCGATTGGTCGGATATTCACGATGAAGCTGTTTATGCCTTTTGTGTGGAGTTCTATGGCAAATATGGCTTTGACCTCATCCATTTCCATGCCCTGCCCATCTTGACCGGATCGGTGGTCGATGCCGCGCTGGCACTGAAAATCCCTTATCTTATTACCTTGCATGATGGTTGGTGGTTATCAAAATACCTGTTTCTGATTACCGAGGAGAACGAATTAATTAACACCCGTCAGGCGTTTTCAGAGATAGACACGTTTGCCAGGCAACAACCTTTATATGCCCTTTTAAATAGTGCCAGGGCGGTGTTGGCGGTATCCGACAAGTTCCGCGATATTTATGTCGATGCCGGCATCACCCAAACCCAGACCAATGAAAACGGTTTGGCCTTATTTCCGGTGTTGCCGCGCATTCCATCGACACCCCCAACAGCACCGAAAGTGCGCGTGGCCCACATTGGCGGGGCCAGTTATCACAAGGGTTTCGATTTGTTTCGGGAAGCCGTGGTGCAAACCGACCTCAAGCATATTGAAGTCCATATCATTGACCACAGCCTTGAATCAGGCCAGGTCTATCACAGACAGTGGGGAAGCACGCCGGTCATTTTTCGCGCGAAGTATAAACAGTCCGGGATCAATGCCATGTATGCGGCAATGGATGTGCTGGTCGCCCCTTCGATATGGCCTGAATCCTATGGTCTGGTCACCCGCGAAGCGGCTTATGCGGGAGTGTGGGTCATCGCTTCCGATAGGGGGGCGGTTGGCGATTGTGTCGAAGACGGTGTTAATGGCCGGGTGGTTCCGGTGGATGACGCTTCGGCCTTACAAGCGGCATTGCTGGAAATAGACGCCGATCCTGAGCGGTTTCTGGTGCAATGCCCGCAAAAATCCGTGCGGACAGTTGCCGAACAGGTTGCAGAATGTGTGGCCTTGTATAAGGAGATTTTGGCGGGGGCTTAGGAACGCGAAAACGGGGGGCACATTTGGAAATGGGTCAGAACCCGATTTTTGGCGTACCAACTTGGGTTTTTACACCGTTTATTGTTCAGCGGCTGTTGCTGAAATAACCCGCTGGGCGGTATCAATGCCACTTTGCATGGAATGGCTCATTAACATATCCCGCCATTCCCCGTATTTGCCACAACCGTACACGCCATTTTTATTCAGGTAAGCAAAAATCAGCTCAAGGGCCGCGCGTGTTTTATGGTTATAAATGATATGCCCGTAACGGACATTGTGCAGCCATTCAACCGCGACAGGATCTTGGCTGCCCAGAATACCCAGTCGTTTCAGGCCGGCATAAATCCGCTGGCGGACTTCTTGCCCTGAAAGCGGGTAGCGTTGTTCATGATGGGCGACTTCCACCGTCAAACTGTCCGAACCACACGGTGCACAAGCTTTTGAGTAATGCGTCGGGATGGAGACACGGTAAAAGTCCGTGTCTTGCCTGGGAATGCGCCCAATAGCCCAGGCCGGTGATAAGGGCTGGTCTATCCCTAAATTTAAAATATACAGCGAGCTATAAACCAATTGTTCCGCAGCCTCAGTGATTGCTGTAGGGACATTTTTTATCAACAAAATGATTTCCGGCAACGGCAAGGAGAGCACCAGATGCTCAAAAAACGCCTGGTGATGGTTGGCAAACGTCACCTGTTTTTTCTCCAGATCAATTGCTGATAAAACCTGTCCGAAGTGAAGCTGGTCATTGGGTAAAGTGGCCATCATGGCTTTAGGCAGGTTGTCGATGCCACCTGCATGTGGATACTTGAAACGGGCATCATGACCGCCACACGCTGATTGTGTGGTCACTTTACTAACGCCAAACAACTGGGCCAAGGCGGGCGGCTGGATACGGTTAGGCATACTGCCATCAATACCGGTCAACGGGAAACGCATGCGTTTGGTTTCATAACCTTGGAAAAACAATTCAAACAGTGTTTTCCCTGATTGGGACAGGATATGCTCCTGAAAATTGTTGGGTTTGGGCGGAGACCGCGTGGCATTGCGGTGCAGAATATCTGAAAAAATCTGTATCTTCTGTTTTAAGGTTAGGTGATGCAGATGATGCTGAATCGGTGCGGGAATGTTCAATACTTTAGATGTTTCAAGAAAAATGGTCGATTGGCAAGCACAGCCTTCAAGATCAAGGCTAAGCCGGTCAAACAGTTTTGGCGTGTCTAAAATGACATGTGGCCCATAATCAAAAGTAAAGCCATCCATACGCTCACTTCGGGTAAGCCCACCGGGTACAAGCTCTTTTTCAAATGCCGTGAAAACAATGCCCTGTTGCTGCAATTCCATTGCACAAGCCAAACCGCTGACACCTAAACCGACTAAAATAACTTTTGACATTATGGGTTACCAGAAAATGCAAGGGAGTATGAATTATGGCCTATAACCCCTTGTTTTGAAAGCGGAGATGCTTCCCTGCATTTCCGATGATTGAATTAGGAAGATTTCTATCGGAATGGCAGGGGTTTAAATGTACGGTAGTTTTGCAAGGGTTTGCGAATGCGTATTCAGTGTTGTTTGCAGGTTTTTACGTTATTAGCTAAGTCACCGCATTAGCTAAGTCACCGCAAAATGCCTAATCCTGAATCCACCCCCAAATTCTGCGCCCGATGGCGTAAATAATGATCCATCAACACTATCGCCACCATCGCTTCGGCTATTGGCGTGGCGCGGATGCCGACGCAGGGGTCGTGGCGGCCTTCGGTGATGACTTCGGTGGCCTCGCCGTGGGTGTTGATGGTGCGGCCTGGCAAGCGTAGGCTGGACGTGGGTTTTAGGGCGATACTGGCGCGGATGTCCTGACCGCTGGAAATACCGCCTAAAATGCCGCCTGCGTGGTTGCTTAAAAATCCTTCCGGTGTGATTTCGTCGCGGAATTGGGTGCCTTTCGCTTCGATGCAGCCAAAGCCGTCGCCGATTTCCACGCCTTTAACGGCGTTGACGCCCATCAAGGCATAGGCCAATTCTGCATCCAAGCGGTCAAAAATCGGCTCGCCCAAGCCTGGCGGTACGTTGCTGGCGATAACTTCAATCCTCGCGCCTATGGATTCGCCTTCTTTGCGCAGGGCATCCATGTAGTTTTCCATTTCCGCAACTTTATCACTATCTGGGCAGAAAAACGGGTTGCTGTCGATGACGGCCCAATCCAGTTTGTCGATTTTGATCGGTCCCAGTTGCGACAAATAGCCCCGGATCAACATCCCTTCCTGTTCAAACAAATATTTTTTGGCAATCGCTCCCGCCGCTACGCGCATCGCGGTTTCCCTCGCCGATGACCTGCCGCCGCCGCGATAATCACGGAAGCCATATTTTTGCTGGTAAGTGTAATCGGCGTGGCCTGGGCGGAAGGTTTCGGCGATTTTGCCGTAATCTTTTGAACGTTGGTCGGTGTTTTCGATTAACAAGCCAATCGGGGTGCCGGTGGTTTTGCCTTCAAACACGCCGGACAATATTTTTACTTCGTCGGCTTCGCGGCGTTGTGTGGTGTGGCGGGATGTGCCGGGTTTGCGTCTATCCAAGTCGAATTGTAAATCCGCCTCGCACAAGGCCATGCCCGGAGGGCAACCATCAACGATGCAACCGATGGCTGGGCCGTGGCTTTCGCCAAAGCTCGTGACAGTAAATAATTTTCCTATGGTATTTCCAGACATGTTATGGCAACGCTTTTAAGAATTGTTGGTGATAAAAGTTGACTTGCTCGGCGGTGAGCAAAAATACGCCGTCGCCGCCACGTTCAAAATCCAGCCAGTAGAATGGCACTTCGGGGAATCTGTCTTGCAAGGTTGTGGCGCTGCTACCGACTTCGACGACTAAAATTCCGGTGTCAGTCAGGTAGTTGTCGGCATCGGCGAGGATGCGGATAACGATGTCCAAGCCTGTTTCGCCTGCTTTCAGGCCCAGTTCCGGTTCGGCATGGAATTCAGCGGGCAGCTCTTGCCATTCGTCCAAGCTCACATACGGCGGGTTGCTGACGATGATGTCGTAGCGGGTTTCGGGCAGTTCTTCAAATAAATCGGACTCGTACAAGCTTACCGCTTCAGTCAGCTTATGTTGCTTGACGTTTTTGTCTGCAACGGCGAGCGCGTCTGAGGATAAATCCACGGCATCGACATAGGCTTCCGGGAAGGCATAAGCACAGGCAATGGCGATACAGCCGCTGCCGGTGCATAAATCCAAAATGTTCATGACTTGATTTTCATCCACCCAGGGCGAAAAACGTTGTTCGATCAGTTCGGCGATAGGTGATCTGGGAACAAGGACGCGCTCATCGACATAAAAAGACAAACCGGCAAAAATGGCTTCGTGCGTCAGATAAGCGGCCGGGAGGCGCTCGTTAATGCGGCGGCTAACAATTTCAATGATTTTTTGGCGTTCGTCCAAAGTCAAGACGGTGTCCAGATAAGCATCGGCGAGGTTGTATGGCTGATAAACGGTGTGCAAGACCAACGCGGCGGCTTCGTCAAGGGCGGCGACAGTGCCGTGTCCAAAACTGATTTGGTTTTCAGTAAAGCGGCTGGCTGCCCAGCGGATATAGTCACGTAGGGTGGCCAGGGTGGTCAAGACTTCTGAAGGGGGTGTTTGCATAATGTCAGGTGTTGGGTGGGTAAGTTATTGGTATAAATAAAGAAAATGCCGGAATGGGTTTTATTGAATTTCAGGGCGGCGTAAAGTTTACAAAATCCCAAGGATGCTTCCATAGTCCCTCGTTCTGTCCAATTACCAGGAATGGATCAAAACTTTTCCGCTTTTTTCCGTGCTTCTTTAGCCCCTTCAGGATCGTTCTGCATATCCCTTGCGCGGGCAATGAGCAACCAGCTATGTTTTTTGAGTTGCTTGTCGTTAGCCGCCAATTGGAGTGATTTTTTAGCCATTTCTTCTGCCAACTTAGGCTTGGATTGCTTCAAACGCAAGAGCGCCAGCTTATAGAATAATGTCGGATTTTTGGGTTCAATCCTGAGCGCCCGCTCGATAGTCATCGACGCTGATTCAACATTGCCCTTGTCGGTGCTTTTATTGGCGGCTAACACCAAGGTGTCGACCACGGGCGATAAGGGCGCGAAAGTCTGTAAAGGCTCAAATGGAGGTGGCGGCGGCGGTGGAGGGGGCGGTGGCGGAGTTTCAACCACTGGCGACGGAATAGAGGGTGTCAGTGTGGTGGTGGTGTTTTGTCCCGACGTGGAAGAGGGCTGTGTTGGTGGTGTTCCTTGTCCGTCAGGTGCTAAGGCTGTTGCCGAGGGTTCCGGGGGGGCGGTTGTTGCAGGTGTTGTTTTTCCAGGTTCTTCTGGTTGAGTAGGTGTGGAGGTGTTGCTCAAATCAGTCGTCGCAGTATTTTCTAAATCCGCCAGTTCCTTTTCCTGTTCAGGGGTTAGTAGATCCCGTGCCGGTTCATCAGGTAATGGCTCAGGTTTTAATTCTATCGGCGCAGAGATGGCTCCGGTTTCTTCAATCGGCTTGGTTTCGACGTTGGTGTCGGGATTTTCGGCAACCGGTTCCGGGTTAGGCTCGGCTGCTGGAATATCCTGATAAACAACGGGAGGGTTTTCATAAACAGGCGCGGGTTCCCGGAGATGGAGCAAATCTTGGGTACAAGCCGAGACGAAAACTGACAGTGAACAAATGAAAAAAAGTCGTTGAGTTAGCATGTAGTGGCTGCATCCAGACGATCTGACCCCCGTAACAACGTTAGGCGAAAGCGGGTGTTTGATACGGTGAATAAAAGTATCCCGATTATAAAGAGCTTATTGCTTTTCTACCAGCTTGGTAAAACAATCTTTGATTGCGGATCAAAAAGGGATGTCATCATCAAAGTCATCATAAGTCGGTGGTGCAGGCGGCATGGCTGCGCTGCCAGGTTGCGGGGCAGGCCGTGGTGCGGACGGGTTGGCTTGGTAAGCGGGCCTTGTACTTGGTGCTGTTTGAGGATCGGCGCCAAAATCGCCCGTGCCGCCGCTACGGCTGCCCAGCATGTGCATCTCTTCGGCGACAATTTCGGTGGTGTAACGGTCTTGCCCATCCTGGCCCTGCCATTTTTGGGTGCGGATGCGTCCTTCAACGTAAAGCTGGCTGCCTTTTTTTAGATATTCACCGGCAATTTCCGCCAAACGCGCAAAAAACACCACCCGATGCCATTCGGTTTCTTCGCGGTTATCGCCTGTTTGTTTGTCTTTCCAGCGGCGGCTAGTTGCCAGCCGGATCGTGGTCACCGCCCCGCCCGATGGCATATAGCGGATTTCAGGGTCAGCACCCAAGCGTCCGATTAACATGACTTTATTTAGCATGATTACTCCAATCTGTCTGCCATTTCAAAATACTATGTGTGGCATTGGGATTTATAGGAAAATTTAACACCACAAAGGACACGAAGATAGAAGAAGGTTATTGATAAACCAGGTCTTCCCAGCTTTAGGTTTTGATAAGCTCGCCGTAATTTATTTCGCCCATCTATTTTTCGTGCCTTTCGTGGATGGTATCTGATGTCTAAGCTCAAGATTCCAACCGAAAGCCTAATTTTCTCCGGCGCGGACATCAAACTCAATTTTCCAGCGACCATCATCTTTTTGCGATACCGCGTGCAGTTCCAGCGTACCGACTTCGGTGACGGCGGCGCATAAATGCACGGGGATGACTTCGCCGGGCCGTCGGCCCGCTTCTGGCAAGGTGATTTCGATTTCCGCCAATTCTGATAGCTCATCATCGCTCCAGTAATCCAAACGGGTTCCGACCGGATCTTCACGGCGGCTATTTGAAGCGAAAAAGCGGAAGCGTACGGGTTCGCCGATAACCAGGCCGAATTCATCGTCGGGCAATTCTGCTTGGGTGCCTTCTTCCATGCCGAACGGCGCGATGCACAAGGCTTCCAGTTCGGGTGGCAAACCGGGTACGGCAGGCATTGCGCTTTCTATGCCGACATAATAAGACGCCGCCGTGCCGCCTTTAATACGCACACCGCGCCCTTTGCGGACAAAGCCATAATAGGCCGCGCCTCGGGCGACGGCGAGGTCGAGATCCGCACCCGCGAGCAAACGGGCTTCGGGGGCTTGTTCGGCGATGAGCCAGGAATTGAGTATCTGCATCAAACGTTCGGCGAGGGCGTTGGCTTTCAACACGCCGCCGTTGAACAGCACGGCGGAAGGATGCAGGAAAGTCGCGTGTTCCGGTAGATTGACATCGGGCAAGTCGCTAGTGGCATATTGCTGTTTGGACAAGAATGCCGCCAGATGGCGGGTGATGCCCGCATCTTGCGCATAGGGCAGGCCGGCAGTCCTTAAACCCGCGCGGGTGCGGCTGACCGGACGGTCGCTGATGGCGACGGTGGGCAAAAAGCCTTCGACCAGCACACGGTTGACTTCTTCACGGGTGAGTTCGGTGCGTAAGGTGCCGCCGATGAGTGAGGAGCCACGGTTGGCGACGACCAAGGGGATGGTGTCGGTGCTGTTGTCGGTGAACAATTTTTCTTTGGCATCGCGGCAACCGTGCGTCAAGGCTTGGATTTGCCAGGGTTGTAGGCGTTGCCCGTCTTTTTCCAATTTGGCTTTGACGGTGTACGCCAAGGCCAAGTCCATATTGTCACCGCCGAGCAGGATATGGTCGCCGACGGCGACGCGGGTCAATTCCAAATTACCGTCTTGCTGGGTAACGGCGATGAGCGACAAGTCAGTCGTGCCGCCGCCAATATCGACGATCAGGATAATGTCGCCGCAGTTGACTTGTTTACGCCAGTCGCCCTGGCTTTTTTCTATCCAGCTATAGACCGCCGCTTGCGGTTCTTCCAGCAGGATGGCTTGGTGTAAACCCACGGTGCGGGCGGCTTCGACGGTCAACTCACGCGCCGCCGGATCAAATGACGCGGGTACGGTGATGACCAAATCCTGCTCCGATAACGGTGCATTGGGATGCAGGTGTTGCCAAGCGTCACGCAGATGCTGCAAATAAGCGACGCTGGCTTGGAAAGGCGAAACGCGGGTGACTTCCTCAGGAGAGTCGGCAGGTAAGATGGGGGCTTTGCAATCGACTCCGGCATGGCAGAGCCAGCTTTTGGCGCTGGCGACCAGACGGATCGGGGTTTTGCTGCCCAGATTGCGGGCGATTTCCCCGACCAAAAAATCCGGTTTGGCTGTCCAAGGCAACGCGGTGGAACCTTCCGCCAATTCGGCTTCATGGGCCTGGTACAAAAAAGATGGCAGTTGATAGTTGTCTTCGACCATGCCTGGCGCAGTCAATTGCGGGATTGCCATGACTTGCTGGGAGAACTCGTCATCGGCAAGACCAATAGCAGAATATGACAATACGCAGTGTGTCGTGCCCAAGTCGATGCCGACGGCAAAGTGTTGTCCATCTGAATTTGCTTGGGTTTGCACTGGCTCAATAATAGGGTCGGCAAATGCGGGCGCAGATTCGGTGGGCTGGACAGAAGTTTGTGGCGTTTCCGGCTGGCTGTTTTCAGATTGGCTGGGGGCGGGTGTTTCCGGTTCAGCGGCAGGTGCGGTGATAACAGGCGTTGCTTCCGGCTTGGTTTCCTGAAGGTTTTCCTGAATTTTTTTAATATGGTCAAACAAACTCATAGTTCCACCTCGGCGGCAGCGACGATGGCTGCATTGTAGCCTTGCGTCAATTTGGGCAAACGGATGTTGGTGACTTGCCAGCCTTTATGGATCAGCGTACCCGTGAACGGTGCTTTGCCGACAATATTGCCGGTCAAGCGCACAGAACCGGCGTCAAATCCTGGCTGTATCGTGATTTTGCCGCCTTCTTGTTCCTGGCGTACTGGAGCCAGCGTGAAGTGTTCATTAATGGCTTTATTGCAGCCTTCATGGACCACGCGTGCGGCAATGCCAATATCGGCATCGCTGTAGGTGGTGATGTTTTCTTTGATAAAGTCGAGGAAACGCGCTTCTTTTTGCAATAACCCCAGCAATTGCAGGGCGGCATCGGGCGTTGCTTCTTTTAAAATCACGGGTTCCGGTGCGGGGGCGTGGACGATTTTTTCAACCTCCACTATTTTTTCAACTTCTACTAATTTTTCCACCTCGACAACTTTAACAATCGGTTCAGCCGCTTGCTGGATGATCGTGGGTTCTGCTGTTGGTTTCCGGCGGCGTGAGAGGCTAATGACCATAACCAGAAGAATGATGACGAGCATGAGCGATAACAGCACAACCGCACCGGCGAGACCCACATGCCAGATGTCGAAAGTTGTCGGTTGCAGGGTCAAATCTATGGTGTATTGTGTATTCATGGCTAATTGGGGTGTTATTGTTGTTGCGGTTGGCCCGATTTACGTGCCGCTTCGGCAAACATCAGGTTTTGCAAGACATTGCGGGTAATTTGCATACGCATTTGTTTGAGGTGGCGGTCGGCAATAATGGCAGGGACTTTTTGCGCCAGATAAACTTCCCGCATTTTCGCCAGCACAGGTTCGCACATTTTGGTGATGGTGTCGGTCGCCAAGCGGGTGTCCATCAATTTATAAGCCGGTTTTTGCATTTCATCGGAAACACATTTTTTATATTGGAATTTTGCTTTTTGGATTTCGGCGATGGTGGTGTCTGATAAGTCTGTGTTGTGCCATTCGTTTTTGGCATCTGTAGCGTAGCCATTCATGCTGACGAGCATGACGGCCAACAATAAAAGTATTTTGCTCATGATATTCCCTAACTAAAGGATAAATGGAATCTAAGAACTTTCGATTTTACGCTATTGGTTTAAAAATGAATAACCGATTAATAAGACCTTTCAGGTTTTTTAAACCTGAAAGGTCTAGCTTCTTGCTGGATTATTGACTGTTGCGCAACGCCGCAATCCGTTCTTCCAGCGGCGGGTGGGTCATGAACAAACGGCTCATGCCGCCGCCGTTAATGCCAAACGCCGCCAATTGTGCCGGCATGTCAGGGGTTTCGTGGGCGCGTTGCAGGGCTTGCAGGGCGGCGATCATTTTTTCCGTGCTCGCGAGTTTGGCACCGCCCGCATCGGCGCGGAATTCACGGCGGCGTGAGAACCACATCACCAATATGCTCGCCAAAATGCCCAGTACAATCTGCGCGGCTATTTGCGTGATGTAGTAAGCAGGGCCATTGCCACGTTCGGTTTTAAAGACGGTGCGGTCAACGACATACCCGATAATGCTGGCGAAGAAGAACACAAAGGTATTGACCACACCTTGCATCAAGGCCATTGTCACCATATCGCCATTGGCGACGTGGGTGAGTTCATGCCCGATAACGGCTTCCACTTCGGCTTCGTTCATATTGTGCAGCAGGCCGGTGCTGACCGCCACCAGCGCACTGTCGCGGCTCATACCCGTGGCGAAGGCATTGGGCGCGGAAGTGTCAAAAATGCCGACTTCGGGCATCCCGATACCCGCTTGTTGTGCCTGGCGGCGGACGGTATCAAGCAGCCATCGCTCTGTTTCGTTACTGGGATTTTCGATGACAGAAACGCCCATCGCTTGCTTGGCTGACCATTTTGACATGACCAAAGAAATGACCGAACCGCTCATGCCGATGATGGCGGACATCATCAGCAACGCTTTTAAATTGAGGTTTACGCCTTGGGCATCGAGTGTGCTTTGGAGTCCAAACAGATTAAAAATCAGGGTCACGACAATCATGATTGCCGCATTGGTTGCTAAAAACAGAAAAAGTCGCATCATAGTGGGAACCTTCTTAAGGTGTTGTAGAAACGGTTACTCAGATATAGGGATGGAAACGGGTGAATTCAATCATCCTTCAAGGTCACTTCATTCAGAACGTGTTTTAAAAGCGTCGCGAGCGGCTCGAGTGCAACGACTGCAGGGATGCAGGAGGTAGAGCAACGCAGGAGCAGTTGCCGAGGCGCACGGAACGGAGAAACCGGAGTGTACTGGACGTACATGAGGATTTCGAGTACCGCGCAACGCAGCAATCGAGCCGCGTAGCAGCTTTTAAAACACGTTCTCAGGGTCATGCCAATCAGAGTCATTATATAGTGTTAAAGTTAATTAACGGAGATCATTGATATGCGATTAAGTTTTCTGAAAATTTTGGTGGCGGGTGTGTTGTCAGCAACGGTTGGTGCGGGTTGGGCGATGGAAAATCATCAGGAGCTGTTAAAAAACCTGCATTTGCCTGAAGGTTTTAGCATTTCGGTCTACGCCGATAATTTGCCGAATGCGCGAAGCCTGGCCTTGGGCGATAAAGGCGTGGTGTTTGTCGGCACCGGCAAGGAAGGTAAGGTCTATGCGGTTGCCGATAGCAATGGCGACGGTGTTGCCGAACCGCACCAGTTGGTCGCCAGCGGTTTGACTATGCCCAACGGCGTGGCTTACAAGGACGGTGCGCTGTATGTCGCCGCCATTAACCGCATCCTGCGCTACGATGCGATAGGCCAGCATCTGGATCATCCGCCCGCGCCTGTGGTCGTGTACGATAAATTTCCTGAAGACAAACATCATGGCTGGAAATACCTGCGCTTCGGGCCGGATGGCAAGCTCTATACCGCTGTCGGTGCGCCGTGCAATATTTGCAATCCTGAAAAAGACATTTACACCGCGCTGGTCAGGCTCAATCCCGATGGCAGCGATTTGGAAATCCTGGCGCGGGGCATACGCAACACGGTCGGTTTTGATTGGCAACCGCAAACTAACGAATTGTTTTTCAATGACAACGGACGCGATTATTTAGGTGAAGACGCACCGCCCGATGAATTGAACCGTTGGGCTGGTAAAGGCGGACATTTTGGTTATCCGTATTGCCACGGCGGCGATATTCCTGATCCTGAATTTGCCGCCGGCAAAAAATGCGCGGATTTTACCGCTCCCGTCTGGAAATATCCCGCGCATGTCGCCCCCTTGGGAATGCGTTTTTATCAAGGTGGCCTGTTTCCAGCCGAGTATAAAAATCAATTGTTCGTCGCCCAGCACGGTTCATGGAACCGTAGCGAACCGCAAGGCTACAAGGTGGTGTTGGTCAAGTTTGACAAGCAGGGCGAAGTGGTTGCCGAAGAAGATTTTATCAGCGGTTGGCTGGATAAAGACGGTGCAGTGTCAGGACGCCCGGTGGATATTTTGGCGTTGCCGGATGGTGGGCTGTTGGTCAGTGATGATAAGAATGGCCTGGTTTATAAGGTTTCTTATCATTCCAAGCACTGAAGGATGTGTTGAAGTTTATGTAATGAAGCCATTCAGGGTTTATGTCCATCAGGGTGCAAAAAGACTGGAAGCTCTAAGGATTTGGCTAAAAATAACTTCCCGAACTGTCATTGCCGAAATCGTAGAGACCTGGCAGGTTTTTGAAACCTGCCAGGTCTTAAATCAGGAAGTTAATATTGGCCGAATCCTAAATCCCATACAGTTTATGTCGAACAATCGCTAGGGAAAACGCATGAATTGGTGTTCAAATTCTGTCTAGGTTTTGTTAAGCTTGTGTTAGTATTGCCATTTCAGTAATTGATGCAAAGAAGCAACCATGATCAACCCTAATGACGACTCGGCACAATATTTAATCAGCACGGTTTCTAAAAGATCGGGTGTTAAATCTGATCTGGTCAGGGCTTGGGAGCGTCGCTATCAAGCTGTGACACCAACCCGTACTTCTGGCGGGCATCGCGTTTATACGGCCCAGGACATTGCCCGTCTAAAACTACTCAATCAGGCAACCAATATCGGGCATAGCATTAGCCAAATTGCCCGATTGCCAATTGAGGATTTGAAACAATTGGTCAAAGATGAAACGGGGCTAAGTGTCCAGTCGTTAGCCCCGGCACCTGCTGGCGATAGGCTGTATCTTGCCGAAGAGTACATTGATAAATGTTATTTGGCGGTGTTGGCGTTTGATGCCAATGTGCTGGAAGCGCATTTTGAACATGCCATAGTCGAGCTGGGTTCAGAAGCATTCATTGAACACTTGTTGACGCCATTGCTGACCAAAATTGGCGAACGTTGGCGTAGTGGTGAACTCAGGCCGGTGCATGAACACATGGCTTCATCGATTATCCGCTCATTGACGTATATTTTACGCAATAACAATCCTATTTCCGCCCATGCCCCCAGAATGATTGTGTCCACACCTATCGGACAGTTGCACGAGTTGGGCGCATTGCTTGCGGCGATTATTGCCGAGCTGAAAGCTTGGAAAGTGACCTATCTTGGGGCTAATTTGCCTGCGGAAGAAATTGCCGCCGCTGTTAAGTTCACCAATGCGCGGGCGGTGACTTTGAGCATCAGTTTTAATGCCGATGATTTGACTATACCCAAAGAAATCAGACGCTTGAAAAAACTGCTGGGGCAAAATGTTGCGTTGATTGTCGGTGGTCGGGCGGCGGCGCATTACAAAGCTGTCCTTGACGAGGTTGGGGTGTTAAATATCCAAAGTTATGATCATTTTCGGACGGTTCTTGATGAATTGGCGGTTGATGCCTACAGTGGGCGGGAAACGGCAGGGGAAACGGTTTGAAAAATCTTGGGACAGTCAATTGGGGCAGTCAAGTGGCGATGAATTTTTGGCAAAGCAAAAAATTGCCTGAAATGACCGCCGAAGAGTGGGAGGCTTTATGCGATGGTTGCGGGCAATGTTGTTTGCACAAATTGGAAGACGAAGATACTGGGCAAGTGGCCTTGACAAGCATCGCTTGCGATTTGTTGAATATCAAAACCTGCCGTTGTCGGCGATATGGCGAACGCAGCCAGTTAGTCCCTGAATGTCTTGTTTTGCAGCAACATGATTTTGCCGAATATGGTCGTTGGTTGCCCAAAACCTGTGCTTATCGCTTGCTGGGTGAGGGCAAAGATTTGCCAGAATGGCATCCATTGGTGTCGGGTACGACGGAAAGCGTTAAAGCGGCGGGTATGAGAGTCAGCGGATATGCCTTGAAAGCCTCAAGGATCAAACGTTCTGAAGATTATGAAGACTATATTATTGAATGGCTGGATTAGTCTTTGATGTTGATCACAATGCCGGCGCCATCAACCGATTTTTGCTTTTCAATTTCCGGTTCCGGTGAAATAATCCAGCCGCCCTTAAGTTGAAATGGCGGTGCGGTTTTTTGGGGTTTAGCCGTGAATAATCCGTCAAACTCGTCCTGTGGGCTATGTTTGGTTCCAACCAATGCCGGTTTGCCAAAGTCTGGATTTTTAAAGGGGATGCTTAGGTCTAGTGGTGGTGCCGCTGTTTGTGTCCCCGCCATTTTGTTATTATCACCAACATCAGCCTCCGTTTTTGCCATTGTTACGGGTAGCTTTTGTTGGGATGAGGGTTTAAAGCCGGTTAGCAACACCGATGAAGCAGCCAGCAATACCAGGATAAACAAGCGATGAGTTTTCATATTGATTTCCCCACTTCAGTTATAAAGTTGCTTGGTCTTATTCATTGTTTCATAAACGCTTGTTGGGCAGAGAATTTCCTGTCCAAACTTTTAGAACGTGTTTTAAAAGCTGCTACGCGGTTCGATTGCGGCGTTGCGCGGTGCTCAAAATCCTCATGTACTCCAGTACACTCCGGTTTTTCCGCTCCGTGCGCCTCGGCAACTGCTCCTGCGTTGCTCTACCTCCTGCATCCCTGCAGTCGTTGCACTCGAACCGCTCGCGACGCTTTTAAAACACGTTCTTAGGCAAGCACTTATGAAACAATGAATAACTTATTGAAATTAATAACTTATTGAATGGATATTACAATCCCATAAGTTCTTGTACGGTATCCTAAATAATACTAAAGCCAGAACTTACGGGATTGTAATAATTGTATAGAAACAAAGCATAAATCAACTATCTTAAAGTAATATTATTTTGTCAATAAAACAGTGTTTAACTTGAGTGGCAGGAGCGGCCAATAAGGTGGTATGCCTAATCATTATCGAACAAGCGATAGGGCTTGACCCGCGCATTAAGCGGCTTAGCCCCGCTGCGGCTTATTTGCTGGGTTACCAGATTGCCGAATTGGTGGATAGACCCCTGGCAACAATTTGTGCCAATACGGATTGTGCCTACTTGCGGCGTTTGCTGCAAGACACCATCGCCGATAAAGCGGTCGAATGTGAGTTGCTCACGCAAGCACATAAACGGCTGCCGGTGCGGATAACGGCATCAGAATTATCCGCTCCAGATACCAACAAACGCGAAATTGCCCTGCTCATAGATTTCATAACCGCGGGCCAGCCAACCGCCGTAACCGGTTCCAATAAATGTCAAGAAATAGCCTCGGCATTAACAGAGAGCGAAGAGCGTTTCCGGCAAATGGCGGATATGACAGGGGAGTGGTTATGGGAGCAAGACCCGCAAGGCTATTATATTTACAGTAGTTCGGCAGTGCAGCAGATTTTGGGTTACACGCAGAATGAAGTGATCGGCAAACACTATACCCGGTTTTTGACCAAGCAAAATGTCGCCGATTTGAAAAATAATGCCGATAGCCAACATGCGTTTTACGATTTGATCAATTATCACCGCCATAAAGACGGGCATCTGGTTTTTACCGAATCGACGGGTATGCCGATAGTCGATGCGAATGGCAAGCTTTTCAAATGGCGTGGAGTTGACCGCGACATCACCGCCAAAAAATATTTCCAGGATGCGCTGATAGAAAGTGAAAGACGCACCCGCTTGATTATCGAAAGCTCCACCAACGCCATCGTCATTATGGATAGTTATGGCATCATCACCGACTGGAACCGGCAATCGGAAAAAATTTTTGGTTGGTCTGCCGAAGAAGCCATCGGTCAAAATTTGGATGAATTGATCGTGCCGCCCCGATTACGCCAAACGTTTCGGCAGTGGCTGAAATTGTTTTTGCACACGGGCAGGTGTCCTTGGCTAAATACCTTGCTTGAACAAGCCGCGATCCGTCGAAATGGTTCAGAATTTCCTATCGAACTGAGCGTGTCGCCGTTAAAAATCGGCAATAGTTATATTTTTAGCGGTTTTATCCACGACATCACTACGCGTAAAGCGGCTGAACAGCAAATCCGCGATGGGCAAATCACCTTGGCGATTGCCCAGAGTGAAATCAAAATAGCCCAGCAGATTCAAACTTCATTATTACCGTCTACACCGATACAATCGGCACATTTTGAAGTGACCGGCTTTTGTATGCCGGCGGATAAGATCGGCGGCGATTATTTCGATTATTTTTATCACAACGATAACTGCCTGGACATGGTGATCGCCGATGTGTCAGGGCATTCCATAGGCCCCGCGTTATTTATGGTCGAAACACGTAGTGTGATCCGCACCCAGGCCAGCCATTCGGGAGAGCCAGCGGCTATTTTGGGGTTGCTCAACCACTTTCTGTTTGAGGATTTAAATAAGGCCGACTTCTTCATCACGGCATTTTATTTACAATACGATATCGCCAGACAACAGCTCAGTTACGCCAATGCCGGACATTCACCGCCGTTATTGCTTCGCGCCCAAGCGGGTGTTTGCGAATTATTGGATGCGGACGGCATGATTTTGGGTGTGCGCAAGGCGATTGTCTTCGAAGAAAAAAACTTGCTGTTAGGTGAAGGTGATGTGGTGTTGTTGTACACCGATGGGCTTACCGAAGCCGATAATGCCCAAGGTGAATTTTTTGGCCTGCAACGGGTTGGTGATGTGTTGGTGCAGCAAGCCGGCCAAAGCCCGCAAACGGTTATCGCCGCACTATTCAAGGCATTAAAAGATTTTTGCCAAAAAGATTCGTTTAATGATGATATTACCTTGTTGCTTTTTAAACGGCGTTAATGCCGGGTACATGGAATACGGTTTCGGTAGTTTTTATTCCAAATCTCTCTTGAAAATTCCTCGGTAACGTCACAAGATGCTGGTTAATAACCTGTTTTAATGCCCTTTAACTTAGCCGTGCGCGAGTTCTGGTAACTGTGAAATAATAGCCTTTACGCACAATATTTTTAACGACGATATAACAACATTATGGCGCAATATATCTATTCCATGAACCGGGTCGGCAAAATCGTCCCGCCGAAAAAATACATCCTGAAAGACATTTCCTTATCGTTTTTCCCTGGCGCGAAAATTGGTGTGTTGGGTTTGAACGGCTCCGGTAAATCCACTTTGCTGAAAATTATGGCAGGCATCGACAAGGAAATCGAAGGCGAGGCGATACCGCTGAAAGGCATACACATAGGTTATTTGGCGCAAGAGCCACAACTCGACCCCAATAAGACCGTGCGCGGCAATGTCGAAGAGTCCGTCGCCCATGTCAAAACCGCCTTGGGTGAATTGGATGCTGTTTATGCGGCCTATGCCGAGCCGGATGCCGATTTTGACAAATTGGCGGCGGATCAGGCGCGTCTGGAAGACATTATCAACGCGATGGACGGGCATAATATTGACCGCAAGTTGGAAGTCGCCGCCGATGCGTTGCGCTTGCCGGATTGGGACGCCGAAGTCAGCAAATTATCGGGCGGGGAAAAACGTCGGGTCGCGCTGTGCCGTTTGCTGTTGTCCAACCCCGATATGCTGTTGCTCGACGAGCCGACCAACCATTTGGATGCCGAATCAGTTGCTTGGCTGGAGCGGTTCCTGCACGATTACACAGGTACAGTCGTCGCCGTGACCCATGACCGTTACTTTTTGGACAATGTCGCGGGCTGGATTTTGGAGTTGGACAGAGGCGCCGGTATTCCGTGGGAAGGCAATTATTCCAGTTGGTTAGAACAAAAAAGTGCCCGTTTGCTGCTGGAAGAGCGTCAGGAGTCTTCACGCCAAAAAGCCATGAAGCAAGAATTGGAATGGGTGCGCACCAATCCGAAAGGCCGTCATACCAAGAGCAAGGCGCGTCTGGTGCGGTTTGATGAATTATCATCGGTGGAAGTGCAAAAACGCAACGAAACCCAAGAGATTTACATCCCACCCGGGCCGCGTTTGGGTGATGTCGTGATCGAGGCCAATAATATCAGCAAGGGCTTTGGTGATCGTTTGTTAATCAATGAGTTGAGCTTTAAATTGCCACCCGGCGGCATAGTCGGCATTATCGGTCCGAACGGCGCGGGTAAATCGACCTTGTTTAGAATGATGGCGGGCTTTGAACAACCGGATTCCGGCACCTTGACAATGGGGCAAACCGTGCAATTGGCCTATGTTGACCAGTTGCGCGATGATTTGGATGCCAATAAAACCGTTTGGGAAGAAGTTTCCGATGGTTTGGATGTGATCACCGTCGGCAAATACGAAACGCCATCACGCGCATATCTGGGGCGATTTAACTTCAAAGGCGGCGACCAACAAAAGCGTATAGGCGATTTGTCCGGCGGCGAGCGTAACCGTGTGCATTTGGCGAAATTGCTGAAAACCGGCGGCAATGTCTTGCTCCTTGACGAGCCGACCAACGATTTGGACGTAGAAACCTTGCGGGCATTGGAAGAGGCCTTATTGTCTTTCCCTGGCTGTGCCGTGGTCATTTCGCATGACCGATGGTTTTTGGACCGCATCGCCACGCATATTTTGGCGTTTGAAGGTGATAGCCAAGTGGTGTGGTTTGAAGGTAACTACGAAGATTACGAAGCGGACCGCCACCGCCGTTTAGGTAGCGATGCCGATAATCCAAAGCGGTTGAAGTATAAGAAGCTTGCTTAAGGAATGGTGTTCTATGTTGGAAAATATGCAGGACGGTATCGAATATATTTATTTACGCGGGAATCATGAGCAAACCTTGCTGGATTTTTTGCAGGAAGTTTCGGTCGGTCTTGGCTTGCTTATGGCGGACAGGCAACTTTAGCGAGCTATGGTGTCAATGTCGCAAAAATACCTAGCAAACGCGAAGAATTTATTGATATTCAAAGCCAGTTGAGAAACCACTTACCCGAAACCCATTATCGTTTTTTTACTCTGAACCCACAGTTCCTACATGTTGGGGAGGTATTTTTTTGTCCATGCCGAGATTAATCCGCGCTATTCCCTAGCAAGGCAAAGTCCCGAAGATTTGCTATGGATCCGCGATGAATTCACGAGCATTAAAAAGCCATTTGAAAAAATTATTGTCCACGGCCATTCGGTGACGGACGAGCCGGAAGTGTTCCCCAACCGTATTGGCATTGACACCGGAGCCTATGCCTTCGGTGTGTTGACCTGCCTCATTTTAGAATCAGATCAACAAAGGCTGATCCAGGCCCATTGTTGATCTTTTAGTCCGCAACCTTAATTTTCTTTTTACGGTAATTGTGTCCATAGAAAATTTCGGTCACTTCTTTTTGCAGTTTCTTTTGAATTTCCGCTTTTTCAGCCGCACTTAGATTACTTTCTTTTTCAAACAAATAATTCTCTAGTTCGGTTTCCTTGAGCATCATCTTCGTGTGGAAAATATTTTCTTGATAGACGTTTACGTCAATCATCTGGTAGCTTTCTTGCGTATCCCTGGCGATATAATTCTGGATTGACGTGATATTGTGGTCGATGTAGTGTTTTTTGCCGGAAATGTCGCGGGTGAAGCCACGCACACGGTAATCCATGGTCACCACATCGGATTCAAAGCTGTGGATCAGGTAATTCAACGCCTTCAGTGGTGAGATGCGCCCGCAAGTCGAAACGTCAATATCCGCGCGGAACGTGCTGATACCATTGTCGGGATGGCTTTCTGGGTAGGTGTGGACGGTGATATGGCTTTTGTCCAAATGCGCCAGCACGGTTTCCGGCAACGGGCCGGGTGACTGGCTGTTCATGCTCAACGGCGGCGTCACATCGCCTTCGGAAATCAGCATGGTGACGCTGGCGCCTTGTGGGTCGTAGTCCTGATGGGCGATATTGAGGATTTGTGCGCCAATAATCTCCGCGACATCTTTCAGGATTTGCGTCAGGCGGGTGGCGTTGTACGCTTCATCAATGTATTCGATATACGCCTGTTGTTGTTCGGCAGGGGCGTAGCAAATATCGTAGATGTTGAAACTGAGCGACTTGGTCAGATTGTTAAAGCCGTGTAATTGCAATTTGTTCAAAATAATTAAACCTCGATAATCTCAAAATCATGGGTGATTTCAACTGCTTTGCTTAGCATAATGGATGCAGAACAGTATTTCTCTGCGGACAGCTTGACTGCCCGATCCACCGCTGACGCTTTCAAGTCATGTCCGGTGACAATAAAATGCAAATGTATTTTGCTGAACACGCTGGGCACGGCATCAACGCGCTCCGCCGTGACTTCGGTGGTGCAGTGGGTGATGTTGTTCCTGCCTTTTTGTAAAATCTGCACCACATCAAATGATGAGCAGCCACCTACGCCCAATAATAGCAGTTCCATCGGGCGCGCACCCATATTGCGTCCGCCGTGGTCGGGTGGGCCGTCCATGACCACTGCATGGCCGCTACCCGATTCGCCGACAAACATGACTCCGTCTATCCATTTGATTGTAGCTTGCATGATTATTTTTCCCTCTAGCGAAAAAAGACACATAGGTTAGCATATAAATTTACATTGATAACGTTCCGATGTTGATTTTTTGTTAAAATCCTACGCTGAAAATTTGCTCCACCACAAAACACAGGATTCACGATTCGTATGACATTGGACACCACACAAAAAGCCTACAGAAAGGAAGCGTTAGAAGAATTTCTAAAGCTCTGCCATAAAAAGCACCATCCTGCCAAAACTATTATCATGAAACCTGGGGACAAAGGCGACCAACTCTATTTCATCATCGAAGGTTCGGTCAGCGTTTGCGCCGAGGATGTTGATGGCAAGCAGGAATTGATACTGGCTTATGTCAATAAAAATGAGTTTCTCGGCGAAGTCGGCGTTTTTAAAAAACCGGAAATACGCAAAGTCACGGTCAAAACCCGTTGTGCGAGCTATCTTGCCGAAGTCGGTTATGACCGTTTTCGGGAAATGCTGAAAAATGAACTCCTGCAATACGCGCCGGATTTGCTGTACATGATCGGCGAGCAATTATCAGAGCGTTTGTTGACCACCAGCCGCAAATTTACTGATTTGGCGTTTATGGATGTCGAAGGCCGGATTGCGCGTACTTTGCTGGATTTGTGCAAAGAACCAGATGCAATCACCCATCCCGATGGTATGCAGTTGCATATTTCCCGCCAAGAAATTGGCCGTTTGGTAGGCTGTTCTAGGGAAATGGCGGGGCGCATTTTAAAAGAACTGGAAAATAAAAAATTGCTGACGGCACACGGCAAGACAATAGTCGTATTTGGCACACGTTAGTTTGGTGATTTTCAAGAAAACGGAAAGTGCGGTACCGGCAGGCTTAATCGCGCCTGAATCTGTTACAATGACCGGCATATTAAACAATACAGATACTTGCCGCGATCACGCGCCCTAAACGTTTTCATAACTTCAAACCCAGTAGAACTCAGTGGATTTAAAACACATCAGAAATTTCTCCATTATTGCGCATATCGATCATGGCAAATCGACGCTGGCAGACCGCTTTATACAAATTTGCGGCGGTTTGACCGACCGCGAAATGTCCGCCCAAGTGCTGGATTCGATGGATATTGAGCGCGAACGTGGCATCACCATCAAAGCCCAAAGCGTCACCCTGGATTTCAAAGCCAAAGATGGCGAAACCTACCAATTGAATTTTATCGACACACCTGGGCATGTCGATTTTTCTTATGAAGTCTCCAGATCCTTAGCCGCTTGTGAAGGCGCGTTGCTGGTGGTTGATGCGGCGCAAGGTGTGGAGGCGCAAAGCGTAGCCAACTGTTACACGGCGATAGAACAGGGTTTGGAAGTCGTGCCCGTTCTGAACAAAATCGATTTGCCGTCCGCCGAACCTGAACGGGTACAGACCGAAATTGAGGAAGTGATCGGCATCCCGGCTGATGAAGCGTTGATGATCAGCGCGAAAACTGGTTTCGGCGTTTATGATGTGTTGGAGCAATTGGTGCTGAAAGTGCCGCCGCCGCAAGGAAATCCTGAAGGCCCCTTGCAAGCTTTGATCATTGATTCTTGGTTTGATAGCTATCTGGGCGTAGTTTCCTTAATCCGCATCATGCACGGTAGCATCCGCCGCAAGCAAAAAATCACCATCATGTCCACGGGTAAGTCGTTTTTGGCGGAGAAAGTTGGTGTGTTTACGCCTAAACGTTTGGAAAAAGACCTGTTAAATACCGGCGAAGTAGGTTTTTTGGTTGCGGGTATTAAAGATATTTTTGGTGCGCCGGTGGGTGATACCATCACGTGGACGGACAAGCCAGCGGCGGAGCAACTGACTGGATTCCAGCGGGTGCAACCACGGGTTTTCGCCGGGCTTTATCCGGTCAGTTCCGACAATTACGAAGACTTGCGCGAAGCCTTGAACAAGCTCAACCTCAACGATGCCGCCTTGCAATTCGAACCGGAAACGTCGCAGGCCTTGGGCTTTGGTTTCCGTTGCGGTTTCTTGGGCATGTTGCACATGGAAATTGTCCAGGAACGCTTGGAACGTGAGTACGATGTCGATTTGATCACCACCGCGCCGACGGTAATTTACGAAGTCATCACGCAAACTGGCGACATCCTGATGGTGGATAATCCGGCAAAATTGCCCGACGGCGGCATGGTCAAAGAAATCCGTGAGCCGATCATCCGCGCTAATATTTTAGTGCCGGAAACGTATCTGGGGGCGGTAATCACGCTGTGTATTGAAAAACGTGGCATACAAAAAGACATGCAGTTTGCCGGACGGCAAGTCTCCTTGCATTATGAAATGCCGCTCAGCGAAGTTGTGCTGGATTTTTTCGACCGCCTGAAATCGGTTAGCCGTGGCTTTGCATCGTTCGATTATGAATTTTTACGTTTTCAAGAAGCCGATTTGATCAAGCTGGATGTCTTGATTAATAACGAAAAAGTCGATGCCTTGTCAATTATTGTCCATCGGGATCTAAGTAATAACCGGGGGCGTGATCTGGTCGAGAAAATGAAAGAGTTGATTCCACGACAAATGTACGAAGTGGCTATCCAGGCGGCGATAGGATCGAAAGTCATCGCCCGCTCCACGGTCAAAGCCATGCGTAAAAATGTCACCGCGAAATGTTATGGCGGTGATATTAGCCGTAAGAAAAAGCTGCTGGAAAAACAAAAGGCAGGTAAAAAGCGCATGAAACAGGTGGGCAGCATCGAAATTCCCCAGGAAGCCTTTTTGGCTGTTTTGCAACTAAACAAGGAATAATCGCTCCTTTATTCTTTCTTAACTACACACAAACATTATTATGGATTTTGATTTTTCCTTTTTTTTGTTAATCGGCACGGTTGTTACCGGCATAATCTGGGGCGGTTATCTGTTGTTGCTCAAATCGAAAGGTGACGTGTTCGATGAATCCAATGAGCCGTTAATCGCCGAATATGCCCGTTCCTTTTTTCCGATTCTGCTGATTGTCTTGTTGTTGCGCTCGTTTTTGGCAGAACCTTTCCGCATCCCTTCAGGTTCCATGATGCCAACGCTGCTGGTTGGTGATTTTATTTTGGTCAATAAATTCACTTACGGCATACGTTTGCCTGTTATCAACAAAAAAATAATATCGGTCAATGAGCCTCAACGTGGTGACATTGTGGTGTTCCGCTTTCCAAAAGATCCTAGCGTTGATTACATCAAGCGTATCATTGGTGTCCCTGGTGATAAAATTGTTTATGAAAACAAACGCTTGACAATCAATGGACAGCCTGTGACGGAGGTTTCCTTAGGCCGTTACGAAGGCGTAGGCCAAGGCCAGGATATGACGGGTGCGGAACATTTGCTGGAAAATTTGACGGGTGTCGAGCATAGCATTCTAGTACGCCAAGGCGTGACGTCCGCCGAAGGCGTTTATGTTGTGCCGGACGGCCAGTATTTTGTGATGGGCGATAACCGCGACAATAGCAACGATGGGCGCTATTGGGGATTTGTGCCGGAAGAAAATCTGGTCGGCAAAGCTTTTTTTATCTGGATGAGTTGGGATTTGGAGCGCAAGGGCATCATCGGTCTTGACCGGATTGGCACCGCGCTGAAATAATCAGGATTGAATGTTCAATAATTATAAATCGACTGGAGAATGGCTATGAAAACTTCACGCAAACACCAGCAGGGTCTAACGTTAATATCATTGATCATGTTATTAGTGTCCATTGGATCTATTGCATTGCTAGTCCTTAAAATTCTACCCATTTATTTAGACCATAATAAAGTGGTCAACGCCATGGATCAGGTTAAAAAAATGGAAGGTGTCGTCAACCTAAGCGAGTATGAACTTAAAAACGCCTTTGCTAAAAAATTTAGCGTGAATTATGTTTACGATATTAAGCCTGCAGACATCCGCATCACCAAAAGTGGCGGTTATCTTAAAGTCTCCATTGAATATGAAAAGGTGGAGCCGATTATTGGTAACTTAAGTGTGCTGGTCGAATTTGATGATTCTTTCGAGGTCGGCGGTTAGTGGTAAAAAAACCGGAGCAGTTGAGCAAAAAACTGGGGTTGACGTTTGCTGATCCCCAGTTATTTGCGATGGCGTTGACACACCGCAGTTTTAGTTCTAAAAACAATGAGCGCCTGGAGTTTTTGGGGGATTCCATTTTAGGTTTTGTCATTGCCCAAAAACTTTATGACCGTTTCCCCGAAGCTAGCGAAGGTACTTTAAGCCGTTTACGGGCTAGTTTGGTCAATGAATCCTCGCTGGCTGAATTAGCGAGGAAACATCATTTGGGTGACTATTTATTCCTCGGTTCCGGCGAATTGAAAAGCGGCGGGTTCCGGCGTGATTCCATTTTGTCCGACGCATTGGAAGCGATTATGGGGGCGTTGTTCAAAGACCAGGGAATTGTCGCTTCCCAACAATGGATAGAAATCCTGTTCGCCGATAAATTGGAAAGTTTATCGGCGAACAGTGGCAAAAAAGACCCCAAAACCCAATTGCAAGAACTGATGCAGGCAAAAAAGCTCGATTTGCCGGAATATAACCTCATCAGTATGTCTGGTTTGTCACATGAACAAACTTTTACCGTCAAATGCACCATCCCCATATTTGAAGAGGCAACTGTCGGTGCCGGCATCACCCGCAAAAAAGCCGAACAAGCCGCCGCTGGACAAATGCTCCTCTTACTCAATAAGGTTAATCCATGAAGTGTGGTTACGTTGCCCTGATCGGGCGGCCCAATGTCGGCAAATCAACGCTGATGAATCATCTGCTGAAACAAAAAATCAGCATCACCTCGCGCAAGCCGCAGACCACGCGGCATAGCATCATCGGCATCAACACCACCGAAGCGGGGCAGGCGATTTATGTCGATACACCCGGGATGCACGACAACCAAAAACGCGCCCTGAACCGGCATTTGAACCGTACCGCTGAAACGACCTTATTAGGCGTGGACGTGATTGTCTGGTTGCTGGACGGATTATTCTGGCATGAATACGATGACGTGATTTTCAAAAAGCTGGAGCAGGCAGGTTTGCCGGTCATTCTTGCCGTCAACAAAGTCGATAAACTGGTCGAAAAGGATGCGGTGCTGACGTTTTTCAATGAAGCTCAACAACGTTATCCGTTTGAGCATCTGGTGCCCATTTCGGCATTGAAACGCATTAATCTGGATTTGCTGGATGGCCTGATCATGGGCTTGCTGCCGGAGCGGGACATGATTTATCCCGAAGACCAGGTTACCGACCGCCCCGAGCGTTTTTTGGTCTCAGAAATCATCCGCGAAAAATTGACCCGCCGATTGGGTGCCGAATTGCCCTATGTGATGACCGTGGAAATCGAGCGTTATGAAGAAAACCCTGAAATCACCAAAATCTACGCCATCATCTGGGTGGAAAAAGCCTCGCAAAAAAATATCGTCATCGGCAAGGACGGCGAAATGCTCAAGAATGTCGGCACCGACGCCAGGCATGATATCGAAAGGCTGATCGGCCAAAAAGTGTATCTCCAGCTCTGGGTGAAAGTGAAATCTGGTTGGTCGGACAGCGAACGGGCTTTGCAAAGCCTGGGCTTTCATGACGCATAATGCCGTTAATTTACAACCTGCGTTTATCCTGCAACATCAACATTACCGCGAAACCAGCCTGCTCCTTGATGTCCTGACCCGCGACGGGGGGCGGTTGCCGCTAATTGCGAAAGGGGTCAGAAAATCCCAATCCCAAACGGCGGCTTTGCTCCAACCTTTTGTGCCATTGAACATCAGCATGGTCGGCAAGGCCGAGCTAAAAACCCTCAACCATGTCGAAGCAATCCTGCCAGCGTTGCCATTACAAGGATTGGCCCTTTACTGCGGCTTTTATGTCAACGAGCTGATTGAACGGTTCCTGCATCCGCACGACCCGCACCCCGATGTTTTTCTGGCTTATCAACAGTGCTTGGCGCAGCTCGCCGAAAACACCGACATCCAAACCTCCCTGCGTCTGTTTGAACTGGAACTGCTGGAACATACGGGTTATGGCTTGGATTTTGGACACGATGCGGACACCCGGCTAGCGATTGACCCGCAGCAAACGTATCGGTTTAAAATAGGCGTAGGGCTGGTTGCCGATAAAAAGGGGCAAATTTCCGGCGCGACCCTACAAGCCTTGGCTATGCGTGATTTTGAAAATCCGAAAGTCCAGCTTGAAGCCAAGTTGCTGATGCGTAGCGTAATTGACAGCCATTTACAGAGCAAGCCTTTGAAAATCCGTGCAGTTATCCAGCAAATCATTAACAGCAATGTGTATGGCTAGCAAAATCATTAATAACCCACTGCTTTACTATGAATTTAAATAGGACTAAAATAGTCCTTAATTGAAAGAGGTCGATTATGATACGGGTAGGAAGGCTGACTGATTATGCAACGGTGATCTTAAGCGTGATGGCGAAAGATAAAAACCGGGTGTTTGCCGCGATGGAATTGGCGGCAGTGACTGGCATCGCCTTGCCGACCGTCAGCAAGATATTGAAAATGTTGGTTAATGCCAAAATTTTAATATCCACACGCGGGTCAAAAGGTGGTTACATGTTAGCCAACGAACCAGAACACATCACCGTGGCGGCGGTCATCAGTGCTTTGGAAGGCCCTATCGCCTTGACCGAATGCAGCATTTCCAAGCAAGCCTGTGAGCAGGCATCGGGCTGCGGCATACGAGCCAATTGGCATCTGATCAACCAAACAATACACAATGCCTTGGAATCCGTGACCTTAGCCGATTTAGTCAGGCCGCTGGCCGTACCTGAAGAAAGCTATATCCCGGTCGCCAGTTTATACCAATAGCCTAGGGTGGGCGGCGATACCGTTGCCTGTGTTCCACATTCAAATACCTTAAAAATTTTATGTCAGCCACCAGCGAAGAAATCAGCAATCTCATCAACCAGGATTACAAACAAGGTTTTGTCACGGTGTTGGAAACAGACACCTTCCCGCCTGGCCTGACCGAGGACGTGATCCATAAATTGTCTAAAGTCAAAAATGAGCCGGACTTCATGCTCGAATACCGTTTGCAAGCCTTCCGGCATTGGCAAACGATGAAATCGCCCGATTGGGCGCAAGTCAAAATCGAGCCGATAGACTACCAAGCCATCAGCTACTATTCCGCGCCGAAACGCAAAGAAGACGGCCCGAAGAGTTTGGATGAAATCGATCCAGAAGTGTTGGCGGCTTACAAAAAACTAGGCATTCCGCTGGATGAACAAGAAAAATTGGCTGGCATAGCGGTTGATGCTGTGTTCGATAGCGTGTCCGTCGCCACCACCTTTAAAGGCAAACTCAAAGAAGCGGGCGTGATTTTCTGCCCGATTTCCGAAGCGATCCGCGAACACCCAGAATTGATTAAGCAATACTTGGGTTCGGTGGTGCCACCGGGTGATAATTTCTTCGCGGCGTTGAACTCCGCTGTATTCACCGACGGCTCGTTTGTGTACATCCCCAAAGGCGTGCGCTGCCCGATGGAATTGTCCACCTATTTCCGCATCAACGCCGCCAACACCGGGCAGTTCGAGCGCACGCTGATTATCGCCGACGAAGGCAGCCATGTGTCGTACTTGGAAGGCTGCACCGCGCCGATGCGTGATGAAAACCAACTCCACGCCGCCGTCGTTGAATTGATCGCGCTGAAAGACGCCACCATTAAATACTCCACCGTGCAAAACTGGTATCCCGGCGACAAAGACGGCAAAGGCGGTATTTACAACTTCGTCACCAAACGCGCCGATTGCCGTGGCGACAACGCCAAAGTGTCGTGGACGCAAGTCGAGACGGGTTCGGCAATCACTTGGAAATACCCCAGTTGCATCTTGACAGGCGACAACGCCATCGGCGAATTCTATTCCGTCGCCGTCACCAACAACTGGCAACAAGCCGACACCGGCACCAAAATGATCCATATCGGCAAAAATACCCGCAGCACGATTGTATCGAAAGGCATCTCCGCAGGCCGCGCCCAAAACACTTATCGCGGTTTGGTGAAAGTGCTTAAAAGTGCCGAAAACGCCCGCAATTACACACAATGTGATTCTTTGCTGGTCGGCGACCGTTGCGGCGCACATACTTTCCCATACCTCGAAGTCAAACAACCGTCCGCACAAATCGAACACGAAGCCACGACTTCAAAAATCAGCGAAGACCAATTGTTCTTCTGCCAACAACGCGGGCTGTCGGCGGAAGATGCCGTGTCGATGATTGTCAATGGTTTTTGCAAGGAGGTGTTTAGGGAATTGCCGATGGAATTTGCCGTGGAAGCGCAGGCTTTGTTGGGCTTGAGTTTGGAAGGGTCGGTGGGTTAATGCGTAAAGCCGCCGCTCTGGAAGTGCTGACCCGCATTAAGCCGATTTTGTCACAGCAATTCGGCGTGGTGCGCTTGGCGTTGTTTGGCTCAACCGTCCGCGACGAAGCCAGCGACCAAAGCGACGTGGATATATTGGTTACTTTCGATGGCTTGGCGACTTCCGAACGCTATTTTGGCGTGTTGTTTTTACTGGAAGATTACCTAGGTTGCGTCGTCGATTTAGTCACCGACAAAGCCCTGCGCCCACAATTGCGCCCGTATATCGAACAGGAAGCCATAGATGTTTAATATGATTTGGATAAGACATTTTTACAGTTAAGATTTATAGCCTATCCTCCATAAATTATTAAGGAATAAATTCTAGTGACAGCAATATCAGCCCCGTTGACCGACATGGTGCAGTTAGAATTGTTTGATTTGCCTGTGATTACGCAATCAAGCAAGCAAATAGCCGTTAAATCTGCACGGTCAGGAACATTTACCGATAACATGAAATTGCCCGTGCATAGATGGTTTCGTTATTCGGCTGGATTTTCTGCTGAGTGGGCCGAGCAGCTTATTCGGGAATACTCGCCATCGGTAGTTCTTGATCCTTTCGCTGGGTCAGGAACTACCTTGCTTGCTGCGCAAGCGGCAGGGGCTATGGCTTATGGTTATGAAAGCCATCCATTTGTTGCCCGTATAGCCATAGCGAAAACCCATTGGAATCAGCCCGTAAGAAAATTATTGGAGGCAAAAAATGAGTTGCTACAGGTAGCTAGGCAAGCAACCTTCCCTGAAATGGGAGTTATGCCTGATTTATTAGCAAAATGCTACACGCCAGAAGTATTGCTACAACTTTATGCGTTGCGAAATGCGTATTTAGCCTGTGCCGCACATTTTGAGCCGGAAGTTGCCCAACTGCTTTGGTTGGCATTAACCGCAATTCTCCGATCATGTAGTTTTGTCGGTACGGCGCAATGGCAATACATTCTTCCCAATAAGCGTAAATCTAAATCGTTAGACCCTTTTATGGCCTTCGAGCAAAAGATTACTGAAATGATGGCAGATATGGATGTTTTGAGAAATTCAATCCATTGCTCAGAAGCCGTTTTGCTTGTGCACGATGCCCGTGCTGTTCCGGATGAAGTGGCAATTGATAGTGTAGACCTTGTTGTTACGTCGCCACCTTATCCTAATAATTACGACTATGCTGACGCTACACGGCTAGAAATGTCATTTTGGGGGGAAATAACAGGCTGGTGCGACCTGCAAGAAATAGTACGTCAATACATCATTCGGTCTTGCTCCCAACACGCCACAGCGGAAAAACTTAAAATGGAAACCTTGCTTGCCGACCCTGCTATTGAGGCAATTCGTGATGAGTTATCAGCAGTATGTTATGAGTTATCGGAAATTAGGTTGACGAAAGGCGGCAGGAAAGCCTACCACACGATGATAGCGGCCTATTTTTGTGATTTGTCAAAAGTATTCCAAGCCTTAAGACCAGTGTGTAAGCTAGGTTCTACGCTGTGTTTTGTGATTGGTGATTCAGCACCTTATGGCATTTATGTGCCAGTTGAGGATTGGCTAGGCAGGCTTGCCGTTGACGCTGGCTTTAAGTCTTTTTCATTTGAAAAATTAAGAGATAGAAATATCAAATGGAAGAACCGTAAACACCGAGTTCCGCTCCATGAAGGCCGTCTTTGGATAAAAGGCTAAACATGGCAAATTCACCCTCACATCGTTTCGGGCAAATAATTGGTGATTTGCTTGAAGAAATCATGGCTCCTCAACTTGAGGATTTTTGTCAAGGTCGGGGTCTTTATCTCGATAAAAAAGGTGTTCGTGGTAAGGCGCGTGATGGTAAAAAAGTTGCTTGGCTAGATAAATACGGCAACAGCCATGATCTTGATTTTGTCATTGAAAAAGGTGGAACTCAATCAGTTAGGGGGCGACCTCTTGCGTTTATTGAGGCTGCGTGGCGACGTTATACCAAGCATTCGCGTAATAAAGCCCAAGAAATTCAAGGAGCTTTATTGCCTATTGCAGAAAAATATCATTGGGATAAACCATTTTTGGGCGTTATTCTCGCGGGTGTGTTTACAGAAGGTTCTTTAACCCAAATGAAAACATCGGGGTTTGAGGTGGCTTTATTCCCTTATGAAAGCATTGTCTTGGCATTTAGTTCTGTTGGCGTTGATGTGCGGTTTGATGAAAAAACGCCAGACACAACATTTCAGCACACCATTGAAAAGATAGAACAATTAAATATTTCAAAACGAAATAGCCTAAAGCAGCATCTTATTGATGCCAATCAAAAACTCTTGAATCAATTCTTTGCTGAGTTACAGGCCACGCTTGATCGGCAAATTGAACAGATTATCCTTATTCCTTTGCATGGGCAGCAAAATCACTTTGACACAATCAGTGATGCCATAAGCTTTGTCTCAAACTATCAAGAAGATGCTTTTCGTGACGGAAGCTTCAGAAAATACGAAATTATCGTTCGTTACAGCAATGGCGACAAAATAGAGGCATTTTTCCAGAATAAGAAGAAAGTAATTGATTTTATTAATTACATTGCAGAGCCTTAGATTGGCCTAGCTAAGCAATGGGCAGAAATATTGATTTAGAGGATAAATGATGAACCTTACCCAATTGTTGCACGATATTGAACAACTGCCGCCAGAGGCGCAACGACAAATCGAGAATTTTATTGAATTCCTCATAGCGCGCCATCAAGCGAAAATAAAAACTAAATTATCAGATGAAGGGTTTGTTGGCATGTGGCGTGATCGCCAAGACTTGCAAGACAATTCAAAAAATAGACAATCAGAGTGGTCAAGATAAAACCCAACAACGACCAAAAACTATCAAACCAGCAAAAACGGAAACCCCATGCTCAGTATTAAAGACCTAACCGTCAACGTAAACGATAAAAAAATCCTCAAAGGCATCAATCTTGAGGTCAAGGCGGGCGAAATCCATGCCATTATGGGGCCGAACGGTTCCGGCAAAAGCACTTTGGCGCACTTGTTGTCCGGCAAATCCGGTTACGAAGTCACGGGCGGTTCGGTGATGTATCAAGGCAAGGATTTGCTAGAGATGCCGCCGGAAATCCGTGCCCGTGAAGGAGTGTTTTTAGCGTTCCAATATCCGGTGGAAATCCCTGGCGTGAGCAATGTGTATTTGTTAAAAGCTGCGCTTAATGCGGTACGCAAGCATAATGGCTTGGATGAAGTCGATGCGATGGATTTTTTGACTTTGGTTAAAGCTAAAGTGAAAGCCTTGGAAATGGACGAAAAATTCTTGTACCGCGCCGTCAACGAAGGTTTTTCCGGCGGCGAGAAAAAACGTAATGAAATCCTGCAAATGGCGATGCTGGAGCCTAAATTGTGCATCCTTGATGAAACCGATTCCGGTCTCGACATCGATGCGCTGAAAATCGTCGCTGATGGCGTGAATTCGTTGCGTTCGCCAGACCGTTCGTTCATCATGGTCACGCATTACCAACGCTTGCTGGATTACATCAAGCCCGATTTTGTCCATGTCTTGGCGCACGGGCAAATCATCAAATCCGGCGGCCCCGAATTAGCGTTGGAGTTGGAAGAAAAGGGTTACGGCTGGTTGGAAGAGGTGGCATAAATGATCGAACAAATAATAGATGAAGATTTAGCCATTGAAGAGACCGAAGAGCCTGAGGAAAATGAAGCCGATGTGGTTGCCTATGAAATCACATCGTATCCGGCTGACATAACTTTACAGGGCTATGTTGATAAATGGGAAAAGGAGCAATTGATTATCCCTGAGTTTCAGCGTGAATACGTCTGGGATCAGGTTAAAGCCAGTAAATTGATCGAATCATTTTTGTTGGGTTTGCCTGTTCCAAATGTGTTTTTGTATCAAGATAGAAAAACTAAAAAGCAATCTATCATCGACGGTCAACAACGTATCCGTTCCGTTATTATGTTTTTTACAGGTGACGCTAAGTTTAAAAAATTAAAAAATGTCTTGCCCAAATGGCAAGGTAAAACTTATAAAACACTAGAAGAGGCCGACAAAAATCAGCTAGATGATGCCGTTTTGAGAGCCACTGTAATACAGCAGCTTGACCCTGATGACAACACCAGCATTTATAAGATTTTTGAGCGATTAAATACAAGTTCTATGGCATTAAATCCAATGGAAATAAGAAAATGTGTTTATTCGGGCGATTTTTTTACGTTATTGGAGGAGTTAAACAAGCTAGATGCTTGGCGGTCTTTGCTCGGACAAAGTAAGCCAGATAAGCGTTTAAAGGATGTTGAGTTGTTATTGCGTTGTTTGGCATTAAAAGAAAATTGGCGCTCATATAAAAAACCGATGAAAGCTTTTCTGAATGACTATATGGCGAGTACAAAAAAATTCGATGCTGAAAAATTATTAAAAATAAAGAATCAATTTACCGAAACATGTAGCAAACTTCAAAATGAACTAATACCAAAGCCATTTCACTTACCAACAAAATTGAATTATGCCGCATTAGATTCTATTTTTTATGCGGCGAGTGAAAATCTGCATCTACCTGTTATTCAAGCAAATTACGATGCTCTAATCCACAATAGTGAATATTTAGGCTGTGTCAGACAAAACACGAGTGATGTGGAAGAGCTGAAGAAACGTTTTGAATTAGCATTGAATGCTTTTATCAATGGATAATTTTTTACTTAAAACCGAATTGGCTGTTGAAAACTGTAAAAATCACTTAAGGGATACCAACAGCTTAGAATCCCCAATTGAACATTATCTTACTCAGTATTTATCGATTATTTTTTGTGCTGAAATGGAGGAAACGGTTAAACGATTGTTTGATGAGTCCGTCAGGCAAAAAATGGTTAATCTAAATGATGAGGAGTTAAAAGGCTTTATAAATAATCAGTTAGAAAGATTGAAGGCAAGTAGTCTTAAAAAGGCTGATTTAGCCGATTATGTCAAGCATTTTAGCGATCAGGCAAAGCAGCGATTTAATAGCCATTTACAAGAAAAAGACAGGGAAATTACCATTTATTCTAACGTTATTACTAGTCGACATAGGGTTGCACATACTTCTAGGCCTAATAACCCAAACCAACTTACTCTTCCTGAGCTAGAACAAGCTGTCGAAGCGGCTAGAGAAATATTAAAAGCGGTTCAAATTGCTTTGCAATCAAATCAATGAACGCGCTAATTTATAAAGGAACATCATGACTAATTCAGAACCCTGCATATCTTGGCTAGAAACGTTGCGCCAAACTGCGTTGGCAAGTTTTCAGCAAACGGGTTTCCCGTCGCCGCGTGAAGAAGAATGGCGTTACACCAACGTGTCCGCGCTGGAGAAAAAAGCCTTTTCGCCGTTGTTGGAAGCGGCGCAAACCGTCGATACCGAATGGCTTAATAGCTATCAATTGGCGGATGCTTATTCGCTAGTCTTGGTCGATGGACATTTTTCTGCTGACTTGTCACAACTGGCGGGTTTGCCAGAAGGCGCACAAATCCTCAGCATGGCGGATGCGTTGCAAACCTACCCCGAACAGGTCGCGGTCTATTTTGGCAAAGCGGTCAACCCTAACGAACACGGTTTTATCGCCTTCAACAATGCCTGGTTCACCGATGGCGTGTTTGTCCACATTCCTGCAAAATGCGTGTTAGACAAGCCCATCCAATGCCTGCACATCGTCACCCAAGACGGCGGTTTGGCGACCACGCGCAACCTGTTGGTTTTGGCTGACCACGCAGCCGTGCAATGGCTGGAAACTTTTGTCGGCGAGGATGTCGGCTATTTGTCGGCTGCCGTGACAGAAGCCTTTGTCGGGCAGAATGCCGAACTGACGGGGTACAAAGTGCAGTGCGAATCAGAAAAAGCCTATCATTTTGGCGGCATGTACATCCAACAAGCCCGCGATGCGCGTTGTACGCACCATAATTTTGCTTTCGGCGGCTTGCTGGCGCGTTCCGACATCCATACCGATTTGGAACAAGCGGCGGAATGCGAGCTGAACGGATTGTATCTGGGCGTTAAACGCCAGCATATCGACAACCACACGCGCATCAACCACAATCAGCCCTACGGCAAAAGCCTGGAAACTTATAAAGGCGTATTGGACGGCCGCGCCCGTGGCGTGTTTCAAGGTCGTGTGGTGGTGGCGGAACACGCCCAAAAAACCGATTCCACGATGAATAACCGCAATCTGCTGTTATCCGACTATGCCGAAGCCGATACCAAACCGCAGTTAGAAATTTATGCCGACGATGTCAAATGCGGGCATGGCGTGACGGTCGGGCAGTTGGATGAAAAATCGGTGTTTTACCTGCAATCGCGGGGTGTGGATGAAGAAACGGCGAGGAATATGCTGACCTTTGCGTTTGCTAATGAAATGGTGGATAGAGTCAGTTTGCCCGCATTAAAAACGTTGCTGCTACAATTACTTTTAAAACATTTTCCACAAAATAGTTATGTTGACTAAATTAGAGTTGTTTCAAGCTTTTGTTGCCCCTGCGATTTTTATTTCTGCGGCAGGTTTGTTTGTGTTATCGCTAAATGCCCGTTTAATGGCAATGGTGTCGCGCTTGCGGGTCTTTCATCGGGAAAAGCATTTAGCGGCAACGGCAGGCAAAAGACAGGAAGCCATCGCCTTTCAATCGCAAATTGAATCGGTAGAAAACCGGGCGGAAAAAATCAAACAAGCCTTTTTTTACCTGTTGCTTGGCACTATCGGGGTAATGGTGACTTGCTTGTTATTAGGCTTAGGTCTATACGCGCCTGAAGCGTTGGTCTTTGCCGTGATTTTATTTGTGCTGTCGGTTTTGTCGATGATGATCGGCTTGGCGTTTTATATTGCAGAAGTCAGCATTGCTTTAAGCTCAGTCAAGGAAGAAGAAAAATTGTATGGTTTGATTGATTCGCTAGACTTTGCTGATGAGCAGTCATAACAACGTGAAAGTTAGTTAAAGGAAATATAAAACAATTGGTTATGATAGGCTATAAAATTTCGGCAACTTCAATGCTGAGGTCTGGCAATTGCGATAAGGTGATCGAATCGCCAGATTGCAAGGTGGTTTTTTCAGCGTACCCATCGCCATTAGGCTTGCGGTAAACTTCCAGACAGTTTCCATTCAAGTTTAGCAGCCAATATTCAGGGACTCCGTGCAACGCATACAAACGCAGTTTTTCGTTTTGGTCGAATCTCAATGAAGAATCGGCGACTTCAATTAATAAAAGGACATCGGCGGCGACAGGGTGGCGAGAAGTATAAAAATCCTCATGCGCTTTTAGCAACATGAAATCCGGTTCGGGTTCGGATAAATCGCCGAGTTGTAGCGGGTCTTGAACGCTGGTTATCAGGTTTTCAGGAATTAATTTGCTAAGCACATGGTTAATGCGTTTCAAGTGACCCGCATGATAAGAGCCTATCGGTGCCATATCTAAAATTTCCCCGTTAATCAGTTCCACGCGGCTATCAGGCGGAAAAATATTGGCCTCGCCCATTCTGCGCCATTCATCCAGATGGGTCAGATGCTTAAGCGGACGGTTAAAGTCCGGCGAAGAAGCAGGCATCACTTGATTGCGCCATTGTTCGCTATTCGCCAGTGGTTTAGTAGGATTAACAGTGACCATAAACACGCCAGAATTAAAAAGAATTTTACGTAAATATAATAGCTTGGCTTTAGACAAGCAACATAAACTAACAGTTGACCATGACAAACTTCCCAGTACAACAAATCCGCGCCGATTTTCCCATCCTTGCCGAAAAAATTCGGGGTAAACCGCTGGTTTATCTCGACAACGCCGCCAGTTGCCAAAAGCCCAACGCGGTTATTGATGCCATCAGCGATTTTTACCGCCACGATTACGCCAACATCCATCGCGGTGTACACACGCTGAGCGTCCGCGCCACCGACAAATTTGAAGCCGCGAGGGAGAAGGTTAAAAGCTTCATCAATGCCGCTCAAGCTAAAGAAATCATTTTCGTGCGCGGTGCGACCGAAGCGATTAACCTCATCGCCCAGACTTTCGGCAAAGCCAACATCCAAACGGGCGACGAAATCATCATCACCGCGATGGAACACCATTCCAACATCGTGCCGTGGCAAATGCTCTCTGAACAAACGGGCGCGGTGCTGAAAGTGGCACCGATGAACATGCAAGGCGAATTGCTTTACCCCGAATTTGAAGCCTTGTTAAACGACAAAACCCGCTTGGTTGCCGTCGTCCACATGTCCAACGCGTTGGGCACGATCAATCCAGTCAAAAAAATGATAGACGCGGCCCATGCAAAAGGCATTCCCGTCATGCTCGACGGCGCCCAAGCCATCCCGCATATCCCCGTAGATGTGCAAGCCTTGGATTGTGATTTTTATGTTTTTTCTGGTCATAAACTCTACGGGCCATCCGGCATCGGTGTGCTGTACGGCAAACAAGCCCTGCTCGAAGCCATGCCCCCGTACCAAGGCGGCGGTGACATGATCCGCACCGTCACCTTCGAAAAAAGCACCTACGCAGGTTTGCCGCATAAATTTGAAGCCGGAACGCCGAACATTGCCGATGTGGTGGGTTTGGGCGCGGCGATTGACTATCTAAACAACTTCGGCATGGACGCGATAGCCGACTACGAAGTCGAATTGTTGGCCTACGCCACCCAACAAGCCGAACAGATCAAAGGTTTAAAAATCATTGGCGAAGCGGCGGAAAAAGGCGCGATTTTGTCGTTCACGCTGGAACGCATCCACCCGCACGACATCGGCACGATGCTGGATAGTTTAAGCATAGCGATCAGGGCAGGGCATCATTGCGCCATGCCCGTGATGGATTTCTATCAGATTCCGGCAACCGCTAGGGCTTCGTTTGCGATGTACAACACGTTGGAAGAGATTGATGTGTTGATGGGTGGGATTAAGGGGTTAATTGAGGCGTTTGGGTGAAGTTTTGTTAAGATGTTCTTTATCTTATTTTTGATGCGATAAAAAATGTATAAGCCTTTAGATAGTAAAGACATTGAAAGCGAGTTAAGTTACGCTTACTTACACGCTGTTGCATCATCGGTTGGAATAAATTGTCGGACAGACAATAGACATGCCGATAACCGATGTACTGATGCGATTCTTACTTGTCATGAGCATTTTGAAGGCAGCTATAAGGAAGAAATCGACTTAAAAATTCAACTAAAAGCAACAATAGCTAAACCAGTTGAAACGCCTTCCCATTGTTCTTATTTTTTCCGTGGCGTTACCCAATACGATTGGCTACGCGAAGAAACCCAAATTCAAAATCGTATGCTGGTCGTTTTGTTTTTACCAGAAAATCGTGGCGAGTGGTTGAGCGTAGACCCTGAGCAATTGATTTTAAAAAACTGTGCTTACTGGCTTAGTTTGCGAGGGGCTGATGCGAGTGCCAATAGTTCAGGAACGACGGTTTATTTGCCCAAAGAGCAATTGCTTTCGCCCGAAAACTTGTTAAATCTTTTCCAAAGAATATCTAAAAATGAACCATTGAAATATGTATCGCCATGAATAATGACATTTTCGAAACCATTGCACCGACAGATTTAAGGGATTTTTTAAAATCCAAGGGTTGGCTTTTGGTAGAAGAAGCCATTAAGGATGGTTTGTATGTTCTTAAAAACTCTCAATACGACCGTAGGCAACTGGCTTTTCCAATTGATAATAGTGCGCCGGATTATTTGGATTGCGTTGAAACCGTTATTCAGAAATTAGTAGATTTAGAAAACTGCTCATTCCGCGAATGGATGATGGCATTTTCTGAAATGAAAGACGATGCCATTGGTTATCGCATTGTCGATCAGCGCAATGAAAGCGCTTATATTCCTCTCAATTACGCCATAGAAGCTTTAAAAGGGGCAAAGGACATTTTGTTGTCCGCAGCCCATAGCGTATTAAAACCGCAAGCTTATCATCCCAAGCTGAAGCGTAAAGAAGCGGCACAACTATTGGAAAAATCGCGTTTTAGACACACCGAAACGGGCAGTTTTGTCATTAAAGTTTCCACTCCTGTTAAAGCAATGGATTTGCAAGCGGATGTCTTTGAAAATACGCCTTTTGTCCGACAAGCGACATTAGTCATTAATCAATCTATATCTCAGTTGGTTGAGGCTATAGAAGCCGATAAAATGGAACAATTAATTGATAAAGTAAGACAGGAACCAAAACCCATTTTGTCATCAAATTTTTGTAAAGCTTTGCTTAATTTCCATGACGCAAATGATAATGCGGATTTATTTTTAAACTTTAAATGGGCAAGCATCATCAATAAGCCGTTAAACACTAAGAATACAATAAAAATACAAAGTGACTACTATAGCCGTATTGAAGATATTAGAAAGGAATTAAAAACCCAAGAGAAAGATAAGAAAGATATTTTTATTGGTACTGTTGAAGTATTGGCTGGTGATTTAGATTCAAGTGAACAACGTACAGGAGATGTGATATTGGATCTTTATCAACAAGATGGTGAAAGTATTCGGGCAAGGGTCAACCTAAAAGCTGAATGGCATAGTTTAGCAATTAAAGCTTATGAAAATGCTGGGCATTACATTCAAATTAAAGGTACGCTACAAGCGGGTAATCAACCTAGAATAATCAAAGATGTCACATCATTCTCTATTATTGAAGATAATCCTTGATTTAAAGGATAGCTTACATTTGACATATTCAATATTAACAAGCAGTTAGCAAGATAATATAAGGATTTTATGTTCTACACCATCAAAGCCCACATCCACCAAGGCGAACAATCCGGCTTCGTAGCCGAATGCGTTGAATTGCCAATTGTTACGCAAGGGCAAACTTTAGATGAAGTGACCGCCAATTTGCGTGAAGCGATTAGCTTGCATTTGGAAGGCGAAGATTTGGCAACGTTAGGTTTTGCGCCTAATCCGCCGATTGTGGTCAATTATGAAATGGCGGCTGTATGCCAAAGCTGAAACGTTTAACCGCCAAACAAGTTTTAGCGATTTTAAGCGGATTTGGATTTATTGTTGTGTCACAACGTGGTAGTCACATTAAAATGATGCGGATGGTACTGGGGCAAAAACAAATATTGACCGTTCCGAACCATGACGAACTCGATACCGGAACGTGCAAGGCGATAATGCGCCAAGCTAGCCGATATATCAGTGCGGAGCAGTTGTATCCGTATTTCTATTCTGAATAAACAGAGAAAAACCATGTTTGAAGACCTACGCGACCTCTATCAAGAAGTCATATTTGACCACAACCGCAATCCCCGCAATTTCCGCGTGATCGACAACGCCGACCGCAAAGTGGAAGGCTTTAATCCCTTATGCGGCGACCGTTTGACGCTGTTTTTAAAAATGGACGGCGATACGATACAAGACGCCAGTTTCCAAGGCTCCGGTTGTGCGATTTCCACGGCATCGGTGTCGTTGATGACGGACATTATCAAAGGCAAAACCGAAGCGGAAGCCGATGCCTTGTTTAAGACGTTCCACGACATGACCACGGGCAAAGGCGAAAATATTCAGTTGGAAGCGGTCGGCAAATTGGCGGTGCTGGCGGGGGTGCGCGAGTATCCGGCACGGGTGAAATGCGCGACCTTGGCTTGGCATACGCTGGATGCGGCGTTGAAGAATGAAACGCAGTCTATTTCTACCGAATAAGTTTGTGGGTTCGGTTAGCGACAGAGGCCGTGAAAGTTTTTGGTTTCGGAGTCAAAAAACATGTTTTTTAACTCCGATGATTGCTAAAAATCAATATGTTATAAAATACCATTTTGACAAATTCTGCATACTTTCACAGTCTCGATAGTGTAACCTACGAATCTAAGCAACAAATGTTGGGTTACGCTATCGTTATCTAACCTACCTGTTTTTATGTCCCCACAAAATCCCTATCTCGGAAAACTCGCCGTGCTTTACGAAGACTACGGCGACATCGCACCTTTCCAACAACTGGCAGACCAGCTTGCCGTTCCGCTCCGCAATTCCGTCGAAGCTAATTTCGATCAACATGAAGCCTTTTTCCTCTGCTGGCGTGACGGTTGCCTAAAACTGCTCGATAAGGAATTACTGAAAAAAGGCGGCATGATGGTGGAAATTGAACCGCGCGAGGGCGAACAACGCTCATGGCCCGCGCCGAAAGACGGGGCATTGGCGAAAGCTTTGGGGCGCAAGACCAAAACTGTGGTCGATGCGACGACGGGCTGGGGGCAAGACAGCCTGCATATTTTTCGCATGGGTTATGGGTTGCTGTGCCTCGAACGCTCGCCCGTAATGGCGGCTTTGCTTGCCGATGGTTTGCAACGCTTAGCGCAGGAAGAGTGGATGCAGCGTTTGCAATTACACCCGCCGCGTTTGTTGGCAGGTAATGCCATTGACTTGTTGGCAACGCTGCCAGAACCGCCCGATTGCATCTACCTTGACCCGATGTTTCCGCCCAAACGCAAAAAATCGGCCTTGGCGAAAAAGTCGATGATGGTGTTGCGCGATTTGTTGGGCGATGATGAAGACAAAGACGCGTTGTTCGCCGCCGCGATGCAAGCCACCGGCAAGCGCGTGGTGGTGAAATGCCCCGATTATGCGCAGCCGTTGGGCGGCGGCAAGCCTAGCGATAGTTTTCACGGCAAGCTGTTGCGGTATGATGTGTTTTTGAAGAATTAGTAAAATATTAACGGAGAATCAACCATGTCAGATTGGGTGGATGTCATTGCCGAGCAAGCCTTGGCGGATGGTGACAATATAGTCGTCGATGTCGATGGCACCGATGTCGCGGTGTTTAAAATCGACGGTGTCTGTTATGCGATTGAAGATGTTTGCACCCACGACGGTGCGGAAATCGCCAGCGGGATATTGGAGGGGGATGAGATCATTTGCCCACGCCACGGGGCGAGGTTTTGCGTGAAAACCGGAGCGGTCAAATCGGCCCCGGCTTATGAGGATGTCGCCTGTTTTCCGGTGCGGATTGAAAACGGTAGGGTGCAGGTCAAGGATGACCGTTGGGATTAGATGCAATGTCCACGAAATACACGAATCGTGCTTTTCGCTTCGCGCTCTACGGCTCGTGGACGATCTGTAATATCAAAAAAGTTTTACAAACTGCCGTTAGCTTTCAAATAAATCAACAATTCCCGCAAGGCTTCCGGTTTATTGGTCGGTGATGGCTGGCCAATTTGGTCTTTGGTGTTGATACCGTGGCAAGCCGGGCAGGTGCGGATTTCACCGGGCTGCATGGATAGCCAGTTACGCTCCCTGACCACAAAATTGCCTTGTGTGTCGGTCAATTGCCAGCTTAATGCCCGGCGGGTTGGCAGCAGCATGGCGACTGAACCATCATTGGCGATTTTGACACTGCCTTTCGGTGCGCCTGGGGCGACTGGCGGATTGGCTTTGACGCTGTGCAACGGTTGCGCCAATACGCGGCGGCCTGGTTTAGGCGTTGAGGAATAGCCGCCAGTCAACCCGCGTATCTGGTCTGCCTGGAACGCTTGAAAATGCGCCACTTCGTAGGTTTTTCCTGTTGGCGTTATTGTTTGGGTGCCGGAACCCGCCACCGCCAGATTGAACGGTTGCTGTTTGTCGCTGTGGTCACGTTGGGTGACATTGCGCATGATCGCCAACGCCAAGCCTTTGCTTTTCAAATACAGCCTCAAGCTGGCTTCACTGACGCCTTCTTCCTGTAACACTTGCATTTCCGGCGTAGCCAAAGTGGGGGCCAATTTGACTGGTTTAGGCCGCGCTTTCACTTCTACAGGTTGCAGTTCCCACAATTCATTGGAGTAATGGACTAAGGAATCGGGGCTGTAATACATGATATTTTTGCTAATGCCATTGGTCAGCACTTGGTCGGCAGTCCAGGTGCCGTTAGGCAATTGTTTCAGTGTCCGCAAACGGAACGCATAACGGGCTTGCGGGTAACTATCTGAAAAATCGGGCGAGATCGTGCCTTCATTCCGGTCTTGGCGGGTTTCAAAGGTATGCGCAGCCAGCAAAGTGCCATCAGACAAAATCGTCGGGTCGCGGTAATGGCCTGAATTTTCAGGCGATGGTGTCGCGCCGTCTTCGACAAACGACGAAGTGGATTTATCGGTGAGATAATCAATGGTCATCTCGTCAGCATTGTGTGACGGAGCCACATTGGTCAACCTGACGATTTGTCCCGCAGCATGGGTGGCGAATTCCGGCGCGTTGATGCCGATAAAATAATTGGCGTTGGTCGGGTCTTGCTTGATTTGCAAAAAATTGCTGATTTTGTTGGGATTGGAGCTATTAGTCTGATCAGTCAACACCGGATCATCAGTAAATACGCCATTGACATAAGAACCGCCCAATTCGTGCCTGCCGATATGGTTCACCAATTCCAGTTCCGAGCCATCTTCGTGGACTTGCCAAGGAAAGAAATGGTTAAAGCTATGTCCATTCAGATTAGTGCCAGCCAAAGAAATGTGGTCAAACGTCAGCGGTTCAGGAAACACTTCTTTGCGGCTGTTCACTATTTTGGCATTGGCGGCTTCGCTGGAATAATTGAATGTGCCGTAATTATCCGTACCGTTACGATCGCCGGCGGCTTGCTGGTCTTGTTGCAAATGATCCCAGCGGGTAAAAATTACCCGCCCGTAACTGTCCACAAACGGGTTAAAATCTCCCGAAGGAGAGTGCGTCAACATGACTTGTTTGCCATTGATAGGGTTGAGGCTCCAAAGGCCGGTGTTGGAAGGGGCTTCTTCGTATTCGTCCAATTGCGGATATAAATGCGCTTGTCCGCCGCGTGGCTGGTCGGAGACAAAAATTATGCGCCCATCCGTGCCATAAGTGGGGGTGATGTTGTTGTAATTGCTCGGTTGATTGGTGACTTTGGTGATGACCGGGGTGTCATTTTTACCTAGCCCGGTGATTTCATACAGTTGCCAGCGGAATGTTTTCACTTGATAATGTTGCGGTGCACCGACGACCATGCTGAAAATGATTCTTTTGCCGTTCCAATGCACCGCAGGGTCACGCACTTGGATGGCGTTGTTGCCTTGCAAACCGTTTTGACCAAATCCAGCCGCCGCTGTCAGGTTTTTTAGCGTACCGTCGGGATAGCGTATCCATAAATCACCGCCCCGGCCTGAAATGTCGATGCCCGCCTGATGGTTGCAAAACGTCGCATTGATGGTGCAAAAATCCTGCGGGATGGGGACTTGCGTCACAAAAGCGATAGGGGAATGAATTGTTGCTTGGCTAGGCGGAGCGAATTGGGCAAGTAGTGCCAGACTTAATCCAGTCAATTTGATATTCATAATAAGTTGCTCATTGGGGTTGGTTTTAATGGATTGGTTTTAAATGGACTTCCAGGCGGCTTTTGGTAAAAAAGGAAGCCGGATTGTTGTTAGTGTTCTATTAATCTAAAAATAGGTGATCCAAAAATACAGCCGCTATTTCAATACCTTATTCGCCGTGCTTCTATCTGGAAATCATTAGACCACCCCTGTAGAATGAAAAATGTGCTATATCTACCCAATCCATGTGAATAAATCACATCCTAAATTTTACTAGCCTGATTATAGGAATCCTGACCATGCTTGAAAACGTACCGTTGTTTGAATCGCTTTCACCTCAAGACAGGGCGGAGCTGGAATTGGGGATACACACGCAATTTTTCACCAAAGGTTCCATTCTGGTCGGTCAAGGAGAAGTGTCGAACAATTTGCTTTATATCGTGCTGTCAGGGAAGCTTAAAGTGTTCATGGGCAATGAAGAAGGCCGTGAAGTCTTATTGGATTATCTTCAGGAAGGGGACACCTTTGGCGAGTTGTCCTTGTTTGACGACGAACCCCGTTCTGCTACGGTGATGACGGTTGAAGATTGTAAAATCGCCCTGTTGCCCCGTGCTTATTTGTTCACCTGCTTACAAAACAATCCCAATATTGCGATTGAATTGCTGAGGACGGTCATTAAACGGATGCGTAACACCACCGAACAAGTCAGCAGCCTGGCGTTGCTGGATATTTACGGCAGGATAGCCAAGGTGTTGACCAACATGGCAAAGCCAAATGAAGATGGCAGGTTGATTACCGAGACCTTGACCCACCAGGAATTGTCAACAATGGTCGGTTGTTCGCGGGAAATGGTCACGCGGATTCTTAACGATTTAAAACGTGGCGGCTATATTGCCATCGACAACCACCGCATCGAAATAAAAAATCGCCTGCCATTGCGTTGGTAGTGCGCGGATAAAGTCTTGTGGCGATTTCTGACAAACAAAAAGCCATCCTCAAGGTGTTGGCAGACGGGGAGTTTCATTCCGGCACCGAGCTGGCGGACAGTTTAGGGGTAAGCCGTTCTGCCGTGTGGAAACAATTGGCAGGATTGGCGGATTTGGGTTTGCAGCATTTGGCCGTTAGGGGCAAGGGCTACCGGCTCGAAAAACCGCTGGAATTGCTTTGCCAAACCGAGATTTTTAGCCGATTGAATTCCAGTCCGCAACGGATTCTGCAAGGCTTGGAAATCCATGACCAAATCGATTCCACCAATGCCTATCTCGCCCAACTAGCCCAATTGGATTCACCATCCGGTACCGTGTGTTTCGCCGAGCATCAAACTGCCGGCAAAGGCCGTCGGGGGCGGCAATGGGCATCGCCGTTCGGCAGCAATTTGTATCTGTCAATACTGTGGCGCTTCCCGCAAGGCTATGCCAGCACCTCTGGATTAAGCCTGGCGATGGGCGTTGCCGTGATCCGCGCTTTGCAAGAGCAGCAAATCCATCCGGTAGGCTTGAAGTGGCCTAATGACATCATTAGCTCGGGCAAAAAACTCGGCGGTATTTTGATCGAAGTCTCCGGTGAAAGTGAAGGGCCTTGTACCGCAGTGATCGGTTTAGGGCTTAACCTGTTTTTGCCGGATGCCGCCGCCCAGGGCATAAACCAGGCCTGGACGGATGTCAGTAAAATCCAGCCAAATCGTGTCGTTAGCCGCAACCAACTCGCCGCCAGTCTGCTTAACCATGCGCTTGCCTTACTGGCGGATTTTGAAATGGCCGGCATGAAAGATTACCTCCAGGAATGGCGGCAATATGATTGTCTGCAAGGCCAGGCCGCGACGCTATTTGTCGCCGGGCAGCCCTATCAGGGCATTGTGCAGGGCATAGATGAAAACGGCTTGCTTCTGTTGCAACATCCCGATGGCAAAGTCCAAGCCTTTGCTTCCGGCGAAGTCAGTTTTAGCCCTACATCGTCATGAACTTGTTGATCGACATGGGTAACACCCGCCTGAAATGGGCGGTTTATGGACACGGCCGATTACATAATCAAGCCGCATTGGCAAACCACCAACTCGATGGGGAAACTCTTAAGCAACAGTGGCAACCGTTGCCAATACCCAAACAAATCGCCATTGCCTGTGTTAGTGCAAGCCCTTTATTGACTTTAGTGGAAAGCATTAGCACCGAACTGTGGCCTGGCGCACCCATCTTTCAAGCCAAATCACAAGCCCAAGCCTGTGGTGTCACCAATGCTTACCAGCAGCCCGAAAAACTCGGCGTAGACCGCTGGTTGGCGTTGATTGCCGCACATCGGCATTATCCGGCGGCGGTGTGTGTGGTCGATTGTGGCACGGCAATCACCGTCGATTTGCTCGAAGCCAACGGTGAACATCGCGGCGGTTATATCAGCCCCGGCCTGGCCCTGATGAAGCAAGCCCTGGCGCAAGGCACCAACGCCTTGCCATTCATTTCCGGGCATTACCCTGATCAACCCGCGCTATCCACCGAAGCCGCCATCCATAGTGGCACCTTGTTGGCGGCAAGAGGGCTGATTGAACATGTGTTAGCCACCCGCGCCGCACCCAGCCAATTGCTACTTACCGGCGGCGACGCCAGCATCATCGCCGAACATCTGAATATTCCGGCGGTGATTGACAGTGATTTGGTGTTGTGTGGTTTGGCGATAGTGCTTGAGGAGGGGGGATGAAAATTCTGTGCTTTGTCATCGTCCTTGCCAATTTGGTGTTATTTCTTTGGGAATACCGCTCTGGCGCGTTTGTCCAGACGGAAACGGTGATGGAAGGTGAGCCGATTTTGTTGGTGGGCGAGGAAAAGAAAGGATTGCGGGGTAACAGTGAATGATGGAGTCCAAAAACGGGTTTTTGGACTCCAGTTTAGGTTATCAACTTAGGATTTGGCTAAAAATAACTTTCTGCTTGCCATCACACCCCAGACCTTTCAGGTTTTTAAAACCTGAAAGGTCTGGGGAATGTGCATGAAATAATTTCCGCACCGGCTCGTCAGACCTGTCAGGTTTTGAAAACCTGACAGGTCTTGATCCGCGAATTTATTCCATGCACATTCCTTATCATCGGGAAGTTAATAATGACCAAATCCTTAGAGTTATACTTTAAGCGATCAGGTTTTCGGTTTTTAGTAAGGGGAGCGCGTACCCTCTGGGGCATAAAGGCATCCTGCCCGCCAGTTGCGGTCAAGATGACCGCGCTCCAAAAACCGAGTATAAGCCTTGCAGCATCCCACGCACCCGTAATAACATTGCTGACTGAGTGCTGGTTTCGCAAAGTATGGATGTTATGGGTGCCAAAAATCAATGGCCCCATAAAACCCATCAAAACGTATCGCTGAATAGAATGGCTTTGGTGCTGGTATCACGCGTTTCCGAAGTTGACTTACCATTCTGTAACACGCCCAATACCGTCAATTCGTCAAAACCGTTGTGGTTGGCATCGGGCATGACACTGAGGGCGCGGGGTTGGTATTTGTTATTCAGAAAATTGATCGACGACAGCACTTTGGTGTTATTTTTGGCATCTTTGATCTGGACATTGAGTCGCGACAGCACGGCGATTTCAGGGATACCGTTGATGTTCATGTCCGCAACGACAGCCAAACCAATCGGCGGCGTGGTGCTGGTGGCAAAGGTTAAGGTGCTGATGATGGCGTGGGTTTGCGGGTCACGGATTTTTACCGTGTGTTTGTTGTTTTTGTAGTCGAGATAGAGTGAAGCAATTTCATCTACGCCGTTAGCATTGAGGTCGGGTACAGTGGCACTGCCTACAAAATGGTTGCCGTCCCATTCGCAGACGTAACCTTCAACATGGGAGCTGCCAGTAAGGCTAAGAGGTTGGACTGGTTTGAAATACCAAAACCCATCATCAGAACGTACGGCGAAATAATTCCAACCTGTGGTGTTGGGTTTGTAATGAAGCCAGCCCCATGCTTCATTAGTTATCCATGCCCAAGTTTGGGTGCTTGGTGTGTATTGGGCGCCGATGTAGTAATATTGATTTGTGCCGACAATGGATTTATCGACAAGATTAGCATACACAAATGTTGTTTCAGGGGTTTCGTTTTCCGTATTATCTCCAGGAAAAGTTGCCAAATGTCCTTTCAACGTTTCACAGTTGAGTTTTGCAACATTCCAGTTAATGCCGGGGCTATCAAACCGCTGATAATAATGGCTATTAGCAGCGAAAAACACTTTGGCAGAATCAGCAAAAACAGCCGTTGCGCTTAAAGCCAGCACGGCTGTTGTTATTGCGCTGGCTATCAACGCAGTGGATTGGTTATTTTTCATAGGCGTTTCCTCATTCAATGACAATAAAATTGGGCATGATAGACATACCCTGTTATCAACAATTCTTCTGACGCATCCCAACTAAAAGATGCGTGTTGATTTTGATGTTAGAATAGAATTATTACCACCCAGCCAAACTGGTCATTTCCACAGTATGAGCGTATTACCATGAAAGTTAATGAAAAAATCCGCACTATCCGGCAGTTGAAAGAGGTTTCACAGGAAGAAATGGCGGAAAAATTGGGCATTTCCAAGAATACCTATGCCAATATCGAGCGCGGTGAAACCGATGTGCAACTATCCAGATTGGAACAAATTGCCCAAACTTTTGAAATGGATTTGGTGGAATTGTTTAATTTTGGCGAGAAAACCGTCGCTTGTTTAATCGGCAATAACAATCAGTTTAGTAATTTTGGGCAAAACATCAGCGATTCAAAAGAAACGCAATTTGAATTACAAAAAGCGCAATTGCTTATCGAGCAACAACTCAAAGAAATTGCCTATTTAAAAGAAATCATTGAGCTGACAAAAGATCGAAGCAAGGCTTAGGATTCGGCCAATATTAACTTCCTGATCCAAGACCTGGCAGGTTTCAATACCCTCTGGGGCACAAGAAACCTGCCAGGTCTCTACGGTTTCGGCAACGACAGTTCGGGAAGTTATTTTTAGCCAAATCCTTAAAATATTGCCACCGACCTTTTTATGCTTGAGTCAACTGAGTGTTTTGTAGTGGTATGCGGCGTGTAACTTAGGAATGTGCATGGAATAAATTCGCGGATCAAGACCTGTCAGGTTTTGAAAACCTGACAGGTCTGACGAGCCGGTGCGGAAATTATTTCATGCACATTCCTTATCTGCTTGAACATTAACACTTGGAGTCATGCTATGAACTGGCAAGAATTATCAGCGGCATCCCACTATAAAACGGCACTCGCCATTCACCATGAATTACAGCAAGGTAATTCGTCAGAAGCCGATAATGGCATTAAGGAGCTAATCAACGCGTTGTCCCGCTCAGAAAAACGCGCCTTAAAAAGCCAGCTTATTCGGCTCATGAAACATATTATCAAATGGCAAACCCAACCGGATTACCATTCACGGAGTTGGGTGGCGACTATTCAAAACGCACGGGCCGAAATTTGCGATATTCAGGAAGAAACGCCAAGCTTAAATAATGAGGTCATTAAACAATTGTGGGGTGCTTGCTTGTCTTTAGCGATTGTAGAAGCCGAAGATGAAATGCACCAAGAAACCAACATTGCGGAACTTTCTTGGGAGGATGTGTTTGAACGGAATTATTTGTTAAGCTCCCAGTGAAGTGTGTAGCTCCGCGAGCCGGAACGGGTTTGTTCCAACAGTAGGCGTCTTAAGCGACCCGTTCCGTAACGTTTCTAGTTCCTATAGCGATTTTGAAACCTAAAGGACGGTGGTTTCAAAACCCCATCCCGCCCTCGACTTACTGGCTCTAATCCTGAATAAACCCTTACCCTCTCAAGAACCTTCCCCAAAACATGTTCATCCTCCACAGTTCCAACAAAACCGAAAACCTCGTCGCGCATTTATCACATGTGGTCGCCAACATGCCGTTAAGCTCGCCGTTTGCCAGGGAAGTGTTTTTGATCCAAAGCCAGGGCATGGAGCGGTGGTTATCGCAGCAATTGGCGGCGAAATTTAGCGTCTGGGGCAATTATCAATTCCTGTTTCCGGGCAAGTTTTTCAGCGAGATGGCGCGGAAAATTGATAGCCGTTTGAGTGATACGGCGTTTGACCGGCATTTGATGATGTGGCGGTTGGAAGGTTTGTTGCGGCGGGTCAAAGGGGATGAGTTTGCACCTGTCCGGCAATATCTGTCAGGGGCTAACCACGGTTTGAAGCGTTACCAACTGGCGCAGCAATTGTCGCAGTTGTTTGACCAATATCAAATGATGCGCCCGGATATGTTGGAGCTGTGGCAGCGCGGGCAATTATTGTACGGTAGCGATGCCGAACGCTGGCAACGTTCATTGTGGTTGCAAGTATTGGAACAGACAGGGACGCGCCATCGCGGCCTGTTATGGCAGGCGGCGATCAAGAAATTGCTGGACGCACCGGAAGGCCAGTTCAGCGGTGTGATGCCGGAGCGGATCAACGTGTTTGGACTCAACACCATGCCGCCGTTGTTTTTGCAATATTTGCACGGACTGTCGCGGCATGGTGATGTGCATCTTTTCTTGTTGAACCCCAGCGAAGATTTTTGGGCGGATTTGGCAAGCCGCCGCCAGCAAATTCTGCATGAAAACCTCCACGGGCATCCGCTGTTGGCGACCTTGGGCCAGCAGGGGCGCGAGTTTCAGGAGATGGTATTGGATCAGGCCATCCCATTTGGACTGGAGCTGGATAGTTTTGAGCCAGCCGAAGCGGTGACTTTATTACAACGTCTGCAAAACGATATTTTGACGAATAGTTTAGTGTGTGTGCCAATGTCCGTTGACCCGTCGCTGCGCATCCACGCCTGCCATTCGCGTTTGCGGGAAGTGGAAGTGCTGAAAAACGAATTGTTGCAGGCTTTGGCGGATGATGCCAGTTTGGAACTGCGCGACATCGTGGTCATGGCGCCCGACATTCAAAAATACGAGCCGTTCATTGCGGCGGTGTTTGCCGACATACAACACGCGATAGCCGACCGCAGTTTGCGTTTGGGGAATGACGCGCTGGATGCGTTCATCAATTTTTTAAGCCTTAGCCAAAGCCGTTTTGGTTGGCAGGCGGTGTTGGATTTGCTGGAGCAAGCGGTTGTTTATCCTGGCTTTGGTTTGTCGGAAACCGATTTGGATCTGATTAAGCATTGGGTGTTGGATACCAACATCCGCTGGGGCAAATCCGCGCAACACAAGCAAGAACTAGGCTTGCCGGAAGCGGGTGAATACACCTGGCAAATGGCGTTGGAACGTTTGTTGATGGGTTACGCGATGGGCGATGACGAGGCGTTTATTGATGGCGTGTTGCCGTACCGCGATATTGAAGGCTCATCGGCGCAAGCCTTGGGCGGTTTGTGCGAGTTTATGAACCTGCTGTTCCGTGCCAGCCAAGAGTTAAAGCAAGCCAAAACCTTGGCGAATTGGAGCAAACGCCTGTATGCCTACGCCGACTTGTTGCTGCCAGCCGCCGATGCCATAGAACGCCAGCAACTCAATGAATTGCTGGTGGAATTGTCCGCTGATTTGGACGGGGTGCATACCGACACGGTGGAACTGCAAGTCATCATCAGTTGGTTGGAAGGTGCGGTGGCGGAGCGCAAATCCACGCACGGCTTTTTGCGCGGACAGTTGACGTTTTGCTCAATGTTGCCGATGCGTTCGATTCCGTTCAAAGTCATCGCGCTATTGGGCATGAACGACGGCGAGTTCCCCAAAATTGACCGTCCACCCACCTTTGATTTGCTGAGCCAACATTACCGCAAAGGCGACCGCTCGCGTCGTGCTGATGATCGTTACCAGTTTTTGGAAATTCTCTTATCGGTGCGGCAACAATTGCTCATCACTTACATCGGGCAATCCATCACCACCAACGCCAGCATCCCGCCCTCGGTGGTCATTAATGAATTGCTGGATGTGTTGCAGGACAGCCACCAGCTCACCGATGTCATTATCAAACATCCCTTGCAACCGTTCAGTGCGCGGTATTTTGGTGGTGAGTCTGATTTATTCAGCTTTTCTGTGGCAGATTGCGCCACGGCGGTAAAACTTGCGGAACGGGGGCAAGCATCCGGCAACCTGCCTGCCTGGTGGCAAGGCACAATCCCTAGTATTGGCGAAAATATCATTGAAATCAGTGAATTGCTACAATTTTTCCGCCATCCGCAACGCTATTTTCTGCAACAACAATTGGCTGTCCGTCTGAGCGGCATTACCGCTGATGCCGAAGAGCGCGAGCCGTTCGCCTTGGGGAAAGCGGAGGCTTATACGATTTATCAGGAATGGATAGCCGCGCGTTTGCAGGGCGGGAATTTGTCGGTACAGAAGCTTCAGGCGCAAGGCCGTTGGCTGGCAGGTGCTGTGGGCGAGTTGGAATTTAACCGCCAACAGCCATTGGTGGATAGCTTTGTCGCGGCTATCCAAAACCTAAATCTGGGCGTGGCGATAGACGACAAACCGATGGACATTCACATCGGCGTATACCGTGTGATTGGCAAATTGGGCAATTTATATCAAAACGGCAGTTTGTTTTATCGTTACGCCACGCTGAAAGGCAAGGATTTTGTCTGTGCTTGGCTGCATCATTTGTTGATGAACCAACGGCAAGTACAAACCACTTATCTGCTTAGCAACGACATGTTTGTGCAATTTTTGCCCGGAGATTGCCAAACCGAAGTGTTGTCAGGATTGCTGGCTATTTACTGTTTAGGCCAACAACAGCCGGATGCGTTTTTTGTTGAAGCAGCCTTGGCTTATATCGACCAAGCGTATCAATTAAACACTAACGGACGTTCTAAAAAAACCGCGTTGGAAGTCGCCAGGGAGCAGTTGGAACGCAGTATCGGGCAAGCCTACGAACCAGAATTGCGGCGGCTTTTCGGCCATGCGGATTTGAATCTCGTATTGGGCGATGTTTTTGAGCAACAATGCCAAGGGCTTTTGCAAGCGGTTTGGAATGCCGTGCAACACAGGTTGTGATGGTTTGTGTGGCTATTGGTCGTGTGTAACATCCATTATTCACTGACGTTACGCAGTAACGTAGTTTGTATCCCATTTGCCGCGTCGAGCACCGCAGTATTTGTCGGGAATAGCCCGAAGGGGTGCGGCAAGGATGCCGCACGGCGGCAAAGGGGCAGGAAGCCCCTTTTGCCGTCCCCCGACAAATGCGAGGAGCGCAAGACATCAGCGGCAACGGGCCGCCTTTTCTTTGGATACTTTCTTTTGGCGGAGCAAAAGAAAGTATCTCGCCTTCGGGTGCGAGAACCCGATTAAAAATCGTCGCGATAGCGACTCATCATTATTACTTTCAAATCGTAGAAAATATCTGCGTAACATCAGTTATTCATAAGCTACGCAACAGGATATAATCGCCTAACCATTCTATGGAGCAAGTTTATGGCTTATCTATTACCGCGAGATGCGTTTTTATTGCTGGAAGAGGCGTTCAATCATGACCGTGCCAAGGCGGAGGTTTTCGCCCATGCGATAGAAACATCAATTAGCGCCATACAAGACAAGGCTAACGAATACATCGTTGATAAAAAAGACGCGCTCAAATCGGAATTGTATAACGAGCTACGTTATGAATTGGCGACCAAGGAGTTTGTCCGTGCTGAAATAAATGGCTTGCGTGATGAAGTTCACCAAGAAATGAACAGGTTACACGCTGAAATGAAGCAACAAGGCCTGTTATTAAAAATCTTAATCGGGTTGGCAATCTTTGGCCTGACCTTATTTAATCCGGCGTTTGTAAAACTTGTCGAGTTGTTGATGAAATAACATCATCCGGCAAGCAAACGCTTTTCCTAACCAAAATCCTCATTAAAGATAAATATGAAAGCAAATATTGGTTTAATCGGCCTGGCAGTTATGGGGCAAAATTTAGTCCTTAATATGGACGACCACGGTTTTAAAGTGGCGGTGTTTAACCGCACCACCAGCACGGTCGATGAATTTCTGGCCGGCCCGGCGCAAGACACCCAAGTGGTGGGGGCGCATTCTTTGGAAGAATTTGTCGATCATCTGGAATCGCCACGGGTGGTGATGCTGATGGTGAAAGCGGGCGAAGTCGTTGATCAGTACATCGAAAAACTGATACCTTTGCTGTCGGCGGGCGACATCATTGTCGATGGTGGTAATTCCTTGTTCACCGACACCAACCGTCGCACCCAGTATTTGCGCGATAAGCAAATCTATTACATCGGCACCGGTGTGTCCGGTGGTGAAGAAGGTGCGCGGCATGGCCCGTCTATCATGCCAGGTGGCAATAAAGCGGCCTGGCCTACCGTGAAAGGCATTTTCCAGGCGATCAGCGCGGAAGTGGATGGTCAGCCTTGTTGTGAATGGGTTGGCGACAACGGTGCCGGGCATTATGTCAAAATGGTGCATAACGGCATTGAATACGGGGATATGCAATTGATTTGCGAAGCGTATCAATTGCTTTCTGAGGGTTTGGGATTATCGGCAGATGAATTGCATGATATTTTCACCGAATGGAACCAAGGTGAATTAAGTTCGTATTTGATCGAAATCACCGCCGCGATTTTTGCTTATAAAGATGAAGATGGTAAGCCTTTAGTCAATAAAATCCTCGATACCGCCGGACAAAAAGGCACGGGCAAATGGACGGGCATCAACGCCTTGGATTTGGGCATTCCGCTGACCTTGATTGGCGAATCCGTGTTTGCCCGCTGTTTGTCGGCGCAAAAAGACGAGCGGGTGAAAGCGGCAAAAATATTGCCCAAACGCCCAAAACTGACTTTTTCAAGCGACCAACAGGCGATGGTCGATGCCGTCCACGATGCCTTGTATGCCGCCAAGATCATCTCTTATGCCCAAGGTTTCCGCTTGATGCGCGAAGCGTCTAAAGAATATGGCCTGTCGCTCAACTATGGAGAAATTGCCTTGATGTGGCGCGGCGGTTGTATCATCCGCAGCCAGTTTTTGAACAATATCAAACAAGCTTACGACATCAATCCTGATTTGAAGAATTTGCTGTTGGCGGATTTCTTCGTCGATGCCATCAAAAATGCCGATGCCGGTTGGCGCAAAGCAGTGATTTTGGGGATTGAAGCGGGCATCCCGACTCCGGCATTTTCTTCCGCCCTGGCTTATTACGATGGTTACCGCACTGACCGCTTACCGGCTAATTTGCTGCAAGCGCAACGCGATTATTTCGGGGCGCACACTTACGAGCGCACCGACAAGCCACGCGGTGAGTTTTTCCATACCGATTGGACGGGGCAGGGCGGTAAAGTGGCTTCGACAACTTATACGGTTTAAATCTGATTCAAGCACGCACCAGCGGCATGGTAACTTTCCTCTTTTGGAATGCACGGCGTACGCGGCGGCTAGATATAGTTTGCCGTTTGGTGCGTGAATTTGAAGTTGATGTGCTGATGCTTGCTGAAAATGCTTTGGGTGTTGCAGAGGTGCTGGCAAAACTCAACACACCTGAAGTTGCCGACTTTCATTACAATTCAGGGTTATGTGAAAGGATTGCCATATTTTCAAAGTTCAAAGATAGGCAAATAAAACCACAATTTGAATCTACGCATATCAGCATCCGGCATTTGAAACCGCCAAATGGTGCTGATTTACTGTTGGTGGTTGTTCATCTTCCTAGCAAACTTAGGCAATCAAATGACAGCCAAGCTTTTGAAATGCCAGCAATAGCAAGGGATATTATCAGAATGGAATATAAGGTCGGACATCAGCGCACGGTGTTGGTGGGTGATTTGAATATGAACCCTTTTGAAACGGGGTTAATTGCGGCGAATGGGCTTCATGCCACAATGGCAAGACGTATTGCCGAGAAAAAAACACGGATTGTGAATGGACGGAGTTATCCATTTTTTTACAATCCTATGTGGAGCTTATTGGGTGATACGTCAAATAGACCATCTGGCAGTCATTATTACCACAAAAGCGAGCAAGTCAGTTATTTTTGGCACTTGTTTGATCAAGTGTTGCTCAGGCCTGATGTGTTGCCAATGTTTCAAAATGAGAACTTAAAACTGATTGATAGTGTGGGCGATTGTTCGCTGTTAACTAGAAATGGCATTCCTGATAAGAATATTTCTGATCACCTACCTATCCTCTTCCAGTTAAATTGTTAATAGTTGGAGAATCATAATGACAGATTCAAGTGATGATTTATGGCCTGATTTAACAGGTGAGCCTTCCCAAAAACCACCTTTACTTATTCTAAGGGAACAGGCTGCAAAATTGGGAGCAAAGACATCAAATATTATTGAAGCGGAAGTGGAAGCGTATCCTGATAACAAAGGACGTTTGCATATCCGATTCACGCTCAAAGCTCCTGCTTTAAATGGATATGAATATACGCTTCTTAAAATAATCCAACCCATTGATTTATACCCGGTATGCTTTTCTGACTCTGATGCGGATTTTTGGGACGACAATAATTTAAAAAATGAACAGGAATTTAAACAATACTTGGAAGATGTTTTTAAATCAGAGCATACCGTAAATATTATTCGTAGCCTGGTTGCCCAAAGTAAAAATTAATAAGCCTTTTATGAAGATCGCTCGTTTTTGATGTGCGTGAATCATTTATCTTAACCCTATCGGCACTAAAAATTCTATGAAAGCTGAACCCTGCACGTACGTTATATTTGGAGCGACCGGCAACCTGTCCCGCATCAAACTGATGCCCGCGCTATATCATCTTGATGCTGCAAGCCGTTTGCCGGAAGGCACACGGATTTTGGCGATAGGCCGCCGTCCCTGGGATCAGCCCAAATGGCTTGCAGAAGTGAGGGACATGGTCGTGGCAAAAGCCAAGGAAGACTTTGACGAGACGGTCTTCCAACGCTTTAGTGACCGGCTGTATTATCACCAGGGCGATATTGGCGAGGCAGAATGCTACACGGGCTTGGCGGCGACACTGGAACGAAAAGAGTTTTCCCAAAATATCGCCTTTTATTTGTCCATTAGTCCCGCCGATTTCGGTCCGGTGCTGGGCATGTTAAGCGCCAACCATCTGTTTGATGAAGAAAGTGGCTGGCGGCGGGTGATTATCGAGAAGCCGTTTGGTTATGATCTTGATAGCGCGGAAGCGTTGCAAAAACGCATTAGCCACTATCTGACCGAAGAGCAAATCTACCGCATCGACCATTATCTGGGTAAAGGCATGGTGCAAAACGTGCTGGTGTTCCGTTTCGCCAATGTGATGTTGGAACCGTTATGGAACCGCAATTACATCGACCATATCCAGATCACCCATTCCGAAAGCATAGGCATTGACAGCCGGGGCGATTATTACAACAGCGCCGGGGCTTTGCGCGATATGTTGCAAAGCCATTTGCTGCAATTGCTGACCTTGGTGACGATGGAACCGCCCGTGTCGATGGATGCCGAGTCCTTGCGCGATGAAAAAGTCAAAGTCCTCAAATCCATACGCCCGATTCCGAAAGAAGCCGTCCACGCCCAAGCCTTTCGTGGGCAATACGCCAAAGGCATGATTAACGGCGAAAAAGTCAACAGTTATTTGGACGAGGCCAATATTCCGCCGGACAGCACCACCGAAACTTATGCTTCGATGAAGTTGTACATCGACAATTGGCGGTGGCGCGGGGTGCCGTTCTACATGCGCACCGGCAAACGCATGGCAAAAGCGCAATCGACCATCTCCATCTGCTTTCGCCATCCGCCGTTGCAATTTTTCCGGGGCACGGACGTGCATTGCATGAACCCGAACTGGGTGTTGCTCGGCATACAACCGGAAGAATGTATCCGCATAGAAATGACCGTCAAAGAACCGGGCCTGGAAATGAGCACCCGCACCAGCAGCCTTGATGCCAGTTTCCGCAATGACGACGAAAAAGCCATTGATGCTTATGAAGACTTGTTGTTGGACGTGCTGAAAGGTGACCGTTCCCTGTTCCTGCGTTTTGACGAAGTGGAATATGCCTGGCGGATTGTCGATCCGATTTTGCAAACCTGGGCGATTGAGCGTGATTATGTCGCCACCTATCCCGCTGGCTCTTGGGGTCCCGAAGATAGCCGATTATTTGATAAAGAAAGCCAATCCTGGCGTAGTTCATTAACACCGGAGTGTAAATAAATGCAAGAAAATAGCCGTTGGCACACTTTGGCAAGCGCAGATGACGTTGCCGCCGTTGCCAGCCAACATATCTTAAAGTCCGCCCAACAAGCCATCGCTGAACGTGGCCAATTCAAATTGGTTTTGGCAGGTGGCACAACCCCTGAAAAAATCTACCGGCTGTTGGCAAAAACCGATGCCGACTGGGCTAACTGGGTGATTTATTACGGTGACGAACGTTGCTTGCCTGCCGATGACGCCGAACGCAATAGTATGATTGCCAAAACCACCTTGCTGGATCATGTGCCGATTCCAGACGCACAAATCTTCACCATGCAAGCCGAATTGGGCGGTGAACACGCCGCCGGACATTACCGCCCGATTGTCGCCGCCGCCATGCCGTTCGACATGGTGTTGCTGGGCATGGGGGAAGACGGGCATACCGCCAGTTTGTTCCCAGGGCATGTCCATAACGAAGATGAATTGGTGCATGCGGTCTACAACTCCCCCAAACCGCCACCCAAACGGGTTTCAATCAGCGCGAAAGCCTTAAGCAACACCCATGAATTGCTGTTCCTGATTACAGGCGTGAACAAGCGGGAGATTGTGAAAGCGTGGCGGGCAGGCGAAAACTTGCCAATTGCGACCATCCAACCAGAAAACACGTTGGATATTTACATCGATAGCGATGCCTTGCCAGCCTAAAGACCATTTCCTTTGAATTATTCCCCATAAAAAAAGCCGCCCCATCAATAATGATAGGGCGGCTTTTTTAGTTTCTTAAGCTAATGCTAAACTTATTTAGTCTTTTCTAATTCCTTAAAAAGCTGTCGAAAGGTTTCAATGGCCCTAAGGCGGCATCACGACCATTTTTGCCGACGGCGGGTACTTTTAGGAACAAATCAGCCGCCAGTTCTGGATGTTGGAGATTGGCACTTTCTTTGTGACCATGTGGAATGACAATTTGCGGATGGTCAAAAGGTGCGCGTTCCCAACGGACACGTTCGTCGGTCAATGACTTTAAAAACGCGACCAGATCGGCTTTTTCCGAGTCCGAAATGGGTTGTTGGAATACCAAAGTGGCAAAATGGTGGGAGTTTTTAAAGTTGCCGCCACGGAAATAAAAATCTACGACTTGATCCAGTGTCAACAAACTACCGTTGTGCATATAAGGCCCGGTCAACTCAACATTGCGTAAGGACGGGGCTTTAAACGCGCCTTTGATGGCGAGCAATGCCCGGCCTTGTTGTAATTTTTTCAATTCTGCCTGCAACACCGGAACGCTAGGGATTTTTGCATAAATCCCACGAGTGCCACAGTTGCCGACAATATAAGGGTCGTCGATCAATTCTCTGTCAAGATAGTCCTGGGTAAAGGGGTTGTCCAGATCGCAGGAATTGACCGCCACGGGATCTACCATAGGCGTTCCGTTGAGCAACTGATTAAAATATTGTTGGCTAAAAGACAGTGGATTACCGTAAGGATCTTTACCTCCTACGCCTGGATCATTGTTAGTGGGGGTGACACTGGTGTTAAAAAAACCTTCGTCAAGCATGCCATTGACCGTTCCATGACCCGTAAACGAACCATTCAAGGTCTTGCGGTTGACTAGCCGTAGCGAGGAAAAAGCATCTGCCGCTGATTTGACGCCTGAATGTGGGGTGATGAAATTAATGAGCGGGTGGGCGGCGGCGGACAAGGTCGGGCCGGAATGGCAGATGGCACAATGGGCATTTAGAAAAAGTACCAAGCCCCGTTTTTGCTGTTTATTAAGGCCTTCCGGCATCTGCGGGATTTTTCCAGGCAAACGTGGGGTGTCAAAAGGGGTCTGGTCAGAAATCAGGGTTTGTTGATAAAGCTGTAATGCCAAACCAAAAAACAATGAAAAATTGGCTTCCATTTGATTATAAGGCGCGGCTTTTTTGTCAGCGGGCTGGCCAAATTCACCTGCACCTGACCAGTAACGCGGTGCAAAGCTTGCTTTTACCAAAGCTTCGTATGAGGTGTCCAGACCTTTGCCCGACACATCACGCAGTCCTGCCAGCACACTGTCTTCAGGATGGATTTCTTGTGCCAATAATGGGCGGCTGCTTAACAATTTACGTGCTATGTCAGGGAAGGCGCGTTGCTTGCAGGACATTTCGGAGTTGTTGACCGCTGGAGCCACGGCTTGGGAGGCGAGCGACGCATTTTCCAACTGGATGGCTTGTTTGCTTACCGTGCCATCGGCTTGCACAACCCAGATGCCTGCATCAGGGTCACGCAGGCCAAAAGGTGAAACCCCGTTAAAAATATTGTTCGCCCGTCCATCCCAAAAATTACGGAAATTAAAGCCGGCGTTAATGACACTGGGAGCTTGGCGCGCCTGCACTTGGCGGGTATTTAACGTGCCCAAATGAAAAATGTCATCGGTCTTGGATATACATTCGTCAAGACCAGTATTGCCTTGGCCTAGACCGTTAAAACGTGCCAGGAATACACCCGCTGACGAAACGATGTCATCGGTGGTGAATACCACGGCGGAATCTTTATCACGCGGATCGGCAAGTTGATGAAGAGGAAAATCACCACGTTTTAACGTGTAATTTGGCCCGCCACTTCCACCTGATGCGGTTGCTTCAAAGCTTAGGCGTGTCGTAGCGCCTCTGTGCAGTTTTCCAGTTGCAAGCTGGTTTTTAAAGCGTCCGTCAACACCCGCATGAAAATGGCATGACGCGCAGGCCATGCCATCACTGCCAACATGCGTGTCCCAAAATAATGCTTTGCCTAGTTGGATGGCGGTGGTTTTGTTGATAACGATAGGATCCGTTCCGTCAAGTAATCCGGGCGTGGGCGGCATTTCAACGCCTGTTAGCGAAGGAGGGGTGTTACCGTGCGCGGCAAGCTCACCGCTGAGCGATATTCCCAGCAACAAGGCGATGCCGGGCAAAAAAATAGTGTGGGCCCGTTTGGCAAATACGGTGCCGACACGGTGATGTGTGTTCATAAAAATGACCTGCGGGTTATTTTGTTATGTCTATGGGCTGATTGACTCAACACGATGAATTGTAATCAGGGCGGTGGCTTTGCACTGCAAATAATCTATGGCGTGGTTGCCTTTGTAGATTTAAAGACCTACAAAGGCAACGCCGTATAAATAAGACCGCAATTAGGTTTACGGAGCAATAACCTTGGTCACTGTCGTGTCAATATTGTATTTAGGCGTGTTGTCAACACCTGCATCAGGATTGATGCCACCCACTACAAATTGATACTGGCCTCTTGCGGGTGCTGTAAAAGTCAATTCCAATTGGCCAGGTACGTTGTCTTTTATGCCTTTAAAGCGTCTAACGACTTTGGTGTTACCGTCTTGGTCATAACCATAAGCGACAACACGCATCACGATATTGCCTAGGCTTTCACCGGTAGTCTCATCAACCGCACCGAATTTAGTAAAATTGGCGTACTGTGGATAAAAATGATCGACTACATAGCTGTCGGGTGCCGTGTCATCTGCGCCACGAAACCAAACCGTAACCCCTGGGTGTATGCCTACCGTTTCGGATACTAATTTGATTGTTACCTTTTGGTGTCTTTTGGCTGTAAAGCTACCCCAGTCGGAGAAATGTGTCCAACCCATGTCGCCGAAAGCAGGGTCGCTCCAGCCTTTGCTTTTCACTGTGAACACATCATGTGTTCTTCTAGCATTAAAATTAGTAATTTCAGCCGGTTGGGTTGCAGCAAAACTGGAGGCCGTAAACAAACCCGCTGTTGTTAATAAAGTTAATTTGGCTAACAATTTAAAATTGGATTTCATCGATTTTTCCTTTGTGTAATCAAATAATTGGGTAATTTAAAAGAGATTAATCAAACCTGTTGCCAAGTCGTCGCTAACGAACAAAATGCCGCAGTGTTTTATAGTCCTGATTGCTTGAATTGATAAAGTCAACCAGCGAGGGTTTTGTACTAGTGTTTGACTAGATTTGCTGTTATCCGAAATATCCAGCCAATGTATGTAGAGAACCCACACTTATGTGTTAGCATGATATATGCCACAAAAAATATTCAATTAAATCATAATATTAATGTTCAATTGTATCCAGTGCTATGTTATTTAACATAGTTTAATTATGGAGTGGGTGATATGACACGATCTTTGATAAAAATAACGTAGTATTTGCATGGTTTTATGCCGGAAAAATAATAGGTGGAAAATATTTTATTATTAATCATTATGTTAATAGGCTGTGAATTTTAAAATTAGGTGATTTAACATAGTTTAATTAGAGATTGCTTATATTTGCGGTCTCTAATGATAGAGTGATGCTGAGGAGATTTTCGACGGGGGGAGGGGGAATTGTCGGTGGGAATGAAATATTGAATTTGCCATACAAAAAACCCCGAAGGTTTTAACAACCTTCGGGGTTTGGTGTGAAGTGCAAAATGTTGCGGAATTTGCCGCTTTGCTATGGATGCTTGTTAGTGGCTAACGTCGACTTTGCTGCCCTTCGCTTGCCCGATGTCGCTTAGGGTTTGCCCGAACCAATCCGTATCAATATTGAAAGGTTTGCCGCCCTTGATGCGTGGGAATTCAATCGCCCGTAACACGCCATTTTGGTCTTCGTCATGGCCCATCACACCGGATTCGCGGCGCAATGCACATTCCACCGCCAAGTCCGCGCAAGATTTGATTAGGCGCACGTCTTCGATATTTGCCGCTGAAGCACGGGCAAAATAACCGGATTTTTGCACTAAAGTTTTTTCTGCACCGATCATCGTAGCGAATTGTTCGCCGAACCATTTGCCGGGATTGATCGCATCCAGTTTGATGTGGCCGAAAGCATCGCGGGGGACATCTTGGCCTTTGGCCTGCATTTCGGCAACGATGGCATCCACGCCTGCACCTTCGGAAACGAAGATGTTGACGCAATCAACGGTATCCATCACCGCTCGCAGACGTCCGGCTTCGGCGGCGAGGTCGATTGCCATTTCGGGGACGAACACGGCGTGGACTTCGTAGGATTCGCGCGATAGGCCCAGTTCTGGCAACCACTCGTTGCGGTCAAGCAGTTTACGGTATTCCAGTGCGGTTGCGGCAGTCAACCATCCGCAGTTGCGGCCCATGACCTCATGGACGATCAACATGCGCGGGTTGGAGTTGTTTTCGGCAACCACGTTGGCAAAATAACGCGCACCTTGTTCAGCAGCCGTCCATGCGCCCAGTGATTGTTTGATCGGATAAACGTCGTTATCGACTGTTTTGGGCAGGCCGATAACGGTCAGTCCGTAGTTGTTTCTGGCGAGGAACGCCGCCAAATCAGCCGCCGCCGTATTGGTGTCATCGCCGCCGATGGTATGCAGAATATCAACGCCGTCTTTAATCAGTTGATCTGCGGCAACTTTTTGTGGGTCTTCGCCTTCCTTGACCAGGCCACGTTTGACGCAGTCGGCAACGTTGGTCAATTTAACGCGGCTGTTGCCAATGGGTGAGCCGCCGAAACGGTGCAAGAGACCGGCTTTGGCGCGAATTTCCGGGGTGACTTCGTAGGAGTCGCCAAGCAACAGGCCTTTGTAACCACTACGGTAGCAAATAATTTCAATACTGGGGTCAATTTCGGTATAACGTTCAATCAGGCTGCCGATGGCTGAACTCAGGCAGGGGGCTAAACCACCTGCGGTAAGAATTGCGACTTTTTTTGGTTTATTCATAAGAGTTTTATGGTGTGAGGTGGTTTCAATCCGTTTTCAGCATCGAAAACGGGAACTGGAAAATATGGCTTCGAACCAGCTTATCCCGCCGCCGCGAGGGAAGTCTCCTGGCCTTGATCCGGTAAGCTGGCGGGACGAAATTTTAGCATATTGTCCAAGCATCGTTTACATACCGGAAAACGCCCTGGCGCTAAGCGTCTGCTTAATGCAGTTTGCCCTCGGTTTTGCCGCCATTGTCCTTCGTTTTATGCGGTTTGACATACTGTAAGCCCATTAACGTTTGGGTGTCTTCAGGATTGGCTATCCAAATAATCTTAGCGAAGCCTTTCAGCTTTAAGCCCTCGAACTCAAAGTGGGTGACATGGTTGTTATCTATGCTTATCGTTTCCGGCAGACAAAGCATAAACCCGCCCGATGACATGTTCACCGAAACAAATTTATGGTAATCGCCGTTGAGCAAAATCCGCCCAGGAACGGCTATTTCTTTGCGGTAGCTTTTGCGTTTAAAAACAGGACGGTCAATGTTATTGGCGAGATGGTTAAATTGCATTGCCAGCATTATTTGATCGTTGGATGCAGATTCGACCCTGACCACTTTAGCTTCACCCGACAGGCGCAGTTTTGGAAATAAAAAATCAATCGATTTTGCCGCCGCCAAATTTTGTAGGATACGTTTACCGGCATAAGCCATGTTTTTGTTTTCTAATTGCACCAGCACTCCGGTGACGGAAATATTTTTAGCGGTTATTTTCTGGACTTCACCGCCAAGGAACATCCATCCTTGTGTGTTGATTTTTTTTCGGTAAGCGCGATGGGTTGGACTGTTCATATTGACCTTCTTTTAAAGTTAGTGAGATCCTGTTGTGTTAAAAATAGCTTTTTTCAAATGGTTTAGTTGAATTTTTTATGTTAGTGAAGCCCCGCTTGGCTGTTCCATTGATCTGTTTGGTGGTTTGTTTGGCCTTGGCAAGTTGTGCAAGCTTGCCGCCCAGTAACCGTGATAACCTCTGCGCCGTTTTTGTCGAGCAAGACGGGTGGTATCCAGATGCCCAGAAAGCAGCCCAAAAATGGGGGATACCGGTAGCCGTCATCATGGCAATTATGCACCAGGAATCCCGCTTTGTTGCCGATGCCAAGCCGCCCCGCACTTGGTTGCTGGGCATCGTCCCCTGGTTCCGCCCTAGCAGTGCTTATGGATACGCCCAAGCTAAAGATGAAACGTGGGACGTTTATTTGCACAAGGCCGGCAGTTGGTGGTCTGACCGTGACGATTTTGCCGATGCCGCCGACTTTATCGGTTGGTATTGCCATATCAGCCACGCCAAACTGGGCATCGTCGCCAATGATGCCAAAAATTTATATCTGGCCTACCATGAAGGCCATCGTGGCTTCCAGCAAAAAACGCATGTACGTTCCGTATGGCTTAGGCGGGTGGCCGATAAGGTCGCCCTCCGCGCCAGATATTTTCAAAAGCAGTTAAGCGAATGCAAAATGACAGCAAGCAATCAGTGATTTTTTGATAAACTAGCCTCTTTTACTTTGATGAGAGAGGAAATCATGAGAAAAAATCAAACGCAAATTCTGGCAATGGTTACGGCAATTTTTGTAGGCATTACCTTATTTTCCGTAGTGAACGCCAAAACACCTCAAGAAAACAAAGCTGCCGGTGTCGCTTTTCTTGCCGCCAACGCTAAAAAAGATAACATTGTAACGACTAAAAGCGGCCTGCAATATGAAATATTAACATCAGGAAAGGGAAAATCACCGATAGCCACGGATACCGTATTGGTAAATTACAAAGGCACCAAGATTGACGGGCAAGAATTTGACAGTTCATATTCCCGTGGCGAACCCGCTAGTTTTCCTGTCAATGCGCTAATTACGGGTTGGACTGAAGGCTTGCAATTAATGAAAGAAGGCGCGAAATACCGTTTTTACATCCCTTCCGAACTCGCTTATGGTGAAACTGGCGGTGGTGCGATAGAATCCAATGAAGCACTGATTTTTGATGTTGAGTTATTGAAAATACAATAAAATCATTAGACGCAAGTCATGGCTCCTAGAATTGAGCGGGGCCAACCAATAAAGATAATTTACTATTCCCTCTGCAACGATGCGGTCCGCTTAACTGGTGGCATCGTCCAGAACTTAGCGGTAGTTCCATACTAATCACTTATCGGCTGTGCATTGCAACAGTCCGGTAAGTGAAAATCCTTCCCCTCCTTATTGATCATGCCCACTTACCAACTATTTGCGACGACCCCCAAAGCCCTGGAAGATATTCTGGTGGACGAACTCAAATCCTTGGGCATCCAAAATATCAAGGCCACGATGGCGGGGGCCGCGTTTGAGGGCGATTTGGAAATGGCTTACCGCGCTTGTTTGTGGTCGCGGGTTGCCAACCGCATTTTGTTGGTGTTAAGCACCTTCACCGTCAAAAGCCAGCAGGATTTGTATGATGGCGTGCAAAAAATCAACTGGTCTGAGCACCTCAACCCCGAAGGTAGTTTCGCGGTGACTTTCAGCGCGAAAAATTCAGAAGTGATTAACCACACGCATTTTGGCGCCTTAAAAGTCAAAGACGCGATAGTCGATCAAATGCGGGCAAAATTTAACACCCGGCCCACTATCGACACCGAACAGCCGAATATCCGCATCAACATTTATTTGCAAGGCGAGACCGCGCGTTTAAGCCTGGATTTGTCCGGTGAAAGCCTGCATCGGCGCGGGTACCGCGATGTCACCATTAAAGCCCCGATCAAGGAAAACCTTGCCGCCGCGTTGTTGTTACGCAGTGGCTGGCCGAAAATTGCCGCACAACACGGTACCTTGGTTGACCCGATGTGTGGTTCGGGGACACTATTGTTGGAAGCGGCGATAATTGCCGCCGATCACGCGCCGGGATTGTTGCGTGATTATTTTGGTTTTAACGGCTGGAAAAAACATGATGCCCAATGCTGGAAAAAACTATGTGCCGAAGCCGAGAAACGCAAATATGTCGGTCTTACAAAATTGCCCGTCATTGTCGGGTTTGACCAAGACCGCCACACAGTCAACATCGCCTTAAAACACATCGCCAACGCCGGGCTGCAAAATAAAATCCATGTTGAACGCCGTGATATTGCCGAAGCCGCACCAGCGGAAAGCTGGCAACCCGGTTTGTTGATTTGCAATCCCCCTTATGGCGAGCGTTTGGGCGACGAACAGGCCACCGCCGAATTGTACACAACGCTTGGGGAAACCTTAAAAAGCCAGTTTTTGGGTTGGCAAGCGGCGATGATTATCAGCGACCCGGAACTGGGTTTCCGCTTGGGCATACGCTCACAAAAACCGATCACCCTGTTTAACGGCGCACTCGAATGTAAATTATTGCGCATGACCATTGAAGAACGCGCGTTTTTTATCCCCAAAGCCCAAAATCAAGAAGAAAGGCTGGCGCAAGTCACTGCCAGCAGCCAAGAAGAGCAAAGCGGCAGCGATGCGCAAATGTTTGCCAACCGCCTGAAAAAAAACCTCAAAAAATTGGCGAAATGGGCAAAGCAAAACCACATCACCTGCTACCGCGTTTACGATGCCGATTTGCCGGAATACGCGGCGGCGGTGGATATTTACCAAGGCGAACAAACCTGGGTCAATGTGCAGGAATACGAACCGCCCAAAACCATAGACCGCCTCAAAGCCGATCAACGCCTGGCGGGATTGCTAGCTGAAATCCCCAAAGTGTTGGACGTGCCGCGTGAAAATGTCTTTTTAAAAATCCGCCGCAAACAACGCAGCGCCGACCAATACGAAAAATTCGCCGATACCGCGCGATTTTATGAAGTGGAAGAGGGCGGCTGTAAATTACTGGTCAATTTTGCCGATTATCTGGATACCGGACTCTTTTTAGACCATCGCCCCGTGCGTCTGCTGATCCAACAACAAGCCAAAGACAAACGTTTCCTCAACCTGTTTGCTTACACCGGCAGCGCGACGGTCCATGCCGCCGTGGGCGGCGCGAAAGCGACCACCACCGTCGATATGTCCAACACCTATATCAATTGGGCAAAAAACAACCTGGCCCTAAACAAAACGACAGGCGGGCATGAATTCATCCAGGCCGACTGTTTGGACTGGCTGGCGCACGAAGCCAAACAGCCGGTGCCCCGGCAGTATGATTTGATTTTTTTAGATCCGCCGACGTTTTCCAATTCCAAACGCATGGATGATGTGTTTGATATTCAAATCGACCATGTAACGCTGATAAACAACGCGCTTAAGCTGCTCTTCCCGCAAGGCGTGTTGTATTTTTCGACCAATTTCAAGCGGTTCAAGCTCGACACCGAAGCTTTGTCCGGTTTGACAATAGATGACATAAGCGCGGACACCATCCCCGAAGATTTTGCCCGCCATCCCAAAATCCATTATTGCTGGAGGATTGTCAAGCCATGCGTAGAGTAAAAATTCTGGTGTCAGGGCGCGTCCAGGGCGTGTATTTTCGCGTCTTCACCCAAAACAAAGCCAAACATTTCGGCATCCACGGCAGTGTCAGGAACCTAGCTGATGGACGGGTTGAAATCATCGCCGAAGCCGAGCATCCCGTGATAGAACAATTCATCAAATGGTGCCACAAAGGCCCTATTACCGCCCGTGTCGATCAAGTTGACATCATTGATTTGGAAGCCGATGAGGCACTGACCAGTTTCCAAGTTAAATAATGTCCCGATAGTCGCCTGACTCAATACGCTTGAGTCCGTCAGTATTAAAATTGTAAATATAGCACCAAGCCATCAACACCTTACCGTTGTCCAGATAAACAGGCACGGCCTTACGCACATACTCATGCGGCTTGGCAAACCGTGCCGAACATTCCTCGTAATCATCCAGCTTGGCAAATAAAGTCCCGGCGTTGAGGATTTGGTAAACCTCACCCCACACTTTATCGTCCGCTACGATGGATTCTATCGCTCCAGGGTATTGGCCCACGTCAACCAATTGCCCCCGCATAAACGCTTGCGACAAATAAACCGTATTGTTTGCCAGAAATGCTGACATTGGGGAATTTATGCCGTTGCGTAATGTACCGTAGGCAAAAAAGAATTCGGGCATGAGGGTGTTAAATTACTTTCAGAGTTACGCCATTTTAACGAATTTGGCAATCAGGCAAATTACAAATGCTACCTGGTTTTCTTCCTGACCCCTTTCTTCCGAGTGACCCCAGTCGTGACCCCATAAGTGCCGGATGCAACAATTTGACTCATTAGAAAAGATGTTAGTTGTCACCTATACTTTTGGGTTAATGTTCACAGGATAGATGCCCCCATGCGCTGGCTAAAACGAATTGCTTGGTTTCTCCTCATCTTAACGCTGCTGCTCGTAGGCGGTACGGCTTTTATCTGGTATCAGGCCTTTGAGCCTTTCTACCGGATGGGCAAGGCAATGACTTACAACGACCTGCCCCATAAACCCACCGTAGGCGACTTGGGCGGCATCCCCATTGCCATCCCGCCCGGCATCGCCCGCTTTGTCGAATACCAGGACGACCCGCATTTTTTGACCCCACGGAAAGGCCCGCCACCCGTGCGGACCTTGCAATCGAAATTCCGCAGTTTTGGTTTTGAAGTGCGTTACCCGGATATGGCCTTGGTACATGACGAAACACCAGAGCAACGGCGTAAAATCAATATCTATAACACGATGTGGTTGGATGTTGGAGCGGATGATTATGTACCACACGATGCAGGGTCTTTGACGCGCATCTTGGAAGGAACAATCACGACCAAATGGCCGAAAATGAACGATGGTGTCACTCCTATTGAACAACTGAAAGACAAACACGGCTACCGTGCGGTATCTGAAACTTTATACGACTTGGGTATTTACGAGGTTTATGGCTATGAAAAATCTTCCCACGATCACGATATTGGCGACAAAAATATCTACTATCACCGCAATAGGCGTGGTGAAGTTGACACTTATATTGAATGCAGCAACGCCAATCACCATGCCGCCCCCTGTAACCAACAGTTTTTGTTGCCAAAAGCAAAAAACATTATGCTCGATGTCCATTATCGCATCGGGCTATTGCCACATTGGAAAGATATTCAAGATCGAGTCAGTGCCACAACTTTAGGCTTTGCAACAAAGCCGCAGGCCGATTCCAGCGTTACTCCAGCAACTACCTCTTCACCACAACAGAATACAACAGAATATGGGGTCAGGTCTTGCAAAATAACACACAGGTGTTTTGAATATGATAATGCAAGACCTGACCCCATGCGGTGTGTTCGGCGCAATACGCAATTGCGCCTTACCTGCTAAGGGGGCTGACATGAAGACTATTTTTAGATTATTAAAATGGCTGGCGATTTTGATTGTGTTTTCGGCTTATTGGCAAGTTCGAAATCTCGATCCCGAAGGTGCGTGTAAGGGGTTTGAATATTTTTCCAGATGTTGGGATACCTGGGCTAATTACCATCCGGCTCATAACTTCAAAAAATTGCCTACCGATGAAGAAATGATCAAGCGTTTCTATGCTTACAATAATGAGTTAGAGGCAATAAAGGAGCGGGCATTATCTCGTGGTTCTTATTCAAGTGACTACAGTAATTTAGAATGGAAAACTCGTCATGGGATTTATGCTGTCTATAAGATGATAATTTGGCCACCAAATGTTTATGATTCATCACCTTCAATTTTGTCTGCCAATAACCGTGAATGGGCTTATAAGTTTTTGGTTGATAGCACCATGTACATCGCAGGAGCAGGAAAAGAATGGCCTTGGGTCAACCGGCTGAAAGGGTATGTGTATTTCCCCCTGCCCGCACCGCGTATTGAGCATGGGGTTCTTTTGGGAGCTATGCAGTTTGCCAGTGGAAAATATCGGCCTTGGCGGGTGTTGCCCCAACTAGATCAGGATTGGCCGGAAGATTGGGCCTCTGGCGAATGTTTGCTGCGGCGCATTGAGCCGCAGTGGTTTTTAATTTTATGCAAAGATCATGTTGGAGGATAAGTTATGCAATACAACGAAAAAACGTTTCAGCGCGTAGGGCGCATTAGCGATAGCGTAATGCGCCGGATGATTGAAATCCAACATGCGGTGCAATACGGCTATCGCCTATTGCCCCCTACGGATTGCGCCTTACCGCGTTGACCCCATGCGCTTATGCTTGGCCTCAAAAAGTTTATAAAAGCATGGACATAATTAATTCTATCTATCCCACATTAATTTTTACATGAACTTAATTATTATTTTTATTTTATTGATTATTTTTTTAGGAAGCATTTTTTTTATAGTAAGAATTGCTTGGCTTCGTTTTTTAGGAATTTATCCATTAAAAGGTAAAGAATGTCTTGAAAATGTAAAAAAGTTATTAATACGCAATGAGTATTTATTGGCATTAAAATGCTATAGGGACATAAATAAAAATCTTAGTTTAAAACAAGCGAGAGAGGATATTTTGACAATTAAAGCAAATTTAACAAGTTAACTGTTTAGTCCCGCATTTAAATGGTTAGGATTAATAATAAAAATATCTGGTTTTTCATCATACCATTTTAGGACGGCATCAAAAGGGGTCTTACGTCCAACAGCCCTGAGTTTCAGGTTGAAGTTGTA
>NZ_JAQTZU010000029.1 GCF_028687615.1 Methylovulum sp.
TGAATACGGTTTGATAACTTGTTGAATCACTTAATAAATCCCACTGGCGGGTCTTAACCACGTTGTATTGTTGGGCATCAAAGCCGCCCATCATCCCATTGCCAACATTTTGCGCGGGGGTTTGTATACCGCGGCCCACCACATCCCTATAGCCGCCTGAAAAAAGCCCATTAATAAACGCAATGCCGGACACCGCATCCAGCAATGATGTAAAGTTTTGCGGCTCAAATAGACTCGCAATACCCGTGACACTAAACAGATCGCCTACATCCAATTTAGGTGTCCTTCCGATATTCATCCCAGTATTTGATGTATCTAACCCACCCGCCTGGAACAACGTGGTGATAGTGCCCTGCAAAGCCGCTTGCAAATCGCCAATCCCATTATTGATACCGCGCAATTCGGCATATTCGCTGGCATGGATGTCTTCCAGCGTCTTCACGACATTGCCGATAGATTCAGACGACTTGCCGGCATCGCCTAACACGGTGCCTGTATCCGGCGATGATTTGGGCGGCGCCGCAATACTGCTTGCCGCCCCCGATGAGGCATAACCCAGTCCGGCCATGAGCGCCACCATATGCGTCTTACGGGTTGGATTGTTATATCCAAGGCGGCCCGGACCCCAAACCGAAGAGTCAAAATCAATAAAACGCCCAAATACCCCAAACTGGCAACCAAACCTAAACCGCCGATAATTTCAAGCGCATCATTTAATATCGGTGACATTTATACCCCCCCCTGCTGCTGCACACGATCCCCATAAACATCCCCCAGCGCGTCAATCTCATCATCAATCGCGGCCATGGTTTGCGCCGACACGTCATTGCCCAGCAACACCTTGGCCGTGCGTTTTTTCATGGCCCTGTCAAACTCAGGCCCCATGCCCATAGATAAAGAATCTATTGCAACGGCAACCGCCTGCGCCAAGTCGGTCAGGTTGAAATCATTGGCGTAGCTGATGTTGTCCGTAGTGCTGGCATGGCCCATCCAAGCATTAACTAGGGCGTTAATCTCCGTCTCCGCCGTTTCCGCATTTTCAGCCGCCGTCCTCAGCGAGGAATTGCACTCCTGAAAATGAAACGCCGTCGCCACGCCCGACTGCTGCACGCCGCCGACAAACTCTAAATTGGCGACCCGGTAAATATCGGCCACCACTGCCTTTATCCGCTCCATATAATGGGCGGTAGGCTCTGAGGGCGGGGCGATGTAATCCGGCTTGCCGCCCCCGGTGGGGTTATAGGTCAGGCCGTTATCGGTACCGATGGTCAAATCCTTCAGGCGTTCGCGCTCGGCGTCGTCCACACAAGGCATGGCCAGAATGGCAAAGGTTTGGCTACGCTCCAAATCCCTCAGCTCAGAGCGCAAGTTGTATAACTCCCAATTCAACACCGCCAAATCATACGCCCAGGTGTCGCTGTAGCTGTCCGTGGGGTTAAGCGGCTTGGCGATATGCAGCCGCACCACCGGGACGCTCCCTAAGCTGTACTCGCCTTGGTCAATCACGGTGCGGCCTTCGGCGTCTTGGCTTACCTTCCAGCCCGTTTGGGTAAAGGTGCGGAATTGGGTTTCGCCATTGACCGCTTCGCTAAACGTCACACTTTGCCACACGCCCGCGCTGTCCTTGCTTTCCGCCACCAACTGGCCTTTCAGGCGCAAGGCCAAAAACGGCAAGGTCTGGTTGGCGCGGCTTGCGCCCGTTGATTTTGGGCGGTCAACAATAATGTAAACCGTCCCTAAAATCATCGCCAGCCGCTGGTAATTTGCCAGCACACCATCGAGCTTGCCGCCCGCGCCATCGGCGTTTTTCATAAACGCGGCATAAGCGCCGCCCACTTCGCGGTTGGGCGGTTGCCGCCACAAAAACCCCATGCACACGTCAATGATCTTGCGGACAAAATTAGGGTACACGGCGGCGGCAATCCGGCGTTGGTGCTTGTCGTCGCCTTCGCGCGGGTGCTTGACCAAATACGCGCCCGTCACATAGCCGCCTTTGCCGCTGTAGCTGTCGAGCAAGAATTGATCGGTGGTTTTATAGTCGCTAGAATTAATGGCCATAACTAAAGGAATTTAAAGTGCATGGGCGTATAGGTTTTGTTTTGGCCGGACAACGCCAACATCCACAACATTTGCAAACAGTCGGGGCCGTCGTCATGATCGGCTTTGGGGAAGTGGCGCAATTGCTCAATCAAGGTGTGCTGGCTGCTCTGCAAACGGATCAGGCCGTTGACCATGTGCGGCTGCAAAGACTCAATCCGCAACAGCTTGTCGGTATGCGGCAAAATTGCCCTGGCAGGTACAGGGATGCCCCGCGCCGCCGACCGCTTGACCAATTCGGAGCGCAAAAACTCTTGGAACTGCACGGTCTCAATCCCCCACACTTGGCATCGGTATTGCCGCTCAAACTCAATAATGTCCTCAATAATGCGGTCGGGCAGGCGTTTTTTGATGGCGGCCTCAATCACGTCCAGAATGCCTGTCTGGCGGTTAAAGCCACCCACTAAAATGGCCGACGGGTCACGCGACGCGCCTTGCTTACCAAGCGACGGGTCACACGCCCCATAAAATACCCAGTCAGCCAAGCGGTTAACCCAAAACGTGATGCACTGGGCAAACGGCGCATCATCGTCAGATAAGGGGTCGTTCTGCAATTCCGAATCAAACGCGGCATGACCATCCCGCGCCCTTAATTTCATCAAGGCACACAGCGGCCGTCCGGCAGGCCACGAAACAACAGCGCCCGCCAACATCGCCGCTTCGTTTTGGCTATACAGCAACATTGCCGCTTCTTCGCCTGCATTTAAAAGCCGCTCTTCCCATCTATCCCATAACTCCATATTGTCTGGCCACTGGATAACCGCCTTAAACTTGCGGGATTTCCACAGCGGGTTTTTCAGCAGCCGGTTCAGCACCGAGTCATAATGTAAGATCGTGCCAATCACAATCACATCAAATTTTTCGCCCGCGCCGCCCAGTTTCAGCACGGCCTTGGTCAGCCAGCTTTGCAGCTTGTCGCGTTGTTCGGGCGTCCTGACGTTCTCGTCATTTTCTAAATCATCGCCGATAAACAAATCAGGGCGATAAGGGCCATGACGGCGGCCACGAATACGCTTACCACTGCCCACCGCTTCAATTTTGACGTTATTGGCGGTAACGACTACGCCCGTCTGCCAAACCTTGCCGCGCCCCATCACGTCAGGAAAATCCGTCTTTAAACGGGGATTAAATTCCAGTTCCGCTTTAATGGCTTCCAGCATGATCGCGGCTTGGTCAAACGCATCCATGCCTATCATCGGGTACTTTTTGCGCCCCGTTATCACGCACCACAACACAAACAACTGGCTAGTAATCGTTGATTTAGCCTCGCCACGCGGTGCGGCAATCGCATCGGTTTCCGCTTGGCTGGAGTCCGCTATCTCCGGCAGCCGCCGGTACAGATAATCATGCAGCACCGAATTGGCTTTGGTGAGGTAATGCGGGAAATACGTCCGGCAAAAGAACTCAAAACTGGCGTGGGCTTGGGTTTTACGGGTGGCGACATCAGCAGGATCGACACTAAACCCGTCCAGGTCGGTGTCTATCCGTTCTTTAAACGATTCTGCCAGATCGCCAATGCTGGCTAAGAATGCAAGCTTCGCGGCTTTACCCATTTACGCCCCTGGGGATTGCTCGCCACCCGTCAAAAAGGCGGCAAACGGCTTTAGGATTTCGGCAAATGTCTTTTTGTAATGCGGAAATTGTCGTTCAATAAACTCACCCAGCTCGGTCAATAATGCCAACCGCCCCGACAAAACAGCCTCTTCTAATTGCTGTTTATATTTCTGGCTGGCAATATCCATCCTGCCCAAATCGGCTAACGCACGGACTATCTTGGTGGTGGTATCGGATATTTTATGGACATCATCACCCGCCGTTTCGGCTTGTTTTAAACCCGTGCTAAGTTTAAGCAGGCGGGTTTGCATCACCCTAACGGTCGCTTCCCGCACCACGCCCTCGGCATCTTCTCCTTGCGCCACGGCTTGCCGGGCAATGTGCAGCATCTGGTTGGCTTCCGCCATTTCGGCGTTAAAGTCGGCCTCAAAATCCTGCCCATAGCGGTTAGTCGCCATCACGGATACGCGGGTATCTAAGCCCCGTTTTTCAAGCTCTTCATTCAGCCACTCCGTCAGGGCGGCATAATCGCTAAAGCCCCGCGCCACCAGTTCGGCATTCAGGGCTTGGCGCAAATCCGCCGGGACGGCGGTTTTAATCTTGGATCGGCGTGACATTAGCCCGCCCTAGAGGGTCGCCGCACACCTTTTAACGTCGCTTGCCCCCGCGCCAACTCTTCCCCCGTCACCGTCAGCAAGGCGATATGCACACCGTCTTTGTCGCGGTCCACTATGGCCTCGGCGTTTTCTTCCAGCCAGGCCAGCTCAAGGTGTAACTGGGCGCGGCCCAGTGTGTAGCCGTTGTTTTGCAACATCGTGAGCAATGACTCTTGGTGCAGCTGTTGTCCGCTGGCCTTATCCAATGCCTGCAAAATCAGCAGGCGGCAATGGTCTCTGTCATAGTTCATTTGCTTTCCTGTTTAATAAAGACGCTTAACATGCCTTGCACGACACCTAATTGCTGGCTGAGTGTTTGTAATGTCCCGTTCATCGGTTGTAAATTGGCGGATATTTCATCCAATCGGCCTTGCACGGGCCCCAACTTGGCGGCGATTTCATCCACCCGCTTATGCACGGCAATCAAATCTTGGTCATTCACGGCGTTTTTAATGTCCGACTCCATCGACGCCACCCGTTCCGCCAAGTCGGCCTTATCTTCCAGCAATTTGACAATTTTGGCGTTCAGGTCGCTTTTGACGGCATTCAGGTCATCGGTCTTGACCTTGTGTCGGTTACTGACCGCCACATAAAACGTCAGCAGAAAATTGGCCGCGAAAAACGCAATTTGCCAAAAGTTAAAGTCAAAATTCATCATTAACCATCCGTTTAGTGGCTAACTCTTCCGCCCGCTTGCATTCAATACACAGCTTTACACCCGCCAAAGCAACGCGGCGCGGTTCAGGGATTTCATTGCCGCACGCTTCGCAAAATTCGAGTGATCCGCCTGTCAATGCGGCATGGTGCCGCCGGTGCCGCAACAACGCCAGCTCGGTGACGCGCTCCACTTCCAGCTGCCCTCGCTCGTCTTCGGTCATGCTAGCGGCCTATTTTTTCAATCTTGTGGCCTATGCCCACCAAGCCCAACCCGTACAGCACAAACTGCACCCCCACATCCGGCGTATGCCAGTCCATGGCCATGCCAATAAAGCCATAAAAGATTGCCGCAACAGCGGTCAGCCACGTTTTCCAACCCGTCATTTCATGCCCTCCAAAAATAGGCGGTTTTCCGCCTTGCGCCGCGCCACCAACCCGTTTAAAATAATTTTGCCCTTGCCCGGCACGGTCGCATACGTCCAGCGCAAGATTTCATTCGCAGCCCCCGGCAGATCCCCCGCATTGAGCTTTTTTAACAACGTGCTGCTGGCAAAATTGGCCTCGCCAATGTTGTAAACCAGCGACACTAGCGCGTCAAACTGGTTTTGGCTCAGGCCAACCTTGACTAGCCGCCGGACAACCCCCTCAAACCGCCCCGCGTCTTGGCGCAACAAGGCGTTGGCAAAGTCCAAGCTGATCGGCGCCCGAAAATTGTCCGCCGCCTGCTTCACATGCCCAAAGCCAATCGTGTTCTTGCCCGCCGGGCACAAATACCAGTTATTCACAAACCGCTCAAAGCCTTTGATCAGCTCAAGGCCACGCGGGGATACGCTCAAATCTCGGTTGGGTAACGCCATCAATAACGCCTCGTTGCTGTGTGGATAAGGGTAATCGCCGTGCCGCGTAGGCTACGGCGTTTGTCGAAATGGTCTTGCACATAAAACGCCACCCGCTCTTTAAAATCGCCGGGAACGTTAGCCAGCGCGGCACGACGTTCTTCAGCCGTTTTCAGGTCGATAATCTCAGCGGCGTAGTGGCGGGGGCCTAAATAGCGGCGGGGGCGTTTTTGCATGTGCCACAGGATAAACGGCAGGGCAAAAAAAAGCCCCGTGGAAACGTTTCCACAGGGCTTTAAGGGGTTTAAAAACGGGTTTTAACTGGCTGATTTTAAGTCGCTTTGGCGGCCTGCGTCAAGGCTTGCAGGGCTTCGTCCTGGTGGCGGTTCAGCACCGATAGCAAGGTCGCCAAATCACCGCCGTTGACCAAATTCAGGTCGTTATGGCACAGCAACAACGCTTCCAGCACCGTGTAGCAGGTCTGCACCTCGTGCAGGCGGTCGAGGGCGTCAACCGCGGCGATCATTGGGCGCCGCCTTGGCCGTCCGCCGAGGCATTGCGTATCACAAAATAAACCGAGGTGTCGCTACGTCCGGTCTGTTCAACAATTTCACCACGGCTCAACCCCAACCCATGCAGACGCAAAATTTCGGCTTTTTCGTCGGCGGTTAAAGGGGTATTGGGATTACGTTGGGGTTTGACTAATCGGCCTTCCAGCGTGGCAATCTTGAAGCGGTACAGCTCAAGCAGTTCGGCTTGCATACTGTCATGCTTGGCTTGTAGCTCGGTGTAATCGCGTAGCGGAACATTCGTCGGCGGCTGGACGGCGACCAAGGCATCAAAAGTGCGGATAACGTGCATGGTGAAAGCCGCGCTGACCCACATCGCATAGGCATAAACCAATTCCTTGACAACAAGGACACCTTGCTGGTTACCGCCATTAACCACGTTAACTGGTTGATTTTGTTACAGAGCACGATTTTGTGCTCTGGTGATTTCTTCAACAAGTTCGATGGTTTGCTGGCTTCTAAGCCAAAGGCTAGGGCGGTGTTTGTTTTGGTTGCCTGATGCCTTGTGAAAATCATTCAGGCAAAAACGGCCTACGCCGTCTTGCTTGATGGCGACATCAGAAATAATAAGGGCTAATGAATTCATAATGATTACCTGTAAAAGTGAATACTCAAACCGCCACCTGTGGTATTGGGTGACAGACTGACATGGGATACCACTACCGGAAGGTAACCGCACCGGCCCGCACAAGGCGGCCCATGCCAGCCCGTCAAAACAAAACGGCAGGCACAAAAAAAGCGCGTTCCGCGCTTGGCGGTTACAGATTCGGCGGGGTGGTATTCCCGGCACTGTGTTTTGCAGTGCAGAGAAAGCATAAACCTCGCCGTGCGCTTTTGTCAAATCAACCGCTATACTTTGTATTTTGCGGAGACTGACTATGATTAAAAACTTATTGCTGATTTCGTTGCTGTCGGTGCCAGTGCTGGCGGTTGCGGACATTTACAGATACAAAGATGCCGATGGCCGAACTTACTACACGCCAGAGCCTAAGGAAGGCTATGAAAGAATTATTAAAAGTAAGCCAGAACTCCCTAAAAAAGGTCACTCCGTTGTTAAAAAAACAACACCAAAACCTACCCAAAAACACCAGGCCATCGTCCCAAACAAGCCAGTTGCCGAGCCAGTTCACACCCCAACCCCAATTGAAAAATTCAAGGGTGATAGTTTTTTTGCCTTCCACATGTGCAGCGTAAGCCACCAAATTTTTTTATTGACGGGCAAAAAAACGGACTACGAGAAATTTTCGGCTTACCTTGACGAAGGGCGGCGAAAAACCAAGTTGTCTTATCAAGCAGCCGTCGCCAGCACCACCAATCAAGCGGTCAAGTCGGCGTTAAAAGAATTCCACGTTAAAACACTATCGGCACTGTCAACAATTCACGCAGGGTTTGACGAGCGTAAAATCAGTTATGAGGCTCGGCAGCAGGCTATCAGCGACGGACTCACCGAAGCAGGGGCGCGGATTGATGTTGAATTAGAACTAGCCCCAGAGCCACAATGTATTACGCTAGCAGGACAGAACATTTGCCCATAATTTTTTTATTTTATCGTTCCCACGCTCCGGCGTGGGAATGCAGGGGCAGACGCTCCAGCGTCCCGCCACGCCGGAGCGTGACAATCGGCATTCCAACGCAGAGCGTGGGAACGATGCCATTTTTGCTTATGGACACTAAACAATGCACATAAGCAAATCTGAACTGTCAAGGAATACTGGACAGTTGAAAAAAGGCGGTGGTAACGAAACGGATCGCCGATGTGTTTGGCGTGGCTTCTCGCCAACACCACTTTGCTGTGGATGTCGGCAGGCAAAGCCGAAACCAAGAACCATTTTTTCGGGTGACGGCTACGGGTTTTTTCGGTGATGAATTCCCAGCCATCTCGGTCAGCGATTTTCTGCACCATCCTACTAGTCTTCCCAACCACCGCCGCGATAGCCTCGGCATCAACATAATCATCCTTATTTATTTCGCTCATACTGCAACCCTAGCCGATTGAGATAAATAACCTTCAAACCACATGCCCCTTAAATCCTCGTCCGCCCCACCTTCGGCATAAGGGCAAAACACAACACCATCTGAATACGCCTTACTGCCCTCACAGAAGGCTTCGGCATTCCGCGCCCCAAAAAATGATCCAAGAAGATAACTCTCGCTACGGCCTTTAAAATAGCTTTCCCATAAGCGGTAATACTCTTGGCAACCTTTATAGCTACTAATCGCTTCCCCCTTAAAAAATGCCTCAGAGCCGTCTACATAACCGGCATTAAACTCAGACTTATCTATCATTTTTCCTCCAACAGCTTCTTAATCGCCATCTCTTGGCGGCGAATTTCAGTTTTAAAATGTTCCAGCTTGCCCAATTGCGCCTCCAACGCCTCCCTGCCGATCATCAGCCGCGCCCCGCGTAAATCCGCCAGCCACGCCGTAACCGCATGGGTCTCCAAGGCCACCTCCAGAGCGGGCAAATACTCCAAAGGAAACCGCCAACCATCGCGGCTTTCCGCCGTCCAACTGTCCAGCTGGTGTTTGGTCACATCATGCCCCAATAACTCGCTCATCCTCGCCGCAACTTGATGGCGGGATAACACACTGGTTTTGAGTTGTTGGCTAAGCAAGCCACGCAACTGCGCCCCCACATCCAAAGCCCCCGCGATAGGGTCACGCGCCACCGGCACGGCGACCAAATCGAACAGATCAGTTGTCAATCCGTCACGCCGCTTCATGGTGATTTTCAGCGCCGCTATTGCCATTGACACGGCGGCTTCTTCGCGTAGACTCTATAGCCCTGAACCCCTGTAACTTACGGCTGCCATCCAGGTTATAACGGCTAGGCCAAATGGTTTTCGGGTGGATGCCCAACACCTCCGCAATACGCTGTTCGGCACTGGGGAAGCTGTACCGCATCGCCTTGGAAAAAGTTTGCCCGCTTTTTAGGTTGTACTTTTCACCCAGCTTTTCGAGGGTGTAACCCGCTTTGTGCAGAGCCGCGACAATATCGGCCGGGTGCCAGTCTTGCGCGACAAGCCCGGCCTTTTTTGGTTTTTTTTCTTTCATACTTCCTGCTACGTGTTTGCTTGCTAAGGTGATATACAGGATAGGATGAAATCTAATCCTTGTCAACGTAGCAGACAGATAAAATTTCATTTCTCAACTGACGAAATTTAGTTACTTTATGAATCCTTTTTTATTTATATTTATCAATTACTTGGAATTTATAAGTGCTCTTATCATTTCGCAACCGGAGTTCGCAACCGGAAGGCTTGGGTTGCGAAATGAAAATAAGTGACCGACTAAAAGAATTAAGAATGAAATTAAATCTAAGTCAGCCAGAAGCTGCATTGAAATTTAATCTCCCCCTTGGATCATGGAAGAGTTATGAAAAAGGCCCTAGCAAGCCTGGCTCAGATGCGATGTATAACTTGGCGGACGGTGGAGTTAACGTCCATTGGCTGCTAACAGGCGAAGGCAACATGCTGCTTCAACCCGCTTTGCCTTCCTTGGTCACAGCCAAGGAGCTTTACAGGGAACCAGTAGGCAGTGATTACCAAGGGTTGTTGGCACGGGGGGCAATGGCTGAAGAATCCAGCGAGGCATGGCAGGATTTTGCCTTGATCCCGTATTTTGACGTGGAGCTGTCCATGGGAGGCGGTTCGTTGATAGATCAAGAACTTATCACGTCCCACATGGCGTTTAGGAGGGATTGGCTACAGCAGAGAGGGTTAAAAGCGGCTAATTTGTTGCTGGCTAAAGGACGCGGCGACAGTATGGAAAAGACCATCTACCACGGTGATTTATTGTTGATAGACCACACCATCAACACCATCATTGATGATTCGATTTATGTGTTAATGCTGGGTGCTCATACGGTGGTAAAGCGCGTCCAACAGTTTTTCGACGGCTCGCTGTCAATCATCAGCGACAATGACATTTACCCCAAGCAAACTATCCCCCCAGAAAAAGCCCAAGAGCTAAAAGTAGTAGGCCGAGTCAAATGGTACGCCCACGAAATTTAAACGCCAAAGGCAAAAAAAAACGGTTATTTAAACGAAAATTAAACGTTTAAATAACCGCTATTTTTTATCGCAAACCAAGTGTTAAAAAACACCCAAAACCGCCAAAATCCATTTTTATCGCAAACTCAAACAAAAACTTAAAAATTACCTTAAGTACCTGTTTTCTATAACGCTATATACCGATTCATAACACATCATAACTATCGCAAACCATCTGCTCCCTCACATCCTGGGGGATTGTTTTTGGGGGCGATAGCACTTTAGATGCGGCAAAAGACGAAATTTCGAAAGCCAGAAAAGCCGGGTTCGACAACAGCAAACTCTTTCTGCGCCAGGGTTATTTTCGAAGCGTTGTACTATTCGAATCCAGAGGAAAGGCATTGGCAAAAATCGGCGATGTTCAAAAACTTCGTTCTGACGCCTATATTGTAAACATTGAAAAATGGTGTCCAGTAAAAGCAGTCAACAATGATGCGTACCAAGAATGTAATGGCTCTTGATCGATTGAAAAATCACGCTCTCAAGGAGAAAACTAAATGTTAATTATCAAAAAGTTATTTAATAACCTAATCAAATATATTGGATTTTTCTTGTTTTTGTCAGCGCATGTATTTGCAAAAAATGTGTCCACCACCACACCGGCAACCCCGGCCTATCAAAAAGCAAACGACTCCAATATTATTGAGCGGGCAAAAAAAATTACGGCAGAACAGCTAGACGTAAAATTAACCGGAATGACCGGAAAAGAACGTTTTCTGGAGGATTTGGGTGCTGACTCACTAGACCTGATGGAATTAATAATGGCTTACGAAGAAGAGTTTGATATTGAAATTTCAGACGACGATGCCAACAAGATGAAAACGGTTAATGATTTGGTCACCTATTTGAAGAAGCATAAACCTTAGTTAAATTTCTCCGGCACAAAACCGAAGCGATTTAACGTCATTAATTGATTGTTGCTAAAACAATTCCCTTATACAATCGTTTTAAACGACTGTTGAATGTTTTCACTTATCTTAATTGTTTCATAAATTCTTGCCTTAGTTTTATCGGAGACCGCGCAAGAATTTATGGGAAAATTAATATATATCCGAAACCGCCCAAGATTTACCAATTAACCACTTATTGCAAATCATGCTCAAAATATCCGCCCAGTATGCACTCAGAGAGATGGCGGTGCAGTTTTTTATACAAGCTAATATCAATCGAGCGTCCTGAAGCAATAACCTAATGTTTAAATATTCCCGTTCCATCATAGACCGCCTGCTTGCTGAGGCTATCAGTGACCAAGCTACTATACAGGCGAGTGACCCAGATATTGCAACTCTTTCCTTGACGGCATCCAGCCAATTTAAATCAGCCGCAAATCCCTTATGAACCATATCGCCTTGAAAATGTTAATGGGGGACAAAGGGAAATACCTGGGCATCATCATGGGGTTGACCTTTGCCTCCTTGATCATGACCCAACAACCGGCTATTTTTGTCGGCTTGATGGCGCGTTCCTACAGTTTTATTTCCGATGTCGGTTTGCCGGACATTTGGGTCATGGATCCCAAGGTGCAGTTCATCGACGACATCAAACCGATGCAGGAAACCGAGCTGTACCGTGTGCGCGGCATTTCCGGTGTCGAATGGGCGACACCATTATATAAAGGTATGTTGAAAGCACGCCTGACCGACGGGACATTCCAAACTTGCAATGTCATCGGTCTCGACGATACGACGCTGGTTGGTGGGCCAGCGGTGATGCTGGAAGGCAAACTCAGCGATTTACGCCGCAGTGACGGGGTGATTGTCGATATCGATGGCGCGAAAGACAAGCTGGGCAAGCCTGCAAGCATTCCGGGCGGGAAAAGTACACCGCTGAAAATCGGTGACAGCCTGGAATTGAATGACCGCCGGGCCATTGTCGTGGGCATAGCCAAAGTCACGCGCACCTTCCAATCCCAACCCGTGGTTTATACCACTTATTCCCGTGCCAAGGCTTACGCGCCCCAAGAACGGCGGATGTTGTCGTTTGTGCTGGTGAAAGCGAAACCAGGCCAAAATATGGATGAACTGATCAAGCGCATAGAAACCACTACGGGTCTGGCGGCTTACACCCAGGAAGGCTTTAAGCAGTTGACCTACACATATTTTCTAAAAAACACCGGCATCCCGATTAACTTCGGTATAACGATTGCGTTAGGTTTTATTGTCGGCACAGCCATTGCCGGACAAACTTTTTACAACTTCACGCTGGAAAACCTGCGCCAATTTGGCGTGTTAAAGGCAATGGGCGCCAGTAACGGCACGTTGTTACGCATGATCTTGCTGCAAGCCGTGCTGGTGGGCGGTATTGGTTATGGCCTGGGAGTCGGCATCGCCGCGTTGTTCGGTTTTCTGATGCGCCACACCATCCTGGCCTTCAAGATGCCTTGGCAATTACTGGTGTTCAGTGGTACGGGAGTCGCCCTGATTTGTGTCATGGTCGCGCTCATTAGCATTTTAAAAGTCATTCGGTTGGAACCCGCCATTGTTTTTAAGAGCTAAGGTATGACTGTAAAACCCATCGCCATCCGCTGCCAGAATATCACCAAAATTTACGACACGGGCGACCAACAGGTGACCGCGCTGAATGGCGTTAATATGGATATTCTTATGGGCGAACTGATGATGCTGGTCGGGCCATCAGGTTGCGGCAAGACCACCTTAATCTCAATTATTGCGGGCATTCTCGACCAAACATCCGGGGACTGTAAATTATTCGGCGAAAATTTGCTGACGCTGCACAGTAAAGACAAATTGCAGTTTCGAGCGGAAAATATCGGCTTTGTATTCCAGGCTTACAATTTGCTGCCGTCATTGAATGCGGCTGAAAATGTTTCGGTGCCGCTGATTATCAACGGTGTCAAACGTGCCGTAGCCGAACGCAAGGCGGCGGACATGCTGGAAAAAGTCGGCCTGGGGGCAAGGACAAAATCCTTACCGGCGGAATTGTCCGGCGGGCAACAGCAACGGGTGGCCATAGCCCGCGCGTTGATACACAGCCCCAGATTAATCGTTTGCGACGAACCCACCAGCGCGCTCGACCATGAAAGCGGGCATAATATTATGCACTTGATGAAAGAAGTGGCTTTAGACCAACAGCGTGTGCTGGTCATTGTGACCCATGATGCGCGGATTTTTAATTTTGCCGACCGCATAGCCGAAATGGATGATGGGCATATCGTCAAAGTGGTAAATTCTGCGGCGGAATTGAAATAATTCCTAAAAACCGCAGCTAGTCCACGAAAAGCACGAATACCCTCTAGGGCACAAGAGACACGAAAAAATTCAGAATGTTGTGTTGATCTAACCATTCACCCTTTGGGTGATGGTCTACAGTTCGGTATCTCTTTGAAAATTTTCGTGTTTTTCGTGTTTTTTGTGGATGAAATAATTTTTCTAGGTAATTATTTAACTGTCGTTACACAGATATTTTCTGCGGTTTAAAAATACACATAATGAGTCGCTAAGGCGACGCTTAATTTTTAGCCACATCCTAAAGCCGGAACGAGGCGACAAATCCCGTCCTGCCCTGGCAACAATTAAAAACAAAAGCACCACATTATCACCAAGAGGCGATATGAAAATCAGACACATACTGCCGGTGCTTGCCAGTGCCGGGTTTATTTTTGCGACTTACACCGTGATCAACGGCAGCCAACCCATGCCGGTTGCCGCCGCTGTTGTCGAACCGGCGTCGGCTCCGTTCAAGGCGTTTATCGCCGGTTCCGGCATTATCGAAGCCCAAAGCCAAAACATCGCCATCGGTACGCCCTTATCAGGCATTGTCAGCACTGTCTTGGTCAGCGTCGGTGAGAAAATCAAGTCGGGTGCGCCATTGTTTTTTTTAGATAACCGCGAATCCAGATCAGCCCTGGAAATTAAAACTGCCGATTTAAGCAAAGCACTGGCTGAAGTCAATGTCGCGCAAGCCAATCTTAACGAAAGCCTGTCACTAAACCAATTAGCCGAAGCCATCACCGATAAACGGGCTATCAGCGGCGAAGAACTGCTGAAACGGCGCAATGCCGTGTTGACCGCCAAAGCCCGTTTGGAAAGTGCCAAAGCTGCCGTGGAGCAAGCCGAGGCCAGCCTCGGTGAAGTTGAAACCACCCTGGAACGCTTGGTGGTCCGCGCCCCGGTTGATAGTGAAGTCTTGCAGGTCAATCTGCGCCCTGGTGAATTTGCCCAGGCCGGAACTAGCAACACCCCTTTGCTATTGCTAGGCGATCTTGACCAACTGCATGTGCGTGTCGATATTGATGAAAATGATGCCTGGCGTTTTGATAAAAACAGCAAAGCCGTGGCTTATTTACGCGGTAACCGGGATTTTAAATTTGATTTGCAACTGGCCTATATTGAACCGTTTGTCGTCCCTAAAAAATCCCTGACCGGTGACAGCACCGAGCGCGTGGACACGCGCGTGTTGCAGGCTTTGTATAGTTTTAACCAGGGCCAGCGACCGATTTATGTCGGCCAGCAAATGGATGTGTTTATCGAAGCGCAAGAGTTTGCCACTGACAACGGCAACAGCAATCCGCCGCAAACCGGGGGTTAATGTCCATGATCCAACGCCCCTCGGCCTTGTTAATCAGTTTGTTGGTATCCGGCTGCACAGCCGTCGGGCCTGATTATCGGGCACCTACCATCGCTGTGCCCAAGCAATGGCAGGGTTCAAACAGTAAACCCTCCCCAATCGCCAAGGCAACTGATACTTGGTGGCAAACTTTCAACGACCCCCAACTGGATCGACTCATAAACGAAGCGATAGCCGCCAATCTGGATTTAAAAAAAGCACTGGTGCGTATCAAAGATGTCCGCGCCCAACGGACGGGAATATTCGCATCCGCGTTACCTAGCTTATCCGCCAAAAGCAGCATCAGCCGCAGATTGAACAACACATCAGGTGGATCGTCGCAAACCGCAGGAGGTGGCTTTGGGGTCGGCGATCAACTGATCGATATTTTCCAGTCCGGTTTTGACGCGCAATGGGAATTGGATTTTTTCGGCGGCGTCCGCCGGGCTGCGGAAGCGGCTGATGCCACGGTTGATAGCGAAATCGAAAACAGCCGTGCCGTGCTGGTGACTTTACTGGCTGAAATCGCCAAAAATTATCTGGACTTACGCGCCAACCAACAATTATTGGCAATCACTCAAAACAATCTTAAAATCCAGCAAGACACGCTGGATTTGACAAAAATCAGGCAAGAATCCGGGCTTGCCAATAGCCTGGAAGTGACACAAGCGCAAGCGCAACTGGCGACGACCCAGGCCGAATTGCCCAATTACGAAACCCAGATCCAACAAAGCAGTCACGCCATCAGCTTGTTATTGGGGTTGCAACCTGCCGCATTGACGGCAAGGCTGGAATCCCCCTCCCCCATCCCCAGTGTCGCCGCCACGGTCATCCCCGAACTACCGTCAGAATTATTAAAACGCCGCCCCGATATTCGCCGCGCCGAACGCTTGCTGGCGGTGGCTACCGCCAATATCGGCGTTGCCAAATCTGAACTATACCCCAAATTGAATTTGTCAGCATTTTTAGGCTTACAAAACCTGAGCGTCAAAGAGGCCACGCCCATCGGCAAATCCTGGTCAACCGCAGCGTCGCTATCCATGCCGATTTTCAACTGGGGCAACCTGCAAGCCAATGTCAAAAGCAAACAGGCTTTATCGGAAGATGCCAAATTGACTTATGAAGCGACGGTTTTAACCGCTTTTAAAGAAGTCGAAGACGCGCTGGTTGCCTACAGCAAAGAACAACAACGCCATAAAGCCCTGGCGCAGGCCGTCGCCGCCAACCAGTTAGCCGTGCAACTCGCGGATGAACGTTATCAAAAAGGCTTGACCGCATTTATTGACGTGCTTAACAGCCAACAATCGCTGTACCAAACCCAAAGCAAACTGACCGACAGCACGATGAAGGTGTCCAGTCATTTAGTCGCACTCTATAAAGCCTTGGGCGGCGGCTGGCAAACACAAAACCCAATCAACACCTGCACGGACTGCAAAAACAACTGGGCTGAAAGTATCCACCAAGAAACCAAGGCTTTATTGTATAAAAAACCCTATTAACCCAGCCGCTTTCAATACATTGTCCACATCTCACGCCCCACAAACCCAGCCCCGATGGCCGATCAGCACGATACTGCGTAATCTGCTGTTACTGTTTTTACTGGCGTCCATCGGCCTATGCGCCCTGCTCCGCTGGCTACCGCCACCAACTTCGGTGTTTATGCTTTACCGGCACGGTGAAGATTTATTCAAGCACGGCTCGTTCCAGACGATAGATTACCGCTGGGTCAGCAACGATGAGATTGCCCCGGCGGCGGGCTTGGCGGCGGTTGCCGCCGAAGACCAGCAGTTCCCAAGGCATAACGGCTTTGACATCGAGTCCATCCAGTCCTCGCTGACCGTTTATAGCCACGGCGGCAAGCTGCGCGGGGCCAGCACTATATCCCAACAAGTCGCCAAAAATTTATTCCTGACCCCATCAAAGAACTTCGTCCGCAAAGGTCTGGAAGTTTGGTTCACGCTGGTTTTGGAGATGCTCTGGGATAAAGAAAGGATTTTGGAAGTGTATCTGAACATCGCCGAATTCGGCAACCATCTGTTCGGCATCGAAGCCGCCAGCCAACGTTATTTTGGCATTCCGGCGAAAAAACTAAGCCGCTCCCAAGCCGCCCTGCTTGCCGCCACTTTACCCAACCCCATCAAACTTAAAGCAGCCAAACCGTCCGCTTATCTGATCAAACGCCAGCAATGGATATTGAGGCAAATGCAAAATTTAGGGGAATTGCCTTAAAAAGTTGTTTACTGTGCGCTCATTTGCCGCGCAATCCAATGCAAGGTTTGTTTTGAGGCGTGTAGAATAATCTTCGATGTTAAATTACTTATCTAAGCCATCAACACGAAAGCCAGCGCAGGAGCGATTCTGAACAATCTAACTAAAAACACTTTCGCCGAGCATTTGCTGCAATTCATGCCGGTTGCGGCGTTTGTTTTGGATGCCCGGCATCAAGTCATTATCTGGAACAGCGCCTGCGAACAATTGACGGGCTTAAAAGCCGGTGACATGATCGGCAACAGCCAGCATTGGCGCGGCTTTTACACGGAGCATCGCCCTTGCCTTGCCGATCTGCTGCTAGACCGCCCGCTAGGCAAGTTATCCGGCTTTTACGAAAAAGCCAGCGATTTTGACGCCGGCTCCCGCACCCTGCATACCGAAAACTGGTGTCCTATGCCGGATGGCCGCAGGCTGTACCTAGTGATTGACGCCGCCGCCATCACCGACGACAACGGCGAGGTGGTGGCCGTGGTCGAAACCCAACGCGACCGCACCGAACAAAGGTTGATGATGCAAGCGTTGGCAGAAAGCGAACAACGCTTTGCCGCGATACTCGGCTCGGCGATGGATGCCATTATCGCCATCGACCAACAGCAGCGCATCAGCCTATTCAACGCAGCCTCCGAGCGCATCTTCCGTTGCGCCGCCGACCTTGCCATCGACCAACCCGTGGAGCGGTTCATCGCACCGGCTTGCCGCAGCTTGTTCAACCGTTTCCTGTCATTTGAAGACCACGCAGCAAAAACGCCGACGTGGGTGCCGGAAGGCTTGGCCGCCCGCCGCGCCGATGGCGAAGAATTCGCTATTGAAGTCACGTTCTCGCCCCTGGACACCGGTGGGCAACGGCTGTACACGATGATCCTGCGCGATGTCAACGACCGCCGCCAAGCTGAACAACAACTTGACCGCCTACAACTGGAAAAAGGCTATTTGCAGGAGGTGATCGACTACGAACACAATTTTGGTGAAATCGTCAGCGGCTCCAAAGAAATGCGCGCGGTCTTCGAACAAGCCCGCATGGTCGCCCGCACCGACACGCCGGTATTGTTGCTTGGTGAAACCGGCACGGGCAAGGAATTGCTGGCGCGCGGCATCCATGAACTAAGCGACCGCAGCAAAGCCATCCTGGTCAAAGTCAATTGCGCGGCCTTGCCCGGCGAATTGATAGAAAGCGAATTGTTCGGGCATGAAAAAGGCGCGTTCACCGGTGCCACCCAGCAACGCAAAGGCCGGTTTGAACTCGCCAACGGCGGCAGCCTGCTGCTGGACGAGCTGGGCGAACTGCCCCCGGCGGCGCAAGCCAAGCTGCTGCGCGTCTTGCAGGAGCAGGAGTTCGAGCGGGTGGGCGGTAGCGAGACCTTGAAAGTGGATGTGCGCGTGATCGCCGCCACCAACCGCAACCTCGCCGATGACGTCGCGCAGGGACGGTTCCGGGCGGATTTGTATTATCGCCTGAACGTGTTCCCCATCGAAGTGCCCGCCCTACGCGAACGGCAAACCGACATCCCGTTGCTGGCGAGATATTTCCTGGCTAAATACGCGCAAAAATTCGGCAAGCGCATAGCCCAAATCGACCCCGCCGCCATGCAGCAACTGCTGAACTACCCCTGGCCGGGCAATGTGCGGGAATTGCAAAACGTCATTGAACGGGCGGTGATACTGTCACAGGGGGCAATCTTGCATATTGGCTCGCTGATAAACCTACACGTTGATTCCACAGCAAAAACCAACCGCTTGGGTACGTTGGAAGAGGTTGAGCGTAGCCATATCTTGCAGACGCTGGAGGAAACCGGTTGGGTCATTTCGGGTGCCAAGGGGGCGGCAGCCATATTGGGTATGAACCCTAACACCTTGCGGTCGCGGATGCAGAAGTTGGGGATGGTTAAAGGTTAATGTGGTTGCGTTATATCTCGCTGGACAAAGGATATAAAAGCATCAATTACGAACGATACCCTAGATTCTTATGTAATAAAGTATCTATGGGTTGCATAGGCTATTGCATTACGTTAATAAGAAATATCTTACCCATAAGTTTTTACTGTAACATCGACACATTTGTTAAAATCCCAGCACAATGAACATCTGTCCAAGGGTTGATTTGTCAATATTTTCTAGCAACGCCTCTTAAAATAACCATGATGCAGAATCCTTACGCCGACTCACAAAATATTCTTGAGCAACTTCAACAGTTATTAGATGCGCCTCAATCAACCGAAGATACGATAGCAACAGCTCAGCATTGGTTTGACTCCATCAACAAGACCAAAACGTTTTTAGAGGATCGAGAACACCCTATCGCTTTTATTGGTAGTGTTGGCGTCGGAAAATCTTCCCTGATTGGCGTTGCCGCCAACCTTATTATCGGTTCACCGCCCAAAGACCGGGTCAGCTTAAAAAACAATTCGGTATTGGCTATTGGTTCCGGTAGGACGACTGTATGCGAAGTGCGAATTCGTCCCCATAGTCCAGAACATGACAAAGGCTTAATTGGCCTTATCCTTGACCCTTTTACAGAAGAGGAAATGGAAAAGGAAATCCAGCGTTACGCAGAAGATGAATGGCAACGCCGTCAATCGGGCGCGTTACGAAGTGGTGAAGACGATATAGATCCAACATCTCAAGAAGTGCAGCGAGCTATCCGTGGCATGACCGATTATCTTGAGCGTCAAGAATCTTATTTGGAAGCGGGTGTTAGAAAACGCCGCATTGTTCGCCCATTGGATACGGCTATCGCAAATTTCGACTCAGCTAATGCGTTTGCTAAACATTTAGTTGAACGGGCTAACTTGTCCGAACGGATTCGCACAGTGTGGTGGTGGGATAAAGCGACTATAGAAAACTTCAAAGCATTAAAAAATTGTTTTGCGGACATAAACTTAGGTACTGAACACTCAGCAATGTTACCTCAGAGAATGACTTTAGTCGTTCCCGAATCGCTCCCTGGCAGTCAAGCTGGATTGAATCTAACGCTTATCGACACACGAGGATTAGACGGTGTTGTCGAATCGCGTGAAGACCTGCAAAAGCTTCTACGTGATCCCCGCGCTTTATTGGTTTTATGTGCGTCTTTCAAGAATGCGCCGGGAGATACTGAGCGCGCTATATTACGCTCCTTATCCAACGATGCCCAATTACGTGAAGCCATACCTCGAACACTATTGCTTTTATTAGATTTCGGCGACGCAGAGCAGGTCAACGGGGCGGATGGTGATCGGGAATACGGACAAGAACTAAAGATAGACGAGTGCCATATTGCATTAGATGGCAGCGGTTTACTCCGAACCATTAATAAAACACAAATTATTGCATTTGACGTATTAAAAGACGAACGCCACCAACTTTTGGCAGCCATTGATAATGGTTTAATCCAACTTCGAGAAACTGTTGATAGGCAATTACGCGAACAGATTGAAGATGCAAAACTATTCCTCGAAAGAAAAGCTGACGAATTACGACCAAGATTACGCCAATTGGTCGATGAGCAGCTTAAAGGGATTATGGCGCAACATTTACCTATCGACACTCCATTACGTAATCCGTTAGCGGGTTTATATCGAGCCATTGATTACACCCGTTGGGCTTCGGTTATCAATGCGACGTGTCGGCGTAACGGGACATATTCTCGCCTCAATCTTTATTCAGCCATTGAGGCTGAAGCATCAAGGGCTGCGACATTCTGGCTAGACGACTTAATCAATGCGATTAGCAATAAACTGGACGCACTTGAACAAGACCCTACATTTGAAAAAATTGGTGATGATATTCGCCTAAGAAAAATGCTTTATCAGGATGCACAATTTCAGGTGATCAGTAACTATGCGGAAACCATTCACGACCAAGTCGCACATGAACTAATAAATGATCCTATTTGGATGGTTTGCCAAAAAGAATGGGGGCGTGGAAGCGGTTTTAAAGAAAGAGTCATCAGCCATTTGGAAAACTGGTCACGCAAACAACAAAGGCTGACGGCTCATGAACACACCGATGCCGTTACCATCATTCCCTTGTTGAGCGAAGTATCCAGACCTGTACAAGCACCCAGTTTCACTATTTATATCCGCAATCTCCGTGCGTTACGCAGGGTTAATTGGACTCCAGAAACGCTGACTGTACTTATTGGTGCCAATGGGGCTGGTAAGACAACAGTGTTGCAAACGCTTAGACTATTGCGTTTAGCTTATGAACGGGGGCTACCCGAAGCGGTAAGCATAGTGCTTGGCGGTAGCAGCAATCTTCGCTCTTGGGGTATTGACGATGAAGAACCTATAGAAATTGGTTTGGATATTGATGATGTTAGTTGGCGAATACAACTACTTGAACACGAAGGTTCAGTTAGCCATTTGACCAATGAACGATTAACAGAACGAGATAGGGAGATATTTTCGCGCGATAGTTTAGGTGTTTTTTCTTATGGTGATGAGCGTATAGAACCGAACCAACAATTGGGTTTAAAGATGCTGATGGATAGAGGCGTGCATGAGCCTTCAGTTCGGACAATCGCAAGGTTTCTACAGCATATTTCGGCTTATCATGATCCAGACATTTGTACACTTCGTCGAGGCTCGCGGGTATCAGAAGATCGCTACCTGAACCCGCGAGGCAACAATTGCCTTTCTTTGTTACGACGTTGGTATCAGGACAAAACCAATAAATTCCGCTATGAGTTTGTAATAGAGGGGCTTTCCTATGCGTTTCCCAATACCTTTAAAGATATGGATTTCCAAGAGGCTGGCGATACATTGGTGGCGCGTATCTACCACCCTGGTAGCGAACTGCCCAGCCCTTTGTCTGATGAGGCCAATGGTGTTCTGCAATTGCTTATCTTGTTTTGTGAAATAGCGAATGCCGAAGACGAAAGCGTGATTGCGATAGATGAACCGGAGAATAGTTTACATCCTTATGCGCTACGCGAATTCCTACGACAAACTACCCGATGGGCTAAACAACATCATTTAACCGTCCTGTTGGCAACCCATTCGACAGTACTCTTGGACGAAATGACTGGTTATCCAGAGCAAATCTATGTGATGAGAAAACCGGACATTGGTGAAGATATGCCAAGTCGGCTTGACCAATTTTGTAATCGGGAGTGGCTGGAAGGGTTTAAATTGGGTGATCTCTACGAAGACGGAGAAATCGGGAGCAACGAGGACACGAGTACGGAAGATGGCACGGATTAAGCTGATCGTTACTGGAGATTTAGAGAAACTAGCATTATCGCAATCTCTAAAGAAGCATTTTCCAAGTACACATAATGGCAAAAACGTCATTTGGGATGAACCGCGAAAAACACATGGCGCAACAAGTTATCAGTTACAGCCACTAAGTGCTGGTAATTCGTTATCTAACCCAATGATTGAACTTGCAAAAGCCATGCTTGCCGAGGCTCTGGAAGGTAAGAAGAAAGGGCAAAACCCAGCCTTTAGTTATAGTCATAGACGATGTGGAACTTGGAAATTTAGGCCGGGAAAATATCATAGCCGAACACTTTCAGGCTGCGGTGAATAATGCTATCCAACTGAAGGCGAAAGGCATATCTGCCGAAGAAGCGAGGATTCGGATCGTCATTCGTGATAAATGCTCTTTCCATTTACTCAAGCCTATGGTGGAGGCCTATTTGTTTGGTGATGTGACAGCACTAAGACTGGTTGGTGTACCCATTGGAGTAAATCCTCATCTTGTCCATCAATCGGACGTTGAGGAGTTCGAAACCAATGATCCTAAATGGTTACCCATCTGCCACAAGGAAAACGCGATACAGCAAAATAATCACAACAAGACTTGGTGGCTTCACGAACGCCACCCTAAAGCTTATCTTGATTATCTGCTGCCTAAAGATTACTCCGAAACTACGCATGGGTCGCAGGCTCTTTCGGGACTCAATTGGCCTCAAGTACCAAAATGTCAACGTGATATTCCTATTTTTGGTTCGCTGTTTGAGGATGTTGCGAATTGGTTCAACATTCCAAACCCTATTAGCAGCGCAACCCATCCAGACTTTTATCCTGCAAGAACAGTGAACCGTAATAACTTATTACTTCGGAATATGTAACAGAAACATTCGATTGGATTGTTTGTAGCACACATCGAAATCTCAAATGTTGGATTATATCCTCTAGGACACACGCGTTATCGCTAACCCAACATCCAAATTCGCAACTCACGAAATATCATTAAGTTACTAAATATCGTAACTACTATCCTTCAAAAATCGCCTACCTATTTCCATTAAATTAATCAACACATTGATTTAATATACATTTTTTATATATCATCCAGATGGCAAGGGAATTGCAGGTTACCATCGGTAAGCACTATTCAAGGAGATTGCCCGCGATGAACCTCATCCTACGTCAGACCCGGATTATCATCCGCACAGTAGCCATGCGCTTGTGTGTAACGCCTTCGATGACGGGAGTTCCATCATGAGCCTTGATGACGACAACACCCGCACCGCTTGGGCGCCGCTGACCCACGACAGCCTTAACGCGGAACCGGCAGGCAAAAGCAGGTTAAACGCCAGCCAGTTTGTGTTGCTGAATGTCGCCTTGCTGCTGGGCAATGTGTTGGTGTTGTTCAATACCGGCGCGTTTGCGTCGATTAGCCTGCACGCCACCGGTGAACTGAGCGTAAGCCCTAGCCATGCCTCCTGGATTCAGACTTATTATTTCATCAGCCTGGCTATCGCGTTGCCGGTCAGTGCGTGGCTGGCAGCGCGTTTCGGCGAGGTGCGTTTGTATCTGGTGGCGATGCTGGCGATGGCTTTGGGTTCGCTGCTGTGTTCGCTGACCCATGAGCTGACTTGGTTTTTGCTGGGGCGGGTGGTGCAAGGATTTTTCGGTGGGCTGACGATACCGCTGTCGCAAACTTTGTTGCTGCGCGAATACCCGGAAGCGAAAAAAGCTTTCGGTATCTCGCTGTGGAGCATGGCGGCGCTCAGCCCGTTCACGTTCGGGCCGCTGCTCGGTGGCTGGATTGCCGACCAATTGGGCTGGCATTGGCTGTTCTATTTGAACGTGCCGTTGCCGCTGCTGTCGGCGGGGTTGGTTTGGGCTTTGCTGTTCGACCGCTTCCCCGCTATGCGCAGCCTGCGCCCATTCGACACGGCCGGTTTTATATTGCTGGCGATAGCCTTGGGCTGTTTGCAAACGGTGCTGAACCAAGGCCAGGATGAAGATTGGTATAACTCGGCATTCATTGTATTGATGGCGATTGCCGGGGTTTTGGCCTTGACCTGCTTCATTATTTGGGAGTTGGGCACACGTTATCCATTGCTGAATCTGCGTTTGTTCGCCCGCCGCAACTTCGCCATTGGCACGGTGGGATTGAGCGTGAGCTTTTTGTTGATGTACGGCCTGCTCTCCGTGTTGCTGGTGCGCTTGCAGTCGGTGTCCGGTTACACGTCTTTTCTGGCGGGTGCGGTGCTGGTGCCTTTGCTGTTTTTCGCCAAACCGATGGCAGGGTTTTTCCATTTGATCGTGCACCGCTACGATGCCCGCTTGCTGGTCTGCTTGAACATGCTGGCGTTTGCGTGGTTTTGCTATCTGACCAGCAGCTATGATTTTTTCCAGCGCAACAGTTGGTTCACCAACACATTGTGGTCGCAGCTTTTGGAAGGTTTTTGCTTAGGGGGCTTGTTCGTGCCGATGACGACGCTGTTTTTGTCCGGCCTTAGGCCAAAACGCCAAACCCAGGCCGTGGAATTGGGCGGGATGTTACGCATATTGGGTGGTAGCGTGGCGTCGCCGCTGTTAGGCGTGCTTTGGGAACGGCGGGCGGCATTTCACCAAAGCCATTTGGCGGAAACGCTCACGGCTTACGATGCGTTCGGTCGGGCAGCGGTCGCCGGATTAAACACGGCTGGTTTTCACGGCCCGTTGGCGACCGCCAAGCTGGCGGTTGCGACGGGCCAACATGCCGCCATTTTGGGATTGGACGATATGTTCCGTTTGTCCATGTGGCTGTTTTTAGGGATGGCGGCACTGGTCTGGTTTGCCCATCCGGTACAACAGGCGCACCAGCCGACCCGGCAAGAGGAATTGCGTGAAACCGCCCTGGAAACGCTGGTGGAGGAACCTTGATGTCTATCGTTACCAGCCAAAATCCCAAGCAATGTCCACGAAAGACACAAAAAACACGAAGTAATAAAGCATTTTCGTGCCTTTCGCGTTTTTCGTGGACAGTCCCAAATATCAGTCCGTTGGTGATCGCTACCGCTTTGCTGATGAACGGCTGTGCCTTGTTGCCGGAGGATGGCGTCAGGGCCAAAGTAATGGCGATGCCGGATATGCAGCAAACCTTAAAACCAGACCAAGACGCTGAAAAATGGGTGCAAGCCTGGCCCGGGGCGCAGTGGTGGCAAAGTTTCCATAATACCGAATTGGCGCGATTGCTCAACCTAGCCTTACAAGGCAGCCCGACGCTTAAGGCCGCCAATGCCAGAGTAAGCCAAGCGGAAGCGATGGCGGATTATCGGGCAGCCGACCTATTGCCCGGCGTGGAAGCCAGGGCCGATTTCCATACCCGGCATTTTTCCGGCAAAGATTTCTACGGCCCCGCCGGAGACCATACGTTTACGGGGGCTTACGTCGATCCTTTCCTGTTCCGTTATCACCTGGATTTGTGGGGAAAAGACAGGGCGGCGTTGGAAGCGGCCTTGGGCAAGGCGCGGGCGCAAGCGGCGGAATTGGCGGTGGTTAGGCTTATGTTAAGCACTAGCATTGCGCGTGGCTATTTCCGCTTGTGTTCGGTTGAGGAAGAAATCCAGTTAAGCGCAGCGTTGACCGCCAATGCCGAAAAACAGCTACGTCTGGCTAAACAGCGTTGGGATAGTGGCTTGGATAGTCAGGATGGGTTCTATGCCAAGGAACAGAAGTTGGCGGTGGCGCATCAGCGTGAAGCCAGTTTGCACACCGAAGCCCAGCTATTGCGCAACCGTCTGGCTGCCTTGGCCGGACAAGGGCCGGACTGGGGTAAAAGCATAACCGTGACAGAAACCCGCTACGCCGAGCAATTTCCGATGCCGAAAAATTTAGGCTTAGGTTTGCTGGCGCACAGGCCGGATGTGGCGGCGGCGTTGTGGCAGGTCGAAGCCGCCGCACAGACGATGAAAATCGCCAAAACCAATTTTTATCCCGACGTCAACCTGGTCGGCTTTACCGGCCTACGCAGCCTGGATTTGAAAGATTTGTTCGCTTCCCAAGGCGCGAGCGTGGCTTATTCCATCGGGCCGACGGTGACGTTGCCCATTTTTGAAGGCGGACGTTTGGAAGCCGAGCTGGCGCATGAACAAGCGGGCTACGATGGCGCGGTCGCCAGTTACAACAACACCTTGCTGGCGGCTGTGCAACAAGTCGCCGACGCGCTCGCCCATTGGCGGGAAAGCCGGCTGCATGACCAAGCCCAAGAACGCGCCCTGGCAGCGGCGAAACAACAAGCCGGACTGGCCGCCACCCGTTACCAGGCAGGCATTAGCACCCGTGATGGCGAGCTGGATGCGGATGATAATTTGCTGGAACAACGCCTTAAACTCAGCCAGTTAGCGGCTGAACATCTCCAATCTGCGGTCCGATTGATCGAAGCCTTGGGAGGCGGATATGAACGTGAAGCAGGAGATAAACCGTCATGACAGACACAGAAAAAAACACCCACCATAAACTCAAAAGCATTCGCAAGGTGTTGAACGGCAAGGCCGGGCGGCGTCTGCGGCAATGGCGGGATAGGCGCACCCACCGCTTGCTGCTGGTGGGCCTGTTTGCCGCGTTGGCTGGGATGGCTTATCTGGCCTATTGGCAACAACATGCCAGCCATTTCGTCACCACCAATGACGCTTATGTCACCGGCAACGTGGTCGCGTTGAAGGCGCAAACCAGCGGCACCGTGGTTGATGTGCGCGTTGACAACACCCAATATGTGCACAAGGGCGATACGCTGGTGCGCCTCGATGGCTTGGCGGCGAAGGTCGCCCAAGAACAGGCGGAAGCGAATCTGGCGGAAACCGTGCGGCAAGTCGAAACGCTGTTTAGCGCGGCTGAAACTTTACGCCAAAAACTCGCCGCGCAGGAAGCGCCGCTGAACCGCAGCCGCCGCGATTTGCAGCGTTACCGCAATGCCGCGCATGATGGCGCGGTGTCCGCCCAGCAGATAGAAGACACCGAGTTTACGGTGCGTCAATTGGCAGCCGAAGTGCGTAAGACCCACGCCGAATTGGACGGTGCCGAGGCAATGATCCGTGGCGTCGCGCTGGAACATAACCCGAAAGTGCGGCAAGCCGCCAGCGCCCTCAAGCAAGCCTATCTGAACCGGGTCAGGCAGGGCATCGTTGCGCCGGTTTCAGGCTACATCGCCAAACGCGGCATCCAGCCCGGCGAACAAGTGTATCCCGACACGCCGCTGTTGGCGATTGTGCCGCTGGATTATTTGTGGATAGAGGCCAATTTTCTGGAAGACGATCTGACCGAGGTACAGCCCGGCCAGCCGGTTGAAATCAGCGTGGACCTGTATGGTTCGCAGCAGGTCTATCATGGCGAAGTGTTGGGTTTGGGTGCTGGCACCGGCAGCGTGTTCGGGCTGTTGCCGCCCGACAACGCCACTGGCAATTACATACACATCACCGAACGGGTGCCGGTCAGGATCAGCCTGGACGCAGACGAATTGAAAACCCATCCGTTACGGCCCGGGCTGTCGGCAGTCGCCCGCATCGACACCCGCAAGCCGGGGCGTTCGGTATTACAGCCGTTCACCGCAAGCCCGCCGGATTCTTATCACACCGAAGTTTATGACACACAGCTTGACGGAGCTGAAGCATTGATTGACAAAATCGTGCAGAACAACCGCTTTTCGGTTCGGTATTGATGCTCGGTACGCACAGCGTACCCCTGTACTTCAAACGGTCACGTTTTCGGTTTTTGCAATCCATCGCAGGGTACGCTGTGCGTACCTTTTAGATTGATTTTATGATGATTTTTTGAAGGCGCACACTGCGTACCCTACATAAAAAAACCGAAAACGTGACCATTCAGAGTATACATGCCGGGAAATCCAAATCCTTACTGGGAGGGAACACGTATCTGGGGCATAAAGGCATCCTGCCCGCCAGTTGCGGTCAAGATGACCGCGCTCCAAAAACCGAAAACCTTAATCACTAAACTGGGTTGCTTATCCCGCTCAGGCCTACAACTTTTGTGACAATACCCATTCGGGCATTTCAGTTACAAAAAATCAAGCCGAGGTGTTAAAACCCTGTTCCCGAAAAAGTTTAAGACAAGCATCAACCACATCGGCATTAAAACAAACGCCCCTTTTCAGGGAAATTTCTGACAGTGCCGCTTCAATCCCCAGTCCGGCGCGGTAAGGGCGATGCGACATCATGGATTCGATGACACTTGAACAGCTTCATCGGGATGGTGTCGGTCGAACCGTAAGGGTCGGCATAAACCAGCACATCGGCCTCCGCCTGACGGTAAGCTTCGATTTCCTTACGGAAAAAATCCGAGCATTTTTCCAGCAACAAATCGCGTACATCGGCAGGCCCCAGCATCAGCAGTTCCAGCCATTTTTCCATGCCCATCAGCAAGCAGTGCGGGCAGCGACATGGAAGCGGTGAGATAGGCACTGTTAGCACTATTATAAGTCCTGTTTTAAAAGTCGAATTTGCCTTCGAGGTTGCGCTATATGGCTCGAACGATGACACATAGCGACAGCACCCGTTATCTTGTAGTATTGGTGCGTATAGAGGGTGAATGCCTTTTTATTTGCGTTGTTTAAGGCCTGATTCGAAATGCTGGAATCTTTTGCTTTTTTGAGCAAAAACCTTGTCAAGCATTATTTTTTATTTTTACGCTGAATAGTTACCAATTTCTTTTCCAGATGAGGCTTTTTTCATACGGTTAATTTTAACGGCAATTAAAAAAACCGTGAACTATTGCATATTTGAAAACGGCCTGTCGGGTCGAAAAGCACACTAAAAAGGGCTTGATTCGACCTGACAAAGACTGATAGTGGCTAGATGAAAGGCATTCATATCTAAAATCAAACGAGCATATCTACCGTAAACGCGCTAAATACTCGAAAAAGGCTGTAATGGGGTAAAACGGAATAAGTCCCCTCATTATTGGGGGGAAATTCGCTAAATTGCGGTAGGTCATCGGTGATTTCATACCATGGTGCTTTACTGCCGAAGCAGCAGATGGTGCATCAATCAATGAAAATCCAACGTTTATGAAGGCGATTGCCACCCGTTTTCGACGCGGCTTTTGATGGCTTTGTTCATCGCCTCGAATCCCGCCTTGGTGCCCCCCTCCAGTTTGGCTTTAAAAAACCCGACCAACAGGCCGGAGAATTTTTCGCCGTGAATGAATTGCACCCGCCCTGGGGCGATAGGCACAATTTGGAAATAATGCTCACCATCAAAAACACCCGGCAGAAGAAAATGCCCCAGCCAACGCAGTTCTTGATTGGGCACGGCAAGCAATACCTTAGGACGGAAAGTCATCGGCTTGTCGCCTTCAGGCTGGACGGATACGCTCAGTTGTCCGCCGGTTTTGGCCTCGCCTTGTATGGAGCGGACAAACGGGTTCCACTGCGGATAAGCCGCGAAGTCAGTCAGAATAGCCCAAAGCGGTTCCGGTTCTGATGCGATTTCAATTTCAGTTCTAATTTCCAGCATGGGGTTCTCTCGGTTTATGGATTTTTCGGGATGGTGGTTTTGGATTATAGTAGGCCAAAGCAATGACAAAAGCCTAATTTTATCCGCCAATCCGCACGAGATGCCCATGTACCAACCCGCCCAATTCATCCAACCCAATATCGAGACCATGCACGGGCTGATGCGCCACTATCCGTTGGCGACGCTGGTGACGCTTGCCAGTGACGGCATCAACGCCAACCACATCCCTTTGCACCTCACTGACACACCGTTACCGTTCGGCACCTTGCGCGGCCATGTCGCACGGGCGAATCCGCTATGGCATGACCTGGATTCGGAGCTTGAAGTGTTGGCGATTTTCCACGGCCCCGATGCTTACATCAGCCCGTCTTGGTATGCCACTAAGCAAGAGACAGGGAAAGTGGTTCCCACTTGGAATTACGCCATCGTCCATGCCTATGGCACTGTGCAGGTGATTGATGATACCAGTTGGCTGCGCAGCCAACTGGAAGCACTGACCAACCAACACGAGGCGGCTTTTGCCGAACCGTGGGCGGTTGCCGATGCCCCGCTTGATTTCACGGAAAGGCTTATTGGCTCGATCATCGGCATTGAATTGGTGATAACCCGTTTGTCCGGCAAATGGAAAGTCAGCCAAAACCAGCCGCCGAGCAATCAGGCCAGTGTGGTGCAAGGGCTTAATGCCAGCGAACAAGCGGATGCGGCAAGCATGGCGGCTTTAGTAAAGGCGGGCGCGTAGTTTGATAGGGTTAACGCCATCCCCCTGTTTTATCACCCAGTCAAAACAGGGGATGGCGCTTTATGAATTCTGATCCCTTTACCAAGAGGAAACTATCAACTTCGATTGACGCCCAGCGATGAATATTTTTAAACGTGCATGGCTGCGTGACATTATCCATCGCCATGCCATCCCTCATAAGCTGTGGATGAAGGTAACCAGTAAACTTGTCTTGTTACACAACCTAACTGCCGTTGAAAAAGCCCACTTACGGGAACTCAGCACCTTGTTCTTGCATGAAAAAAACTTCGTTGGCGCACAAGGGTTGGATCTTACCCAAGCCATGACTGTGAACATCGCAGTGCAAGCTTGCCTGCCCGTATTGAAGCTTGGCTTTAAGCATTTGTCAGGTTGGACTGACGTTATTGTTTATCCGACGGCATTCCGTATTAGCCGGGATTCGGTGGACGCTGCTGGTGTTGTGCACCATGAGGAACAGGTTTTAGTGGGGGAGTCATGGTCTCGTGGACCGTTAATAGTGTCTTGGGCGGAAATTGAACAGGATGGCTTGGCAACCCATGCCGGGCGCAATGTCGTGATCCATGAAACCGCGCACAAACTGGATGTTTTGAACGGGCGCATGAACGGCTTCCCGCCATTGAATGCGGGCATGTCCGCACCCGAATGGACAGCGGCATTAAGCGAAGCCTACCAACACTTGGTCACCCGCGTCGGGCATCATCATGACACTGGCATCGACCCGTATGCCGCAAGCAGTCCGGCTGAGTTTTTCGCCGTTGCCAGCGAATATTTTTTCTGTTCACCAGAAACGCTACAAACCCAATTTCCTGAAGTTTATCAACAACTACAGCTTTATTACCGGCAAAATCCCTTGTTGCGTCAACCGTGTCGAATGGGATGAACAGCCACAATAACCGTTTATTCGTTGGCGTATTTTTTCTTGTGTAAATCAGCAACGGACTGGCCGGGGCTGGCACTATCTCCGCTAGGTGCGCGTACATCACCCTCAGAAAGATAAGTAAAAAACATCGGCATAAACACTAAAATTGAATAAATCGCGACCAACCCGGCAATTACCATCAAAAAATTGTAAATTAGTTGTTTAGTCCCACATTTAAATGGTTAGGATTAATAATAAAAATATCTGGTTTTTCATCATACCATTTTAGGACGGCATCAAAAGGGGTCTTACGTCCAACAGCCCTGAGTTTCAGGTTGAAGTTGT
>NZ_JAQTZU010000030.1 GCF_028687615.1 Methylovulum sp.
AGTTTGCGTTTGGCGCCACTGCGCGAGGATTCTATGATGCCATCCAGCCCTTGGGCGCTAAATCGTTGTACCCAACCATGGACAGTGGTCTCGTGAACACGTAAAGCCTTTGCAACATCGCTAATGCTCAATCCATCTTTGAGGTGAGCCATGCCTAGGAATCTAACGCGTGTACGAGCATGGGCTTCGTTCTTTGCAAGCAGATGAAAGTCATGTGCCTGGGAGCGATAAGGGGAATTGTTTTGGGCGTGAGATGGCGGCCTCCTTTCTTTAGTCTTTACTTTAAAGCTCAAGTATAATCCTATGCTTTAAATATGAAAACTTGTTGGGATTGGTATTACCTCGCCCCGCCTTAAGTTGGCAGCCATAAGTGTTGACCTGTCATTTTTCCCTTTATTTGCTTTGGCAACCCAAACCGTCAACCTTGCAAGCCACCACCGCGCATGTTTATACGTCAAATTCATTATCTGCTCGCGCTCGCAAAAATGGGCCATTTCGGACGCGCGGCTGAAGCCTGCCATGTTTCCCAGCCTGCTTTGTCCACCGCGATACAGCATCTTGAAGAAGAACTGGGGATCATCATTATTCAGCGTGGGCAACGTTTTCAGGGTTTTACCGAAGAAGGCGAACGGGTGCTGCAATGGGCGAGGATGTTAGCCCAAAATTGGGAAGGGATGCGGCAAGCGGCGGCGCAGTATAGCCAACAACTGACCGGCGTGTTGCGGATAGGTGCGATACCGACCACGCTGCCGGTTACGCCGTTATTGACGCAACCCTGCCAGGCTGAATATCCCGGCATTGCCATCAAATTGGTTTCGCTCTCCGCCGAAGAGCTTATCCGGCAACTTGACCGTTTTGAGCTGGATTTGGGTTTGACCTATTTGGATGATCCTAGGCTAAAAGGCTTCAAGACCTTGCCGTTATATCTCGAACGCTATGTGTTACTGGCTCGTAACCCTGATCTTCGATTGCTAAAAAGTGATTTGGGGTGGGGTGATGTCGCAGGATTTCCCTTGTGTTTATTGACCCAAAATATGCAAAACCGCCGCTTGATTGATGCCGCTTTCCGGGAAGCCAGTGTCAACCCCAATGTCATATTGGAAACTGACTCCATTTTTGCCTTATATGCCCATGTCCGCAGTGCCGGCCTTTACAGCGTGATGCCGCATAGTTTGTTAAGCCAGTTTGAAATTCATCAAGAAGTCACCGCCCTACCGTTAAACCCTGAGTTGTCAAGGGAAGTGGGGCTGATCGTCCGCCGTCAGGATATGCTGTCACCTATCCAGGATGCTGCATGGAACATAGCCCAACGTTTGGGTTTACAACATAGGTTCGACTCTCTGATTGCCGCTGGCTATAAAACCAGTCGGTAAAACGCTGAGGTTGGATAACGTAACTTTAGTTGCGGCAATGGCAAATACGGATATAAAGTTTGTAACTGAAAATGTCCAATCTAAGCTGGTTTTTATAGGCGGTTTCATTTCAAAGCAGGATATATGAATAGATGGCATCGTGCGTTTTGGTCTTTATTCACCCTCGGCATTTTAGTGATTGCCGCAGCGGTGTTGCCCAACGCGGCATTATTGGCTGGCAAAAATGCAAATTCTTCGTTAAATAAAGCGGCGGCGGGGCCTGGTACGCCCTATATCGTCTTGGGCATGGGCTGTTTTTGGGGTGCGGAAAAACGTATGCAGGCTTTGGCGGGCGTAGTGGATGTCGAGGCGGGTTACGCAGGTGGCGATATAGCCAATCCCCGCTATGAAACGCTCCATGACACCGAAGCGGCTATACACAAAGGCCAAGCCATAAAAAACCATGCCGAAGCGGTTAAAGTCTATTTCGACCCGCAACAAACCACGCTTGAACGGGTACTGATCCAATTTTGGCAAAGCCACAACCCCACCCAAGGCAACCGTCAAGGTAATGACAAAGGCAGCAATTACCGTAGCGCCGTGTTTTACCGGACGGATGAGGAACGCCAACTGGCTGAAAAAACCCGCGCCATTTATCAAACTAACTTAACTGCGGCGGGCATCGCCGAGCCTATCACTACGGAAATTGCCCCGCTAAAAAATTATACTGCCGCCGAAGATTACCATCAGGATTATTTGGAAAAAAATCCGCTGGGTTATTGTGGCTTGGGCGGGACTGGCGTGGCGTATACCGACCCTGCCAGCGGCATCAATCCCCACACCCCGTTGACGGGAAAAAACGCCGCCACCGGATCGAATTGGCAAAACAGCCAGATGAGCACCACAGAACAATTGATCGCTTTTGAATCGGTCGACTGCGGCTATTGCCGATTATTCGACAAAGAAGTGTTGTCGGTCTGGAAAAACCCTATCCCCATTGTCGCCACCCATGCAAGCACACCGCCAAACGGCTGGACGCTGACCCAGCCCTTATTTGCCACGCCAACGATTGTGTTGTTTAGAAATAAGCAGGAAGTGGCCCGCTATACGGGCTATCAAGGGGTGGCGGCATTTTGGCAATGGTTGGGTGGTGCGGCATCAGGCAATCAATTGGGAGGGTAAATACCACCAGCGTGCCGCTTTGACAATCAGGTTTGCAGGCATTCTGGCATAAGGGCCTGCCGATCATTCCCGTTTCTGGGCTTCCCGGCACTCTGTCGGTGAGCAACCAAAGAGAAACCGAAATCCCCGGCTAAAGTGCGACAAATCGTTAAACCCCCAGCGGAAGGCTATATCGGAGATACGCCGTCCGGCATGGGCATCACTTTGTATGTCTTGTCGGCAACGTTCCAATCTGCGCCGCCAGACATATCGCATCAATGAGGTATCTTCATTGTGAAACAGCAAATTGATGTAGCGGGGTGACAAGCCCGTTCCGGCACTGACCTTGGAAGGGTTTAAGGCAGGGTCGGACAAGTGGTTTTCTACGAATGCCTTAACCCTATGAAGGGCGATGGAACGGCTTTTGGATAAATTGAAATTTGTCGGCCGCACCGTTGCCAGTGCCAGTGTCAACAAGTCCAGCGCGTGTTCGGATAGCGTGGAAAACTCCTGCGCGTTGAGTTCCCCGGCTTGATCCGCACAGGAGCGGATAAAATTCGCCGCGACCGACCCTATGCCCAGATGTCCCGGAATATGCAGTGCCGTACAGTGTTCAATGCCAGAAACCCGCTCCTTAAGTATTGGGCGAGGGATGGACACCAACAGCTTTGAAAAGGGCTGCGGACAACGGATGAGATGCGGTAGCGTGGCGTCGTACAAAGTCATGTCGCCGGGTTTTAAAAAAACTTCCCGGCCATTTTGTAGCAAGCAGTAGTTCCCAGATAAATGGATGGCGGCAAAATAAGCATCCTGGCTGATTAAATCCGGCTCGCGCGGCAAACGTTGCAGCGTGATTTCATTGGAGCGGATGACGGACAGACGTAATTTGTCCCAAGCGTAAATGAGCATCTCGTTAAACACGCCGGTCCGGGGCGGCGTTATTTCAACATTGGCGTATTCTCGGCCTATCACTTCCCGCAACCACTCTAACCTTTCGTGCGCCGCAAAATCATCGGTTGAGTATTTGACTACCCGTGCCGGCGGTATCGACTCTGTTATTGAACCGTGCAAGATTTTAGTGTCAACCTTCATTCTTCTCCCCCCAAGCTTAATAATCCTACGGCAGGCAATATAACACTACGCAGGTCAAACTGCCGTCCCGGTCAAGAAGTTGTTCCGTCCCGGAAGAGAGAAATCAGCCTATTCATTGTTATAGTGAGCACTACCAATTATGAACCGTTTGAATCCAATAGGAGGCAAGAATGAATCAAGATTCCAATATGCTGTTGCTCAGGGGCGCGGCCCTGTGGCTATTGATGGCTTTGTGCCTGGCCTGGTGCCTGGTTTTTTTAAAATTTGACCTAGCGTTCATCAAACTGGTTTTTCCGGGCAAATTTACCCGCGTGCTTCAGGCGCATCTGGATTTTTTATTGATGGCCGCCTTGCTGTTCGGATTTTATGCCGCCAAAGTGCCGCTGCCACCCCCTGTGCGCTGGTGCATGGTGGTCGGGGCCTTCACTAATTCCAGCTTGTTCATGTTGCAAGCGATGTTTCCGGTGTTGGATAGCCCGGCTCCGCCTGAAGGATTTTATCTGACCTTATTTCGTCTGTACTTGATGGCAAGCTTGCTTACTACCAGCTATGGCTTCGGGTGCGGAGCGGTTATTGTTTTATTGTCGACATTCAGAGGCTTACCGGATGAGAGGGAGGTACATTGATAGCCGCGAGCTATCAATCCATACCTGCAAACGATTGGACGCACAACCGTATCGGCGCAGACAATAGCGTCACCCGGCCGGGATACATTTGGGCATACCGCAAAAGGGACTGTCCAACCATCCAATCAAAATTCAGGTGATAATAAAATGGCTAAAATTGTTTGTGTGCTTTACGACGACCCTATCGACGGTTACCCCACTGCTTATGCGCGTGATGATTTGCCGCAACCGGAACGTTACCCCGACGGGCAAACGCTGCCTACCCCCAACGCCATTGACTTCAAACCCGGCGCATTGCTGGGCAGCGTGTCCGGCGAGTTGGGTTTACGCCAGTATTTGGAAGCCAACGGCCACCAACTGGTGGTGACATCCAGCAAAGACGGTGCCGACAGCGTCCTTGACCAAGAACTGCATGACGCTGAAATCGTCATTTCCCAACCGTTCTGGCCTGCTTATATGACCGCCGAACGGATCGCCAAAGCCAAAAACCTCAAAATGATCGTGACGGCGGGCATCGGCTCCGACCATACCGATTTGCAGGCGGCGATGGAACGCGGCATCACCGTGGCCGAAGTCACCTATTGCAACAGCAACAGCGTCGCCGAACATGTGGTGATGATGACGTTGGCGTTGGTGCGCAATTACCTCCCGTCTTACCACTGGGTCATCAAAGGCGGCTGGAATATTGCCGACTGTGTGGCGCGATCTTATGATTTGGAAGCGATGGCTGTCGGCACGGTCGCCGCCGGACGTATCGGCTTGCGGGTGTTGCGCCTACTTAAACCGTTCGACGTGAAGCTGCATTATCTGGACCGCCACCGTTTGCCGGCAGCGGTCGAGCAGGAACTCAACCTGACTTACCATGCCAGTTTGGAAAGCCTGACCAAAGTCTGTGATGTCGTGACCTTGAACTGTCCGTTGCATCCTGAAACCGAGCACATGATTAACGAAGAAAGTTTGAAAAACTTCAAACGCGGCGCTTATTTGATCAACACGGCGCGCGGCAAGTTGTGTGACCGTGATGCGATAGTCAACGCGCTGGCAAGCGGGCAATTGGCGGGTTATGCGGGTGATGTCTGGTTCCCGCAACCCGCGCCGAACGACCATCCGTGGCGCACCATGCCCAACCACGGCATGACCCCGCATATCTCCGGCACTAGCCTGTCGGCACAAACCCGTTATGCGGCGGGTACGCGTGAAATTCTGGAATGCTATTTTGAAGGCCGCCCCATCCGCGATGAATACTTGATCGTCCAAGGCGGGCAGTTAGCCGGTGTCGGTGCGCATTCCTACAGCAAGGGCAATGCCACGGGCGGATCAGAAGAAGCGGCTAGATTCAAGAAGGATTGATGACTGTCGCGTTATCTGAATCGGGGATGCCGGTGTGGAGGGTGGTTTTACGATAAAGCGTGGGATGGGGATGTGGGGCGAGTCCCTGCGTTCAGGAGGCTAAAATCAATCTTGGTTTTAATCACGGCGCCCCCGTCCAGCTTGCCAGCTCATCCCCTTCCATGCCGGGTTGGTCGAGCAAGCGCGTCAGCCAAACTTCGGCGGCTTTTTGGTTGATGCCTAGCAAACAGTTTGGGAATAGCCCGCCGAATAGCATCAACAACAAGGGCAGGCATAACAATATCAGTTCCCGTGGGCGCAAGTCTTGATTTGCACAGCGGTTTGCCCTTGTACTTGCGCCTAGAAAGGCGCGGCGGGAAAACGCCAATAAACAGGCGGTACTGAGCACGGCCCCCGTGAGCGCGGTGATGCCCAAACTGGGATGCGCCTGCAAGGCCCCCAAGACCAGCAACAATTCGGCGGGGAACACATTGCCGCCAGGAATCCCAATGCTCGCCAGCATGAACAGAAAATAAAACCCCGTCAGTTTCGGCATGGCCTGGGCAAGACCGCCCAGATGATGCAAATCCGTGCTGCCCAAGCGGTGTTGGATAAATCCCGCGACCAGCATCAGCACCGCCATGATCAACGTGAAATTCAGCAACTGCAAAATTGCGCCCTGGATACCCTGCATGTTTAACGAGGCGATGCCGATAATCACCAAACCGGCATGGCTGACACTGGCGAACGCCAGCAACCGCCGCAAATTGCTTTGTTGCAGCGACAATAACGCGCCGTAGATCAACGTGATTGCGCCGATGATACCCAATAGCCAGTCATATTCAACCGCCGCCGACGGGGTTAAGGTCATTGCGTAGCGCAAAATTCCGTAAATCCCCAGTTTCAGCCCTATCAACAAGGCGGTGACGGGCGCCGGCCCGGCCATCGCCACTTGCGGCAACCAGGTGTGCAAGGGCACTAACGGGGCTTTGGTGGCGAAACCAATCAACAACAAAACAAAAACAATGCCTTGTAAGTGGTCAGGCAGTTGGGTTTCGAGCAACACGGGAAAGCTGAATGACAAATCTAGCGGTAAATGGCCGTTGATTTGCATGGCATGGTTGACCGCCAGGATGATGATTGCAAACAGCAAGGGCAAGCTGCCAAAGATGCTGACCAAGATGGCTTTGCTGGCGGCGTTGCGGCGCAAGGCCGGCAAGCCCCAAACACCGGTCAGGAAGAACAGCGGTGGCAAGGTCAGTTGCCAGAAGCAAAAAAACAACACCATGTCCAAAGCCGAAAACACGCCCAGGCTGGCGGCTTCAAGGCATAACAGCAAGCTGAAATACAAGCGGCTGTGGGTGGGGGAACGCCATGACGCCACGATGGACATCAGGGTAAGTATGGCGGTGAGTGGTAAAAACAAAACCGAAATGCCATCGACACCAAGCAGGTATTCGACATGTAAGCTCGGTATCCACGCATGATGTTCGATAAATTGCAAACCGCCATCATCGGGATTGAAGCTGTAAACCAGCCACAAACTGGCGGCTAAACCCAGGCTTGCCGCCGCCACGGCGATGGTTTTGACTAATTTGATGTTGGCACAAAAACCTATAGCCACTGCCCCGGCTATCGGCAGCAATATCATCAGGCTGAGAATGGGAAAATGGGCGTTACTCATGGGGCGGCTCCAAAACAGGCGCATTATCGACGGGTTGCGATTGGTGCATGGGAAAATCCGGGATTAGCACAGCGACTTCACGGCTGACATAATTCAGCCAGGGCGTCGTGTAAAAACCACTGGTGATCAGCAATATCGCCAACACCACCGTGATGAAACGTTCTTTAGGCGCAGGTTGGGGGACGCGGCTGTAAGGTTGGGTATGGCGTTTGCTGTTGGCGATGAACATTTGCTGGAACGCCCGCAACAAAATCGCCGCCGCCACGACATTGCCCAGTAACACGGCGATTGCCAGCACCCAGCCGTATTCTTCGATTATCCCTTGTATCAATAAATGGGCCGAATCAAAACTCGGCGTTCCGGGCATGATCATCGTGCTGAACGCGGACAATAAAAACAGCAGGCCGATGGTGGTGTGTTTGTCGATCAAACCGCCCAAACGCGGCATAAACGCGGTGCGGGTGCGTTGGTAGATGAGTCCGGTGCTGAAGAACATGCCCGCCGTCGCCAAACCATAAGCAATCGCCAATAGCAAACTGCCTTGCAAGCCAAAGGCGTTAAAACAAAACACGCCGATAATCAGCATACCGCTGTGGCTGACGGCGACAAAGGCGAGCAAACGCCGGACATTGATTTGCATCATCGCTTGCAAGGCGCCGTACACCACGCTGACCAAGCCCAAGGTCAACGCAAACCCCGCCCATTGTTCGGCAACGCCAGGGAGAATCGGCAAAATAAAACGCATCAGCGCGTACAGCCCCAATTTTAAACCGACCACAAATACGCCGGCGGTGGCGACCGTGCCTTGTTCAGTGAGCATCGGCAGCCAGCCATGAAAGGGGAACAGCGGCATACGGATCGCAAAGCCGAAAAACAGCAGGATAAAAATCAGGATTTCATCATGCAGATAGGCGTTGTTGGCTTTTAACGTGAGCCAGTCGAAGGTCAAATCATGGTCTGAACCGACCAAACCAAACGCCAGGAACAAAAATCCCGCCAGGATCATCAGCAAGCTGCTGCCCCAGTATTGCAGCAACAGCGTCACGACCCAGCGGCGGTTTTGACCGGTACCCGCCCGTATCGTCAATATGATCAGCGGAAAAAACTCCAGCGCACACCACAGCCAGAATTGCATCAAATTCAGGGCCGCAAAAGCGCCGGTCAAAATCGTTTCGTAAGCCAGCAAACTGGCGACAAAGGCTTTATTGTTGACATGGCGGGTGATGATGGTGTAGACCAAGGTCAGAAACGCCAACACGGCGGTGAGCGGGATGAACAGGATATTCATGCCATCCACACCGACACTGTAACTGAGCCAGCCGACCCTGACGCTTTCCAATAATTGCACACCGGTTTGATGGGTGTCGAACACCGTTAGCAGATAAACGCCCAACAAGACATTCACCGAGGTTCCGGCAAAACCCAAACGCAACGCGGCTTGCGGTGAGCGCGACAACAAAATGGCGATCATCGCCAATAAGGGTGTCAGCGTCAGCGTGGTCAGCACGGGAAAAGCGGCGGTTTGTGACCATAAGATAGTGGGGGTGGTCATGGTTGCTGCGCCAATGGTTGGAGCATAAACCCCGGCTTGCACTCCAGGGTTTGCGGTTTGAAGAAGATCGTTTTTTGACGGCTTGGCATGTCAAAAAGCCACCAAAAAAGTAATGCAAACAAACAACACTAAATAACGCGGCCTTAAGATCAACAGCTCAAATTGGTTGATGATATAGCCTATTTGCCGCAGGTAAGTGGATGTTTGTTTGCTGGAATGGCGCAAAACCAAACGCTCTTCAAACCAATGCAACAAAGCCGACAGCCATTCGGTCAGTTTGCCCGCCAAACCGCTGCTTTGGGCGATTGGCATGGTGACCGCCGGATGGGATTCCTCGGCAAAGGCCGGTATTGGCAAGATGCCCGTCGAGGGCAAGCCAATCATTTGGTCGATAATGCGGTCATCGACATAACTTAAATCCTGCGCCAAGCCGCGCACGGGTTTTACCAAGGCCCAATCCGTGATTTGCTCCAACCAAAAATGTTGCAGTGACAACAAATACCAGCGCACCCCAACCACGCGTTGTGGCGGTGTGCTGCCTAGACGGGCGTCCGTTTCGGTCAGACGCTGCAAACAGGCCACAATCACATTCGCGCCTAAATGCCAGCTTGCCAGAGTCCATAAGCCGAACGCGCATTCCACAAACATCAGGCCGACTTGCGCTAACGCCGCAAATAGCCACGCGCTGTACTGCGTCGTTTGGGTTTTGCCGACGATAAAGCCGTATAGAGTGGTGGCAAATCCCACCAAACCCAGCACCGCCCGTGCAAACGGAGACTGCATGAACAAGGCATCCAGCGACACGATCAAAAACACGCCGACATGGATCATGATTAAACTGACAGGCACGGGTTCATCCAACGTCCTGCCCAACCAAGGTGTAAATGGCAGTTGCGCCGCTTTGGCGAACGCCGCCCACGCAAAACACAGGCTAATGCCCGTCGCTTGTCCAATGGACAGTTCAGGGGCCGAAGCCTGCAATTGCGCCCAATTGACGCTGTCCGTCCAGGCGTAACACAGGCTGATGCCAAGCAGGAAGCCGATGTTGCCAAGGCGTTGTGTAAGCAAAACCCGCGTGGCGTTTTCCGTAGCTTGTGGGCGTTGATAAGCTTGTGCGACCAGAAAATACCCGCCCGTTTCGGCGAGTAGCCAGCCAAATAAAGTGCCGACCATGTTGGCGGACAAAACCAACAGCATCAATGCGGCGGTAAACAAACACAAGCCAGCGCAGAAACGGTGCAATCCACCCGTTTGCCGCAAAGCCGGGATGCTAAAGCGGCTGATGACCGCCAGCAGCAACGCCCACAATGCCGCGAGCCAGACCGTGAGTCCGTTGGTGGTGAAATTGATGCGGATAACCAGGCTATCGCTGCTCAACCATTGCCCGGTGCTGAAATAACCGTGGTTTTTACCCAGCAAATCCCCGCCCAACAAGGCCATCGCCATCAGGCAAGATAATGTCAGCGACCCTGTGGCAATGTCAGTAGTAAGATTTTCATGCCGACCATTAGGCAGAACGCCAAACAACAGCCCGCCAACGATAACAACAGCCGCCAGCATCGGCAATAACGGGATTAACATGACCAGCGCGTCCATAAGATTTCTTCAAGATTTCTTCGTTGTTAGAAAAATACAGGATACAAATGAAATACCAGAACTGTGAAATTTCGTCTACCGTTTCAACTTGTATTGTCTGGGCGTCATTTTAACGGTTTCCCGGCGCATAATTGCTATAATATCGGCAAAAAATTGACGGGTTTTATGCAAATGTCGCTACCACAGCAAACAGAACGTTTTATGGAAAGGGTAATGTACGCCAGCCGCTGGATTTTGGCACCGATTTACGCGGGTATGAGCTTTATCTTGTTGGCCTTGTTTGTAAAATTCTTTGAAGAACTTTACCATTTCCTGCCGCATATTTTGGAAATCAGCGAGACCGATTTTATCCTGACCTTGTTGACATTGATTGATTTGACGCTGGTTGGCAGCCTGATTGTGTTGATTATGTTCAGCGGTTATGAAAACTTCGTATCGCGCCTGGATATTGAAGAGACCACGGAAAAGCTGGAATGGCTAGGTACGCATGATTATGCGTCGATGAAAATCAAAGTGGCGAGCTCGATTGTGGCGATTTCGTCCATCCATTTGCTGAAAATATTCATGAACATCAACGCCACCGAAAATGACAAATTGCTGTGGTATGTGGTCATCCACCTGACCTTGGTCATTTCGGCCTTGCTTATGGGGTATCTGGATAAAATCACCAAACATTGATGTTGCACTTCCCCCCTCTATCCGCACTTAAACGATCAGGTTTATTGATTATGAAGAAAATTATTTTTATGGTTTTGCTGGGTTTATCCTCATTGGCACAGGCTAATTCTGCATGCGACACCCCAAAAAACGATTTTGATGGCTTGTATTGCCTGGATAAAGTGTATCTGGAAGCCGATAAAGAACTGAACAATGCCTATAAAAAACTAAAGGGCCAATTGGACAACCAAGGCCAAGAAGCCTTGAAAACAGGGCAATTGGTTTGGATGGAAAACCGTAACAACGAATGTTCCCGTCACGAAGCCAATGGTTTTTTTGTCAATCTCGATTGCGCCACCAAAACCACGGTTGAACGGTTGCGTTTCCTGCAAGACCGCGCCCGTGAATGCGCCAGTTCAGGTTGCCAAAATAGCAAGCTGTAAGCTAACCCAGATGGAAAAACTGGCGTACCGTTTATGTGCCGCGCTGGCCTTGGCGGTTTTCCCGCCATCTTCGGGCATAGCAAAAAGTTTGGCAATTGATGTGGGGCATTCCATCGCCCATTCGGGTGCGGTCAGTGCCTATGGCAAACCGGAGTTTGCATTCAATGCCGCATTGGCAAATAGCATTGCCGGGCACTTGTCGGGGCAGGGCACAAAAATAATCAAGATTGGTTTTGATGGCATGATGAATGATTTGCCTAAACGGACACCGCTTGCCAATGCCGCAAATGCCGATTTTTTCTTATCCATACATCACGATTCCGCCCAAGCCCAATACTTCAAACCTTGGCAATGGCAGGGCCAAACTTTACAACAGACCGATCATGCCTCTGGATTTTCTTTGTTTGTCTCAAGAAAAAATCCGCAGTTAGCAAGTAGCTTAAACTGTGCGTCGGCCTTGGGTAGGGCTTTAAAACAAGACGGCTTCCATCCTTCCCGCCATCATGCCGAAGCGATAACAGGGGAAGGCAAAGAATGGGCGGATCAAGCCAATGGCGTGTTTTATTACGATAATTTGGTGGTGCTAAAAACAGCGGCAATGCCCGCCGTGTTGTTGGAAGCGGCGGTGATTGCCAACCGCCTAGATGAAGAAACCGTCCGTCAACCTGAAACACGCCAGCGCATTGCCGCCGCCGTTGCCAAAGGCTTGGCAAACTGCGGCGTGATACGCGCCGCAAAATAACCGCGTATTGCTGAAACCAGGATGAAACCAGGATGAAACCAGGATGAAACCAGGATGAAACCAGGATGAAACCATAATGACAGTGTCCAAAAAACTCTTGCTGTTAGGAACTGCCGGTTGCCATTTATGCGAAGAGGCCGAAGCGATCATCGCCACTTTGTCGCCAGATGCCGTCAGCGTTGAGCGGGTGGACATCGCCGAAGCCGAACACTGGCAAGCCCGTTACGCGATCCGTATCCCCGTTTTGTACCATCCCGAAACCACATCCGAATTATGCTGGCCTTTCGGCCAGGCTGAACTCCATCAATTTATCGAGGCATTATGACTGACTACCGTTTAGAAAAAGACAGCATGGGCGAATTGCAAGTCCCTGCCAACGCGCTGTATGCCGCGCAAACCCAACGTGCCGTGGATAATTTCCCCGTCAGTGGCTTGACTATGCCATCGGCATTTATCAAAACGGTTGCGCTGGTTAAAAAAACCGCCGCCCAGGTTTTGTGTGATTTAGGCGAGTTGGATGCCGAGTTGGCCGGTGCGATTATCGCCGCCGCGCAGCAAGTCATGGATGGCCTGCATCAAGATCAATTTCCGGTGGATGTCTTCCAAACCGGTTCCGGTACCAGCACCAACATGAATGTCAACGAAGTGCTGGCGACGCTGGCGACCCAAATCGCCGGCAAACCTGTCAGTGCCAATGACCATGTCAACATGGGGCAAAGCAGCAATGACGTGATCCCGACCGCGATACACGTCAGTGCCGCGCTGGAGTGCAGCCGGTCATTATTGCCCAGTTTGGCGCACCTTGCCGACAGCATTGAGCTTAAGGCGGCGTCCTTAAACCACGTCACCAAAACCGGACGCACGCATTTGATGGATGCCATGCCCGTGCGCATGAGCCAGGAGCTGGGCGGTTGGGCCTTGCAAATCCGCAATGCCATTGCCCGTGTGGAATGCACCTTGCCGCGCGTTTACAAACTGGCGCAAGGCGGTACGGCGGTGGGTACGGGCATTAACGCCGATGCGCGGTTTGCCGTTCAGTTTGCCGACACCTTGAGCGCGGAAACAGGTTTGCCGTTCACGCCGAACGAATCATTTTTTGAAAGCCTCAGCAGCCAAGACGCCATCGTCGAATTGTCCGGTCAATTGAAAACCACCGCCGTCAGCCTGATGAAAATCGCCAACGATTTGCGCTGGATGAACTCCGGCCCATTGGCAGGTTTGGGCGAAATCGAATTGCCCGCCTTGCAACCCGGCAGCAGCATCATGCCCGGCAAAGTCAACCCGGTCATCCCCGAAGCCACCGCGATGGTCGCCGCGCAAGTCATCGGCAACGATGCCACCATCACCATCGCCGGACAATCCGGCAGCTTCCAGCTCAACGTCATGCTCCCCGTGATCGCCTTCAACATCCTGCAAAGCATCGAATTGTTAAGCAACGTCAGCCGCTTATTGGCCGACAAAGCCATCGCAGGCTTCACGGTACGCCAAGACAACCTGCAACACGCCCTAGCCAGAAACCCGATTTTAGTCACCGCCCTAAACCCCATCATCGGCTACGCCAAAGCCGCCGAAGTCGCCAAAGCCGCCTACAAACAAGGCCGCCCGATTATTGAAGTGGCTTCGGAAATGACGGAATTAAGTGTGGAGGAATTGACTAAACTGCTTGATCCGGTGCATTTGACTGAGGGGGGGATTAATGAATAGCAGGATGGACTGACGGAAGGAAGCCCATCATGGAAACTAGCGAGATTGCTGTCCCTTCTTAAAAGTTCGCAATGCTTTCTTTGATGGTACTAATTTACGCAATGAGTTAAAAACCGTTTCGTAAATTAGTTATGCCATGTAAATCACTTTCCCGTTTTCCAAAACATAGTTAAGCGGGATTTTGGGGTTGTTTATGTCTTTACCCTCATCATTGTGCCATTTTGTTTCCCATCTGGAATAATACGGCTCTAAGTCATTTGGGGTAAGTTGATGGATGGATAACAACTTTATGCCTTCATAAACGGCAAAAATCCAGTCAACTTGCCGATACTTCCCAATAATGACGGGATTCATGTGGTGGTGAGTGGAAAAACTTTTTGTCAGCAACGTATTGACTGACTTTAACTCGTATTCATTTCCTTGGGCATCTTTTGCATCATTGCCTTCCCTGCCTGGCAAGACTTTCAGCCCAGTTAGCAGCAGAACTTGCAGTAATTTGCCGCCATTATCTTGAAAAATATCATTTATCCCGTGTTTATTTGCCAATTCTTGGAGTTTTAACACATGAGGGTAGATTTCATTGAACAGTTTGATGTCTGGATGGTTTTTACTCATCATTTAGCAATTCCTTGACATTAATTTTCATGGCACTTGCTAAACGTTCCATATTGTCAATGGAAATATTTCTTTCGCCTCGCTCGACTGAACCTACATAAGTCCTATGTAATCCAGCCGCATCAGCAAGTTCTTCCTGGGACAGCCGATTTCTGTTACGAAATTCCTTGAGATTTCGAGCAAAAATCATTCTGGCGTTATGAGTGGTATTGTTTGTCTGCATTGCGTTATAATTCCTTAAATGATGACTATACGTCTACAGACTATAAGTAGCACTCGGCGCACCTGCAGAAACTAAATGAAACATATACCTAAACTCTCTTCGTCACCCGCATATACCACTGATTGGGGTAGCGCATACTGTGGTGATTCGCTAGATTTGCTGTCCCAGTTCCCTGATAACAGTATTAACCTGGTCATGACAAGCCCGCCCTTCGCCTTATTACGAAAGAAAGAATATGGGAATAAAGAACAGCATGAATACATAGAATGGCTATCAGAATTTGCAAAAATCGTACTAAAAAAATTGACGTTAGATGGCAGCTTTGTCCTTGATCTTGGCGGTGCTTACCAAAAAGGCGTTCCCTCTAGAAGCCTTTATAACTTCCGAATTCCTATTCATTTTTGCGATGATTTAGGGTTTTATTTGTCTGAAGATTTTTATTGGTTCAACCCATCTAAGCTACCCAGTCCGATTGAATGGGTCAATAAACGAAAAATTAGGGCTAAAGATTCAGTCAATACCGTGTGGTGGTTTAGCAGGTCAGAATTTCCTAAAGCTGATGTCACCAATGTGCTAACTGAATACAGCGACAGGATGAAAAAATTACTTGAAGACCCTGATAAATTCTATGACCCTAAAAAAAGGCCATCAGGGCACGACATTGGAAAAGGTTTTGGAAAAAATAATCAGGGAGCGATCCCTTCTAATTTGTTGCAAATTCCAAATTCAGAATCAAACGGAATTTACATGACGGGATGCAAGGAAATTGGCATAAAAAGCCATCCAGCCAGATTTCCGGCGAAGCTGCCAGAATTCTTTATCAAGTTTCTAACTGATCCTGAAGACATTGTTGTTGATATATTTTCAGGCTCAAATACAACGGGATTTGTGGCCGAGATAGAGCGGAGAAACTGGTTTTCAATTGATATGGAAATCGAGTATGTGGCGGCATCTGCGTTCAGGTTTCTTGACAAAGGATGCAGTGCAGATGAGTTGTTTGAAGTTTACAATTTGATAAAAAAAGGATGTTCTGTCGACATAACAAAATATAAAAAGCAAATGTGCTTGTTCAGAGAAGAGCAAGCTGGATATGCCGCATAATAAGATCAACATTAACCATCATTAACTTAATCAAAAATGACCACCCAACCCAGCAAAGACCTAGAAACCTTCTCTAACCCACAACCCGGACGCGATTTCACTATCCGTATCGACATTCCTGAATTCACTTGCCTGTGCCCAAAAACCGGACAGCCGGATTTTGCGAAAATCCAAATCGAATATGTACCAGCCGATGTTTGCGTGGAGTTAAAAGCACTTAAGCTGTATATGTGGACGTTCCGCGAGCGCGGCGCATTCCATGAGGCGGTGACTAACGAGATTTTGAATGACATCGTGGCGGTGACCCAGCCGAATTTCATGCGTATCCGTGCTGAATTCAACGTGCGCGGAGGCATTTACACCACCGTGGTGGTCGAACACCGTAATCCGGCGTGGCAAGCCCCCGCTTTGGTCAACTTGCCGTAAGCACAGGATAGACATGACGCTAAAAGAAGCCCTGTGCGTGTTGCCGCAATATGCTTTGCCGCAACATAGCTTGTCCGTGCTGATGAGCAAGCTCACCCATTGTGAAAACTCTGCCGTCAAAAACTTGTTTATCCAGCAGATTATCAAGCATTACGGCGTGAATATGGATGAAGCCTTACAACAAGACATCCAGCAATTTAAAAGCTTTAACGATTTTTTCACCCGCGAATTGAAACCGGGTGTAAGGCCGTTGACGACCGAGCGCAACGCGATTGCTTGCCCCGCCGACGGTGCGGTCAGCCAAGCGGGCGCGATCAGCGATGGCACGATTTTTCAGGCCAAAGGCAAAAGCTTCACCGCGCAAGAATTGCTGGGCGGCAGTGCCGAACGTGCCGCGCCGTTCCAAAATGGGATGTTCACGACCATTTATTTGTCGCCCAAAGATTACCACCGCCTGCACATGCCCTTGACCGGAACGCTCAAGGAAATGGTGCATGTCCCAGGCCGTCTGTTCAGCGTCAATACCATCACCACCAACAACGTGCCGGGGTTGTTCGCCCGCAACGAGCGCGTTTGCTGTCTGTTCGATACCGAAATCGGCACTATGGCCTTGGTGTTGGTCGGGGCGATTTTTGTTTCCAGCATTGAAACGGTTTGGCATGGCGTGGTCACGCCGCCGACCATTGAGAAAGTCCGCAGTTGGGATTACACCGACAATGCGCCAACGCTAAACATCGGCGAGGAAATGGGCCGATTCAATATGGGTTCCACCATTATCGTGCTGTTTGGCAAGGATAAAATGCAGTGGGATAGCGGGTTTATCGCAGATAAAAAGGTTATGTTGGGTGAGAAAATAGGTGGCCATAAAATAATTGGGACAAGTCAGGCTGGGTAAATTTTCCCCAGCCTAATCTTTGTTGATGGATTAAATCTCCTTTAACTTTCAAACCCATAATAAACGAAGCAGCCTATTAAACTGGCCGCCACCAATGCCCAAAATACCCGGATGTATGTTTTTTTCATCAACACATTTTGCATCTCTGATAATTCAAGGTGGCGTCCCTGTTTGATTGCCGGGTATAGCCATTCTTCAATGTCTTCTTTTTTGTACGTTTTCATTATCTGCCTAATGCTCAGCACCATTTTTCCAAGCAAAACTAGATCGTCCCGATAGAGAATGTGCTCTTTTGGACAAATGATAGGCTTACCAAAACCACGGAAAACAATGGCATACTTATCGCTGAAGCCAATTTTTCTGCGAAACTGTAGGGCAATCAAAATAATGCCGAAAATTGCCGCAATCACCAACAAATAATGCTTTTGGAAAAAAGTCCATAAAAAATCAAGTATTGGCACTTTTATGAAATAAAGGATGACAGCAAGTACAGCCAACATCAGAAATTCAACCAATCCCAAAATGGCCCAAAACATTTTGAATCTAAAACTAAAACGCATCCAATGCACATCCATGCCATGCCAGTGTTTAGGAATCATGGCGGCACTTTTGGCATTGATGGCGGCTTCCCTTTCCACACGGGATTTTGCCATTGCCGCTTCAACAGGGGATAACTTTTTACCTCGTTGTTGCTGTAAAGCGTAAGCAAAGCCTCCTACCAATCCAAACGCGAACAGTGAAGTGAACGCCAAATCCAAATATTGAAACACCGTTTTTTTGTTTTTTAATTCAGTCAAAACCGTCTGGAAAACGATTGGCTGAAAATCAGGCAACACTGTACCTTCAAGATTAAAGCGATAAATCCTGCCTAAACTAAAATCACTGACCAGCACGGTTTGCCCCAATTGCAATAAAGCGTAGGGGTCGGCATGTTCAGGAAGTATCAGCCGCTTGATGAAATGGTTTTTTTGATCAAAAACATAAATCCCACCATGCTCCATATTGTCGTTAGCGTTGCGTATCCAGTATTGGTTGCCGATGATGGCAAAACTAGACGGCCAAATATCACCACTTTGGCGATAAGGATGTGCCTTGGTGAAGATGTTTTCTGGATACATAACCAATTGCCCGCCCATAACCGTGAGGGAAGTCAGGACATGATGGTTGGTATCGGCCACATAAAGCTTATGGTCTTGGAAATGAATTTGATTGGGAAAATAAAACCGATCTTGTGCATCCAGTTCCTTACCCGAAGCAGAAAACATACGCACCGTATGCCGATTGGTGTCAGCCACAAATACGTGGTCAGTTTGCCAATCAATACTCAGCGTAAACGCATCCATCAAATTTAACGGCGGGTCAGAAAATGGCCGGCATTGGTAGCGGGTGACATTGCAGCGGAACAATCCCGTCATAACATCATGGCTGTTTTTATCCTGCAAATTGGTAAAACGGAAATATCGTTGCAAATTGTAGATAAAACCACCGTCCGTTAGCTGGCGGCGCAACAGCAAATCGCCATTGGCGAAAAAGGCAAAATCAGTGGCGGCTTCACCGCTAGCAATCCCCAAACGCGCCAAGTCTATCGTTTGGGTTGCTTCTGCTTTGTCATTAAAACCAAACAGTTGGTTATCAAGCAGAATATAAGCGGTTCCGTCAGGATGTTTGTGCATTTGGGAAAAAGTCAAAATCTCAAGAGCCGCCCCCCGGCACCAAAATTTCCCCCATAACAAACCGCCAAAAAACAGCAATATCATCAAGGCGGTCAGCGGTTTGATGTTTGGGTTCATTGGTTACGCTCCACAGACAAGGCAAGAGCCGAAAAAAAATCTTTCCAATAGGGAAAAAAAGTAAAAATAATATCAATGGCAATATCGTAAATAGCGACCAACGTGAGCAATAAGCCAAGCAGAAATAAAAACATGGCCTTACCCTTTTCCAACGGAAGTTTTTCAGCTTGGTATTGGTTTTGATAATTTTCGCAAAAACGTTGCAAAAATATTTTGTCTATCGTTTTTTCCACAGCAAAACGCATTTCCTTGTCAGTCAATTCTATGGCTATCTCTATCCCTTGATCTGGCAACTTAATTTGGGCGACACTTTCTTGATAGTTTAGCCCCATGTTCTTGAGTGTTTTATACAAAACAGGCAAGGCGCATTGTTTTGGAATGCCAACTAAGGCAAGGCTGATTGGAATGAGCTTGGCGTAATACATTGATGACCGAATCAATAATCCTAGGCTTAAAAGCACCATAAAAATTACGACAGAAAACATCCACGAGACTGAAATGATGCCAAAATACGGTGAGCCGTATTCTTTGATAACGGGTATTAAGTTGAAAGCGAAATGCTTGATTGACCCTAAATAGAAAAGACCCATTGCAAATCTTTTTAATTGATCGGCTTTTATTGCAGGTTTGTTCTCTGACAAGATGGGTGCGCAGGGATGCAGGAGCAAGATGCCGAACAGCAAAATCAGTATTTCCAATAACATATTTTGTTTCCTCAACTTACAATAATCGGCAAAAACATTTACGGTACGATGATTGCCAAATGGCTGTCAGGTAAGAATAGTTTAATTTGGATAAAAAACGTGGATAACAGGACAAAAAAAACGTATGGCAAGCGTGTCGCCATCATCGGCGGCGGCCCGGCCGGATTAATGGCGGCGGAAGTGTTAAGCCGTGCGGATGTGCGGGTGGATGTGTACGATGCCATGCCCAGTGTCGGGCGAAAATTCTTGATGGCAGGGAAAGGCGGCATGAACATCACCCATTCCGAACCGTTCCCGTTGTTTTTGTCCCGCTATGGCGGCCATGCTTCTGACCTTGGGCCGATGCTTGAGGCATTTTCACCGGCAGCTTTGCGCGGGTGGCTGCAAAATCTGGGTATAGACACATTTGTGGGTTCGTCAGGGCGGGTGTTCCCTACCGATATGAAAGCTGCGCCTTTATTGCGGGCCTGGCTGAGGCTGTTACGCGAAGCGGGCGTGGTTTTCCATACCCGGCATTGTTGGACGGGATGGGTGGGTGACAACACGGACGGCTTGATTTTCCAATCCCCGCAAGGCGAACAAGAAATCAAGGCCGACGCTGTGGTGTTCGCCTTGGGCGGGGCCAGTTGGCCCCAATTAGGCTCGACTGGCAATTGGATGCCGATATTTCATGGGCGGGGAATTCCGGTACGCACTTTGCAACCGTCAAATTGCGGGTTTGAAGCCGCTTGGAGTGAAAATTTTAAAAGCCGCTATGCCGGCCAGCCCGTCAAAACCGTGGCAATTTCGTTTACCGATGCTAAAGGCCAAGCATTCAGCCACAAAGGCGAATTTGTCATTACCGAAACAGGCGTGGAAGGCGGCTTGGTTTACAGCTTGTCCGCCCTTTTGCGTACATCCATTGCCAGCACAGGCAAGGCTTTGGTTTACGTGGACTTGCTCCCCGATAAGGGGTTGGCCTGGCTAGCCCAACGGTTAAGCCGGATTCGCGGCAAAGAGTCCATGTCCAATTATCTCCGTAAAAGTGTTGGCATAGACGGAGTGAAAGCCGCTTTATTGCGGGAGCTGTTGCCGATGGCTGATTTTGATAACCCTGAAAAATTGGCGCTTGCCATTAAATCGTTGCCCATTACCTTGTTGGCGGCTCGTCCCATAGAGGAAGCGATCAGTAGCGCGGGCGGCGTGCCTTTTAGCGCACTCGACGAAGGCTTGATGCTAAGGTCGAACCCTGGGCTATTTTGTGCGGGGGAGATGTTGGATTGGGAAGCCCCGACAGGCGGGTATTTGTTGACCGCCTGTTTTGCCAGTGGACGCAGGGCGGGTGAGGGTGTTATTGATTGGTTTAAAGGCCAATCAGAGGGTTAATCTATACTCTGGGCGGTCAAGCTTTCGGTTTTTGGAGCGCGGTCATCTTGACCGCAACTGGCGGGCAGGATGCCTTTATGCCCCAGAGGGTACGCTCCCCCCCCACTAAAAACCGAAAATTTGACCGTTTGAAGTATGTATCAGTCAAGAATAGTATCTAATAAGCTTTTAAATTCTTCACCCTTGGGCAAATGCAAGGCATGGATTCCTACCGTTTGTGCGGCCTGTACATGAATCAGCGTGTCATCAATAAATACTGTTTCTTCAGGCTTCAGGCCATTTTCTTGCAAGACGAATTCAAATATTTCCGGGTCGGGTTTGCGCAGGTTTATTTCACAAGAATAGTAAATTTTGTGGAAGAACGGTTGCAGGTTTGCCACGGAGTGGGTGTCGGATAGGTTTTTTTCAAACACGCGGATATGCGTTTCATTGGTGTTGCTCAGCAAAAAGGTGGAGTAACGTTGCTTGTAGTCGGTCAATTGTTCTAAACGGTGGCCCGGAAAATCCAGCAACATGGCATTCCAGGCGCGTTCCAGTTCTGCTATGGGGTGTGCTAATTTGAATTGTGCTTTGATGCTGCTAAAAAAAACGTCTTCTGAAATCAGACCCTTATCAAATTGGTCGAACAACGGTGTCTGTGCCAGTTGGCTAAACACATTGCCAAATCCGGCGACACCCAATTTTTCAAATTCGCTGACAGTTCGTGGAATATCAAGGTTAATGACCACGCCGCCCAAGTCAAAGATGATGTTTTTGATAGTTGCCATAAATTACGGATAGCTTAGGTGGTTAACGTTAGGCAAGGACGCGCTGCCTACAAAGCCAGGAAAAAGAAAAAAATCTAAACCACGCTACGGATTGCAACATCATGATAAGTGAGTTATTTGACATGTTTGCCCTTTAACTTGTAAATGCCTGTAGATGTGGCCGCGTACATCCAGCAACCATATTCCAAAATGCTGACTTTGTAGTCCGCAAAACTGAAAATAATTCCGCAGTCCTCATTTTCGTTATAACTGGCGGTATTTCCAACAAGCAATGCCTCGCCTTCAACTTGGTTGCTTTTTGGGGAAGAAAGCTTGTTTTTGTCATAAGGGCCGGTTACGAAAAGGTCAAACTTTATCTTATTGCCAGGAAGTTGCTGGACTAAAATCTCGCCACGACTGCTTTCATAACTACCGCTAAAATCAGCGTGGTGTTTCAGGCTAGACAGTATGGTTGTCTTGAGGATAGCAAGACGCCCATAGTATGCGTTTTTTAAACAGGCAAGATCTAGGCATTGATTTCTAGTCTCCGCAAGCCACTTTTTTTGGCTGTCTTTTATAGGTTGGGGATGGGTCGAAATACCAGTGGCCTGTAGGTAATACTGTGACAATAAATAGTCTAGGACGGAAAGATGGCTGTCCGCACAGATAGATTTTTCGATTGTTGTTGCCGCTTTTTTGCATTCAAAGCCTGCCGAGTGGGCATTGGCGATTAGCGATAGCAAAGCACAGGCAACAACAATCCGCAACATGCTGGCTGGTCACTTAGCGGTTATACAAGGCCAAAACCTGCCGGACATAATTTTGGGTTTCGGGATACGGCGGGATGGAGTTGTTGTACTTGATGACGGCGTTTTCACCGGCATTGTAGGCGGCGACGGCGAGGTCGATGTTAGGTTCAAACATCGCGATGAGGTGTTTTAAATAGCGGGTTCCGCCATCGACGTTTTGGTTGGGGTCGGTGCTGTCCATCACGCCAAAACGTTGTGCGGTCGCAGGCATGAGCTGCATCAGGCCAACCGCGCCTTTCGGCGAAACGGCACCGGAGTTGTAGGCCGACTCGGTTTGGATCACGGCGTGGACGAGTTTGGCGTCGACTTGATGTTTGGCGGCGGTTTGTGCAATCAGCTCGGCAAAGCGCATTTTGTTGGCTGATGAATACCGCCCTATCCGTGGGCTGGTGTTGCTGAAATAATTGGTGTGCCGTATGGCTTTTGATTTGATGATCCGTTTATATAAACCGTTTTTGGGTTCATCGGTGTAATAAGTGCGTCCGTCGCTATCGACATATTTATAAATATCAGCGGTCGCCTCTTGGGTGAGGCTTAAGATCAATACAATAAACAGTGTTCTCGGCATAGTGGTTACCTGTTATGCGGTTTTAATGACTATCAAATTAGCGGCTTGCACCGCTTTGATTCGGGCGGCATCGACGGTTTCCGCAGTTGCCAAGGCCACGCCCATACGCCGATGGGTGTAGGCGATGGGTTTGCCGAATAGTCGGATGTCGGTGTCGGGTACGGCAAGTGCGTCGGCAAGCCCGGCGTAGCTTACACCTTCGGCATCGACTCCACCAAGAATTACCGCACTCGCGCCGATGTTTTGTAGTCCAGCGTTGACCGGCAAGCCTAAAATAGCGCGGGTGTGCAGGTCAAATTCATTTTGCCGTTGGGTGGCCATCGTCACCATGCCCGTGTCGTGCGGCCTGGGGCTGACTTCGCTAAACCAGACTTCATCGCCTTTGATGAACAACTCCACTCCAAACAATCCCTGCCCTTCCAAAGCGGCGCATATTTTAAACGCAATGCCCTGTGCGCTGGCAAGGGCTTTTTCGGTCATCGCTTGTGGTTGCCAGCTTTCGCGGTAATCGCCGTGTTCTTGGCGGTGGCCGATGGGGGCGCAAAAATGCGTGTCGATAGAACCTTGGGCATTTTTGGCGCGGACGGTCAGCAACGTGATTTCAAAATCAAAATCAATTTTTGCCTCGACGATCACCTTGCCGGTATCGACGCGCCCGCTGGCTTTTGCCGTATCCCAAGCCGTTTGCAAAGCCGCTTCAGATTTGACCATCGACTGGCCTTTGCCGGATGACGACATGGTCGGTTTGATGAAGCAGGGATAGCCAATGCCCGCATCCACCGCCGCCTTTAATTCTGCAAACGACCCGGCAAAAGCGTAAGCGGAAGTGGGGATTTTTAGTTCTTCGGCAGCGAGGGACCTAATGCCTTCGCGGTTCATCGTCAATTGGATGGCGCGGGCATTGGGGACGACGGTGCATAAACCTTCCGCTTCGATTTCCGCCAACGCCGCCGTGGCAATGGCTTCGATTTCAGGGATGATAAAATGCGGTTTTTCTAGGGCGATCAATCGCTTGACCGCCTCGCCATCGGTCATGTCGATGACATGGCTGCGGTGTGCGACATGTTGTGCAGGGGCGTTCGCGTAGCGGTCAACGGCGATGACTTCCACCCCGTAACGTTGCAGGGCGATAGCCAATTCTTTGCCTAGTTCGCCGCTGCCTAACAACAAGGCGCGGGTGGCATTGGGCGATAATGCAGTGCCTAGGTTCATTTCGTCTCCGCTAAGTAGTTGTCGATGTCTTCTTTGGAAAAACCAATTTTTTTGGCGACGCGGTCGGCGTGGCTGACGCGGGAAATGCCGGGGACCAGCTTATACGTCGGGGCGTCATTGGCGAACTCGACTTGTTTGGGCATGCCGATTTTTTTCTTCACAAAATAATCGACCAATTGATGGTTATGGGTGATCAGCACGGTGCTGTTGCCTTTGCGGTAAAAACCGTTGAGGACATTGGTGGACGATTCCATTTTTTCCTCAAAGGTCGTGCCTTCGGACAATTCATCCAACACCACCAAGCTCTTTTCGGTGGTCGCCAAAAATATGTCTTTGGTGCGTTTAAGTTCTGTGCCGAAGCGGCCTTCGCCATCGTTCAAATGGCTGATTTCGGGTACCTGGTAAAAAATCCGGTCGGCGACTGTCAAGGTCGCGGCCTTGGCGGGGACAAAACAGCCGATTTGCGCCAGCAATTGGATTTGCGTGATGGTCTTGCAGAACGCCGTTTTGCCGCCGCTGTTGGGGCCGGTGACCAGCATCAGTTTTTCATCGTCCAGCACTAAATCGTTACCGACATAGTCATTGTAGGTTTTGCTCAACACCGGGTTCCTGGCTTCGTCCAAGTTCATGCGGTGGTGCGGGCTGTCAATCAGCGTCGGCAACACCACGCAATGCCCAAAATGTTCGGCAAACTTTAAGAATGACAACAATTCATCCAGTTGTCCCAGTGCGTCCAGGGTTTCACCGACGGCTTCGGAGTTTTTATAAATATTGCGTAATGGCACAATGCACTTGTCGCGGTCAAAACTGCCGACGATGGGGAAATACAGCAGCAAAAGCGGCGTCAGAAAAATGGCTTCTTGCGGTAAATCCGGCTTCATTTCGTTGGGGATAAACAGGCCGCCCAACCAATAGGCAACGAAGGCCAAGGCCAACAGCAGCGGCTTGATGATGCGTGGTACGAAAATGACCGCCGGCAATAAGGAGCCGCGCCGCTCTTCTTTACATTGGATTCCTTTTTCGGTGAGAAACATTGGCCCTTTCATCAATGAATACGGGCGGGTATCGGCAAACGCTGTGATTTTGTCGAACAGGCTTTTTAAATAGGGGCTTTTGGGGGGGGCTAGTGCTTGAATTTCCTCGACCAGCTCCAGCATAAACCGCACACCTTTTTTGTATTGCGAATAACCGTAGCCGTCCATCTCATGGCTTTCGCTGGCGGAAGTCAGTGTGCCGACAAAATGACCAAACAATAAGCGGTAAAAATCGGTTTCCTGGCTGGCGGCGTGTTCGATGACGTGGGCCAGCGCCGTTGTTAATTGCGGATTGTCGCCCAACTCCCGCACCGCTTCCTGCTTGGCTTGGACATCATCAAGATTGTCCAGGGGCCGCGCCAAAGACCGGTATAGCACCGCCTGGCCTATCGTGGTGCTGGCGTAATTGACCGCATCGAACACCTTATCCACTTCCAGCGTGTTAAACGCGCTTTCGTCAATGACACCTTCGCCTGTCGGCAACGCTTGGGTGGATTTTATGCCAGGCCAGGCGTCTTGCCAGATTTTTAACAAAGTTTCTTTCATGGTTGCCTCTCTTTATTGTTATTTTGGGGGATGGTGGGGTGGGCGAAGTTCATGATAACACGGGGAATTAGGGACGGCCTTATTTGAGGATTTACGGGTTACCGTATTGGAAATATTCATGTTCTGTCAGTTGCCTGATAATTTCGGTCAAGATGTCATAAGCCATTTTGGGCGTGACATTAGCCGGGGTTGCTTTTTTCTCATTCCGATGCGCAACCCAATCCCGATAACGTTTGACCTGTTTCGCTTGTCCGATCAAATCGGAGCTTATGGCTGTTTTGAAAAAATCCAACACATCATCAATTCGCCAGTATTCGGTGTCATCAGCAATTTTTTGCTGTATTGAATGGGTAAAACAAGTCGCAGTTTCAGTCAACATCCGTTGGTTTTCCTCTTGCACATAGACAAGCAAAATCCTTTCAAAGGCCGTCCATAGCGACAATATGACGTAATCGTCAGCATTGGCCCAGCTTTGTTCAATTTGTTGCTCTGCTTCGTCCTTGACCGCCCCCATAAAATTTGTTTTTGCCAATAAGCAGGGATCATTTTTAGCAATACTACGCTTTGCGATTTTCAAACAATCCAAGGTGGTTTTATATGCTTGCCAAATGCCATCCAGAGAATGATTAATAGGCATATTCACAAACATCGTCAAGAATTTCAAAGAATAATTCACGAGTCAATAGATGCCCTTTGCTGCTAAATTTATGTTCAATCCAATACCATCCGGCCTCGTCAATCCCTTTGTACAGAGGAGTGGTGCGGATGAACGGATGCCCCCTTTCTGCCACCAGGCCATTTATCTGCGGCCCCCCCTTATTGAGGTCAAGAATAGTCACATTGTCATAACGGCCTTTTATATCAACACGCCCGTTAGCACCTAAAACCGATGCGGCAACCGGAATCACTTCGGCAATTTTGTCGCCATTGGCATTGAGGATGGTCAATTGCGGCGCACTATAGACGCCATATTCCTCTTCATCCAGTAAGCATTCAGATTTATGTATGGACAAACCGTGTTCATCAGATGCCACCCACGTTTCTATATTTAAAAATAGTGTGCTTAGGCTGGTCAAAAAAGTAGATGGACTTTTTCTGATGGCATTATTCATATTGATTTCCTATGAAATTAACTGATAAGGCGAAGGCAATAGTGTGCGCCGGGATTGAATGAAACGGAAGCGGCTTACATTGTTTCCACAGCACTTTCGGTTTTTTCCAGCAACCCAAATAAGGAATGCGCACGAAACGAAAGGTCTTAAGTGACGAAGTTAATTGCAGCTAATTGAAGTTAATTTATGCTCATTCCTAAGCGTTTAGTAATTCCCAATACCCCAAGCAAAGCCTCGACATGGGCATCGCTATCATTCAAACAAGCAATATAGCGATACGCTTCGCCGCCCGCTTCCATGAACACTGTTTTATTTTCCAGCGCAATTTCTTCCAAAGTCTCCAGGCAATCCACGGCAAACCCGGGGCACACCATGTCCACGGTTCTGATCCCTTGTCCAGGCAGGGCCGCCAGCGTATCCACGCAATACGGTTTCAGCCATTGAGCTTTGCCAAAACGCGATTGGAAGACGATTTTCCATTCTGTGCCGCTTAAGCCCAATTGTCCGGCGATCAACGCGGCGGTTTTGTGGCATTGATGGAAATACGGGTCGCCCCATTTCGTCAGTTGCTCAGGCAAACCGTGGAAGGACATGAGCAGCAGTTCATTTTTTGGCTGTTCTTGCCAGGCTTGACGGATGGAATCGGCAACGGCGGCAATGTAGGCGGGATGTTGGTGGTATTCGCTAATGAATTGGAAGCTGGGCATATCCCACCAACCTTTCAATTCTTTGACCAAATCGTCATAAATTGACGACGTGGTGGTGGTGGAAAATTGCGGATACAAGGGCAGGACAATAATGTTTTCTACTCCCTGGCCTTTAAATTGATGCAGTTGTGAGGCGATGGACGGATCACCATAGCGCATGGCATAAGCGACGGATATGCTTTGGCTTGCCAGTTTGGCAGCCAATTTTTCGCTTAATTGGCGCGTCAGGAACATCAGCGGTGAGCCTTTTTCCGCATCCCAGATTTTTTTGTAGGTCTGGGTTGATTTGGCAGGGCGGAATGGCAGCACGAAGCAATTGAGGATAAGCCACCATATAGGCCGAGGAATATTGACCACCCGTGGGTCGCCGAGAAAATCTTTCAGAAATTTACGCACGGCGGGTACGGTTGGCGTGCTGGGAGAGCCTAAATTCGCCAGCAAAATACCGGTTTTCGGGGTGGTCATAGCTATCTTATCGGTTGATCAAGTTTAAAAACTCGGTGCGGGTGCTGAAGTCTTTGCGGAAAATCCCGGTCATGACCGATGTCGTCATCACCGAATTTTGTTTTTCCACACCGCGCATCATCATGCACAAATGCTTGGCTTCGATGACCACCGCCACTCCGCGTGCGCCCGTGACCTGTTCAATCGCATCGGCGATTTGTTTGGTGAGTTTTTCTTGGATTTGCAAACGGCGGGCATACATATCAACAATACGCGCCACTTTCGACAAGCCCATCACCTTGCCCTGCGGCAAATAACCGACATGGCATTTGCCGATGAACGGCAACAAATGGTGTTCGCATAAGGAATACAATTCGATGTCCTTGACGATGACCATGTCTTCGGTTTCGGCGGTAAAAATAGCGCCGTTGAGCACACCTTCCAGGGTTTTCTCGTAGCCGTTGTTTAAAAATTTGAACGCCTTGGCCGCCCGTTTAGGGGTGTCAAGTAAACCTTCACGGTTTAAATCTTCCCCGACAGCTTCGATAATTTTGGCGAAATGTTTTTCCACGTTGTTGTTCCCGTTTGTTGTTGATTTTTGGTTTTTTGTCCACGAAAGACACGAAAATCACGAAAAAAATCGTTGTTTGGGAATGTGTCCGCTGATAAGAAATACACCCTGCCATTACAGCACCCGGCGGTTTACTATCGCGAAACTACCTTGCGGGTTGCTTTAAGGCTTTTTTTCGTGATTTTCGTGTCTTTCGTGGACAATTGTGCAGTTAAAAAAGCCGCTCAGTATACATCAGGAACGGTGAATTTTAACGCCCGCAACACCACGTCTTCATTTGCACCCGCGATATTGTCATGTTCGCTAAGATAACGCCGCCAGCCCCGCGCCCCGTATTCGCCGTGGAATAATCCTAAGGTATGCCGGATGACACTGTGCAGGCGCGTACCGATGGCAAGTTGTCCGCTGATATAAGGCAACAATGCGTGGACGATCTCGGCGCGGGTCAATATCGGGCGCGTATCGGCGAATAATCGCTGGTCTACGTCGGCGAGCAGGAAGGGGTTTTGATAAGCCTCACGCCCGACCATCACGCCATCAACGTGTTGCAGGATAGTTTCAGCTTGCCCGATAGTCGTCACACCGCCATTCAATATAATTTCCAAGTGCGGAAAGTCAATTTTAAGCTGGTAAACCGTATCATATTGTAAAGGTGGAATCTCGCGGTTTTCTTTCGGCGACAAACCGTTCAGCCAGGCTTTGCGGGCATGGACGATGAAGGTTTCGCAACCCGCATCGGCAACCGTGCGGATAAAATGCACCAACTCTTGGTATGAATCTTTATCATCAATGCCGATGCGTGATTTTACCGTCACCGGAATGGTTACGGCTTGCTGCATTCTCGCCACGCATTCCGCCACCAGTTCCGGTTCCGCCATCAAACACGCGCCAAACCGCCCGTTCTGCACCCGATCACTGGGGCAGCCGACATTCAGGTTCACTTCGTCATAACCATAATCGGCCGCCATCTTTGCGCAAACCGCCAACTCACGCGGATTGCTGCCGCCCAGTTGCAAGGCCACCGGATGTTCTGACGGGTTGTAGTGCAGGAAACGGTGATGGTCGCCGTGGATCAACGCGCCGGTCGTGACCATTTCGGTGTACAGGAAAGTGTGTTTGGACAGCAGGCGGTGGAAATGGCGGCAATGGCGGTCAGTCCAATCGAGCATTGGGGCGACACAAAATCTCGACGCCTTGTAAACAGTGCCTTGTTGATTGTTTTTATTGGATTCCGTCATTTTGATATTAATTATTTCTATATTTTTTAGTCTATTTTTAGGTATTTATTGGTGTTAATTGCACAATATATGCTCAAAATATATTTTTGAGCATTATATGGCTACGATCACACAATACAAAAAGAAGTCGGGCAAAATATCTTACCGCGCACAAATAAGAATTGCTAAAAACGGCTCAATAGTCCATCAAGAATCGGAGACGTTTGACACTAAGACTTTAGCCAAAGCGTGGGCAACCAAGCGGGAAGCGGAGTTATCTGCTCGGAAAATGTTTAAGCCAAAAGAGAAACCGCTCAAAATTGCTCAAATAATAAAAGATGGCTCTATATGGGTTTCAGGGTCTTTTGATAAAATGGTCTGATGGAAACCTCAATCATCACCATCAAACAGTTAGTCAGTGAAGCCCAATGCTACGAGACCATCCGGCAATTGCGTCGGGCTGAGGGCGTCACCTGCCCGCATTGCGACAGCGGCGAAACGATCCGGCGCGGCTACGACAGCCCGCAACGCCTTTGCCAGCATTACCAGTGCAAGGCCTGCGGCAAACGTTTTGACGACCTGACCGGGACGGTCTTGTCGGGGCATCACCAACCGCTGTCGGTTTGGGTGCTGTGCCTGTACTTCATGGGGCTGAACCTATACCCTCTGGGGCATAAATCCAACCGGCAGATCGCCCAAGAACTGGACTTGAACAAGGACGACTTAGTATATGACGGAACACCTGCGCACGGGCATCGCTAAAAAAAGAACCCGTGACCCTGTCCGGCGAGGTCGAATGCGACGAGATCTACCTTGTGGCGGGACACAAAGGCCAGCCTGACAAGGTCACCGCAGCCGGAAGGAAGCCCCGTTGCCGCCGCCTGCAAGGGGCGCGTGGGCGCGGCACCCTGGCGACGGAAAAGCCGCCCGTCTTCTACCCGCAGGGCACAAGGGCATGATCCAGCGCACCGGGGAAGTCGTCATCCGGCTGCCCGACAACGTGCAACAGGCCACCATCAAGCCCTTGATCCTACAAACTATCATGCCTGGCACACCAATCTATACCGACGAATACACCATCTACAGCCGCTTGGAGTCCTGGGGCTACCCCCACAAGACCGTCAACCACTCGGCGGGGGAATATGCCCGCGATGAAGGCGGCGATGGCTTCTGCGAAGTCCATTCGAACACCATCGAAGGCTTCCGGCCGTTGTTGCGCTTCTGGCTGCGCCCGCATCGGGGCATATCCCAGGCCTTGTGCCGCTGTATTTGAGCTTTTTTGAGTTTGTCCATAATGTTAGAAAACGGGGTAAAAGCTTGCTGTCTTCGTTACTGGTTGTTTTGGTTCAAAAGACCTCAGAACCTATATAGAGCCAACCTTTTTAACAAACAACTCGGGCTTATCTTCTTGCCATTTTTGGACGGCTTGCATAGGCGTTTGATGGTTGATGGCGCGTTGTGGAATATGAAGGTTGTAGATGATCAGATAGCTCAACAAAGTCTTTTCCAAGTCATCCGCGGAGT
>NZ_JAQTZU010000031.1 GCF_028687615.1 Methylovulum sp.
TTCTTTCATGACTGAAAGTAGTTTCTTTCTGAATACCGCTGGATAGGCCATTCGTTTTTCATTCAAGATGATCGTTTTTACAATAGCCTATTATCGCATCAATTTATACTGGATTAGCTATATCATCAACCAAGCGGCTGTGTGGTCAAGCGAAGACAAACAGGCCTTATTAGCACTAGGCAATGAAATCAACAAAACGCTTTGGGGCAATAACAAAAATGTCAAAAACCGTTTAAAAACATTACAAGGCTAACCCATGAAATTCGTAGACCCCAAAACCGACATTGCCTTTAAAAAAATCTTCGGCGACCAGCGCGTAGCGCGTAGGGCGCATTAGCGATAGCGTAATGCGCCGGATGATTGAAATCCAACATGCGGTGCAATACGGCTATCGCCTATTGCACCCTACGGATTGCACCTTACCGCGCTTGTTAAACAAACATATTGCGGGATTATTAGATAATCCCGATAAAGTTCAGGGCAAAAAAGCTAAACCTGTTTACAGTGATAGGCAACGGAAAATCGCCCAAAGAATAAAAACCCTACAAGGCTAAACCATGAAATTCGTAGACCCCAAAACCGACATTGCCTTTAAAAAAATCTTCGGCGACCAGGCCCACAAAAACATCCTCATTGAATTTCTCAATGAATTGCTGGAGCTGGAATATCCGATTGCCGACGTAAAAATCAGCAACAGCTACCAAGCGCGTAGGGCGCATTAGCGATAGCGTAATGCGCCGGATGATTGAAATCCAACATGCGGTGCAATACGGCTATCGCCTATTGCACCCTACGGATTGCGCCTTACCGCGTTACGGATTGCGCCTTACCGCGTTCGGCACCGAAATCAACAAAACGCTTTGGGGTAACAACAATAAAGTCAAAGACCGATTAAAGGCATTACAAAGCAAGTTATAAGGCGTATTAACAACAACAAAATTGCCAAAACACCCTTAAACGAATTTCAAGGCTAGAATAATCCCATCAAAGATTATTCGAGACTTAAAACCATGACCGACTACAAAAAACCCATCATCACCATAAATAACATTGAATCCAGCCCCATAGCCAACCCGTCGGTTGCAGGCAATTGGTCAAACGTATTAAAAGCCTTTAATCCGCTGGGTTCAATTGTTGATCTGTATGCCAGAACCTTGGCTTACAGAATCGAAACCAAACGCCTGGATGCCGAATTACAACGCATGGAAGCGCAAGCCGCCCTTGCCCATGATGCCATTGATAAAACCTTTAAGCTAAAAATGGCGGAATTGGCCAACCGAAGAGTGGAATTGATTGGTTTTTATCAAACTGTCAATGCCCAACTGGACAGGCTGCACATTGAAAGGACTGAAGTTTTAAAAATGGCGCAAGTCGCCCAGCAACAATCCTTTGCGCCAGGCATCACACTCGAAGAACGCCAAATGCTCAAAGACATGACGATGGAACTGGTCAGGGAACTGCCCAAGTTTGCCGATCAAGCCAATTGCTCATTACAACAACTGGTCCAGGCCTTGCCGATTGTGCAAATGCCGCCCAGACTTTTATCTGAATAACAAGGGGAATTGATTACTATGTGGTGGCTTATTCCTGTAGGTATTGGTGTTGTTAGCTTCGGCCTAAAATTGCTCAGCGATGCCGTCTCAGAAGACGAATACCAAGCGCGTAGCAATTGGCAAGCAAAACGTGTTGAGGTGGAAAAAAGCCTTGGCGACCACCAAGCCAACATTGAAACGCACCTTGCCCGCGCCCAAAGCAGTTACGACTTTCATTTTTTAACCGACCTGCATTATTCATCCATGCAAGTGGCGAATGCCGCTTATAAACTGCTGGATGATGCCAAAAAAAGTTTGTCGGGTATTAACAAAATGCTGGCAAGCGCCAAACAACAACGCGAACAACTGCAACAGACCCTTGAAACGGCTAGAGCCAACAAAGACAAAGCGCTCATTCATGACACCATCGAACAACTTAAAATGGTCAACGAATTAAGAAAAAGCGTTTTTGAAGACCGCGACACCCTTCAACAAGAACGGGATCGCTTGTTTGCAGAACTCCAAAAACTCAACAATCGCACCCGGGAACTCAAAGACCTGATCAAAAACCGCTGCGGTAACAAAGGGAACGACTGGTATTGCCGGTTAGAAGCCAGAAAACAACAAAAACGCCTTGCCAGAGGACACTCATGACTGGCTTAAGCTTTCACCGATACCAATTCAACTTCACCCTGGACACCCCGCTGCACTTGGATTTTTATGCCGGTTCGCTGCTGCGCGGCGTGTTCGGGCACGCCTTGCGCAAAGTCAGTTGCATGACCAAACTCAAAGTCTGCCCCGAATGCCCCTTGTACCGCACCTGCCCCTACACCACCGTGTTTGAAATGCCCCCGCCCTTGAACCACCACTTGCAAGCCTTCAGCCAGATACCTAACCCGTATCTGCTCGAACCGCCACCCTTGGGCAAAAAAACCTACCCAGCGGGAGACACGCTGAGTTTTTCGATGGTCTTGATAGGCCCCGCCCTCGCCCAACTGCCTTTAATTATATTTGCCTGGCAACAGGCGTTTGCCCTAGGGGTTGGCAAATACCAGAGCACCGCCCGGCTAAAAACGGTGGCGTTAGTGGACGCACACAACCGGCAACACATTATTTATGACCCGCAAACCCAGCCCTCCGTGCAAGCCCATGCCCCTGCACAACCCCAAGAATTAGCCCAGCAAGCGTCGGTGACACTCACCTTCCAAACCCCCTTGCACATCCAAAAACAAGGCAAAGTGCTGGCGGACAACATGAGCGCCAAAGATTTTTTAATGGCCTTAATACGGCGGCATTACCTGTTGCATGAGTTTTACGGGCACGACTACCAAGCCCCGCCGTTTTCAGCGCTTGCCGCCCACGCGCAAACCATACACAGCCAAACACAATTCCAGTGGTGCCGCTGGCAACGCTATTCCAATCGGCAACAACAAAAAATGCGCTTCGACGGCGTGTTGGGGCAGATCAGCTTAAGCGGCGATTTACAGCCCTTCCTGCCGATGCTGCAAGCCGGACAATGGCTGCACATTGGCAACAAAACCACCTTTGGCATGGGGAGGTATCAAATACACCAACAAATTTGTCAAAACGGACAGCCTGCCGATAATCTTGTTTAATAATAACCACTCAGCCCGTCTTGTTAAATTCAAATGAATAGCTTAAAGATGTCAGTGTTTGCAAGCCCCCCTCTTTGAAAAAGAGGGGTTGGGGGAGATTTTTTAAATACCCCCCTTTATGCCCTTCACCGCCATTAAGTTAATATCTGATGTTACGCAGGCAAACGAAGAATCAATGACTTACAAAGCAAAAAATAACTGTAAGTTATTGATAGTTCGTAGTCGGTGCGTAACATCAGTTAATATAATATATTTTAATAATCAATTGGTTATGATTGGCTTATGTGAAACATTTTTCGGTAGGTCGGGTCGCCTAATGCGCCTACTGTTGGTAGCGATAGCGTAACCCGACAGCATCCGGGCGGCACGCCGCTACGCTGTTGGGTTACGCTATCGCTAACCCAACCTACATGGAGGTAAGTAGTTACGTTTAATTAAGCAACAGAAACCAACCACCCCAGGATACGTATGAAAACGCTGATTATCGACAAAGACCACAGCGAGCTACATTACCAAGGCGGCAATTTGACCGTCTATACCGCAGGCAAACGCGTCAGCACCGTACCGGTCAGGCAGCTTGAACGGGTGATAGTGTCACCACAAGTCACGATAACGGCAGGCGTGTTGGGCGTGATTGCCGAACAGCACGTTTCGCTGATGGTGTTGAATGCCCGCCTGCCGGCCCGCACCGCCACCTTGGCAGGCCATCACAGCGGCGACCACCAACGGCGGCTGGCACAATACCAATGCTCGCTAGACCAAGCGTTTTGCGTGCAGATCGCCACCCGCCTAATCGCCATGAAAATAGGCCGGCAACGCACCGTCCTACAAAATGCCTTGCAAAAACGGCCGGAATTAAGGCGGGTGCTGACCAAAGCGATCAAGCAATTGGAAACCGCCAGCACGACATTGACCGCTTCAGCCCATCACGATTTGACCGTGTTAAATGGCATCGAAGGCGCGGCGGCAAGGGCTTATTTTCAGGCTTACACCCAACTGTTTTGCCCCCGCCTTAATTTTACCGGGCGTAACCGTCGCCCCCCGCTGGACCCCGTCAATGCCATATTGTCGCTCAGCTACACCCTGCTGCACCATGAAGCCGTCAATGCCTTAAAAATATATGGCCTGGACCCGTCGCTGGGGTTTTACCACCAAACCTACTACGGGCGCGACTCCTTGGCCTGTGATGTCATCGAACCGTTACGCCCATACCTGGACAAATGGATTTGGCGGCTGTTTGCCGGGCAAACCTTAACGGACGGGCATTTTGTTTACGACGGGCCGGCCTGTTTATTGGCCGATGCCGGCAAACCGATTTTTTACAAAGGTTTTTTTACCGAGGCCAAAGCCCTGAAACGCCTGCTGCGCCATTACGCGCTGCATTTGGTCAACACCCTGCACGAGGCACAAGCGCATGGCTGAAAAGCGCAAGTTTTTAATTTGCTACGATATTGTCGATGAAAAACGCTTGCGCAAAGTGCATAAATTGCTCAGCACCCTAGCGATGTCAGTGCAATATTCCGTGTTTGAAGCCGAACTGAGCAACGCCCAGTTGGAGCAACTCAAAGAAAAATTGCGGCCCTGCCTAAAAAGCGATGCCGACAAATTGACCATTTACCGCCTGTTTAAGGCTAACGCCAAAATTGACTTGGCGATGGCGGCGGATGATGACTTGCTGTTTATTTGATGGCGTGAAAAATAACAACGTGGTTTATAATGCAAACAGGCTGGCAGCCAGCATAGGCCGGCCTCTTTTGGAGGAACCGAAGTGGTGAAAAAAATAGATTTAAAATCAACGTCCTGTAAAGGCATCTGTAGTCCGATGATTAATAAGGCGTTATCCGTCAAGGCCGTTTGAACCCCATCCCTGTTCCGAAGGGATTAAGACCATATAAATTACCCAATTTTAAAATATCGTGTTCGTTTGAACCCCATCCCTGTTCCGAAGGGATTAAGACACAAGTAGTTTGGAAATCTTGTGGCAATCCTTGAGTTTGAACCCCATCCCTGTTCCGAAGGGATTAAGACCCAAAGCCTTGCAGCAAAGGCTAGGCAAATTGGTTTGAACCCCATCCCTGTTCCGAAGGGATTAAGACTTGATCCCAGTGTTTTCCATCCCAACGATATGCTGTTTGAACCCCATCCCTGTTCCGAAGGGATTAAGACGAGCAACTGCGGCAAAAGCCAGGACGCGCTCTAGGTTTGAACCCCATCCCTGTTCCGAAGGGATTAAGACTTGCCATCTGTAGTTGGTTCATATACATCTTCCGTTTGAACCCCATCCCTGTTCCGAAGGGATTAAGACTTGCCATCTGTAGTTGGTTCATATACATCTTCCGTTTGAACCCCATCCCTGTTCCGAAGGGATTAAGACATCATTTGTTTAAATTTGATGCCAACGAACTGCCAAATGGATTGATTATCCACAGACGAAAAGGCAGCAAAACTAATTTAACCAGCCGGGAGCCAAGGCTTAGGCAAACATGGGATGATGCCAAGAAGCATCGCAACCAGATACTATCTGGCCGAAAACAACCGCATCCGATTAAACCCGATCAACGGTGGATTTTTATCAGCGACCGAACCGGAAATAAGGCAACTATCAACGGGCTAAAAACCGCCATAGAACGTATCAATGGCTTTGCAGCCGAAAAGGCAAAAAACGAAGGGATTGAGTTAAATCATTTCACATTTCATGATCTGAAACGCAAAGGGATTAGTGATGCCGAGGGGGATAAGATGAAAGCGGACACAGAAGCCCAGAAATGATGAACGTCTACGATGTGAAGTGATGTTGTAGAACCTACTAGAAGCCGTTAGTTGCTACCAACATTGCTACCAGTTGATTTATTTTAGAAGTTAATTTTGTTTAACTTATTGATAATATTGGGGTGAACGACGGGGCTCGAACCCGCGACAACAGGAATCACAATCCTGCACTCTACCAACTGAGCTACGCTCACCATAAATGTAGGGAAACAATGGGGATACAAGAAATGGCGCGCTTGGCAGGACTCGAACCTGCGACCCCCAGCTTAGAAGGCTGGTGCTCTATCCGGTTGAGCTACAAGCGCAAAAATGGTCGGGGTGGAGGGATTCGAACCCCCGACATTCTGCTCCCAAAGCAGACGCGCTACCAGACTGCGCTACACCCCGACAATCTTCTTTAATGGCTTGTAAACTTTATAACCACCCTTGAAGAGCTGTACATTCTAGCTATAAATTGTATTATCGTCAAGCTAATTTTATTAAAAATTAATTCTAACAAAAACTTTCAAATTGAAGGTTTATTACCCGCACACCCTCCTTAACCGGGCTTATAGCTTAGCTTTAACTTGTTGAAAAATAGCTTCTACACTCTCATCCGCCCCATTTAAAATGGCTGCCAATTCAGCAAGTTTAGCGGTAGAAAAATCACGGTCTTTTAAACCACCAGTATTGATGTAAACATTCAACGCCGCAGTTTTTAAACCGCTGTAGGCAGACATGGCAGCCGCGCCGGCATCGCTGACCACGCCGACACTGCCTTTTTCAACGGCGATTTGGCTTAACGCCATGACTTCCCTACAGGCTTGTGCACAAGCCAACGGCACTTCCGTAGCATCCTTCAGGATTGCTTGAATCGCTTCACTACGCGCTGATTTTTCCGCTTCGGTGTCTTTGGGCAATCTGTAAGCCGCCATCAAGCGGTTAAAAACGTCAATATCGGCCTTGATCAACAAGGTAAGTTCGGCACGCAAGGCTTCGGCTTTTTCCAGCAAGCGTTGCATTTGGGCTTCGACTTCAGTGTATTGGGGTTTGCCTATCGTTAAATGGCAAGCCATGCTGATAAGCGCCGCGCCTTGCGCCCCCATCAGTGCCGATGCACTACCTCCACCAGGCGTGGCAGATTTGCTGGCGAGTTCATCGAGAAAGGTTTGGATGGATTTGTTTTGTATGTCAGTCATGGCTTGCTTGTAATTGGCAATATAAAAACGGTTGTTGATCAGGCTTCGCGCCGCCAAATGGTGGTTCCGTCCGGGCTGTCTTCAAGAATGACCCCCTGCCCTTTCAGCCCATCCCTGATCTGATCCGCCAATGCCCAGTTTTTGGCTTTTTTGGCATCAATGCGGGCTTGGATTTGTTGTTCGATGGCGGCATCGGCATCACCTTGCAAAAAACTGTCGGCATCGTTTTGCAAGATGCCCAGCAAACCGCCTAAAAATCTAAGTGTTGCCGCCAGTTGGAGACATTTTTCGGCTTCATTGGCTTGTTTGGCGATATTCAGCTCCCGCGCCAGATCAAACAACACCGACAAAGCCACTGGCGTGTTGAAATCATCGTCCATCGCCTGTTCAAAACGGTTGACGTACCCAGCATTAAGCGCCACATCAACCGGATTTAAACCACGCAACGCCGTGTACAGCCGTGTCAAGGCCACGCCGGCTTCGTTAAGTTGTTCATCGGAATAATTCAGCGGACTGCGGTAATGGCTTAACAAGATGAAAAAGCGGATGATTTCCGGCTTGTAGGCTTTCAGCACTTCGCGCACGGTAAAGAAATTACCCAGGGATTTGGACATTTTCTCTTCATTGACACGGACAAAGCCGTTGTGCATCCACACATTGACAAACTTCTCACCCGTCGCACCTTCGGACTGGGCGATTTCGTTCTCATGATGCGGAAACTGCAAATCCATGCCGCCACCGTGGATGTCAAAATGATTGCCCAGGCAACAAGTGGACATCGCCGAACATTCGATATGCCAGCCAGGACGCCCCAAACCCCAAGGCGATTGCCAAGCCGGTTCATCAGGTTTTGCCATTTTCCACAATACAAAATCCAAGGGGTCTTGTTTGGCGTGGTCAATATCGACGCGTTCGCCCGCTTGCAAATCCTCCAAATTTTTACCGGACAATTGCCCGTAATTGGCAAATTTGCTGACTGAATAAAACACGTCGCCATTGCCGCCGATATAGGCCAAACCCTTGCCTATCAAGGTGCCGATCATGGCGATAATGTCAGGGATGGACTGCGTGGCTTTCGGTTCGATGTCCGGCGGCAACACCGACAAGGCCCGTTCGTCTTCGTGCATCGCGGTTATGAACCGCTCGGTCAAGGCGGTGAATTCTTCGCCGTTGTCATTGGCGCGCTGGATGATTTTGTCGTCAATGTCGGTGATGTTACGCACATACGTCAACTGATAACCGGAATGGCGCAGGAAACGGGCGACCGTGTCAAACACGACCATGACGCGGGCGTGTCCGATATGGCAGTAATCATAAACCGTCATGCCGCAGACATACATGCCGCAATGCCCGGCTATTCTTGGCTGGAACGGTTCTTTTTTGCGGGTCAGGGTGTTATAAATTTTCAGCATGCCATCAACTTCAGATTGGATTGTCCAACAACAAGTCCGTACAATTTACCAAGCGTATACTTCTCTTTCAAGATAAAAACACATAAACTTGTGCGTTCCCAATAATTCGAGGAAAAATTATGCGTCCCCTGATGCTTGCCCTACTGTTTTCACTGACCACAACACTCTCTTTTGCCAAGGAAAAACCCATGCCAGAAACACCATCAAAAATTAAACTGACTACATCCCTAGGTGTCATCACTATTCAGCTTAACCCTGAAAAAGCGCCTATCTCATCCGCCAATTTTTTGGCTTATGTGAAGGAAGGCTTTTATAGCGGCACGATTTTTCATCGCGTAATCCCCGATTTTATGGCGCAAGGCGGCGGTTTTGACACGTCATTCACACAAAAAGCCGTACACGCACCCATCAAAAACGAAGCCAACAATGGTCTGACCAACAAACGCGGCACTCTGGCGATGGCACGGACGAATGTCCCCGATTCCGCAACAGGCCAGTTCTTTATTAACTTGAAAGACAACACGTTTTTAAACCACACCAGCCCGACACCTAGTGGCTGGGGCTACGCCGTGTTCGGTGAAGTGATTGAGGGCATGGACGTGGTGGATGCCATGGCGAAAGTGCCGACCGGCAACCGTGGCGGCCATCAGGATGTGCCAAAAACGGACATCGTGCTTGAAAAAGCGGAAGTGGTTGAATAACCGAAATTTATTTTTAGCCGCGAAGGGCAAAGAGGACACGAAGCCTAGATTTTATTTTTCTTCGTGAGCCACACATCCTTCGTGGTTTATTCATTATCTCCAGACATCAACAGGACAAGCCATGCCTAAAGACATCCTGTTCATCTCCGACCTGCATCTCTCGCTGGACAAACCCGAAATCACCCGCCGCTTTCTGGGCTTTCTACAAAAACGCGCCCCTCAAGCCGCCGCGCTCTATATCCTTGGCGATTTATTTGATGCGTGGATAGGTGACGACGATTATACGCCGCCTAACGGCACAATTCGTAAACAACTCAAGCAATTGACCGATTCCGGCACCCAAGTTTATCTGCAACCCGGCAACCGCGATTTTCTGCTAGGGCAACGCTTTTGCCAAGACACCGGCGTAGTCCTGTTGAATGATTACGCCGTGCTTGATTTGTCCGGCACACCCACTTTATTGACCCACGGTGATTTGCTTTGCACCGATGACTTGCCATATCAGGCATTCCGCAACAAATCCCGTTCACTGGACTGGCAAAAAAATGTCTTGTCAAAACCCTTGCTAATCCGCCTGCTAGCCGCACGTTGGTACCGGCTCCGCAGTTTTTTCCATAAGCGCAAGAAAAGCCAGGAAATTATGGATGTCAATCAAGACACTGTAATCAACATCATGCGCGGGCATGGCTGTTTGCGGCTGATACACGGGCATACCCACCGTCCAGCCGTCCACCATTTTGAGATTGACGGCAAATCCGCACAACGTTTTGTGCTTGCGGCATGGCACAAGCAAGCGGGTGACGCCCTTAACTGGAACGGCGTTTCATATCAACGCGAAGTTATTTAGGAAACAATAAGCTAAGCAAACCATTGCAAGCATCCTGGCAACACCAAAACACAAGCAAACAATGTCCCGTCCATTAATAGTTGACTTTTGACCCAAAATCATTAAATCTAGGCACTTGGAGTGAATTGTCCTGTATACGAGGAAACACCGTAATTCACCCAAAAACTAATATTAGTCTAAAAAAACACTATCACTATTTTGTTGCACGACAAAATATCAGGAGAAATAAATTATGATGAAGCCTTTAAAAAGTTTGCTACTTGCTTCCAGCGTAGCTGCTTTATTAGCCGCACCAGCGATTTCAACTGCTAACAGCGGTGTTGAACAACTGACCAAAAACCCAGCAAACTGGGCTACATGGGGCGGCGATTATGCCGGTACCCGTTATAGCGAACTGAGCGATATCAACACCAGCAACGTAAAAAACCTGCAACCGGCATGGTCTTTCTCCACAGGCGTTTTGCGTGGTCATGAAGGCGGCCCATTGGTTGTTGACGATGTGCTTTATATCCACACTCCTTTCCCTAACACGGTTTACGCAATCGACCAAAAAACCCAATCGGTCATTTGGGAATTCACTCCAACACAAGACGCTGATGTCACTATCCCGGTCATGTGTTGCGACACGGTCAACCGTGGTTTGGCTTACGGCGACGGCAAAATCTTCCTGCAACAATCCAACACAGTTTTGACTGCTTTAGACGCTAAAACTGGCAAACGCGTCTGGAGCGTACAAAACGGCGATCCAAAATTGGGCATGACCAACACCAACGCGCCTTTAGTTGTTAAAGACAAAGTCCTGACGGGGATTTCCGGTGGTGAATTTGGTGTCCGTGGCTTCTTGGCTGCTTACGACATCAACACAGGCAAACTGGCTTGGAAAGGCTACAGCATAGGTCCAGACAAAGAAATGTTGATTGACCCTAAGAAAACCACTACTTGGAAAGATGGCAAAGTGGTTCCCGTTGGCCCGGAATCAAGCATCAAAACTTGGGAAGGCGACCAATGGAAAATCGGCGGCGGCACCACTTGGGGCTGGACTAGCTATGACCCAAAATTGAACTTGGTTTATTACGGTTCAGGCAACCCTTCAACTTGGAACCCGGTACAACGTCCAGGCGACAACAAATGGTCCATGTCATTGTGGGCCCGTGACGCTGACACTGGAGCCGTGAAATGGGTTTACCAAATGACCCCGCACGATGAGTGGGATTTTGACGGTATCAACGAAACGGTTCTGGTTGACCAAGAAGTGAAAGGCAAAATGCACAAAACTATCGTGCATTTTGACCGTAACGGTTTTGGCTATACTTTGGACCGCGAAACTGGCGAATTGTTGGTTGCCGAAAAATTCGACAAATCCGTCAACTGGGCAACCCATGTTGATATGAACACAGGCCGTCCACAAGTCGTATCAAAATACAGTACCGAACAAAACGGTGAAGACCACAACACAACGGGGGCTTGCCCTGCGGCCTTAGGTTCTAAAAACCAACAACCCGTTTCTTACTCCCCACAAACTGGCTTGTTCTACATCTCTGGCAACCACCTGTGCATGGACTACGAACCATTCGAAGTGTCTTACACAGCGGGCCAACCTTATGTTGGCGCGACTTTGACCATGATGCCGGCCGGTGCTGACGTTATAACAGGCAAACCAGACGGCACCACCAACCTGGGCCAATTCACTGCCTATGACGCTAAAACGGGCAAAATCGCTTGGTCCAACAAAGAGCAATTCTCTGTTTGGTCAGGTTCAGTTGCCACTGCTGGCGGCGTCGTTTTCTACGGCACACTGGAAGGTTACTTGAAAGCGGTTGATGCAAAAACCGGTAAAGAATTGTACAAATTCAAAACCCCATCAGGCATCATCGGCAACGTCAATACCTGGAAATACGACGGCAAACAATATATTGGCGTATTGTCAGGTATCGGCGGCTGGGCGGGCATCGGTATTGCGGCTGGCTTGGATGACGGTACTGATAAAACGGGCTCGGAAGGTTTGGGTGCTGTGGGTGCGTACAGAAGCTTAAGCTCTTACACCAAATTGGGCGGTACATTGACTGTATTCGCACTGCCTAACTAATCAAACTGATTTTTTAGCTTGATTTGGAAAGCCCTGGCTGATGATTCAGCCAGGGCTTTTTCTATTTCCGCCTTACCCGTAATTATTTTGCCGGGTGGTTTTTAGGATTGGGTCATTAATAATCCCCGTTGGGCACAGAAACCATGCTTTGTCTGTTCTTCGCGGTTTTTTAATTACGAAACCAGCAATCAACCAAACGGCCCCGCAAGGAACCCTGATGTCTTTACGTTTCATCCATTGCCTACTCTTGAGCTTGCTTTGCGTCAACTCAGTGGTGGCTGATGACGATGACCAAGCAGAACCAAGCTCCAAAATCAAAACTATCAACGGCTTAACGGTAATCAAACTGGATGGTAAAACCCAGCAACAAACCGGCCTAGCGGTCACTGTGCTCGAACCAGCACAACACCATGCCGAATTCATCGCGTATGGCAAAGCCATCAGCATACAACCCTTATTGAACCTGCATCACCGTTACTTGGCGATGTTGACCGAACGCAACCGTGCGGCAGCAAAGTTCAAACAAGCTGAGCAAGCCATCCAACGCCAACAGGATTTATACCGAAACGGCGTCACCGCCAAACGCAACCTACAAGACCAACAGGCGCAATGGCAAACCGACAAAGCCTTGCTTGATGCCACACAATACCAAGACCAAGCCATCATCGACGAAGCCTTGCTCAACTGGGGAAAAACCCTTTCCGATTGGGCATTGACGGCCCGAGCCGAAAAACTGACGGCGTTTTTGACTGGTGAGCAAACCTTGTTGCAAATCACCGTGCCTAGCCATCATAAACCCGCCGAAAACTTGCACACGATTGCCGTTGACGTTTCCGGCGAGCGTAGCAAAGCCCAAAAAGCCGAGCTGATTTCCGTCGCGCCGCAAACCGATGCCAATAACCAAGGTATCAGCTATTTCTTCCAGACCAGCGGCAAAACTATCAAAACCGGCATGAGCGTCAGCGCGTGGCTACCCGAACAGGGGCAGCAACAAGCAGGCGTGATCATCCCCGCCTCTGCCATCTGCTGGGCTACCGACCAAGCCTACATCTACCTAAAAACCGGCGACGGCACTTTCACCCGCCGTGCCATCAGCCATTACACCGCCACCGCCAACGGCTATTTCCTCAGCGACATCCTGAAACCAGGTGACGCCATCGTCACTACCGGGGCGCAAATGCTGCTTTCAGAAGAATTGCGCGGACAAATCCCTAGCGAAGATAACGATTAACTTGGTTGCTGCGGTCAATTATGGGTCTCCGCTTGGCAATGTCGGCACCACGCGTAAAGTGCGTCATACATCACCATGCCGTGTTTAAGCAAAGCCTGGTCATCGGCATAGATTTGCGACAAACCCAGAGACAACGCATACAAACCCGCCGATTGTGGAGCCAGCTCCAAGCGTGACGTATCCGCGCCACGCACGATAACGGCAAGCTGTTGCAAAGCCGGATCAGCCAATTGGTATTTCAGCAAAAAAGCATCAAAACTGTACAACTCGCCGACATGTGAAAATTCCACATCAGGAATATCGTAAGGAATAGCACCAGTCACTTCGGCGATCCTTACTACATCACCCGATGGAACATATAAAAACTCAGCGTCGTTATCTATAAAACGGGCAATCAGCCAAGGGCAAGCGATACGGTCAATTTTCGGGCGTTCACGGGTAATCCACTTCATATTACCCCCCAATTATTGCCATAAACCACGGTTGTAAAAACTTAAATGCCAAGCCAATTAATCCCGCCAAAGCAATCACTTTAATCACCCCCATTTTGTAACGCAATAAAGCCAATAACGCCAAGGCCGCTAACAAGGCGGAAAAGCAGTCAAAAACGCCTGACCCGCCTTGCGGCCAAAAGGTATGCCAAGCAAAGAACAAGGCCAAGTTCAAGATGACGCCAACCACTGCGGCGGTAATCGCCGTCAACGGTGCGGTGAATTTCAAATTGCCGTGCGTCGATTCAATCATCGGCCCGCCCGCCAGCACTAACAAAAAACCCGGCAAGAACGTGAAATACGTCACCACGGTTGCCGCCACGATTCCCGCCCAAAGCAAGGCATCCGGGCCGAATAGGGCTTGCGACCAACCTGCGACAAAACCGACAAAAGTGACCACCATAATCAGCGGTCCAGGCGTGGTTTCGCCTAAAGCCAGCCCGTCGATCATTTGTTGCGGCAACAACCAGTGATAATGCTCCACCGCGCCTTGGTAGACATAAGGCAATACGGCATACGCCCCGCCGAACGTCATTAACGCGGCTTTGGTGAAAAACCAACCCATTTGGGCCAGCGCGTTTTCCCAGCCATAGATTTGCGTCAGCCACGCCATCGGGATGATCCACAGCAATCCGCCAATAACCAACAACAAACTTAACCGCCACCAGCGAAATTCGGTGTGCGCCAATTTGGGCGTATCCTCATCAATTAACGCCGGGCCAAAGGATTTGTCCGCTTTGCCATGTCCACCACCCGCCTTAAACGTGCCTGGTGTAAACCGACCGCCCGCATAGCCGATAATCGCTGCTGTGGCGACAATTGCCGGAAACGGGACGTTGAACGCAAAAATCGCCACAAACGACAACGCTGCCAATGCCCACAACACCCGATTTTTTAACGCCCTGGAGCCAATACGATGCGCCGCTTGCAAGACAATTGCAGTCACGGCGGGCTTGATGCCATAAAACAAGCCCGCCACTACCTGCATATCGCCATACGCGATATACAACCAAGACAAGGCGATCAGGATAAACAGGGAAGGCAATACAAACAGCAAGCCCGCGACGATGCCGCCCCACGTTTTGTGCATCAGCCAACCGATATAAATCGCCAACTGCTGGGCTTCCGGCCCCGGCAGCAACATACAAAAATTCAGCGCGTGCAAAAACCGTTGCTCAGAAATCCAGCGGCGGTTTTCCACCAATTCCTGGTGCATGATGGCGATCTGTCCGGCAGGGCCGCCAAAACTGATGAAGCCCATTTTTAGCCAAAACCCAAAAGCAGCCCAAAATGATACGGCGGCAGGTCGGGCTAAAGCCTGTTCTGTGCTGGTTTTTTCTGCCATTATTGCCGCCCTGTCGCCATTGCAAAAGCCGCCAGCAGGCCATCAAACACGCCGCTAGCCGCCGCTAAAAGTTGATCGTCATCGGTTAAGGTTTCGCGCAAACCTTTCAGCACCGATTCCACCCCACAAGCTTCGGCGGCCTGCACACCGCCGACATCCAAATAATGCACCAGGGCCGCCACACGTTTTAACCCAGCTTGCTCCAATTGGAACCGCTTTAACAGCACTTCAAAGGTGACGTAATGCCCGACATGGCTGAATGCCGCGCCATCGAAATCAAAGCCCAGCGCGTCCGGTGGACAAGCTGAAGGCGATTCCAGCCACAAGAACCGGGCGTACTGGTCAATAAAACGCCGGATCAACCACGCACACGCCAGACGATCCACCCACGGACGGCGGCGCGTCGCCCAGAGCTTGTTTTGATAATCGCTGATTGCCAGCGGCGCAAGCACCCCTGCTATCTGACGTGGCTCATCAGGCGACATCAACCGCCGGGCAGCTTGCTCAAGGTCTTCCAACGCCATGCTGACTTGCTGTTGGGAGGCATTGGGAAAGAAATCAATCGCGGTCAATTGCATCAACGTCTTACGCAGCTTGGTAATTTTTTTGAAGATGCCAGACAGTTGGCCTGATGACGCTAGCTCCTTAACCACCCGCTCAATCTCCTGAAGCAATACGGCATAATCGGCATCGCGCTGAAACAGGCCAGCCAGGTCAACAGTGGTTTCCAGCACCGACACTTTGAGCAAATAAGCGGCTCCTCCACCCGCTTGGACATCCACGAACACGGCCTGAAAATCCGCCAAACAGGATGCACGCTCAGGCAGCAAATAAACCCCATCGCGCAACACCGCCGCGCCAGACGCTTTGATCGCCCGCCATGAGCGCATCCGTCCTGCGGTGTTGTCGGTAGGCAGGGAAATGATGAGCAACAAGAAATTCATGTATCACCTATAACAATTTTGTTTTAATAGTAACAAAATTGTTATGGCAAGCACAATATTGATAATATCTTTTTCAATATTCTTCTTGAATGACTATCCTCAGCCTAGGCAACTCATAACAAACCCTTCAGCCGATACACCAAATCCAAAGCCAACCTAGGGCTTAACTCATCCGGCTTCACTTCCGCCAACAACGACACCGCCGGATGGCATTCTGGCGCGGAGAACAAATCCAATTGGTTCACACCTGTTTCTTTTTGCTGTTCCATATAGGCCATAGTCTCCAGATGCTGCAATTTGGCTTTGGCTTTTTCTATCACCTGCCGTGGCACACCCGCCAAGGCGGCGACTTGCAGGCCGTAACTTTGGCTGGCCGCGCCTTCTTTGACCGCATGTAAAAAGATGATTTTGTCCTGATGCTCCATCGCGTCCAAATGTACGTTGTGGATGGTTTTTTGCTCGTCGGCGAGTGTGGTCAATTCAAAATAATGCGTGGCGAACAGGGTGAAGGCTTTGCATTCTTTCGCCAGATAATCGGCGCAAGCCCACGCCAGCGACAAGCCATCAAACGTGCTGGTGCCGCGTCCGATTTCGTCCATTAGCACCAAACTTTTGGCAGTGGCGTTATGCAAGATGTTGGCGGTTTCCGACATTTCCACCATAAATGTCGAGCGTCCGCCGGACAAATCGTCCGACGCGCCGATACGGGTGAAAATCTTATCGACCGGCCCGCACACCAGGGCTTTGGCTGGCACATAACAGCCGATGTGGGCGATCAGCACAATCAAGGCCGCTTGGCGCATGTAAGTGGATTTACCACCCATGTTCGGGCCGGTGATGACCAACATGCGCCGTTGCGGTGAGAACACCAAATCATTGGCAATAAAAGGAATATCCGAGACTTGTTCCACCACCAAATGCCGTCCGGCGGTAATGCGGATGCCGGGTTTTTCGGTCAATTCCGGTTGCGATAAATTCAGGGTTTCGGCGCGTTCGGCGAAGTTGACCAGCACATCCAATTCCGCCAACGCAGCGGCGCAGTCTTGCAGTGGGATTAGCGATTCGGCGATCGTGGTCAGCAAGCCATCGTACAAAGCTTTTTCCCAGGCCAGCGATTTTTCCCGCGCACTCAGCACTTTGTTTTCAAAGGCTTTTAGCTCTTCGGTGATATACCGCTCCACGCCTTTTAAGGTTTGTTTGCGGGTGTAATGGGCGGGGATTTTGTCGCTGTGCTGGTTGGAAATTTCAATGTAATAACCGTGCACACGGTTGTAATTGACTTTTAAATTGTTGATGCCCGTAGCGGCTTTTTCGCGCGTTTCCATAGCCAATAAAAATTGGTCGGCGTTTTGGCTGAGGTTGCGTAGCTCGTCCAATTCGGCATTAAAACCCACCGCCAACACGCCACCATCACGGATTAAAACGGGCGGATTGTCGATCAGGGCTTTTTGCAATAAGGCCAACAACTCAGGATGTTCGCCGATTTGCCCGCGTAGTTGTGCTAGTTGCGGATTATCACTGTTAGCCAATACCGTTTGCAGTTCCGGCAACACCGCCAAAGTATTGCGCAACACCAACAAATCACGCGGCCTTGCTGATTTTAAGGCGATGCGCGAACTGACGCGCTCAATATCGCCGACTTGGCGCAGCAGGGTCTGCACGCTTTGGTAAAGCTGATGGTATAGCAAACTGCCGACACAGGCGTAACGGTTGTCCAGCACCTCATGGTCGCGCAAAGGCCGGTTCAGCCAGCGGCGCAAACAGCGGCTGCCCATCGCCGTGGCGGTTTTGTCCAACACACCAAACAGCGTGTATTGTGTGTGTCCGGTCGGGTGCGTGTCCAGCTCCAAATTGCGGCGGCTGGCGGCATCGAGCATGATGCAGTCGTCGGTTTGTTCGATGCGTATACCTTGGATATGCGGCAACGCGCTTTGTTGGGTGTCTTTGACATATTGCAACAAGGCTCCGGCGGCGGCGATGGCGGTGTGCATAGTGTCGCAACCGTAGCCCTTCAAATCCAGCGTGTTGAATTGGCGCAACACTAATTGGCGGCTACTTGATGTATCAAAATGCCAAGGCGGGCGTTTGCATAAACCACTACGTTGCTTGAGCGGGGCGGGGGCGGGCCAGTCTTCGCTAAACAATAATTCCGCCGGATTCAGGCGGGCGATTTCGCTGACGAGCTGGTCTTGGGCGTGGACTTCCTGCAAGATGAAACGCCCGTTGCTCAAGTCCAGGCTGGCGATGCCGTAGGTTTGTTGGATTTGGGTCACGGCGACCAACAGGTTGTCTTTGCGGTCTTCCAGCAAGGCTTCATCGGTCACTGTACCAGGGGTGACGACGCGCACGACTTTACGCTCCACCGGGCCTTTGCTGGTCGCAGGGTCACCAATTTGTTCACAAATCGCCACCGACAGACCGTTTTTTAACAACCGCGCCAGATAATTTTCCGCTGCATGGTAGGGAATCCCCGCCATTGCAATCGGCTCGCCCGCCGAGCTGCCACGGCTGGTGAGGGTGATGTTCAGCAATTGCGCCGCTTGTTTGGCGTCGTCAAAGAACAGCTCGTAAAAATCCCCCATGCGGTAGAACAGCAAGGTGTCGGGGTAATTGGCCTTGATGCGGAAATATTGCTGCATCATGGGGGTGTGGGAAGGGGCGGGTGTTGGGGTGGTGGTCATTACAGAATGCGGGTCGTAAAAATGAATGGTTGCAGTGAAAGGAAGATATGAAGTGGGGCGCGGGCATCTTGCCAGCAAATGCTTAGCAGATGTTCTTAGCGGGCAAGATGCCCGCGCTTCGTGACAAAACCTGCGTTACTCTTCACTCAACACTAAAGACACTTCACGGCTTTGTCGGTCATTCAAATAATAGCCGCGCATTTCCAAAACCCCCTTGGTGTTCAAAGAAATAATCACATACAAAGCATCTGGATAAGCCGCCAATTCCAAATCAGCCGCAGAAGGCGTAGCGGGTGCGTTGGGGTGCGAATGGTAAATCCCGAACAGGTTTTCACCGCTCTCGTGCAAGGCTTTTAACGCCGCAATTTGTTCGGCAGGATCAAGCAAAAAACGTTGCGCCGGAAGCTCGGCGATATTGTGGATAGGATAGCAATGGGTCGGCGTACCGGAAATACCGCCAATCAGTCCACAGATTTCCTGTTCAGGCGAAAGCTGGGCAAGATGCAACAACTGATTGGTGATTTTACGGGGAATCTGGATTTCTTCGGTCATTGGAATAGGTTGGCTGGAAATAATTAAGCTACGAAGTTTACCATTTCAACAGCCACACTTCGACTGATGTTATACGCGTCGTTTATGTTGATCAAATTTGCCAGTGATTTGCTACTGATCTTGGCCGGTTTCGTAGAATGTGCTGACGATAGGAAGCGCATCGGTCGAGTCCATCCACGCGAGTGGTGCGCTTCGTGCCTCACCGCATCTACGGGTCTAATATTCCCCTTTATATTTTTAATAAGAATTGTTATTATTTATAAAAATCACCACGGAGATAAATCAAATGTATGTATGTGTTTGTAAGGCTGTCACCGACAAGCAAATAACAACAGCTATCAACAATGGTGTTTGCACCCGCCGCCAATTGTTTGAATGCTTTGGCGTTGGTGGCGATTGTGGCAAATGCAATAAACAGGTCAAAGAATTGCTTGACCAAAGCCGGTCGCACAACCCTATAATGGCGAAAGCTGTGAACCAGCCCCTCCTCAACGCCGCTTAAACACATCGAAGGTATCGCTATGAAAGGTGACACAAAAGTTATTGACTTCCTCAATAAAGCCCTGACCAATGAATTGACCGCCATCAACCAGTATTTTTTACATGCCCGCATGTACAAAAACTGGGGTTTTCATAAGCTCAATGAAAAGGAATATCATGAGTCGATTGATGAAATGAAACACGCCGATTTGTTGATCGAGCGCATTTTGTTTTTGGAAGGTTTGCCCAATTTGCAAAGCCTGGACAAACTGATGATCGGCGAAAACCCGCAAGAAATGCTCGAATGCGACCTGAAACTGGAGCTAATCGCGATTCCATTGTTGCGCGAAGCGATTGTTTATTGCGAAACCGTCAAAGACTTTGTTTCCCGCGAAATTTTTGAACACATCCTCGAAAATGAAGAAGAACATGTCGATTGGCTGGAAACCCAATTTGAATTGATCGCCCAGGTCGGCATCCAAAACTATTTGCAGTCACAAATGTAATCCCCTAAACACTTAGCACACCCCGTACAAAGCGCGATAGTTTCGGTATAATAATTCCCTTATTTGTCCTGGATTTACGTTCCAACCTACAATTTTAAGGAAACTCATGCCCACAATCGTTGTTTGCGCTTTGTACAAATTTGTCACTCTCGACAACTTCCCCGCCCTACGCCAACCCTTGCTCGATGTCATGGAAGCCCAGCACCTACGCGGCACCTTGTTGCTGGCGAATGAAGGCATCAACGGCACAGTGGCCGGTTCCCGCTCCGCCATAGATACGTTGCTGAATTGGCTGCGCCGTGACCCGCGTCTGGCTGATCTTGATTCCAAAGAATCTTACACCGATACCCTCCCCTTTAACCGCCCGAAAGTTAAACTGAAAAAAGAAATCGTGACCTTGGGCGTGGAAGGCATTGATCCGAAGCGCGTGGTCGGCACTTACATCAACCCGATAGAGTGGAACCAGTTGATTTCTGACCCAGAAGTCCTGCTCATCGACACCCGCAACGATTATGAATATCAGGTGGGCACGTTTAAAAACGCCGTCAATCCGAACACCGACAGTTTCCGCCAGTTCCCGGAATTCGTCAAAACCCACCTAGACCCCAACAAGCATAAAAAAGTCGCTATGTTTTGCACGGGCGGCATACGCTGTGAAAAATCCACGGCGTATTTAAAAGAACAAGGCTTCGACGAGGTTTACCATCTGAAAGGCGGCATTTTGAAGTATTTGGAAGAAGTGCCGGTACAAGAAACGCTTTGGCAAGGCGAGTGTTTTGTCTTTGACGAGCGCGTCACCGTCAACCACCAACTTGAAAAAGGCGGCTATGACCAATGCAATGCCTGCCGCTTGCCCATTACCGACGCGGACAAAGCCAGCGATCAATACCTACAAGGCGTAAGCTGCCCGCATTGCTTCGACAAAATCACCGCCGAACAAAAGGCCCGTTTTTCAGAGCGCGAGAAACAAATGGCACTCGCCAAAAAACGCGGTGAAAACCATATCGGTGCCGATGCCGCCAAAGCCCTGATGACCAAACGCGCCGCGAAGATGCACCGTTTGCAAGCCTTGCAGAAAAAACCACTGGGGGAGATGTAACATGGACAAATGCGCCTGGGCATTAGCGAGCCCGTTGGAAGAACGCTACCACGATGAAGAATGGGGCGTACCCGTGCATGATGACCGCTTGCTATTCGAGTTTCTGATTTTGGAAGGGGCGCAAGCGGGTTTGAGTTGGGCGACCATCCTGAAAAAACGTGACAGTTTTCGGTTAGCGTTTGATAATTTTGATGCTACGCGTGTTGCCGCTTATGACGCAGCAAAAGCGCAAGAACTGCTGGAAAATCCTGGCATCATCCGCAATCGCCTGAAAGTCCATTCCGCCATCACCAACGCCCAAGCCTTTTTGTCGGTGCAAGGCGAATTTGGTAGTTTTGATGCTTATATCTGGAGTTTTGTCAATCATCAGCCGGTGCAAAATGCGTGGATAAGCATGAAAGAAATCCCCGCTTTTACCGCACAATCCGATGCGATGAGCAAGGATTTAAAAAAACGCGGCTTTAAATTTGTCGGTAGCACGATTTGCTATGCGTTTATGCAGGCGACTGGGATGGTCAATGACCATTGGGTGGGATGTTGTCGGCATGAGGCCGTGAAATCATAAAGCCAAAAGTTATCATATCGCCTTGGTGAGCGTTAAAATTGGATCTGTAAAAAGCGATATACTTCAAACGGTCGGTTTTTATCAGATTTGTGGAAGGGAGCGCGTACCTCTGGGGCATGAAGGCTTCCTGCCCGCTAGTTGCGGTCAAGATGACCGCGCTCCAAAAACCGAAAATTTGACCATTCAGAGTATAGATTTTACAGATAGACAGTAGCACACCGTTTTCTTGGAGAAAAATACCGATGAATTTCCATGTCATATTAGAACCGGCAGAAGATGGCTGGATTGTTGCCGAATGCCCTGCACTGCCTGGTTGTGTTTCCCAAGGCGCGGATGAGCGGGAAGCCTTGGACAATATTAAAGAAGCCATTATTGCGTGGTTATGGGCTGAAGATCAGAAAGCGATGTTATCCCTACAAAACTATAAGCATCAGCCGCCTATTCTCGTCGCGGTTTAAAATGGGGAAGTTAGGCAATATTTCCGGCAAAGAAGCCGTGAAAATTTTCCAAAAACTGGGATGGCAACAAATGGGTCAAGTTGGCAGCCATGTAGCCTGGAATGCGGGCGAACCTCTCGATTCCCCAGCATAAAGAGCTTTCCGTCGGAACTTTACGAGCTTTAATCCGCAATGCCGGTTTGAGCGTTGACGAGTTTTTAAACCTGTTTTGATAAGGAACGGGCATGGAATAAATTCGCGGATCAAGACCTGTCAGGTTTCTTGTGCCCCAGAGGGTATCAAAACCTGATAGGTCTGACGAGCCGGTGCGAAAATTATTTCATGCCCGTTCATCATGCCCGTTCATAAGGAGCAACAATGCGCTATTTACACACCATGATCCGCGTCCATAATTTGGACGAATCGCTAGACTTTTATTGCAACAAACTCGGTTTGCTAGAGCGCCACCGCATGGATAGCGAAGCTGGGCGTTTTACGCTGGTTTTCCTGTACGCGCCGCAAGATGCCGGCCAAGCACAGGCAACAAACGCACCGCTGTTGGAATTGACTTATAACTGGGATACTGAAGTTTATACAGGCGGGCGCAATTTCGGGCATTTGGCGTTTGAAGTCGAAAATATCTACCAAACCTGCCAAACATTAATGGATGCGGGCGTGATAATCAACCGTCCGCCACGCGATGGTCACATGGCGTTTGTCCGCTCGCCCGATGCCATTTCGATTGAATTATTGCAAAAAGGTAAAGCCCTTGCGCCAGAAGAGCCTTGGCTTTCCATGCAAAATTCGGGAAGCTGGTAACCAATCCGTCTACGGCGGCTGCAATCTTAGACCGTTATTTTGGGAGGGATGAACATTGTTCCCACGCTCTGCGTAGCCTGGGGCATAAACGGGAATGCGGCTATTGACGTTCCAACGTACCCGCAGGGCGTAAATCACACAACGCTGGAGCGTTGCAGGATGAATTCCCACGCAGAGCGTCACTGCCCACAGTTAAGAGTTTAATTTAATTAAAACAATGTATTACAAATTTGTAGGTCGGGTCGCCTAATGCGCCTACTGTTGGTAGCGTCAGCGTAACCCGACATTTTGAGTTATTGCGTCGGGTTACGCTATCGCTAACCCGACCTACAATTGATATTAACCACAAAAACATAATCGTAACCGCATGAATATTAATATTTCGTGTCTTTCGTGTCTTTCGTATCTTTCGTGGACAAAGCTTTTTAAATCGCCTGCTTAATCCGTTCCAACGCCTTCTCCAGATTCGCCATGCTAGTGGCGATGGAGATGCGGATATGGCCCGGGGTGCCAAACGGCGAACCAGGCACCAAGGCCACGCCCGCTTTTTCTATCAGATATTCGGCAAATTCCAGGTCATCATTAATGCCATCCAAACGAGCGATCAGTTTTTCGACGTTCGGGAAAACATAAAACGTACCGTCGGTTTCCAAACACTCAACACCATCAATGCCGTTCAATTCCGCGACCACATAATCATGGCGTTTCTTAAATTCCACGCACATCCGGTCGATAAAACTTTGGTCGCCAGTCAAGGCGGCTTCGGCGGCGACTTGCGAGATGGAAGTCGGATTAGACGTGCTTTGCGATTGGATGGTGCACATCGCTTCGATCAAATCGGCAGGGCCTGCGGCATAACCGATACGCCAGCCGGTCATTGAATAGGCTTTGGAGACACCGTTCATCACGACGGTGCGGTCATACAAATCAGGATGCGCGTTCAAAATATTCACAAACGTGCCTTGTTTCCACAAGATATGTTCGTACATATCATCGGTGGCGATAATGATGTTGGGGAAATCTTTCAATACATCGCCCAAGGCTGTCAGTTCTTCTAGCGTATAAGCAATACCGGATGGGTTTGATGGACTGTTGATGAAAATCAAACGGGTCTTATCGGTAATCGCCGCCCGTAACTGCTCGGCGGTGATTTTAAACTGTTGCGCCTGGGTGGTTTCGATAAAAACTGGCACCCCATCCGCCAACAACACCATATCAGGATACGACACCCAAAACGGGGCTGGAATAATCACTTCATCACCCGCGTTCAGCAAGGCTTGGGTCAAGTTGAACGAGCTTTGTTTGCCCCCACAAGACACCAGTATCTGCCTGGCTTGATAATCCAGGCCATTGTCATTTTTGAGCTTGGCGATAATGGCTTTTTTCAAGCTGGGAATACCGTCAACGGCGGTGTATTTGGTAAAGCCGCTGTCGATAGCTTTAACTGCGGCGGCTTTGATGTGATCCGGCGTGTCGAAATCCGGCTCGCCTGCGCCCAGGCCGATGATGTCGCGTCCAGCCGCCCGCATTGCCGCCGCCCGCGCGGTGATTGCCAACGTAGGTGAAGGTTTGACGGACTGGACTCTGTTAGAAAGTGTGATGCTCATAGTTTCTGTGTAACCTGGATGTAAAAAATGTTACCGATTATACACGATGACCAATGGCTTGCTAAGCGGCAGACGCTAAAACCATTGCTTCGACCTTTTCGCTGGTATTTACCACTGTTACTCCAGCGTTTTTCAGTGCTTCCCTGTTGGAATGCAAGGCTCTTGGGTTATGATATGGCTCAATGCTGAAATCAGGATTGGTTTGGTTTGGCAAATGGCTATTGTTTTTTTTAATCCAAAATGGGCGTATAGGTTAGCAATGAGCAAAAGTGATCCTAAAATAAGAAGTTTGTTTTTATCGTGTGATGGCTTTTTAAATTCAGCCGTCGTGCAAAAAAAGCTGCTCGGCGAAGGTGGCGGCATTGATTTATTGATTGACGATCAATTGATCAAATCCCTGGATGCCTCTGAAGCAAAGGAGCAAACTTTGCTGATGTATATCAACCAGATATGTGATGCGGGATTTGAGCTTAAGCCAACTTATTGGGCTTTTGACGCTTCCCAAGCAGGCCTGGCAAGCATGGGTATAGACTTTCAAGAAAGCTGGTCTTTATATAACGGCCATACTTTGCATATCTACCAAAAAGCAGGTATTGACAACAGTGTCGACCTAGTTTACCGCGACCCGGTTGTCGGCGAATTTATTCCAGTCAATGGCAACGACCATTACCAATTAACCGGTCATTTCGGATTACATCGCTGCACAGCCATTTACATCGTCGAATTTCACGACGCGCAACGTAAGCTTTTGACCCGTCATGAATCGGTCATTCAGGAAGGTAAACTGGGCGGCAAACTGCTGGATGATTATTTAGCCGTCAACGAGCCAATCCAAATACCTAAAAAAGCCGTCTTTGCTCGTCTATTGGTCAGAAAATTAACTGCCAAATCTTTAGAAATCGACAGCTTCTTATTTTTTACCCGCCCCGCTTTTACGTTAATATCGGCCCAGGAAACGGCTCCGTTAAAATGGGAAAAATCCCCCATTGATGTTGATGGCTGGCAAACGTTGCGTAAATACGACCACAAGCAATTTGCCTATATCGAATTCCCGCTTCCCGAAAAAGCCTATGACGGGCAGGCACATGCTATTGCCTTGATTGACCGTGACACTGGCCTGCCGGCACAAGGCTCGCCGAAAACCTTTGTCTATGAAACCAATGTGCATGGCAAGCTGGAAAAGCTGGATGGCTCCCGTGTCGTAGGCTGGATTTCCCAGGCGGATATGCCGGTTGACCTTTATGTCGACGGGCAATTTGTTGCAGGCACAACCTCCGCCAATGCCAATCAAGACAGTGAACAATTCAGTTTCATCATTGCCTTGCCAGTTTCAGTATTGGATGGCCGCCCACACCTACTCGAAGTTAAAGTGCCACCCTCCGGCAAATTGATTGGCGTCTTGGCAGAAATTACCCCTTACCACTTGACCCCTTGGAATGTCCTGCAAAAATATTCCGGGAAACCGCTTCCCGCCAGACTTTCGCCTGCGGCGGCTTACCGTTATGATTCCCTGCGCGCCTCTTTGCTGGCCTTATCAGAAGCCGCACAACATAAAAAAGGCGCTGAACTCGCCGAACTTATCGGACGCATCACCGTACTAGGCCGATTGCATGAACAACTCCTCGCCGGATTTGAAAAAATCCGCCACTTTGAGCATCTGGCATTTCCGAGCGTTGCCCATCCTGATGTCAGCATCGTAGTGCCTGTCCACAACAAGTTTCCGGTCACTTATTATTGCTTGGCCGCCCTGCTGTTTGCCTATAACAAAGCCAGTTTTGAAGTGATTCTGGTTGACGACGGTTCTAGTGATGAAACACTGGATATTCTTGAACTGGTGGACGGTATCCAGTATCTGCGCAACGAAACCTCACAAGGCTTCATCCGCAGTTGCAACCGTGGCGCAAGCCTTGCCAAAGGCAAGTATATCGTGATGCTGAACAACGACACCGAACCCACGGTACATTGGCTGGATGAACTGATTTTTGCTTTTGAACAATTCGACCAAGTCGGTTTGGCGGGTGCGAAACTGCTCTACCCCGATGGCAAATTGCAGGAAGCGGGCGGTATTGTCTGGAGCAGCGGTAATCCGTGGAATTATGGCCGTGGCGGCAATCCCTATGAACCCCGCTTCAGTTACACCCGTCAGGCCGATTATTTATCGGGCGCGGCGATTATGCTAAGCACTTCGTTATGGAATGAAATCGGTGGTTTTAGCGAAGAATATTGCCCCGCCTATTTTGAAGACACCGACCTGGCATTCAAGGTACGCGCCGCAGGCTATAAAACGCTGTTTGTCCCCTTATCCGTGGTTTATCACTTTGAAGGCGTGAGCAGCGGGACCAGCGTCACCTCAGGCACCAAACGCTATCAGGAAATCAACCGGCCCAAATTCAAGCAAAAATGGATACATGACTGCCGGTTCAACGGCGAAGAAGGCAAACATGTCGATCTTAACAAAGACCGTGGCGTTAGCTATCGCGCCTTGGTCATTGACTATCAAACCCCACGGCCTGACATTGATGCGGGCAGTTATGCCGCTATCCAAGAAATGCGCTTGTTGCAATCTTTAGGCTTCAAAGTCACTTTCGTACCCGAAAACTTGGCTTATATGGGCCAATACACGGAAACCTTACAAAGGCTAGGTATTGAAATTGTCTACTCGCCTTTTGAATACAGCATGCAGTCGTTTCTTGAAAAACGCGGCGGCGAATTTGATATTGTCTACATCACCCGCTACTACGTCGCCAAAAACCACCTCCCCTGGATACGCCAATACGCGCCTCAGGCAAAAGTATTGTTCTGCAACGCTGACTTACATTTCCTAAGGGAAGTGCGTGAAGCCATTGAACAAAATGACCAAGATTTGATGAACCGTGCCTGCCTGATCAGGGAAGAAGAATTAGGCATCATGCTGCAAGTGGATGTTGTCTTGTCTTACAACCCCATCGAACATGCGGTGGTGTTGTCACATAATCTAAATGGCTCAAAAATCACCACTTGCCCCTGGGTTGTTGATCTAACCGACGACGTACCCGGCTTTGCAGGCCGAAAAGACATCGCCTTTTTGGGCGGCTTCGGCCATCCACCCAACAAAGCCGCCGTGTTGTTTTTCATCAACCACGTCATGCCCATCCTACGCTATCAATTGCCTGATGCGAAATTCCGTATCTACGGCAGCAACTTTCCGGCAGAACTGGAAAAACTGGCTTGTGAGGATGTGGTTATTGAAGGTTACATAGAAAATGTCGCCGACATTTATGACACCTGCCGGGTCTTTGTGGCACCGTTATTGACCGGTGCCGGCATTAAAGGCAAAGTCATTGATGCCCTGGCGCATGGCACACCTTCCGTCTTGACGCCGATAGCCGCTGAAGGCACCCCATTGCGCCATGAACTGGAAGTGATGATTGCCGAAACGGCGCAAGAATGGGCTGATGCCGTCACCGTGCTTTATACCGACCAAACCGTGTGGGAAAACATGTCCAAAGCCGCCCGCCACTTTGCAGGCCAGCATTATTCGTTTGCAAACGGCAGGAAATTGATGTTGAAAGCCTTGGAAGCCTGTGACGTTTTTGCATCGACCCATAATCAAGCCTTGGTTGTCAAACGCTCTAGGACATCAGTGTAAGTACCCAGTCATTTTTAGTTTGACGGGGATTTGCGTAGGCCGGAATAAGACCGTTCGGGCGATAGCAAGAACGGGGGTTTCCGCAAACATCCTTTCCCATTGCCGGAAACACCCACCCTGCGCTTCGCACGGGCGGCCTTATTCCGGCCTACGCCTGGTTTTTTGGTAAATTCATTGCAGGAAACCACCTAAATTCAATAAGATAAAGCCTCATATCATTTTCTAAAAACACCCATGAGAAAAGTAATCTTCCATTATCACCTATTCAAAAATGCGGGCACTTCAGTTGATGCCATACTCAAAACCCATTTCCCCAATGGCTGGGTAACGCGGGAATTCAATGCCCCTCATGCCACCAAGCTGGCAGAAGTCGCGCAATGGATAGAGCAGGAGCAAGATGCCGTGGCATTTTCCTCGCACACGGCAGATTTGCCCCCCCCCAAGCTTGAGAACATTGAGGTTTTCCCTATTATTTTTATCCGGCATCCGATTGATAGGATCGCTTCGGCTTATTATTTTGAGAAAAAACAAAATAGCGATAATGGCAGTGCTCTTTTAGCCAAAAACACCACTTTATCAGGCTATATAGACGCCCATTTGGCCCATAAGGGAGCGTCCCAATGCCGCAATTTTCAAAGCTACCGCTTGGCCCAATGGCTCATGGATACCAATGGGGACATGACCGAGCTTGCACTGCAAGCCATAGAAAAGCTACCTTTCATCGGCTTAGTGGAAGCTTTTGATGAATCCATCCAACGCTTATCCGATTGGCTATCACCTCATTTTCCTGAGTTTCGCCCGATGGTGGCCGCCAAGAACGCAGAGCGTATCAGCCAAACACTAGAACAAAAACTGGCAGAGATCCGCGCCGACCTGGGTGAAACGAAATACGCGGAATTACTTGAAGCCAATGCGGCGGATATGGCGATTTATCATGCAGTCCAAAACAAGTATTCCCCCAAAATGATACCCAAAACTATTATGCAGTTTTGGGATAGTGCTTTTCTGCCCGAAGATATTGCGCCTTTGGTCGACCTTTGGAAACATCGAAATCCTGATTTTAAACACCAGTTATTTAATGACGTTACGGCACGGGCCTATATCGCCCAACACTACCCAGCATCTTATTTAGCAGCCTATGATGCGTGTGCAATTCCAGCGATGCGTTCTGATTTTTTTCGTTATGCGTATTTATACAAGGAAGGGGGAATCTATGTGGATGCCGCGATTACTTGTATCACGCCACTCAAAAATTGGCTTGAGCAAAGCGAAAACCTCATTTTCGTTAGAAGACCGACTGGTAGGATCATTAATGGCTTTATTGTGGCAAAACCAGGACAGCCTTTTTTAAAAGCCATTCTGGAACAGTGCGTCATAAATATTAACAAAAAATCATCGAATAATGTTTGGTTGGTCACAGGACCAGGGGTAATCAATGAATTAGTCAAATCCCAACCAATAGACAATCAGTTCACCCTGTTAGAACTTCAGTTTTTTAAGCTTCATTGCCGGATTTTTAACAATCTTGAACATAAAAAAACCTTACATTGGTCATTGATACAACAAGAAAACAGCATATACACCGATGCAAACAGTCCAACAAAAAATGCCGACAAACAAATAGCCGCCCCCCCAGCAACGGATGAAAATAAAATTTCGACGCTCGACATAAAATTGGTTTTAATTGGCCATCCGCGTTGTGGTTCCAAATCATTGGCGCAATATTTAACCAGCACGGGGTTAATGGTCGATCATGAAGGTATCGGAAAGGATGGCATTTGCTCATGGTGGCTGGCTGCACGCCATAAACCGGCGATTAATGCTTTTATTCATGGAACAGCAGGCATGAAAACAACATTACTACCAGAATTGATTTGCCATTTTATACGCAATCCTCTGGAGGCTATACCATCGATAACAATTGAAAACGAATTCAATGAGCGAAATAACATCTCTTTTAAATGCAGGAGAGAAGTTATTAAACAGAATTACCAAATTGATTTAGCGGATTATGACCCTTTAACCGCCGCAACGCTTTCCTATGTCTACTGGAATAAATTAGCAGAAAAAACCATACCCGATTTAACCGTTAGAATAGAGAAAATGAATATCGATTTATTACCCCTCATTCATTATTACGGTTTATCGCCAACCGATATGATTCCCCAAACCAATACATCGGCTATAAAATTCGGCATTCTCGATAAACCGGCAACCGATGCTGAAACGCTCATTCGACTGACAAGTGCTAAGGCTCGTTTATACCTTGAAAAATATTTAACTATTTATAGCTAATCCGATATAAAAAGATGTCCTGTAACTGCCTCAGTGAAGAGGTCGTCAACGGAACATCGGAACTTATTACGGATGGATTTAAGTTGCGCCCATTTGTGTTCGATAGGGTTAAGGTCTG
>NZ_JAQTZU010000009.1 GCF_028687615.1 Methylovulum sp.
ATGTGCCTGGAGCGATAAGGGGAATTGTTTTGGGCGTGAGATGGCGGCCTCCTTTCTTTAGTCTTTACTTTAAAGCTCAAGTATAATCCTATGCTTTAAATATGAAAACTTGTTGGGATTGGTATAAGTCCGTTGCCATAAGCCGCATTGACCGCTTTTTGTGGCTTTCCGATTTGTCGGACATGTTCCTTTCGTACCATTCGCGGGCGATCACTTCAAAGCTGTTTGCCGCGCTTTCGGCTTTGGATTGTTTAACGGCTTTTTTGTTTTCGTTGGGGTCGATACCGCCATCTATTTGCTTTTTGGCGGTATCTCGCTTTTCCCGCGCTTCCTTAAGCGAGGTGGCGGGATAAATGCCCAATGCCAAGGTTTTACGTTTGCCATCAAATCGGGTGTGTAGCGAAAGTATTTTGAGCCGTTGGGATTCACGAGCAAGTACATGCCCTTTTCGTCTTGTAGCTTGTAGGGCTTATCTGGCGTGGGTTTGGCGTTCTTTATGGCGGTATCTGATAGGGGCATGGCGGTATCAACTCCAGTCAATCTAAAGGTAGTCCCGCAATCGGAATGATTTGCAAAAAAGCAAGCGGTTAAAGCAGGGCCTACAAAAGGAGGGGCAAACGGTCTAAAATTGCTACTTTTTGCCCCGATGACCTACTGCCCCCACTGCCACGCCAGCTCCCTTGTCAAAAACGGCCGCCATCCCCGGACAGGGTGGCAAAAATACCGTTGCCAAACCTGTGGCCGCCAGTTTGTCCAGAACCCCAAGAAACAGCGTGTCAGCCTAGGACAGAAAAGCTTGATTGGCCGCCTGTTGCTTGAGCGCATCCCCTTGGCCGGTATAGCCCGTGTTGTCGGGGTTTCCGAGCGGTGGCTACAAAACTACGTGGACCGGCTTTATGCGCGGGTGCCCCGCCGGGTGGGGGCGAAGCCAAACCGAAGGACCGCCTTATGCCTGGAATGTGACGAACTGTGGTCGTTCGTCGGCAACAAAGGCAACAAACAATGGGTCTGGCTGGCTTTGGACAGGAAAACCCGCGCCATCATCGGCGTGCATGTCGGCGACCGCAGCCGGGCGGGCGCCCAAGCCTTATGGGACTCGCTGCCTGAAGCCTACCGGGAATCGGCTGTCTGCTACACCGACTACTGGGAGGCCTACCGCCTGGTCTTCCCGGAAGACCGCCATGTCGCGGCAGGCAAAGACAGTGGTTTCACCAACCACATCGAGCGCTTCAACAACACCCTCCGCCACAGGGTTTCACGCCTGGTCAGGAATTCACTGGCATTTTCCAAAAAACTGGCCAACCACATCGGTGCCATCTGGTTTTTTGTCCATTACTACAATTTGTCTAGGCTTGACTTTTAACAAATCATTCCGATTGCGGGACTACCAATCTAAATATACCGCCACTTATACCGCCACAAATGGCGGTATGTCAATGTATCCCGTTGCACTTCGTTGGACAACAAAAAACCCGCTAAGCCTTATGACTTGCAGGTTTCTGTACTTCGTTGCACCCTGTTAGATGCTTGTATGGCGGAGAGGCAGGGATTCGAACCCTGGGAGGGGATCAACCCTCAACGGTTTTCAAGACCGCCGCATTCGGCCGCTCTGCCACCTCTCCAAGAAGCCGTCCATAATATACAGAAGCATAAGAAAAGTCAATCCCGGATTGTTTTGATTTGTTCATCAAAGAATTAGGCTATGTCACCGTTAATTGTTGAAAATTTTTTACTTTCGGAGCAAAGCCTTATTTAATGCAGATTGTGGCTTTCGCTCAAAGCCACGTCATTTAGGGCTTCCACAATTAACGGTGACATAGCCAAGAATTATAACTATTCCCAACAAAAAACGGGTGCTGTGGCACCCGTTTTAACATCCGTATTATTAAACCATCCTGCGATTAATCATGATAAGCCGATTCGCCGTGTTCAGAAACATCAAGACCGATGCGTTCAACTTCTTCACTGACACGCAAGCCAATGACCATATCGACAATTTTGAAAGCCACAAAAGCGACAGCACCTGACCAGATAATGGCAACACCTACGCCCCATGCTTGGTTCATCACTTGTCCGACCATGTCGTATTCTGGCGCTACGGCATTGGCGACATAATCCCATATCCCCGTACCGCCTAATGCCGGGCTGGCAACAACACCTGTACCTAATGCGCCGATAATACCGCCGACACCGTGGACTCCGAAAGCATCTAAAGAGTCGTCGTAACCTAGCATAGTTTTCAAGCTAGATACTGACCAGAAACAAACCGCTCCAACCAGCAAGCCTAAGAATATCGAACCCATCGGGCCTGCCCAGCCACACGCTGGCGTAATGGCAACCAATCCGGCAATGGCACCTGATGCGCCACCCAACATACTGGGTTTACCGCGCATCAGCCATTCCGCCGCTATCCAAGAAAGGGTTGCCGCCGCAGTTGCCAATAAGGTGTTGACAAAAACCAGGGCAGCAAGGCCGTTTGCTTCCAGGTTTGAACCGACGTTAAAACCAAACCAGCCGACCCATAATAATGATGCACCGACCATCGTTAAAGTAACGCTGTGCGGGGCCAAAGATTCTTTTTTATAACCAATACGTTTGCCAATCATGATACAGCCAACCAAACCGGCGATACCGGCGTTGATATGTACAACCGTACCACCCGCAAAATCCAGCGCGCCTTTTTGGAATAAAAATCCGGCAGTTGCACCGGCAGTTTCAGCCGCCGCCGCATCGGTATACGCATCCGGGCCAGCCCAATACCAAACCATGTGCGCCATTGGCAAGTAAGCGAAAGTAAACCACAGGAAAATAAACAGGATAACGGCTGAGAATTTTACCCTTTCGGCAAAAGCCCCAATGATCAATGCGGGCGTGATTCCGGCAAAAGTCAATTGGAACGCGACGTAAATATATTCTGGTATGTAAACGCCTTTGCTAAAAGTCGCCGCCATCGAATCCGGCGTAATGCCGCTTAGGAACATTTTACCCAAGCCCCCAAAGAAAACGTTGCCTTCAGTAAAGGCGACGCTATATCCATAGATTGCCCATAAAATAGCCGTCATCGAGAAAATAATAAAAACCTGCATCAAGATCGACAACATGTTTTTCGCACGTACCATACCACCGTAAAACAATGCCAAACCGGGAATGATCATCAAAATGACCAATACGGTTGAAATCAAGACCCAGGCCGTATCACCTTTATTTATGGTAGGAGCAGGTGCTGGATCGGCAAAAGTGGCCTGAGCGAAACCGAGCAAAGCCAATACTAGAAAAGCACCTAAAAATTGTTTTTGTAGTTGTTTCATTTTCTCTCCTTAGCCTACAGTGCTTCATCGCCGGTTTCACCGGTACGAATCCGAACAACCTGTTCTAAATTAGTTACAAATATTTTACCGTCACCGATTTTGCCGGTATTGGCAGCCTTAGTGATTGCCTCCACAGCCGCATCGACCAAGCTTTCGCCCACCGCCACTTCAATTTTGGCCTTCGGTAAAAAATCGACAACGTACTCGGCTCCACGATAAAGCTCGGTATGGCCTTTCTGACGACCAAAACCTTTGACTTCGGTTACGGTGACACCAGACACCCCTATATCTGAAAGCGCCTCACGGACATCATCCAGTTTAAATGGTTTGACAATTGCGGTTATAAGTTTCATTTCATCCTCTTTGCATGTAGTAACGATTCGTGATTACTAAAGCACGGACTATGCCAAATATTAACTTGAATTAACGTGCTTATTGTCTGGTAGTTTTTGTTACATCGGCCCATATATCGCACTAAATTGGTTCGTTTTGTTATTTTTTGATTCAAATTAGTGCAATCTGGTATTTTTTTTCGGCACGATACCAATTATAATTCGCTAATCACAAGCACCAATACAACCCTCACTCAAATCATTGACGCTGACTCTTTGTTTATTAGGATTTTCCTTGGATGGTTCTGCACAACCTCAAGTAGCCCAATTATCAGACGTAAAAAACTGCCAATATATTAAGCAAATTGAAGGCGGGTCAGGTTATGGCAAAAATTTGACTGGCAAAGAAGATAGCGCCCACCCACATAGTGTGGGAGCGCTTTGATCTGGTGGGAGGTTTTAACGGGATTGCAGTAGCCAAGGCTTACCGCTGTCAATCTTGATCTATTACGGGGAGCAAAAAACACGCCCAAAAGCGTATTTTTTGCTGAAACGCTCGGATTATTTAGAATGTCACAGTAAAATCGGTTGAGAAAGTGATCTGATCTGTAACAGTTGTTGATCCAGGTTGACCGGGATTGCCGTGGACAACAAAAGGCGAGTAGCCGTGAGAGTCGCCAACAATATCATAGCGAATATTTGGACGTAGCCTTAACCACTCTTTAGGTTTCCATGTTACACCCGCAGTAAACTCATAATAGGTTGCAGGGGCGCAGGTAGAAAGATAGCTGCCTGCCGCCGCATAACTAACACCTTGATTATCAGTTGCCGCACCGATTCTTCCAGGTGAGCAAACCCGCAAGCCATTTTGATCGCGGAACCACTCTGCACGGACACCCACAACAACAGTATCACTGACATCATAGTAAAGATGTGAGTTGATGCCATACCACTCAGCATCCAATGAATTTGGCGTCCCAGTAGCAAAATCGTAGGTTTTATCCGCAAAACCATGGTCATGTTGCAAAACCAGATGTGTTTTCTCATTAATGTTATGCTTTAAAACCACGCTATACAAAGCCCATGGGGCGCTGCTGGTCTCAGATGTATCACCATAAGTACCGGCAATATTCAAAGATGTCGCTTTGTCAGTAGTGGTATAGGTGGCCCCCATCAAACCCGACCAATTGCCCAATTGCCGGTCCCAACCGCCATCCCAGCCGCCAGTCGCGCTACCAGTAACCAAGCCGCCCATGACAGCCCAGTTATCATCCACCGTATAATTACCCATAACGCCAGTGTGCGTAAAAGGTTCGCCATATTGCATGGTATAAGCATGGGTATAAAAGAAATTATCAGGAGCAGGAACGGTTTCGTAACCAATCGGTGTATAAAAATGACCGACCTTAAGGTTCAAACCGTTTCCAACAGGCACATAACTTTCCAAATAGGCTTGTGGTAACGCTATATCATAGAATCGGTTGCTATTGCTGCCAAGCATACTCAAATCCCAATCGCTCCGTTGTTGCGATAATTGAGTATCGACATCCAGTGACGGAACGCCGTAAGCTTGAGTAAAAATAGAATCAGTACCATACATAAAGTCGAAACGCCCACCGAAATCCCATTTGTCCCCCTCAGTCGCCACAGCCCGCTGAATGAACACATTTAACTGATTCAACTGAAATTCACTGGCACGGTCACCAAATGTCACGGGACCATTAAAATTATCAGAAGGCTCATTGCCATTGTAAGTGACACCACCATTAGCCCAAGCACCAACGACAAAACCGGAATGGTCCAGTACACTTTCAATTTCTTTATAAGCACCACTAGCATTGGCCACATTTAGCCCTACTGTCGCTGATAAAATACTGCTTATTGCCGCAAACAATATTTGATTCTTACGTTTTAAAATAACTTTCATCTTGTAACCCTCTCTTATAAGGTCTGAATATTAATATTTGTTGCAAATAGACAACACTTTTAGTATTTCAGCATAAAACACTACTTATGAAAAAGCACTTTACATGCCATATATTTTTTCAAATTAAAAACAATGAATTATAATAATATAACTTGTGAAAAATTACCCGGAAAGCTATTTTTTGGTGCAATAAAACATATTTAGCTCTATTTTTGTGCGCAGTAAAGTTGCCTATTAACTACAGCAACAACAAATGTGGCATAATTTATTAACGACACCAAATTCACTCTTTGCAAAATAAAATCATCAAAATCACTATTAACACCCACCCAAAATGCAACTTAATCAGGCAACATTTTTTTATTGGCTAAGCCAGCAAAAAAAATGTTATCGTTATTGGCGCTCGGCATAAAAGCTGACCCCATAATAAACACAAAAGACAACCCCAACTAGGAGACTAATAATGTCTGTAAAACATGTACTGAAAATGATCCAGGAAAACGACGTAAAGTTCGTCGATTTTCGTTTTTGCGATACCCGTGGCAAAGAACAGCACGTCACCTTTCCTGCCCACACTATTGATGAAGACACTTTCGAAGACGGCAATATGTTTGACGGCTCTTCCATCGCAGGCTGGAAACACATCAACGAATCCGACATGATCCTCATGCCCGACCCGTCCACGGCGGTGATGGATCCTTTCTATGACGACAATACACTGATCATCCGTTGCGACATCATCGAACCTAAGAACATGCAAGGTTACGAACGTGACCCACGTTCATTGGCAAAACGCGCCGAAGCTTATTTGAAATCAACTGGCATTGCCGACACGGTATTCTTCGGCCCGGAAAACGAATTCTTCATTTTCGACGACATCCGTTGGGGTTCGGACATGAGCGGTTCGTTTTACAAAATCGACTCGCAAGAAGCCGGCTGGAACTCTGAAAAAGTCTATGAAGACGGCAACATCGGCCACCGTCCTGGCATTAAGGGCGGTTATTTCCCCGTGCCACCTGTCGATTCATTGCAGGATATGCGCTCTGCCATGTGCTTGACCCTGGAACAATTGGGCATGATGACCGAAGTTCACCACCATGAAGTGGCGACGGCGGGCCAATGCGAAATCGGTGTTAAATTCAATACCTTGGTCAAAAAAGCCGACGAAGTGCTGGGCTTGAAATATGTGGTTGCCAATATCGCCCACGCTTACGGCAAAACAGCCACGTTCATGCCAAAACCAATGGTTGGCGATAACGGCAGCGGCATGCACGTCCACCAATCGCTGGCTAAAGACGGCGCTAACCTGTTCTCTGGCGACTTGTACGGCGGCCTGTCTGAAACCGCGCTTTACTACATCGGCGGCATCATCAAACACGCCAAAGCCTTGAACGCATTCACCAACGCGTCAACCAACAGCTACAAACGCTTAGTACCAGGCTTTGAAGCCCCTGTCATGCTGGCTTACTCGGCACGTAACCGTTCCGCATCCATCCGCATCCCATTCGTCAGCAATCCCAAAGGCCGCCGTATCGAAGTGCGTTTCCCTGACTCCACCGCAAACCCCTATTTGGCCTTCTCCGCCATGTTGATGGCTGGTCTCGACGGCATCCAAAACAAAATCCATCCAGGCGAAGCGATGGACAAAGACTTGTATGACCTGCCACCAGAAGAAGAAAAAGCCATCCCACAAGTTTGCCACGCTTTCGACCAAGCTCTGGATGCGCTGGACAATGACCGTGAGTTTTTGACTCGCGGCGGCGTTTTCACCGACGACGTCATCGACGGTTATATCGAACTGAAAATGCAGGAAGTGACTCGTTTGAGAATGAGCACCCACCCTGTCGAATTTGATATGTATTACAGCTTATAGCCATTACAAACCCCACAAACCGATATTGGAGGCTTCGTGGGGTTTTTTTGTAGCTTGACTCTGATTGGCCAATCAGCAATCGGAATAGAAAGTTAAGCGGGTTTTCAATAAGTTTCAAAATTTGCTGGCGACAATAGTCTTATTTTAGGGCAACGAAAGCCCTAAAATAAGACTATTGTAATACCAGTATAACTAATTGAAAATTAAATATTATTTGTAAAATTTTAAGATTCCCGCCACTTACTTATCCCATCGGGAAAGTTGGCATACACTTTAACTTAATGGACGTGAAGATTAAGGGGATGAGGAAACATTACATTGATTACCTTAGGGCCATCGCAATTCTTGCCGTCATAAGCGTTCATATTTCAAGGATTTTATACAATGGTTTTGGCAACATTGATATGTTGGATTGGTGGGTTGCAAATCTTGTCAATGCCGCCTCACGCTTTTCAGTACCATTGTTTATCATGATTTCAGGGGCAGTACTTCTTGGAAAACCACAAAATACCGTTGAATTTTATAAAAAAAGATGGCTTAGGTTATGCCCTGCAATCATTTTTTGGACCTTGTTCTATTTGGGGTTTGATTTTTATAAAACTCTGGATTTAGGCAAATTAATCTGGTATTTGAAAATAGGGCTATTGCTGGAAGGACGCGCCTCAAACCACTTATGATTTTTGTCCATGTTTGCCTGCCTGATGATTTTTACGCCATTTATCAATAAATTCCTGATTGGTGAGAAACCAACTCCGGCCGACATGTTAATTTTGCTAGGGATAATGTTTGGCTTTTTTATGCTCAACCAAATATCCACGCTAACGCATTTGGCCTTCGGCAAACCAATTCATTGGTTCACTATTTTTCCTTGGTACTTTGCCTATTTTATTGGCGGTCATTACTTGGACAAGCACAGTGACAAAATCAGATTATCCAACACCGCTATTATTCTGCTGATCATCATGCTAATTTTGCTAGGTGCCGTGCTGAATTATTATGCGGCCTTGGCGGGTATCGTTAAAGATTATTTCATCCTTGACAATACAGCCCCGTTAGTTTTCCTCATTACTTTTTTGATTTTCCTATTTGTAAAAAAACCACGAGGCGATTCTGCACGAAAACCGCACAATATCAGTTATGTCTGAAGCCTCTTTTGGTGCGTATCTGATCCATCTGGTGTTTATCAATGTCCTCAGTACCCAGTTGCCCGCTTATCAAACCCTATTAGGGCTATACTTGCCCGCCGCAATAACCTTAACCGCATTTATGTCGTTCATAACGGCTTGGTTGCTCCGCAAAATTAAAGCCTTTAGGCTAATTTGTTGAATTAAAATAATTTTTAATTCAACAAAATATGTGCCAGGCAACGATAAACACTACGACAACGCTTCCTTGACAGTCAACCGTCATTAAACAACTCCTAGCAATTTATGGATTCCACAGTTATGCTGGTTTTCGTCTTTTTCCAAAACCAATAATAAGAGCCTAATTTTTGCTTGCAAAAGCACATTTTCAAATGATGATATTAATTGTTTCATAAGTAATCGCACCATAAATTTTAAAATTGGTCTTGCGATTACTTATGAAATAATTAATAACTTATTGATTGGATGTATTAATCGTCCCATAAGTTCGCGCACACTAGGATGAGAATACTGTGCGCGAACTTATGGGACGATTAATACAATGCAAAATTGACCATTTTTCGTGAACCAGGATTAATTTATGGAAAACTGCTTCAAAATAAACCAACCCTATGTGGTCAGTGAGCTGATTGACGGCGAATGCGTCATCATGAACCTTAAATCAGGCAATTATTACAGCGCCCGCAGTTCAGCAGTGATATTGTGGACAGCAATTGAAAATGGCACAGCCCAATCTGGTTTGGTTGCAAAAATGGCAGCGGCTTATGAAGCGGATGCGTCGGTTATCGAACAGGATGTGAACGAATTTATTGATACCTTATTCGCCGAGGGCCTGATAAACCGTGTCGAAGACCATGCCGATGCGGCCCCTTCTGAAATATCCGCCACAAACCATCGCTTGCCTTATTCCAAACCACACCTTGAAATATTTGCGGATATGCAGGACTTATTGTTGTTGGACCCAATCCACGATATTACGGATGCAGGTTGGCCAATCGCCAAACCGACCCGCCCGGCAAATTGATAGGTCTATTGCGATGGATCGTCTATCACTATCAGAACCAGTCAATGTCCCGGATCTCCAAGACACACCATCCACTATCAGCGTCATATTAATCGTCCGCAATGGTGCAGATTATATTGCCGAAGCCCTAACCAGCGTTTACCAATCATATCTGCAACCACTCGAAATCATTGTTGTTGATGGGCATTCCAGTGACGATACCGTTGCGGTTGCAAGCCAATTCCCAAAAGTTCGCATACACCCACAAACATCCTTTGGTATACCCAGTGCCTACAATGAGGGCATCGCCCAAGCCCAAGGCGAATTTATCGCTTTCATTTCCCATGATGATATTTGGCTACCCCATAAATTGGACATACAAATTGCTTATCTTCAAGCTTATCCAGATATTGGTGCCACATTAGGAATGGTTAAACATTTTCTTGAAGCCGGCAGGGAGCCACCTGAAGGTTTTCGTGTGGAATTGCTGGAAAAAACCCATCCAGGCTGGATTATGGAAGCCTTGGTCGCGCGGCGCGGCTTGTTTGCCCAAGTTGGCCGCTTTGATGCCAGTTTTGCTGTCGGTGAAGACAGTGATTGGTTCGCCCGTGCAATTGATGCCGGATTAGCCCCTGTCGTCTTACCGCAATTGCTGGTGAGAAAACGTATCTATGGCGGCAATGCTTCACTTAATGCCGATACTAACCAGTTATTATTACGTGCTTTACGGGCATCCATCCAACGGAAACGGGCAAGCTAATGGACAACCACTATCCCAATCGGGTGAGTGTCATCATCCCCTGCTATAACGCCGCTCTATATTTGCGTGAAGCTCTCGACAGTGTGCTTGGGCAAACCCATAAATGCCATGAAATCATAGTGATTGATGACGGCTCCACGGACGGCAGTGCTGCGATAGTGGCAAGTTACGGTTCGGCAGTGACGCTAATCCGGCAACAAAACCAAGGCATTGCCACTACCCGCAATGAGGGGCTAAAACGGGTGCAAGGTGATTTGGTTGCTTTTCTTGATGCCGATGATTACTGGCCTGCCGATAGTGTGGCGGCACGTTTGGTCAGGTTAATGGCATCCACAGAATTGGAGGGTGTCTTTGGTTTAATTGAAGCGTTTATCAGCCCTGAATTATCTGAAGCCCAAAAGCAAGAAATTACCGAAGTGCCCGCTGTCCAAGCCGGACGGGTTGCAGGAGGCCTATTGGTAAAGCGGCAAGCCTTTGAAAAAGTGGGCGGTTTCAATACGGATTTACAAGTTGGTGAAACGATGGATTGGATTGCCCGGGCCCAAGAGCACGGCATCCGTTTCGGGCAAATTCCTGGCATCGTCTTGCACCGACGCATCCATACTGTCAATACCGTCAGAAAGGCCCAGCGTTTGCAGGCGGACTATCTACAAGTCCTACATGCCGCAATACGGCGGCGGAGGGCATTGGCAACCCATACTGAGGAGAAACTTTAGTGGCGGGGCAACATTATCGGCATCAAGGCCATTTATGGCCAGCCACTGAGCAACACGTTTTGTTGCAAGCGGCTTTGCTAGATGGCAAACAGGCATTAGATGCGTTTGCCCAATGGCGGGCTAAGGTCGATTGGGAAGATGAACTGGGTTATCCGACTTTGCGCCTGTTACCGTTGGTTTACCATAACCTGTTGCGTTTGCAGTTGGATGACCCGCTGATGGGGCGGCTAAAAGGCGTATATCGGCGGTTTTGGTGCGAAAACCAGACACTGTTTTTTTTAATTGCAGCCTTTATAAAACATCTTCAGGAAAATGGCGTGGACGTGTTGTTGCTCAAAGGCGCACCTTTAGTCTTGGGATATTATAAAAATCACGCCTTACGGCCCATGTCGGATATTGACCTCGCCGTACGCCCTGAGCAATTGCCCCGCGCTTTGGCATTGCTTAGGGAGCTTGATTGGGACGCAGGCCCCATGCCTTCCCCAGAAGACTTGCGCTATCAGCACGCCGTCGGCTGTTTGCGTGATTTTGAAGAACCGTTGGATGTGCATTTCCATATTGCCCGTGACTGCATGAACTCGATGGATGACGATTGGTTTTGGGCAGACATTGAGCCAATGGATTTTCAGGGCATCCCGGTTTGGCAGCTTGCCCCTACCGCGATGCTGTTCCATACCATTATCCACGGTGTGCGGTGGAATGAAGAAACACCTGTGCGTTGGATTCCTGATGCAATAATGGTTCTTAGGCAACGCGGGGATGAAGTGGATTGGCCTAAATTGCTGGCTTTTGCCGATTCCCAAAGGCTGACCCACCGTTTGGCATTGGGTGTGGGCTACTTGTCCACTGAATTTGGCTTGGAACTGCCCGAAACAGTGACGGCGCATCTTCGTGCTTACCGCTCCGGCGGTCTCCGAGAACGAATCGAAAACACCATCGTTCTAGGTGCGCGTAGCCGCTGGTACACGCATCCGTTGACCAAACAATGGGTCTTTTTTGCCGAGTATTGCGGGTTGACTGAAATGGACAGGCCCTGGGCATTTTTAATCGGCTTCTCCCATTATTTACGTTACCGCTGGGGCTTGCGGGGACGTTTGGAAATTTTGCCAACCATTGCACGGGGCTTATGGCGGCGTATCGCGTGAAAAAGCAACCCATCCAGCAGTTAAAATCCAAACTCGACCTATTTGACCCAGAAGCAGTCCGCTTATTCAGACACTATTATCGTGGCTGTTGGCAACGCCTGTTGGTTTATGGCGTAATTTCATCCTTACAATCCCTGCTCGTGCTGCCCATCCTGTTCATGATCCGGCAAATCTTTGACCAAGCCTTGCCACAAGGCCGGGTGGACATTTTAATGTATTTAGGGGCGGGCATTGTCGGTATCCGTTTGTTGCAAAGCGGTGTAGTTTTATGGTTGCGGGCTTTTGTCCTGACGGTCATTAAAAACGCCATGCACCGCTTACGCCGTGATTTGCTGACCCGATTGGCTGTTTTGTCGAGAAATTATTGTAGCCACGCCGACATCGACCAATTGCACAGCCGCATCGTGTTGGACAGCGAACGTTTTGACAATCTCAGCAACCGTCTGTTGTCGAGTATGCTCCCAGCCGCGTTGACCAGCGTGGTGTTGGTTTCCGTTTTGTTGCTGATAAATTGGCAGTTGGTGGCCTTGACCATCTTGGTTTTGCCGCCATTACTTTGGTTATCAAGAGATTTGGGCCGGGCAATCAAAAAGGATGTCAGCATTTTCCAATTGGCTTTTGAGGCATTCAGCAAACAAACCCGTTTTGCTTTGCGGCAAATGGACTTGATCCGCCTGAAAGCCTGTGCCGACCAAGAACAGGCGCGCCAACGCCAGTGCATTGACGAATTGAACACGACAGGCAAACGCATGGCGATGAGTTTTGCTTGGCATGGCCAAATGCAACGCAATCTGACCGGATTGGCAGGCATTATGATTATGGTCGCCGGGGGTGCGCAGATTGCCCAAGGTTTGATGACCCTGGGGGATTTATTGATTTTTTATGTCGCCGCTGGCTTATTGAACGGGCAAGTCGATAACCTGAACAGCGGCTTGCCGGAACTGCTTGCCGGCAACGAATCTTTGCTCAAATTGCACGGCGTGTTACATGACGGCGAACTTGAGCCATACCAAGGCACACAAGCTATTGAATTCGATGGTAGTTTTAGCCTACAGGCGGTCAGTTTCGCCTATGGTGAGCATTGGGTATTGCGCACGATCAATCTTGAGGTGCGGCGCGGCGAAAACATTGCCATCGTCGGGGCCAATGGTGCTGGCAAAACGACGCTGATCAATTTGCTGGTTGGGTTTTGCAAGCCGCAACAAGGGGTGCTGTATGCCAGCGGTGTGGCTTATGATGACGTGGATATGGCAAGCTTGCGCCGTTCCATGGGCGTGGTCATGCAAAATCCCCCCATATTTTCCGGTACGATCCTAGACAACCTTTGTTATGGCCGCCCCAACGCCAGCCAGGAACACATACAACAAGCCTTGCGCTTGGCTTTGGCAGAAGATTTCATCAACGCCTTGCCTGACGGTTTGGATACTGAAATCGGCGAAGGCGGCATGTTGTTATCGGGCGGCGAACGCCAACGCTTAGGGATTGCCAGTGTGCTCTTGGGCAACCCGGCATTATTGATATTAGATGAACCCACCAATCATTTGGACGCTGGCACCATCAGCGTTTTAATGCACGGACTGATGGCAATGCCCAATTGCCCTACCGTGGTGATTATCAGCCATGACCCTGACGTGGTGGCTTTCGCAGGCCACATTTATCATTTGCAACAAGGCCAGCTTAGCCCAGCGCTTGCCCCATCAAACAAATCTGCAAATCTTTAAGGAAACGCTTATGGAAGATGCCCATCCCGCCGATACGCCCGCTATTCCTGAAGCGGTCCAACAGACATTTTTTGACCAAGTCCTAAATTGCGCCTTGCTAGCCGAGCAACGGGCCGGGGCGGTTGTCCGCCATTTGCAGTTGGCAGGCACATTTATCCGTGTGGTGTATGCTGGTGACACGCTGTACCGGCTTTTTAGTCCGGCACTGGCGCATCTGGAAGCTGAAATCCCAAATTTACCGGATATCACCTTCCATATTTGGGATAGCATTTCCACGCAAATTGATATGCCGCCTCCGCCCGTTCCCCAACATTGTTTTACGGATCGGGGTGACATTTGGGGTATGAACAGCCCGCGTATCCGCACCGCTTTCCACTGGATAGAATGTTCGGTGAATTTGATGGATTTGGAACAAAAGGAAGCCGTTTATTGGGTAAAAGATGCCAGCACGATCCCTTATTGGTGCGAAGCTTCACCTTTGCGGACTTTGTTTCACTGGTGGATGGAAAAACAAGGTTGCCAGTTGCTCCATGCCGCCGCACTGGCTGACGGGGAAAATGCGGTGCTCATCACGGGCAAAGGCGGCGTTGGCAAATCGACAACGGCCTTAAGCTGTTTGGCGGCAGGGATGCATTATCTGGCGGATGATTATTTGGTGGTGGGATTGTCGCCCGAACCGCGTGTTTATAGCCTTTATACAAGCGCCAAATTGGTTTCCGGACAATTGCAACATTTCCCACACTTAGCCCCTTTGGTCACCAACATGGCTTATCTTGATGAAGAAAAAGCCGTGGTGCAATTATGGCCCGCCTACCATCCACAACTGTGCCGCTCCCTGCCGCTTAAGGCCGTGGTCACACCTTGCTTTGGCGCAACGGGCGAAACCGTTTTTGCCCCGATTGGTTATGCCGAGGTGCGTAATGCCGCCGCTTTCACAACGCTATCGCAATTACCTTATGCGGGCGGCAAAACCTACGCCTTCATCGACAAAATGCTCGCGAGTGTGCCTTATTTGAGCATGGTGTTGGGGCATGACTTAGCCGCTGTTCCCCGCTCAATCAGACAATTGCTGGCGACCAGCCCATCTGGATTGGCCAAATTGGCAATAGCCGCTGAAAACCATATTGCAGCATCCAAGCCCTTAATCAGTGTCATTATCCCGGTTTACAACGGCGCCCATTTTTTGGCCGATGCCGTCAACAATGTCTTGACGCAACACTATCCTTCCTTAGAAATTATCGTCGTTGATGATGGCTCCACCGATGACATTGAAGCCGCCGTGGGACAACTGCCTGTGGATGTGCGTTTTTTTCGGCAAGAAAACTCAGGTGCGGCATCCGCCCGTAACCGGGGTATCAAAGATGTGTCGGGCGAAATGCTGGCTTTTTTGGATGTCGATGATTTATGGCCGGAAGGCAATTTGCTGATGCTGGCCGATATGCTGATGGCCGACCCTGAATTGGATATGGTGCATGGTAAAGGCCACACACTGGTGAAAAATGCCGAAACCCAAAATTATGAGTGTGCTGGCAATCCAAACGAATCATTCCCTTATTATATCGGTGCGGGCCTATATCGGCGCAGCGCGTTTGCAAAAATCGGTTTGTTCGACACCGAATTGCGTTATGCCGAAGATACCGACTGGTTTAACCGTGCCGCAGAATTGCAACTGAATATTGCCCATCTTGAATCGGTGACGCTGCACGTGCGCCGTCACGGCCACAATATGACAGCGGGCAAAACTTTGGTGGAGCTGAACGTCTTGCGGGTCTTCAAAAAAACCCTGGACCGCCAACGCGCCGCCGCACAATTGGTTACTGAAAATCCCGACCAACATGAAAATATCTGAAAAACTGCCGGCCCCATGTTCGGCTGTATTGATTAGATTTTCTTGGCTCATTTTAGGATCACACTCAATTCAGAACAATATAACTATTCGCCCATATTTAGTGCAACTATTTCACTACCCGTTTGGAGTAATCTGCCGCACACCATAACGCCCCGAATAGGGGCGTTTTTCTTAGCCACAACCGCTTCAGGCACACTATGCACTAAGTTGGCACCATAAAAACGCCCCATTCTGGGGCTTTTTTTATGGTCTCGATTATACTGACGCCAATAAACACACCCCACGCCAGACCAATGCGTCACTCATACACGCGTTTCCGTCTCTATAATTATTGGTCTAATAATTGCTTAAATTATAAAGTAACTCAAAAAGGGCTTAGCATCACTTCATGTACAAACGCATACTCGACCATCTAAACACCGCCATACTGCTATTTAACCGTGACTTAATCCTCATCTACATCAACACGGCCGGGGAAATCTTGCTGGCGGACAGTGCCCACCATCTGGTCGATCAAAACGCCTGTGATTTGTTTAAATCATCCGACCCGGCACTGCTACTTAATTTGAAACAATGCCGGGTAATGGAAGAGCCTTTAGTCGAACGCTCATTGACGCTTGGGCGCATGGGCCAAAACGTAACGATCAATTTGAGTGCAACACCATTTTTAAATGAAGAAGGGATGATTGAAATTCTATTTGAGCTGCAACAAGTGGACACGCATTTGCGCATTTCCAAAGAAGAACGCTTGTTGACCCAACAAAACACCGCAAGATTGTTGGTGCGCGGTTTGGCGCATGAAATAAAAAACCCTTTGGGCGGCCTGCGCGGGGCGGCGCAATTGTTGGATTTGGAATTGCACGATCCCGAACTGAAGGAATACACACAGATCATCATTGCAGAATCTGACCGGTTGCAAGGCTTGATGGACAAAATGCTCGGCCCGAACAAATTGCCTAATAAGAAAATCTTGAACATCCACGAGGTCTTGGAACGGGTCAGGCAGTTGGTGCATGTCGAATCCAGTGGCAATTTGATGATTAAAAACGATTATGACCCCAGCATCCCGAATATCCTCGGCGACAAGGACTTGCTCATCCAAGCGATTTTGAACATCACCCGCAACGCCGTGCAAGCCACCGAAGGCAAAGGCCATATTGTCATTAAAACCCGTATCCACAGGCACATGACCATAGGCCGCAAACACTACAAATTAGCCGCAAAAATTGACATTATTGATGATGGCCCTGGTATAGACGCTGATATGTTGAACCAAATTTTCTACCCCATGATTACGGGACGGTCAGAAGGTACCGGGCTAGGTCTGTCTATTGCCCAATCATTGATCAATCAACACAACGGCATTATTGAATGCAATAGCGAACCTGGAAACACCGTATTTTCAGTTTTTTTACCCGTGGAGAACGGTAATGAATAAGCCCGAAACCGTCTGGATCATTGATGACGACAAATCTATCCGCTGGGTCGTTGAAAAAGCCTTACAAAAGGCCGCTATCAACACGCGCAGCTTTTCCGGCGCAAAAGAATTGCTGGGGGCACTGGAACACGGTACGCCGGATGCCTTGATCACCGATATTCGTATGCCCGGCATGGATGGTCTGGAGCTATTGCAAAAAGTCCAACTCAGCCACCCTAACCTGCCCGTGATTGTCATGACCGCCCATTCCGACTTGGAAAGCGCCGTGTCGGCTTTTCATGGCGGTGCGTTTGAATATCTGCCGAAACCGTTCGATATAAAAGAAGTGGTTGATCTCGCCCGTCGCGCTTGCATTCATGGACGGCAACAACATTCCAACGTCGAAGAACAAACTACGTTGGAAGCCACGCCGGAAATTATCGGCGCCGCGCCCGCCATGCAGGAAGTGTTCCGCGCCATCGGGCGGCTGGCAAAATCGCATATCACCGTTTTAATCAACGGCGAGTCCGGCACGGGTAAAGAATTGGTCGCCAAAGCACTGCACCGGCACAGCCCACGCGCCAAAAATCCGTTTATCGCGCTGAACATGGCGGCGATTCCTAAAGATTTGATGGAATCGGAATTGTTCGGCCATGAAAAAGGCGCGTTTACCGGCGCGGCGGCGCGGCGTTCAGGGCGGTTTGAACAGGCCAATGGCGGGACGCTGTTTCTCGATGAAATCGGTGACATGCCTGCCGAATTGCAAACCCGGCTATTGCGGGTCTTGGCGGATGGCGAGTTTTATCCGGTCGGCGGCCATGCCTCTATCAAAGTCGATGTCCGCATCATTGCCGCCACGCACCAAAACCTGGAAGTGCTGGTGCAGCAAGGCCGTTTTCGGGAAGATTTGTTCCACCGCCTCAACGTCATCCGCATCCACATCCCGCCATTACGCGACCGGAAACAAGACATACCATTGTTATTACGGCATTTTTTGAATCAGGCCGGACAAGAATTGAACACCGAAATCAAGATCCTGAAACCCGATGCGGAAGCGTTTTTAAGCACCTTGGAATGGCCGGGCAACGTCAGGCAATTGGAAAACATTTGCCGTTGGTTGACCGTCATGGCAACGGGCCGGGAAATCCATCTGCATGATCTACCGCCCGAATTATTGAACACGCCCGCCGAAAAATACAGCGCGGGTTCTGACTGGGAATCTTTGTTAAGGTCTTGGGTGGACCAGCAATTGCTCAACAAAGAAAGTGAAGTCGCCAAACAGACCATACCTGCCGTAGAAGCCATTTTGATCAAATCAGCGTTGAATTTTACCCACGGCAAACGCCATGAAGCCGCGATTTTGCTGGGTTATGGACGCAATACCCTGACGCGGAAAATCAAGGAACTGGGGATTGAAGATTAGTGGTGGCGGGCAAATACGCTTGCCCGCTCCACAATTTATTTAAAGGTTATTTAACCGCAAACAGCTTTTCTCTCGGCGCATCAACCGACCACAGTTTTTCCAATTGGTAAAATTCGCGGGTTTGTGCGGTCATGGCGTGGACGATGACATCCCCCAAATCCAACAAAATCCAGTCAGAACCCAAATCCCCTTCCATACCCAATGGCTTGCCGCCTTGCTCTTTCACGGCTTGGGCGACATGTTCACACAAGGATTTCAAGTGCCTGTCGGATGTGCCCGTGACCAGCACCATGTAATCGGTGATGCTGGTTTTGTCTTTGACATCTATCGCCGTAATATACTGCCCTTTACGTTCGTCCAAAACGGTTTGGACGATTTTTAATAATTCTTCTGTTTGCATTAATTACCTTTGAAATGAAATGGCCTGAAGGTCATCCAGGCGATTGATAAAGCTGGTGCTGGTGGATGTATTCTATAACGGCATCGGGTAACAAAAAACTCGGGTCTTGTTGTCTGGCGATGCCGGCCCTGATTGCCGTTGCGGAAATATCCAGCGCGGTCACGGCTTGAAAAACCAGGTTTCCGCTTAAACATTGCCCCAGCCCGCCAATGTCCTGCGTAAATCTGGCTTGAAAAAAACCATCAAGCACCGGCCTGTTAAAACCAGGCCGGGTCATGACCACAATATGCGCGTAATCAAAAAGTTGCCGCCAACAATGCCAGTTTGTCAATTGCTTAAAAGCATCGTTGCCGATAAACAGCAATAATGGCTGGCTTGGAAAATCCCTGCGTAAAGAAGCCAAGGTGTCCACCATAAAAGATTTGCTAGTAGGCCGTTGTTGATGACGCTCAATTTCGCGGCGGTCACAAACCAGCCCCGCGTGGTTTTTTATTGCCAGTTCAACCATCTGCGCCCGCAACAACGGGGGCGCCGAGGGCGATTCCCGATGCGGCGGATTGGCACTGGGGATTAAGCGGACATGCTCAAGGCCGAACAGTTCTTTGGCTTCAACGGCGCACCGCAAATGCGCGTAATGAATCGGATCAAACGTCCCGCCCAAAATACCGATCATATATTAATTGTTTCATAAGTAATCGCTCCTTAAATTTCAAAATTGTTCCAGCGATTACTTATGAAACAATTAATAACTTATTGATTGTATGTATGTGTGTGTCTCATAAGTTCGCGCACAGTAGGATGAAATTACTGTGCGCGAACTTATGGGCCAATTAATACTGCCGGATATGCCCGTCACCCAGGACGATAAATTTTAACGAGGTCAGCCCTTTCAGCCCCACCGGGCCACGGGCATGTAGCTTATCGGTGCTGATGCCGATTTCCGCACCCAAACCGTATTCAAAGCCGTCAGCAAAACGCGTGGAGGCGTTGACCATCACCGAACTGGAATCGACTTCACGCAAAAAACGCCGCGCCAGCGTGTAATCTTCGGTCACTATCGCTTCGGTATGTTGCGAGCTGTAGCGATTGATATGTTCAATCGCTTGGCCGATGCCGTCAACAATGCGGATGGATAAAATCGGTGCCAGATATTCGGTATGCCAGTCTTCTTCCGTAGCGCGTTTGCATTCGGGAATCAGGGAGCAGGTTTTCAGGCAGCCGCGCAGTTCCACGCCTTTGTCCAAATAAATTTTCGCCAATAACGGCAACACGCGATGGGCAATGCTTTCGGCCACCAGCAAGGTTTCCATCGCATTGCAGACCCCATAACGGTGGGTTTTTGCGTTGTCGGCAATCCGCACCGCCTTGTCGATGTCAGCATGGCCGTCAATATAGACATGGCAAATGCCGTCCAGATGCTTGATCATCGGAATCGTCGCTTCCTTAGTGATGCGCTCGATCAGGCCTTTCCCGCCACGCGGAACAATAATATCGACATATTGGTTCATCGTGATCAGCTCACCGACAGCGGCGCGGTCAGCGGTGGCGACAATTTGCACGGCGGTGACCGGCAAATCCGCCGCTTGCAAACCTTGGGCAATACACGCGGCTATCGCCTGGTTGGAATGTATCGCTTCCGAGCCGCCGCGCAAAATACACGCATTGCCAGATTTCAGGCATAAGGCCGCCGCATCAATCGTCACATTGGGGCGCGATTCGTAAATGATGCCGATCACGCCCAAAGGCACCCGCATTTGCCCGACCTGGATACCGCTGGGGCGATAGCTCAAATCAGTGATCTCCCCAACCGGGTCAGGCAATGCGGCGACTTGTTTCAAGCCTTCTATCATGGTGTTGATGGTTTTTGGCGTTAAGGCCAAACGTTCCAGGGCCGCTGCGTCCAAGCCATTGGCTGCACCTGCCGCCAAATCTTTTTGATTTTCTGTTGCCAACAGTTCACGGCTGTTTTCAATCGCGTCGGCTATCTCCAGCAACGCCCGGTTTTTTTTGCCCGATTCAGTCCGGCCAAGCTCCCGTCCGGCTTGCTTGGCGTTACGTCCAAGCGTTTGCATATAGTCTTTAATAGCCATTTTCTCGCCCACAGTTTGGAGTTTAACCGAAGATTATAAAGGCTAATTTATCACATTAACAGGGAAAACTAGCTTAAGTTACTGATTTTGCGTTTTTAATGGCATTAGTTTTTGCTCATGGATCAGCCTGTTTTTAACGTTTCAATATTCTTATAGGCACTGAAAACCTTACGGAACGGGTCGCCGTGGCACCTACTGTTTGAGCAAACCCGTTCCAGTAGTGCATTCCCACGTTGGAACTAAGGAACGGGCGGACAACAAAAAATCCCGATGGGGCAAACCCATCGGGATTTTTTTATCGCCAGTGTTACCGTATCGGCACTACACCAACCAAACCCCACCAGCCGCCAAACCGTCGGTGTCCAGGTTCGAGGCCAACACGCCCGCCAACTGCACCGCCGTGTCCGCCGAGCCATTGTCTTGGAAAACATAGGTGTTGCCCACGGCGATGAACGCCACCGTTTCCCCTGAACTGAAATTGGCTTGCAGATACTTGAACGCCGTACCCAGGTTGCCAGCCGTCAAGGTCAACGGCGCACTGTAACTGTTCACATCGTCAAAGCTGACGATGCCGTTGCTGATTGCATGGCTCTTGATAATCCCGACATTCACGCCATCAGCAGCCACCACATTGGCGGCAATCGTAGTGTTGTCCAAATCCAGCCGGTCAGTGGCCGCCGCACTCACGCCATTGCCTAACGAGAATGCGCTGACGGTGTCGTGAGCATTGGTCAGGCTGTCACCTGCAAGCATTTTTACGGTGTCGGTGGCGGCGGTGGTTTCCTTCAGGTTGATCTTGTCCTTGCCCAAGCCGCCAATCAGCACGTCAAGACCGTCGCCGCCGTTTAACACATCCGCCCCGCCACCGCCATTCAGGATGTTGGCCTTGGCATTGCCAGCCAGCACATTGTTCAAGCCATTGCCCGTGCCGTTAATCACCTTATTGCCGGATAATTTCAGGTTTTCCAAGAAGCCGCCCAAACTAAAGCTGACATAACTGATGACCATATCCTCGCCGCCGCCTGCCAATTCCGTCACCACATCGCCCAGGTTATCGACCACATAAAAATCATTGCCGTCACCTGCCGCCATGCTGTCAGCACCCGTCCCCCCATCCAACCGGTTGACCGCACTATTGCCCGTTAGTACGTTAGCCAGGGCATTGCCCTTGGCGTTGATTGCCGCATTGCCCGTCAAGGCCAGGTTTTCCACGTTGGCGGTGAGGGTGTAGTTGATGGTGCTGATGACGGTGTCCTTGCCGGAACTGGTGGCTTCCGTGACCACGTCGCCCGCGTCATCGACAAAGTACAGGTCATCGCCTAGGCCGCCCGTCATCGTACCTGTCCCGCTGAGGCCGTCGTTGGCGGTTGTACCGTCGGGGTTAGTGCCGATGATGAAATTATCTAGCGTTGCGCCGTCGGAGAATTGGACTTGGTTGATTTTGAACGCAACCGAATAAACACCAAAATAGCCAGAAATGCTGACTTGGTCGCTGCTGCCATAAGAGATGGTCAAAAAATAGACATCGGGATAGTCTGAATCATAAAAACCAATGCCTGTCAGTTCAGTCAAGGCCACATCGGTGAACTGGATAATATTTACGCCTTGATCGCTGGGGAGTTCGCCATCATAGTCGTTGATAACATCCGCCCCGTCACCTTTGGCGAACACATAGGTGTCGCTGCCCGCACCGCCGGATAATCCACCGCTGAGTATTGAATGGTAAGGAATATAAGAGCGATCATCATCCCCCTTGCCGCCATTGATCAGATCATGCCCATTCCCGCCAAATATAACGTCGCTACCCTCGCCTCCGCTGATAGTATCGTCACCGTCGCCGCCGTCAATGGAGTAGTCCCAACCATCACCTCCGCTGATAGTATCGTCACCGTCGCCGCCGTCAATGGAGTCCCAACCATCACCACCCAGCAGAGTATCAGCAAGATTTCCGCCAATAATTTCGTCATCACCGCCCAAGCCATTGATGGTGTTGGATTCGCCGTCGTAACCCCGCAAATAATCATCGCCTTCAGTACCTTGCAGGGCTTTGGCCTTGATGTCGTCCCATGTCCAAATCACGCCATCACTGAATTGGAATTGGTCAATGCGCTCAGCCGCGTAGTAGTCGTTGTCGACGGGAAAGTAGTAGCTGATGGTGATCCGGTCGCCGGCACCGTAGGAGAGTATCAAATCATAATCGGAACGGCTGAGCCCCACCTCGGTTGAGGTGGCATTGGTGAACTTGACCACATCTTTGCCGCCGTCGTCGTTGCCGTTTATGTTGTAGATAATGTCATCGCCGTCACCGTTGGCGAACAGGTAGGTGTCGGCTCCGTTGGCGCCGCTAAGCCCTGCAGAAGCGCCGCTATCATCACCCGCGCCGCCATTGATAATGTCATCGCCATCACCACCCCAAACATCATCCGCGCCGTCACCGCCCAGTAAGGTATCGGCAAGGTTGCCGCCGTAGATGTTATCATTACCGCCTAAGCCATTGATGGTGTTGCTTTCGCCATCAAGTCCTTGCAGGATGTCGTTACCTTCCGTGCCCGTGATGGTCGCCATCGCGATAATGTCTTGTGCCAGCGGGGTTGACTTAGCTGATAACGGGGTTACGCTTTTCCAGTCCAGTCCAGTCCAGTCCAGTCCAGTCCAGTCCAGTCCAGTCCAGTCCAGTCCAAATTGTAGGTGTTTTTGTTGTCTTTGTTGGTATCAGTAGCCATGATGAAATTCCAGTGAGTTTGTGGTTGAGGGAATTACGGTCTAACACACTGGATAATAGGGTAAACTTTGCCTTAAAGCTAGGTAATATTTCACATTTTTGGATTTTTTATGAAATATATTTTGACATTGGGTTAATAACGGCGCATGACAGGACTTTGTAATCCCGTCCTTAATGTTTTGAAATACTGGCAAGTAATCAAAATGTTACGGAACGGGTTGCAAACCCGTTCCGGCAACAGGTACGCTGTGCGTACCTTTTACATTGATTTTATGATAGTTTTTTAAAGGTACGCACAGCGTACCCTACCCTGATGCCAATCTGTGGTTCTAAAATAACCAGTAGTTTGGCTATCCTCACCATGCCAAGATTGACCAAAGCATAACTTGGTATTACTATTTAAATTTAGTAATACTACAGGCTCCCCATGCACAAGATAACCACCAAAAGGCAAGTGACCTTGCCGCAAGCCGTTTGCCAGGCGATAAACTTACAGCCGGGCGATTATGTGGAGGTGTTCGCGCGTGACGGTGTGGCGCATATCGTCAAGATCAACACCGAAAATCTTGCGGGCAAATTCAGCCATTTGCTTAAAGGGCAAGCCTTCCCGTCCGACGAAGACCTCAGCACCGCCATCAAAAGCCGCGCCGCCACTAAATTCCTCGCCAATGATTGCAATTGACACCAATGTCCTGTTGCGGTTTTTGTTTCAGCCTGTCGATACCCAAAACCCGCAGTGGCAAGTGGAGCGTGCCCAAACCCTAATCAACCAGGCGGAAAAGGTGTTTGTTTCCGCCATTGTCGTTGCCGAAATGGAATGGGTGCTGGAAAGTGTGTTTGGCTGCACCCGCCACGAAATCCACGCGGTGTTGCACGAACTGGCAAGCAATGCCAAATTTCAGTTTGAAGATTGGGCGGTGCTGAACTGCGCTTTATTAGATTACCTGGAATTTGGCGCAGTCGATTTGTCCGATTGCCTGATTGCAAGGACGGCACAAAAAGCGGGGGCGACAACCTTGTTTACTTTTGAAAACGAAAAAAAACTGGGGGCTTTACCCATAGCCACAACCCTGAGAAAAATATAAGGCTATTTTGTTTATATGGCTTCCGATGCGGGACGCGCAGGCGTTAGCGATGGTTGTGTTTTATCAGGCAAACCTGCCGGGTTTTGAAAACCCAGCAGGTTTTTTGCGGCTTGTCTTTCATGGCGGGTTACGGAACATTAAGCCGATAGTTTTGCCATCTTTTAACAACACTGGGGTTTTATGAACGCTATTTTAAAACCCACCCTTTACGAACAACTGCTGGATTTGCCGGATGCTATGACCGGAGAAATTTTGAACGGTGAGCTGTACGCCATGCCTCGTCCGTCTGGGCGGCACGCTGGGGCTAGCAGTGTGCTTGGCATGAGGATTGGCCCGCCATTTAGGCTTGGGGAAGGCGGGCCAGGAGGTTGGTGGATCATTGATGGGCCTGAAATACATTTTATCCGTAATCAGGAAGTGGCTGTACCGGATTTGGCAGGCTGGCGGCGTGAGCGTATGCCCAGCATACCTGAAGGCCATCGTTTTGAGATTGTCCCCGATTGGATGTGTGAAATCTTGTCGCCGTCCACCGTCAAAAAAGACCGTGTGGTGAAATTGCCGATGTATGCCCGTTATGGTGTGCAGCATGTGTGGATAGTCGATCCCTTGGCGCAAACTTTGGAGGCGTTTGAGTTGCAACAAGGCCGCTGGCTATTGATTGCCACGCTTAAAGATGATGATAAAGTCGCCGTGCCGCCGTTTGATGCGGTGGAGTTTTCGCTGGCGGATTTGTGGGCTTAGCCGGATCCAGGATTCCGCTTGCCGCCTAGTTTCTATGCGGGACGCAATTGAGAAAAATCGCCACCAAACTAATTTTCCACCAAGATTCCATAATCGCTCCATCCTTGCCCGCTTGTCGAAACACATCAATAGTTATAACATTGTTATAATTTTTATGATTAGGAGGCTGTATGCGTACCCAATTGAGAAAAATCGGCAATTCGCGGGGTTTGATTATTCCGCTTGGTTTTTTGGAGGCTTGTGGGTTAGGGGAAGAGGTGGATTTGCGTTTAGAAGGCAAAACCTTGGTTATTGAAGCGCTTCACACGCCGCGTAAAGGCTGGTTTGAGCAGTATGATGCAAAAAATGATGAAGATGCTTGGGAAAACTTTCCAGTCGATGCGGATTCTGAGGATTGGCAATGGTAAAACGTGGTGAAGTGTATTGGGTCAATCTTGATCCAACGCTAGGTACGGAGATCAAAAAAACGAGGCCAGCTTTGATTGTTTCACCCGATGACCTTAACGTGCATTTGCCGCGTGTCATTGTCGCGCCCTTGATCAGCCAAGGACAAGCGCTAGGTTGCCGCCCTGTGGTTTCGTTTGATGGCAAGTCGGCGCGTATTTTGTTGGATCAATTGCGTTCGGTGGATAAATGCCGTTTGTTAGGAAAAATGGGAATGATTGAGTTGGAATTATGGCATCCGCTGTTGCTGGAAATGTTGGCGTAGTTTCGCAACCATACGCATCAAGCTAAAGCATTTTTCCACGAAAGCCAACAGTAGGCACCACGAGAACACGAGAACACGAAAATTTATCTCATCTTTTTCGTATTTTTCGTGGACAACTATTATGAAAACCATGGGCTTTCCCCCTTAGCTTGATGCGTATGGGCTTCGTAAGCCCCGACCTTAACGTATTGAGATACTGGCAACTAATCAATATGTTACGAAACGGATTGCCTCGGCACACCGCTACGCGGCTCTGTCCATAGACCACTCTTGTGGCGGCATTCATGCGGTCGTAACGCGCCTACCGTTGCTACAAACCCGTTCCGGCTTGCATGGTTATCCTAGAAAAATCATTTCATCCACGAAAAACACGACTCATTGAACACGAAGAGAAAAGCATGTAGTTTAAAAGAGATGCCGAACTGTAGACCATCACCCAAAGGGTGAATAGCCAGATCAACACAGCATTTCTGATTTCTTTCGTGTCTCTTGTGCTTTTCGTGGACTAACTGCGGTTTTTAGGATTATAAATGATAAAAAAGTTATGGACGCCTACTTACATACTGCTATTGCCCTAGACAGGCCATGTCGCTTATTTCTCAATTAGCATTTATTTGTAATAGAATAGTAGGGTTTTTGCTACTGACCAGACTGGTTTGCAGAGAAAAGACCCTGTGTTGGCAATAGGCAAAAAGTCTGACACGGCAAAAAAATGCTTACTGTTGTTGCAACCGGCTCAAGCACATTGGGGGTTACGGTGGATAGCTGTAGGTAAATAATAATAAATAATGAGGTTAGTGTTATGTGTTGGAGTGGGGAAGCATCAGGCGTTTTGGCGGCTATTGGTCTAAGTACCGCCGTGTATGTCGCCGCAAAAGGGGAATCCAAGGAGCTATGGATTCCGTTGACTTATTTCGCCTTAATGGAACTGTTGCAGGCTTTCACCTACGTCTATATAGATTTGTGTGATAATCCCAGCAATCAGATACTGACGTTATTTGGCTATCTGCACGTCGCCTTCCAACCATTTTTTGTCAATATGGTGGCGATGTACTTTATCCCCGAAGCGGTCAAATTAAAAATACGCACCACGATTTACAGCATTTGTGCGGTGGGCGCCTTGGCGATGCTGGTGAAAATGTATCCTTTCGTCTGGGCGGGGACTTGCAATGTCGGTATTGAAGGTTTTTGCGGCCCCGAAGTTTGCTCAACCAGCGGCGCATGGCATATCGCCTGGCACATGCCGCTAAATGGGCTGTTGTCCGACCCGATCACCTGGTTATTCGATTTCAGATGGGGCTTGCACGCCCTCACTTATATTCTCGTTGCCTTTTGTCTGCCCGTTATTTACGGTTCCTGGCGTTTTGTGGGCTTCCATTATGTCATTGGCCCGTGGATTTCTGATGTCACCACCGATGACCCTAATGAATATGCGGCGGTCTGGTGCCTGTTTTCTATTGCCTTATGCGTGTCGGTGATCAAAACGCCGATTAGAAAATATCTGCATGTTAAAAACTGGCCGTTTTACCAGAAAGCAAGCAGCGAAATTTTCGACGAATTCGATGAAGATGAAAATGTTTCAACCGCCGTTAGCCGATCTGATTGACCGCTTAAAGGCTGTTTTTTAATTGAAAACCGAAAGTTAATCTTTTATGCTCCCAACTGAAAGTTTGGCTACAACCAAACCTTTAGCCATGCCCTAAAACCATATCACTGGAGATTGTATGAAGATTGGTATACCTAAAGAAACTTACCGTGGCGAAAAACGCGTCGCCACCACCCCGGAAGCCGCCGCACAAATCATGCAACTGGGCTTTTCCGTATCCATAGAAAGCGGTGCTGGTCTAAACGCTAATATTTCCGATGCCGACTATCAGGCAGTTGGCGTTGAAGTCGTTGCCGATGCAAACAGCCTTTGGCAACAGGCGGACATCATTTTAAAAGTACGCGCCCCTCAAAGCCACCGGCGTTTAGATATAGATGAAATCGCGTCGCTTCACGAAGGCCAGACCCTAATCAGTTTTATCTGGCCCGCGCAAAATGAAGGGCTGATGCAGCGTTTGGCGGATAAGAACGCCACCGTGCTGGCGATGGACAGTGTCCCGCGCATGTCACGCGCCCAAAAAATGGACGCGCTCAGCTCGATGGCGAATATTGCCGGTTATCGTGCGATTGTCGAGGCCGCGCAGCATTTTGGGCGGTTTTTCACTGGACAAATCACCGCCGCCGGCAAAATCCCGCCTGCTAAAGTCTTGGTCATCGGTGCCGGTGTTGCCGGTTTGGCGGCTATCGGTGCGGCGAAAGGCATGGGCGCCATCGTCAGGGCTTTTGATACCCGCCCGGAAGTGAAAGAACAAATCGAAAGCATGGATGCAGAATTTTTGATGCTGGATTTTAAAGAAGAAGGCAGTGGCGTCGGCGGTTATGCCAAAACCATGTCGCCCGAATTCATCGCCGCTGAAATGGCCTTGTTTGCCGAACAGGCCAAAGAAGTCGATATTATCGTCACCACCGCGCTGATCCCTGGCAAACCTGCACCCAAGCTGATTACGGCGGAAATGGTTAAATCCATGAAAGCTGGCAGCGTGATTGTCGATTTGGCGGCGGAACAAGGCGGCAACTGCGAATTGACGGTAAAAGACCGGGTGGCGGTTGAACACGGTGTCACCCTCATCGGTTACACCAATTTGCCCAGCCGTCTCGCCAATCAATCCAGCCAATTGTATGCCACCAACTTGCGGCATTTGCTCACCGAACTGTGCCCTGGGAAAAACGGCGTGATTAACGTCAATATGGATGATGAAGTGATACGCGGGGCAACGGTGATCAAAGAAGGCAAAATTACCTGGCCGCCACCGCCACCTACCCTATCCGCCGCACCTGCCGCGAAACCGGCGGTGACAGTGCCGCAAGCCCATGCTAAAGAACCGCAAAAACCGTCCGTCATCAAACAACTGTTGCCATTGCTGATCGGCGGCTTGGCGTTGTTCGGCATTGGTGCGGTCGCCCCCGAATCGTTCATGGCCCACTTCACCGTGTTTGTGCTGGCGTGTTTCGTCGGTTACCAGGTGATCTGGAATGTCACGCCGTCCTTGCATACGCCTTTAATGAGCGTCACCAACGCGATCAGCGGCATTATCGTCATTGGCGCCATCGTCCAGGTGTCTTCACCGCAAGTCGGCCTGCTGGCAGGACTGGCTGTCCTTATTGCCTCTATCAACATCGCGGGCGGCTTTTTAGTCACGCGCCGCATGTTAGAGATGTTCAGAAAATAACCGGAGAGTAGCGCAATGTCCCATAGTTTACTTACGATGTCTTACATCGTTGCCGCCATACTGTTCATTTTGAGCCTAAGCGGTTTAAGCAACCCAGAAACGTCCCGGCGCGGCAATTACTACGGCATGGCGGGCATGGCGATTGCCATTATCGCCACCGCCATTGCGATAGCCGGTGCTGGCAATGTCTACGCCGTGCTCATCGTCGCGGTCTTGATTGGTGGCACGATAGGCGCGATATTGGCTTCCAGGGTCGCCATGACGCAAATGCCGGAACTGGTCGCCATCATGCACAGCTTGGTGGGGATGGCGGCCGTGTTGGTGGGTTTCGCCAATTTTATGGACAGCTCCATCAATATGACTGGCAGCGAAAAAACCATCCATGAAATTGAAATTTATATCGGTATTTTGATCGGTGCGGTGACGTTTTCCGGTTCGGTGATTGCGTTTTGCAAATTGAGCGAAAAAATCAGCGGCAAGCCCTTGTTATTGCCCGCCCGCCATTGGTTCAACCTGGCACTGCTGATCGGCGTGTTTGTGCTCGGCGGCTTGTTCCTGCAACAAACCGAGGGTAGCGAAGGCAGCTTGCCAATGTTGTTGCTAGACCACGGCGGCGCCTTGCCCTTATTGATCATGACCCTCATTGCGCTGACCTTTGGTGTCCACATGGTCATGGCGATAGGCGGTGCGGACATGCCCGTAGTGGTGTCCATGCTCAACAGCTACTCCGGCTGGGCGGCGGCGGCAACCGGCTTCATGTTAAGCAATGATTTGCTGATCGTGACCGGCGCCCTTGTCGGCAGCAGCGGCGCGATCCTGAGCTACATCATGTGCCGCGCCATGAACCGCAATTTCATCAGCGTCATCGCCGGTGGTTTTGGTACCGCTTCCGGCGGGGTAGCGGCGGCTATCGAAGGCGAAGTGCAACCGATAGATGCCGACGAGACCGCGTCTGTGTTGTTGGCGGCAAAAAACATCATGATTATCCCAGGCTACGGCATGGCGGTTGCCCAAGCCCAGCACACCGTCTACGAAATCACCAAGTTCCTGCGCGAAAAGGGCAAAAAAGTGCGTTTCGGCATCCATCCCGTCGCAGGCCGTATGCCAGGACACATGAACGTCTTGCTGGCGGAAGCCAAAGTGCCTTATGACATCGTTTTTGAAATGGAAGAAGTCAACGAAGATTTTGCCAATGTCGATGTCTCCATCGTCATCGGCGCCAATGACATCGTCAACCCTTCCGCCCTGGATGACCCGAACAGCCCGATAGCCGGAATGCCCGTGCTGGAATGCTGGCACGGAAAAACCACCATCGTCCTCAAACGCAGCATGGCTTCCGGTTATGCCGGGGTCGGCAACCCGCTGTTTGTTTTGGAGAACACCCGTATGTTGTTTGGCGATGCCAATGCCACTATGCAGGCGGTTTTGAAAGCATTGAAGGGCTAATGTCCCTGCAATTGGACAGGCTTGTCAGGTAGGAATGGCGTGGAATCCCCAAAATATGGCCTGCAACCGGGTTGTAAGGTCTGGGGTTCCATGCCTTATCCTGCTTCAGATTTACACTAGATTTACCATTAAAATTTAAAGGAAAACCATGCTGACTGAAAAACACGATTTGATCCACGAATTTCCAGAATTCAATGATCGTATCCACGACCTCAAAATAAATAACGCGCATTTTGCCAAATTGTTGACTGAACACGACGAGCTTAATGATGCCATCCATCGCGCTGAAATTGAGGTTGACGTGGTCGCCGATGATTATTTGGAAACGCTGAAAAAACAACGTCTGGCACTGAAAGACGAGTTGTTTCAAATTTTACGCAGTTAAATACCTTAAGAAGGCGGCAGTGGCGACACTGCCGCCACATAAAAAGCCAATGGCCTTTTCACCGGAACAAAGCCAAATAGTTTGCTTTATGGCTTCAAAGCCGCCAATTGGGCTTCTACCAATTGGGCTTCTAACTTATGGCAACAGTCCATCGATGTGCCATAAACCCAGCACCGAATCCAGCATCAAATGCGTGGTTGCCGCGTCATATTTGATCGTGTTCCGCGCTTCATAAGCCTCTGCGGGAGCGGCCCCATGATGGATTGCGGGGCTATAGATTATGGGCCAGCTAAAATGTTAAATAAACACATAGCGACATTAGAGACAAAATGCACCGTTCGCCATAGCCGCTTAATTTTGGTGCTTTTGTGGCTGTAGCGTCATAGCTCACAACTTCTGCAAAGCCAGCGACAATTCCAAACTAAACTGCCCCAGCACCTGGCTGAGCGCGTGCACCGTCGCCGGATAGGATTTATCGACCAAGGCATGGCTGATTTTGCTACGCCCGTTGTCGATAATGCGATGGTTGCTTTCATCCATAATCGCCCAGCTCGCTTCTAAATTGACGGCTATGCCGGGGCGGGTGTCGAAGCGGCTAATATCGACCAACACACGGTAATTGACCGTACCGTAAGCGCTCCACGGATACGGCCTGATGAAATTCTCCGGTTGCAACTGCGTCAGGTTTTGCGTCAACACATCCAACACATTGTCTTTTAGCGGCGCGGCCCATTGGTGGAATTCGGCAACGTCGATACCGTTCATCAAGGTGCGGGTGACGATTTGTTTGCGATCCAACAAGGGCGGCATGGTGATTGGGCCAATGCCAACCAAGCGTTTTTTAAGGTTTTTGGCGGCTTGCGCCGGAGGCTGGCTGACGGCTTCCAAAACGTAAAAGTTGGTTGCGGGGGTTGATGCACATCCCGCCATTAACAGCACGGCGATCATCATTACGAATTTGTTCAGCATAATCAATCGGCCTTTTTCCCGCGAATTAACGTGTCTGGATGTTGTTGCAAATAATCGGCGAGCTGTTTGACCGAGCTGGCGGTTTGCGTGATTTCCTGGAGCAGTTTGTCGAGTTCGTAGTGCGTGGTCGAACCGGGTTCCAGCGAATTCAACAACTGGTGGGCAGAAGCCATCGTTTTGTCGGTATTGGCCAAGGCTTGTTTCGCACTGACCAAGGTGTCGGTCGCCGCTTTCGAGGTCGTTTGCAAAGTCTGCAAGGTCTTGGTGGTTTCCGCCGTCATTTCTTCCAAAGGCAATTTGGCGACTTTGTCCATGATGGTTTGCGCAGAATGGGCGAACTGGTCCAAAGTGCTGGGAATCGTCGGAAATTCAGGGTAAATGCTGGAATTGTTGATGGCCTGGGTGATTTTGTTTTTCGGGTGGAAATCCAGATCGACCAGCAATTGTCCGGTCAACAAACTACCCGTTTGCAATTGGGCACGCAAACCTTTTTTGATCAATTCTTCCATAATGTCCTTGTGGCTGATATTGGGTAAATTGTTGACCGCTTCGATACGATCAGGCTCCAGTTCAACCGTTACCGGAATGCGTATCTCGGCGGTTTTTTCGTCCAGTTCCAATTTGATTTGGATAACCTTGCCTATCGGGATGCCGCGCAATTGCACGGGTGCGCCATTGGTGAGACCACGCACTGAGCCATTGAAATACATGACATATTTCAATGTGTTGCCACTAAACACTTCCTCGGATTGCTCATAAGTGTCGTACAGCATGAATTCGCTGTTTTCCGGCTGCACATCCGTGGGCTTGTCGTAAGCCGAGGTACGGAAGGCGATACCGCCACTCAACAACGAAATCAACGGCCCGGTCCTGACTTTAAAGCCATCGGCGCTGGCGGACAAATCCACGCCACTGTCTATCCAGAAGCGGGTGTTCTTCCTGACGAATTGGTCATAAGGTTTGTTGATGAAGACTTTTAACTTAATCGCATCGGCGTTGGGCGAGAGTTCGTGGCTCAACACTTCACCGACGCTGATACCGTGGAAACTGATCGGCGTACCGGCATGAAGCGAACCGAGATTATTGGTTTCCAACGTGAACTGCCGCCCTTCGGCGTTGGTTTTTAACAATGGCGGTGTGGGCAAACCAACAAAATTGACTTTATTGCGCCCGCCGCCCGGTTTAAGTTCAATGTATGGGCCAGACAACAGCGTCCCCAAACCGGACACCCCGCCTAGACCGACTTGCGGCCTGACCACCCAAAAACTGGTCTGCTCTTTCATAAACATGGCCGCACTGCTGTGCATTTGTGCAGACACTCTGATGGTTTTTAAATCATCACTGATATTGATGTCGGTGACTTTGCCAATTTCAACATTCAAATATTTGATTTTGGTTTTGTCCACTTCCAAACCTTCGGCGTTAGGGAAGCTGATGGTAATTTGCTGGCCTTTTTCAGAGATGGATTTGTAAATCAACCAACCGCTGACCAGCACGGCAATGATGGGCAGGAACCAAACCAAGGGGAAACGGGCTTTTTTATCAATGCCAGGCTCTTCGGCCTGATAGGAATCGGGGTCAGTAAAATCGTTCATAAGGCAGTATGGTTATCCCAGATCAAACGCGGGTCAAAGCTTTTTGCCGCGATCATGGTCAACACCACCACCGCCGCAAATGCCGTCGCCGCCGGACCTGCGATCACATGGGAAACGCCGCCGCTTAAATCCACCACGGCGACCAGAATGGAAATCATAAAAATATCTAACATCGACCAACGCCCGACAAACACAATCAAGCGGTAAATGCGCATCCACCAGCGGGTGTTGCCTTGCCAGCGCAAATGCACATGCAGCACCAACGCGCTCAAGCCCAGCAATTTTAACAGCGGCACGAGGATGCTGGCTACGAAAACCAGCACCGCAATGGGGGCCATATCTTTTTCGACCAGGGCAAAAATGCCGCCGATAATCGTGTGTATTTCGGTCATGCCCAGTTGCGTGACGGTCATGATCGGGAAAATATTGGCAGGGATATACAGCGCGTAACTGCTGATCAGCAAAGCCAAGGTAATTTGCAAACTATGCGGACGACGGGCATGGAGCAAACCACCGCATACCTTGCAATGGCGGGCATGACGGTTCTTTGCCAGAGGATGCAAATGCCCACAGACATGGCAACGCACCAACCCTTGTGCCAACGCGCTTTGTCTAAGCATGTTTTTTCCTATCCAATTCGGCTATGCGCTGCCAAAACAAAACCTCGTCCAAACTGGTGGTCAGCATGGCATTGACCAGCAACATGGCAACAAAGGCATACAAACCAAATCCCAGATGCACATCGGCGGTGTCGGAGAGTTTCACGCAAGCGACAATAATTCCCAGCAGGTAAACTTCCAGCATCGCCCATTCTTCCAGATGCTGCAACCAACGCAGCCAGTGGGCAAGATGCGGATGTGGACGATTGAAGTGCAGATGGACACTGATTAAGAAGGCCAATAAGGTGTTCAGCAAAGGGATGAAAATGCTCGCCAAAAACACCAAAACCGCCACCAGCCACAAGCCTTGGCCAAACAAACTCACAGCCCCCGCCCACAAGGTGCTTTCATTGCTGTTGCCCATAAAGCGGATGCCAATCAAAGGCAAAAAATTGGCAGGGATGGCGAGGATCAAACCCGCGATTGACAACGCCAAAACCCGCTCGATGCTTTGTTCACGCGCCCTGTGCAGCAAATAACCGCAACGTGGACACACGGCTTTTTCGCCGGTGATTAAGTCGGCGGGTTTTAGGAGCAGGTCACATTCAGGGCAGGCGGTTAGGGGAGGCATAATAGCTATCAAGACGGATTAACCCAATTTTCAACCAATAAATCGGGGACTTTTATGAATTCTTTGGTGTTATTGGTAACCAAAATAGTATTTATCGACAGTGCGTGTGCCGCTATCCATAAATCATTATTACCAATCGGTTGACCATTTTGCTCAAGAAAATTACGGATAAGCCCATATTGTTCAGCCGTTTCCTGCGTCGGCATAATGACAGGAATATAACGCCCCAACTGTTCCAATTTTTCCAACGCAACTTCCCGGTGCTGGCTTTTTTCAGCCCCAAACCGCAATTCACCGAAAGTAACCAGCGACATGCCCACATCGCCAACACTCAGTTCTGAAAGCCTCTGATAAACTTCCAACGGACGTTTTTTGCTAATGTAAATACAGATATTGGTATCTAGCAGATAGCGTAGCGTCATAACCATTCATCCCGCTCTTGCGGCAACTCATCTCGGCGATGTGCCATAAAATCTTCTGGCATTTGTGCAAGCAAATCAAAAGCGGCGGCTAAGCTTTCTTGTTGTGGACGGATTTCTTGTGAAGGATGCAACGTCTCCAAAACCAATACGACGTTAACCTCTTTTTCCGCCCATTCTTTGGGTAATTTGACTGACAAGATACTGTTTTCGTTGATGTGGGAGTTTATTTGGAAAGTGTGCATAATCATTTCTCCGCAATGCGCAAGATTAGGAAACCGTTTTACTCAGCGTCCTTGTCATGGAATTGTTAATTGATAGCATAAATCTTAGGGAAATTTTTAAACTAAACGCTGATTGGCCTGAATGGATACCAACGCAATACAATCTCTCAAACCAACCGTAATTTACGTAATAGCTTTTTTTGTTTAGTGAGACCAATTGAAATTGTCGCAGCAAATGCTTTTCTAATTACAAAAACAAGAAGCCTCACCACTTCATCCACCGCAACCGATTGGCATTGGTCACCACCGTCAACGACGACATCGCCATTGCCGCCCCGGCAATCATCGGGTTCAACAAAATGCCGAACATTGGATATAGCAATCCGGCGGCGATGGGGATGCTTAAGGTGTTGTACAAAAACGCACCGACCAGGTTCTGCTGGATATTGGCGACGGTGGCTTTGGATAGGGCGATGGTTTCCGGCACTTTTAGCAAGGAGCCTTGCAGGATGACCACGTCGGCGCTTTCAATCGCGACATCCGTACCTGTACCTATCGCCAAGCCGACATCGGCTTGCGCCAAGGCGGGGGCGTCGTTGATGCCGTCGCCGACCATGCCGACAATTTCACCTTGTTCCTGTAAGGATTTAATCAGCGCGGCTTTGTCTTGCGGCAAGACCTGGGCGTTGACTTCGGCAATGCCGGCTTGTTTGGCGATGGCGTGGGCGGTAATTTGATTGTCGCCCGTCACCATGATGATGCGTATGCCCAGTTGTTGCAGTTGGGCAAGCGCGGCGGGGGAGTCTTTTTTCAACGCGTCGGCAACGGCGATCATGCCGACGATTTTATCATCCACCGCCAACAGCATCGGGGTTTGCCCCAAGGCGGAGAGTTTTTCCAGTTTGTTGTTATAGCGGGTGAATTTTACCCCTTCTTTGTCCATCAGGGCTTTGTTGCCGAATAACAGCCGTTGCCCCTCACAAGTCGCACTGACCCCTAAACCGACCATCGCGGCAAATTGGCTGACAGGTTTTAATGGCAGTTGTTTTTGCTCAGCCGCCGCCAAGATGCTCGCCGCCAAAGGATGTTCGGAAGCCGCTTCCATGCTTGCCGCCAATTGCAAAATAGTGGCTTCGTCCAAATCCCCCATCATTTCAATGCTGGCAATGGTGGGTTTGCCTTCGGTCACGGTGCCGGTTTTATCGACGACCAGGCAGGTCAATTTCCCTGCCATTTGCAAGGCGTCGCCGTTGCGGATCAAGATACCGGCTTGGGCGGCGCGGCCTACCGCAACCATCACTGAAATCGGTGTCGCCAAGCCCAAGGCGCAAGGACAGGCGATGACCAGCACGGTCATGGAAGTCGCAAACGCGTAACCCAAGGCAGGATCTGGCCCAAACACCAGCCACAGCAAAAACGTCAGGGCGGAAATAGCCACCACGACGGGCACAAACACGCCGGAGATTTTATCCGCCAAACGGGCAATATCAGGCTTGCTGTTTTGGGCTAGCCTGACGCTTTTGATGATTTGCGCCAAGGCAGTGTCGCGACCTATGCGGGTGGCGGTGAACAGAAAACTGCCGGTTTGGTTGAAAGTGCCGGCAACCACTTTGGAAGCTTGGGTTTTTTCAACGGGCAAGGGTTCGCCCGTCAGCATGGACTCATCGACGGTCGAATGGCCTTCAAGCAACACGCCATCGACGGGGATTTTTTCGCCTGGCCGCACACGCACGGTTTCGCCTAAACCCACTTGTTCTATGGCGATGTCGATTTCTTCACCGTTCCTGACCACCCGTGCGGTGCGCGGCTGCAAGCCGATCAATTGGCGGATGGCACTGGAGGTTTTGCCTCTGGCGCGGGTTTCCAATGCCGTACCCAAATTGATGAACGCCAAAATCACCACGGCCGCTTCAAAATAAGCGTGTTTCGCCAAAGACGGCAAAATCATGTAATAGTCGATGACGACGCAGGAATACAGCCAGGCCGAACCGGTACCTAAGGCAATCAAGGTGTCCATGTTGGCCTGGCCTAGTTTTAGCGACTTGACCGCTCCGCTGTAATATTGCCAACCAGAATAAACCATGATGCCTAAGCTGACCAAGGCCAATTCCGGCCACAGCCATAAACCCGTCGCCGAACCTAAATCCGGCAACCAGTTGAAATGTTCGCTAAGCATCAGGAACAGGCCAAACGCGCCAGCCACGCCCGCTTTTTTGATTAAGTCCCGGTAGCGGCTTAATTCCAAGCCTTCTTGGGCGCTGGGATCTTCCAGGCCCTCCATAATGGCTGCGTCATAGCCGGCGGCTTTGACCGTCTTGACCAGCAATTCAGGATCAGCCTGCCCTTTCACCATTGCGGTATGGTCGGCAAAATTGACGTTGACCGAGGTGACTCCGGCAACTGCCGCCAACGCCGCTTCCACTGCGCTGACACAACCTGCACAACGCATACCGGCAATGGATAATTGGATCGCGTCGTCTTGTGCTTCTGTATTCATTTCGTCATCCCGACAAAGGCTAAACTGAAATGACGGTGTAGCCCGCGTCAGTAATGGTTTGTTTGATTTCGGCAAGCGTCGTTTTTGCGGCATCAAAATCGACCTGCACTTGTTGCTCTTTGCTGGACGCCTTAACAGTCGCAACGCCGTCAAGCTCACCCAGTTTAGATGTTACATTGGCTTCACAGCCGCCACATTTCATGCCGGTTACATTTAATATGACTGATTCGCTCATTTTTCCTCCTTAAGGATTTATTTTATTGGACTATGACAAAAGCCAGTTATTCTAAATATCTGACGTTACGCAGTAACATAGTTTGTATCCCATTTGCCGCGTCGAGCACCGCAGTATTTGTCGGGACTAGCCCGAATACCCACAGGGCATAAAGGGGTGCGGCAAGGATGCCGCACGGAGGCAGATGGGCAGGAAGCCCATTCTGCCTCCCCCCGACAAATACCCACAGGGCACAAGTGCGAGGAGCGCAAGACATAAGCGGCAACGGGCCGCCTTTTCTTTGGATACTTTCTTTTCGACTGCATGGATGCAGAGCAACGCAGGAGCAGTTGCCGAGGCGGCGCAAAAGAAAGTATCTCGCCTTCGGGTGCGAGAACCCGATTAAATAAACGTCGCGATAGCGACTCTTCATTAGTTATTTTCAATTCGTAGAAAATCTCTGCGTAACATCAGTAAATATATTACGCCCTTTACCCCGTAAACACAGCCAAAAGTAAATTGAACAGCCGCGTTTATTCTTGATACGATAGCAACCCAATCCCAGTGTAGCAATGACCATGCAATTAAAGACCATCACCCATCAAACCATCGCCCTGGCGGGAGTTGCCCAAGCCGCCGCCTTGGTGCAACAGCTTGCCACCACCGGGAACGCCGACACCACCGCGATGGAAGCCAGCATCGGCAGCATCTTGAAACTCGATGCTGACACGGTCATTGAAGTTTACGGGAGTTTAAGCGGGATCAAACTCGGACTGGAACAGCTTAAGCAACAAATGACAGGCTACAAAATCCCCAACGCAGAATTGGCCCGCTACGCCGCTTCCTTGGTATTTTTGGAACAGCAATTGTCCAAACAACCCAAGATGCTCAAGACCATCACCACAGGAATTGAAAAAGCGCAAATCCAGGCCGAACATTTTGGTTTGCTGCATGACAATGTCCTCGCCAATCTTGCCGATATTTACAGCAACACGGTCAGCAAGTTGCAGCCTAAGATCATGGTCAACGGCGACAGCAATTATTTGTCGAATTCCTACACTGCCGATAAAATCCGCGCCTGTTTATTGGCGGGTATCCGTTCCGTCATTTTATGGCGGCAATGCGGTGGTTCCCGATGGAAGTTCCTGTTCCACCGTAAAAAAATCCAGACTGAATTACAAAACCTTTTGGCGCAAACCTAGCTATCCATGAGCCATTTAATCGAAGCAAATTTAATCGAAGCAAAACGGCTTTACCGTTATTTTGGCAAACACTGTGTGGTCAAGGATGTCAGCTTTACGCTTTCACGCGGTGAAGTGCTGGGCTTTTTGGGGCCTAACGGGGCGGGCAAGACCACCACCTTGCAAATGCTCTGCGGCCTGCTTGCCCCCGATAGCGGGGAAATCAGCATCAATGGCATCAATTTACTGACGCAAGCCAAACTCGCCAAACAATCGCTAGGCTATTTGCCCGACACGCCGCCGCTTTACAAGGACTTGACCGTGCAGGAATTTTTGCGCTATTGCGGACGATTGCATGGACTTGCCAAAGATCATATCCCCCGTGCCATCGCCCAAACCCAGGAGCGGTGCGGTTTGCAGGAAGTGACGCACAAATTGATCGGGCACCTGTCCAAAGGTTTCCAGCAACGTTTGGGCATAGCTCTGGCGATACTGCACAATCCCGATGTGGTGATCCTCGATGAACCCACCGTCGGTCTCGATCCCTTGCAAATCCGCGAAATCCGTGCCTTAATCCGCGAACTGGGGCAAGATCATGGCGTGATTTTGTCCACGCACATCCTCAGCGAAGTGCAGGATGCTTGCACCCATGTGCAAATTATCCACCAAGGCCAATTGGTCTTGCATGAAAGCGTCGCAGGACTTAACCGGCACCTGGACACCGGTTTATTGCAAGTGACCACCAGGCTTGCGCCGGACTTGGCTGTGCTGGCCGCCATTTCTGGCATCACGCGCATCGACACGGTGGCGGACACGCAATTGCACATCCATTACCGCGTCAGTGACAATCCCACGCAACGGCTCACCGAAACGGTGATAGCCAACGGTTGGGGCTTGCAGGAACTCACGCCGGTAAAACAATCAATGGAAGATATTTTCGTCAGCCTGACCAAGGAAACGCCAACTCAGGACAAACCGTCATGATCATCACCATCGCCTGCCGCGAATTCAAAACCCTGTTCTTATCGCCAGTTGCGTGGAGCATTCTGGCGGTGTTGCAATTTATACTGGCGTATCTGTTTTTGAAACAAGTGGAAACCTTCATGATTTTGCAGCCCAAACTGGCGGAAATCCCCAACAGCCCAGGACTCACCGACATCGTGGTGCCTCCCTTGTTCGGCAATGCCGCGATTATTTTATTGCTGGTCGCACCGCTTTTGACCATGCGGCTAATTGCTGAAGAACGTAGAAATAAAACCCTGCCGCTGTTGCTGTCCGCACCCATCAGCAATACCGAGATCATCATCGGCAAGTTTTTGGGCTGTCTAGGATTATTGGCGATGGTGGTTGGCTTGGTCACTGTGATGCCGCTGTCATTGTTGCTGGGCGGGGATTTGGATTTTGGCAAATTGTCCGCCAATGTCTTGGCCTTGCTAATGCTGGTGGCGGCCTTGACTTCTGCCGGACTGTATCTGTCCTGTATCTCCCAACACCCGATAGTCGCGGGGATAGGCAGTTTTGGCCTGTTGCTGGTTTTGTGGTTGCTGGACACGAGTTCGCAAATGCGCGACCAGCGCAATGAGCTGTTGGAATATTTGTCGCTGCTGCGGCACTTTCAAAATTTGCAAAGCGGTTTGCTCAATTCCGTGGACGTGGTTTATTTCCTGCTGTTTATCGGCGGGTTTGTGTTCCTTAGCATCCGTAGCTTGGATAAATTGCGGTTTCAAAAATGAATTCACCTAACCGTAGAAAAATCGCATTAAAAAATAGCTTTTTGACACTGGCAATCCTGGTCGTGCTAGCTGGCACCGGCTGGTTGAGCACCCGCTATCCGCTACGCGTCGACATCACCGCCCATGCCAACAACACCTTGTCGGAAGCCTCGCAAAAACTATTGGCGGCAATGCCCGATAGCATCAAAGTCACGGCGTATCTAAAAAAAGGTTTGCCGCTACGCTTGCAAATCGCGCAATTGCTGGAGCGTTACCGCCGCCATAAACCCGACATAACTTTTGACATTATCGATCCCGATAGCCAACCGGAAAAAACCCGCGAATTGGAAATCGGGCCTGAAGGCGCGGTGCTGGTTGACTATCGCGGGCATACTGAAAAACTGACCTTTGTCGATGAATCCACCTTAAGCAACGCCTTGCTGCAATTGCTACATGCCCAGCGGCATTGGGTGAGTTTTTTAACCGGACATGGTGAGCGCACACCCGACGGCATCGCCAATTTTGCTTGGGGACGTTTTGGTAAAGAATTGGCGTTACGCAACATCACCACCTTGACCATCAATCTGGCGACGGTTCCCGGCATCCCCGACAATTCGGCGGTGTTGGTGGTTGCCGCGCCCACCGTTGCGCTGCTCCCTGGTGAAATCGGCATCATCAAGCAATACATCCAGCATGGCGGCAACCTGTTATTGCTCAGCGAACCGGATAACAACCCGCTGGCGATTTTGCAGGAAGCACTGGGCATACACCAGCAACCAGGAAAAATCATTGACAACAGCACCCGCATTTACGGCATAGACGATCCCGGCTTCGTGATCGCCAGCAGTTATCCGTCGCATCCGATCACCCGTGGCCTGCAATTGATTAGCCTGTATCCGATGGCTGCGGCGCTGGGTTTTGACAAAAGCAGCCCGTTCCAGGCCCAAGCCTTGCTTGAAACATCTGGGCAAACACCCAGCCCATTTGCCTACGCCCTGACCCGAAATTTCGATAAAAAACAACAGCGGATCGTGGTCATAGGCGACAGTGATTTTCTGTCCAACGCGTATTTAGGCAATGTCGGCAATTTGGATGTGGGCATGAGGATCATCAATTGGTTGATGCACAATGATGAATACATTGATATTCCCACGCAAACGGCGACGGATAAAAAACTGGAGTTAAGTGCGCCCGCCGTTGCCGTGATTGGTTTTGGCTTTTTGCTGGGCCTGCCGCTGTTGTTGCTTGGTACGGGATTTATTATCTGGCGCAAGCGTAAACAGCGTTAGTTTTTTGTCCACGAAAAGCACGAAAGACACGAAATAATGGCGGAAAAATAACCTATGCTTCAAACGGTCAAGCTTTCTGTTTTTGGAGCGCGGTCATCTTGACCGCAATTGGCGGGCAGGATGCCCTCGCTCCAAAAATAGAAAACATAATATATTGAAATATATAATAATTTTCGTGGCTTTCGTGGACATTTAAAATCCTGAGCTGAACAGGGGCGACATACCCGGTCAAGCTGAGTTTTTTGTCCACGAAAAGCACGAAAGGCACGAAATAATGGCGCAAACACAATGTATAAAAAATTTTCGTGTTTTTTCGTGCCTTTCGTGGACACTTAAAACCCGTCAACCAAAAAACCAATAAGCCACAGCAATACTCGCCACCACCCCTGCCCCATCCGCCAGCAGGCCACAAGCGATGGCATGGCGGCTGTACCTGACACCGACCGAACCTAAGTACACCGCCAGCACATAAAACGTCGTTTCCGTACTGCCCTGGACAATACAGGCCAAGCGTCCGGCAAATGAATCGGCCCCTAGCGTTTTCATCGTGTCCAGCATCATCGCCCGTGCGCCGCTACCGCTAAACGGCTTGATCAAGGCCGTCGGCAGCGCGTCCACAAAACGTCCGTCGATGGCGGACAGCGACACCAAGGCACGGATGCCATCGGTCAGCAAACCAAACGCGCCACTGGCACGGAACACGCCGATAGCCACCAGCATCGCCACCAAATACGGGATAATCGTCACCGCCGTTTGGAAACCTTCTTTCGCACCATCGACAAACGCATCATAAGCATTGACGCCTTTGTAAACCGCGCCGCCGATAAACGTCACCACCAACGAAAACAGCAAAATATGGCTCAGGCTAGCCGATTGCTCCAGCATTTGTTGTTGCGGCAAACTGGAGAAATATGTGAGCAAACCGCCCACCATCAGCGTCAACCCACCCAAATAAGCCAACACTACTTTATCGAGCAAGTTGATTTTCTGGGCGTAAGCCACCGCCAGTAGGCCCGCCAACGTGGAAATATAGGTTGCAATCAATATCGGGATGAACACATCGGTGGGATTAAGCGCACCCAATTGCGCCCGGTAACTGAAAATCGTCACCGGAAACAAGGTGACGCTGGAGCTGTTGATGACCAGAAACAAAATTTGCGCCGAACTTGCCGTATCCGGTTTGGGATTGAGTGTTTGCAACTCCTGCATCGCCTTGATGCCCAGCGGGGTCGCGGCGTTGTCCAGCCCCAGCATATTCGCCGAAATATTCATCATCATCGCCCCCAAAGCCGGATGATCGCTAGGCACTTCCGGCATCAAGCGGCGAAACAAAGGCGTCAGCCCGCGTGTCAGCAACACGATAAAACCGCTTTTTTCACCGACACGCATGATCCCCAACCACAAGGACAACACTCCCGTCAAACCGATGGCAATTTCAAACGCGGCTTTGGATTGCGTGAACAGGGCGGTCATGATCTCGGCAAACACCTGCTGGTCGCCGAGAAAAAGCCATTTGACCGATGCGATGAAGAATGCAATTAGGAAAAAACTGATCCAGAGTAGGTTTAGCATGAGGGATTATTGGCAACGAAAATTCATTCGCTTCATCGTAGCAGAAAACAAACACGATTAATTTTGTGAAAAGGAGAAATCAATCGCCGGTACAATTTAGCTATTTTCCGCCAACAAATGCACCGCCAACCAAACCGTATCCTCGTTATCGGCCGTCCAAGCCACCCGATGGCGGCTATGCGCCGGAATCAGAAGATAATCACCGGCAGATAAACGCAGGGAGGGCTGGTTTTCAAAATCAATAATGGCTTGCCCTTGCAACAACAGCACCCATTCATCGCAATCCTGGTCATACCAATAACCCTCCGCAGTCGCATGGCCCTTGGAGACAATCCGCTCAATATGGACTTGCCCGCGTTTCAACAACGTTTCAAAAAGCTCTTCGGGCAGTTGTTCGGGGATGTTCTTGAAGATATTTTTGGGCATGTTGTTTTATAGAATTTTTTCTCTCAAATGATGCGATTAGCCTCTATTGCTGGGATTCCTTACGTCATCCCAGCCTACGGACTAGGGCTGTCGATAAACAAAATCATCCACACACCATTTCCACCAACCTCACCCAATAGGCCGCCCCAACCGGCAATATCGCATCATTAAAATCATAATGCGGATTGTGCAACAAGCAGCTATTGGCGGACGGGCCATTGCCTATCCAGAGATAACACCCCGGTTTTTCCTGCAACATAAAGGCAAAATCTTCAGAACCCATGCTGGGCGTGGGGTGCAAGTCAATTTTATCCGCCCCCACGACGGCGGTGGCGGCTTGCAACGCCAGGCCGGTTTCGGCTTCGCTGTTCCAAGTGACCGGATAACCGGGGTTTTCGGGGTTAAAAACCACGGTGGCAGTGACAATGAAAGCCGCGCAAATGTTGGTGGTGAGATGCTGGATACGCCCGGCGATTTCGGTTTGTAGCGAGGGTTTGAAACAGCGCAAGGTGCCGCGTAAGGTCACGGCGTCGGGGATGGCGTTCCAGGTATTGCCGGCGTGGATTTGCGAGATGCTGACCACGGCGGCATCGGCGGGGTTGAGGTTACGGCTGACGATGGTTTGTAAAGCCGTGATCAGTTGCGCGGCGGCGACGATGGCATCATTGCCTAAATGCGGCATCGCCGCATGGGTGGCTAGACCAGTGATAATGATTTCAAAACAATCGAAGGATGCCATCATCGCGCCGGATTTGATGGCAAAGTGCCCAGTGGGGATGTCGGGGAAATTGTGCATGCCGAACACATAATCGGCAGGGAATTTTGCAAAAAGGCCATCGTCAATCATGGCCTTGGCTCCGGCACGGCCTTCTTCGGCGGGCTGGAAAATGAAATACACCGTGCCGTTAAAATTCGGGTGATTTGCCAGATGGCAAGCGGCTCCCAGCAACATGGCGGTATGCCCGTCATGGCCGCAAGCGTGCATTTTGCCATCGTGGCGGGATTTGTGGGCAAAATCGTTGTGTTCCTGGATGAACAAGGCATCCATCTCGGCACGCAAGGCGATTTTTTTGGCGGACGTTCCGGCTTTGAGCGTACCGACCACGCCCGTTCCGCCTAAGCCTTGGTGAACTGCGAGGCCAAATTCGCGCAGCTTATCGGCGACAAATTGTGCGGTTTGGAATTCTTCAAACGCGGTTTCGGGATATTGGTGCAGATGTTGCCGCCATTGGCGCATGGGTTCGTGCAAATCATCCAGGAGTTGCTTGCTGGTCACGGGAAACATCACGCAAAATAATTCATCGCGCCCAGCAACGGGGTGCGCGGATTCAACGACATTTTCACCGAAACTTTATCCAGTAATCCGGCAAAACGGCCTTTGGCTTTAAACGCTTCGATAAACCGCCCGTCCTGCATCAGGGGCAATATTTTCGGGGCTATGCCACCGCCGATGAACACGCCGCCCATCGCCAGAGCTTTCAAAACCAGGTTGCCCGCTTCTGCACCGTACAACTCAACGAACAAACGCACGGCTTCGGCGCATAACGCGTCTTCACCACTGACGCCCAATCGGGAAATAACCGCATTGCGGTCTATTCCCGCCTCATGGTCATTGACTTCCGGCACTGCCAAACAAGCGGTGGCAAAATCATGCTCGCAAAGAAAATCATAAATATTGCCAAAACCCATACCGGAAATTAACCGCTCGTAACTGACGTGGCCGGGATATTTGTTGCGCAGATACTCTAGCAGGGCGTCCTGTTGTTCGGTTTGCGGGGCGAAATCGCAATGCCCGCCTTCGGTCGCCATCGGATGATGGCGGTTGCCATCCCAGTACAAAATCGCTTCACCCAATCCAGTTCCGGCGGCGATCACGGCGATATTGCCTGTTTGTGCTTGCGCGTTCGGGTTCAATTCCAGCCAATCGCCGTCCGACAGATGCAACATTCCCAAGGCCATTGCTTCCAGGTCATTAAGCAATTTGACTTGTCCTGTGCCTAAGCTTGATTTTAATTCTTCACCGTCCAGCAACCACGGCAAGTTGGTGGTTTGGCAACGCTGCCGGACCACGGGACCGGCGACCCCGAAACAGGCGGCGGAGATGCTGGTTTCCGGCGGCAGGAATTCTTGGAGGATGTCGGTAAATTCGGGATATGCCAAGCTGGAGAAGGTCTGTTCATGCTCGCAGACCAAACCACCCTCTTTGTTTTTGTCAACTAATGCCAAAACGGTTTTAGTTCCGCCTATGTCGCCTGCAAGTATCATACGGTTGCCTCTTCTGTTGGTAATTTATTGTTATTATTCAGCAAGTGTACCAGCGCATCCAATATGCCATTGGCGGCCCGGTGCGGGGGCAGTTGGTAAAACGCTTGCCAGGCAATCGAAACATGTTCTTCGTATTCCTCTTGGTGCTGCGGATGCGCTTGTAACCAGCAGATCCTGACGGCATGTCCGATAATGACATCGGTCAGTAGCGTATCATTAATGTAAACAGAATGGGTATGGAAAATAGACGCTATCGCTTTGATCGCTTCTACGGTCAATTGCCGATACACGGGCGATTGGATTTTGTTGAGCAAATGGCTGACCTGGAGTTTGAAACTTTGTTCGCCTGAAGTCATTTGCGACAAGATGGTTTCACTGTCCAACCGCCGTTTGCTATTGAGTTTTTCCCCTATCATCAAGCCGTTGCAATGATGCAGGATATTCCAGACGCTGGCAAAAAAAGCATCGTTCTCACGCCCGACACTGCCTTGCCGCTCGCGCCAGTCGTACCAATCGGCGGTTCCGGCATGATCCCCTGCATCCATAGACTTGGAAAACCGCGCTTGCCTCAAATCCTGGCAATCACCTTCGTAATTCAGTGCTTCGACCTGGCTTAAGTGATTTTCGGTGTTGCTGTAATCCGCCAAGGTTTCGCGGACTTTTTGCGACAATTGGTAAGGCGACAAAAACAGAATCTCATTAAAGGCCTGATCCAATGTACCAGCCGTTTCGCGTTTTTGTCTGGCCAAAATCAATTGCAGGATATGCCCCACCCTGACCGTGTGCATATCGGCGAATAATTCGGGTGCCGACTTGACCAACATGCCCAGATAGATGATCAGTTCCTGGATAATGATCAATTCGCTGGCGTTATTGTTGTTGAAAGTGCGGATGGACTCTAAGATTTCCCAGGAATCGGCGGGGCGTGTCAATGTCGCCCTGCCACTGTAGGCGCGGCCTACGGTCAGCAAATGCTGGCGCACCAGAATATCGGTTGCCGCCTGTTCCAGATTGATGTCGTATTTGCCCAGCAAACCGGCGCACCGTCTGACCACATACCAGGCATGTTGGTCTCCCGCCCGTTCGTAGACCTCTTCCAGTAAATCCCGCACCGTGCAAATTTGCGGGTCGGCAGCGGCCAACGCCACCAGTTCATAATCCAAGCCGTGGCGTTGCCCCAACTGGCTTAATACTTCCAGTTGCACATACAAATTGCTGTTGGTTTTCAACTGCTCCAGCAAAGCCTTGTCATCGCTGATTTCCCAAACCGTCAAAGACAGTGTGTCCATAGGCTTGGACAGGCTGCCATCAAACGGCAAGGCATGGAAAAATAGCCGTCCGCTTTCTTGCCAAGTGGCTTGGGAAAACTCAAAGTCATGCAGGTAATTGATTTTTTCCTGGTTAGACGTCTTAGTAAATTCGCCTAAAAAACCGAGCTTGACCGGTACGCCTTTGATGACGCCTTCTTGCAGTTCCGCAATAAAGTCCAGCAACACTTGGCGGTTGTGCCTCTTCAGCATGTTTTGTTTGATGCTGATGACCACCAAAGGGTTGCCCGCCTTGTCCCAATGCTTGTAAATGTAAGACAGCTCCAAACGCAGGCGGTCAATCAGCAAGCGGTTGTCCATCGCCAGATAAAAACCTTTTTGGTTGAGGAATTGCGGCAGGAACACCAATTGTGCGCCCGATAAAATATACAGTTTGGACGTGGACAATGTCCGTAACTGCCGCAACGGGCGTCCAGTCAATTCGTAACGGTCATTACGCCCGACCTGCGTGTACGCCGCCGCCAGCTCGCTGGCGTCCCTAATCTGGATCGGCGACACTTCCGCCAAGGTTTGGGTTTGCACACCACACGCCAGCAAATCCTGTTGCACACTGTCATCCTGTGCCAGTATCGCAATCTGCAAGGTGCAATCTTGGCGTTGGTTGGTCATTTTGTAGCGGCCCAACGGATCTATGTCATCAATACCCAGCCATCCGTCTTGAATCAAACTACCGAGGATAAACAGGCTTTGCGCCCACACCAGCGGGATATTCTCGTTGGGTACGCGGGTTTGGCTGTTGGGCTTGGCCTTTTCATCTGCAATCAAATCCTGCGGAACGATGTACAACTCCGGCAACAGTTTTTGTCCATTATGCTCAACCAGCAAACCTTCCAATTGGGTGCGGTAATCGGCGGCGGCCACCGTATCGCCAGCAAACAATTTATTGAGCAGCAAGTAACTGAAAAACAACGGCCATTCGCATTCTATGTGCATGAATTGCTTCAGCTCTTGCGGATTGTAATGCAGACGCTTGCTATCTTCGATGACGGTTTGGTGGCCGTCCAGCAAAAAACGCTTGCAACCATAACGGCCTTGCAGTTTGTCGCAAATCAGTTTTTCGGTTTTGTCGCGGATGGTTTTATTTTCCACCGCAAACGCCGGAAAGCCCGTAATGCTCAACACCGACGAATCGGCTTCTTTCGAAATGGACTCGCGCGGCAGCAAAGATTCCAAGGTGATGCGGGTACGGGCAATATCGTCACTGATGACGTGCACGACGGATGCTTGCCCTCCGTCTTTGCCAAACAGATTGAAGCCTGACATCACTTCCAAAGCCGCTTTCGCCATGCCGATGGAACTGGCGTTCAGCTCGGCGATGCCGTGGTTGATTTTGTTGCCGCGCTCCCAAATACCGTAGTCAGGGGTGCGGTAAGTGCGGCTGACGTAATGCACCAGGTTTTGCACGAAATTGACTTCATCAATGGTAAAGACAATACGCAAACCGGACGCAGTCATTTGCGCCAGCATCAATAAAAACAGCGAAGTCGCATCGAGCTGCAAATGCCCCCATTCGTGGTCACCCACCACCACCGCACCGGTTTTGGTGTCGTATTTGGCATGTAAGGCATCCAGCGGGTTTTGCGTGTGCTTGAATTTTTCCACCTTGGGCGACTGGCGCATCATCGCCATCAACAAGCCTCGCATCAGCTTGACGACGCTTTGTTCCAGCACATAAGCCCGGCCCTGGTTTTTGTCGCCAGGCTGGTTTTCCACACGCCGGTACGCCAAACCCAAACCCCACACCGCCAAAATACTGTAGACATTGTCGCGCACCCACGCATCGGTGTAATTGCCATGCGCCGTCACCGCCGTACTGGCGGGCAACAAGCCGCTGATCCAATGCTGGCGGCTGAGGATAATGCCCTGCACTTGCTGGAAATACCGCTCTAGTGGGTCAATGTCTACAGTGGGTTTCATTCGTAATAAAGAGTTAAGGTGATAGGAATTTACGAAGATTTGGAGCAGATATTGTGCCAATGAATTTTAAACCCGCCACCCTAAATTGGGCTGCCCCCAAAGAATGCTTAGCGTTTACGGCGAATGATGAGGGACACTCCACTTCGTTCAGCCCTTATGCCCGTTCGGGTGGCACTTACAAAAACCATCGCCCTTGCACTCCAACATCAACACGAGAACAAGACGCCTACAAACGCACCAAAGATAAACACCGCACCGCACTGAAAACGTCCAAAAAATCCCTGCCACCCACAGAAAATCCGGCGATGGCGGTTAAAAATCACCACCACCTGCCGCTTATTTGCTAAAAAACTGTACCAAAACCAAAGTTGGTTCGCATTTTGCTTCATTCAAAATCAATTCCAACCGTAGATCAGGAGCAAATAAATGAGTGGAAATGCCGTGCGCGTCCAGGCGATCCAAACCATCACCAACCGCCAACCGATGCCGACCAAGCCACCAGCAACGCTGGACAGTTTGTGGGCTAGTGATGTGTTCACCTTAAACAAAATGAAGGAAAGCCTCCCCAAAGAGATTTTCAAATCCCTGAAAAAAACCATCGAAACCAGTTCGGAACTGGATGTGTCCATCGCCGATGTCGTGGCTTTGGCGATGAAAGATTGGGCCTTGTCGAAAGGGGCCTTGTATTACGCCCATGTTTTTTATCCCTTGACCAATGCCACCGCCGAAAAACACGACGGTTTCATTTCCGTGCAAAGCGACGGTTCGGTCATCTCCGAATTCAGCGGCAAAGTGCTGGTGCAGGGCGAGCCGGACGGCTCCTCTTTCCCCAACGGCGGTATCCGCTCGACCTTTGAAGCGCGTGGCTATACCGCCTGGGACGTGACCAGCCCCGCGTTCATCATGACCACCGACAATGGCGCGACCTTGTGCATCCCGACCGTGTTCGTGTCATGGACGGGCGAAGCCTTGGACAAAAAAACCCCGTTGCTACGCGCCAATGCGGCGATGAACAAAGCCGCCCATCGAGTGTTGTCGTTGCTGGGCCATACCGGCATCGCCCCCGTCAATTCCAGTTGCGGCGCGGAGCAGGAATACTTTCTGGTCGATGCGAATTTTGTCAGCAGCCGCCCTGATTTATTATTGACCGGCCGCACGTTGTTCGGCGCATCCCCTGCCAAAGGCCAGCAATTCGATGACCATTATTTTGGTGCGATTCCTGAGCGTGTCCAGGTGTTTATGCAGGATGTTGAAGAGCAGTTATACAGGCTCGGCATCCCCGCAAAAACCCGCCATAACGAAGTCGCGCCGGGCCAGTTTGAAATCGCGCCGTTTTTTGAATCTGCCAACGTGGCGACCGACCATCAGCAATTGTTGATGACAGTTTTGAAAAATACCGCAAAAAAACACGGCTTGGTGTGCTTGCTACACGAAAAACCGTTTAAAGGCATTAACGGTTCAGGTAAACACGTCAACTGGTCGGTCGGCAACGCCACCCAGGGTAACTTGCTCGATCCTGGCTCAACGCCGCACTCCAATTCGCAATTCTTGTTGTTCTGCGGCGCGGTGATCCGTGGCGTCCACAAATTCGGCCCGCTGCTACGCGCCGCCATCGCCACCGCCAGCAACGACCACCGTTTAGGCGCGAACGAAGCCCCGCCAGCGATCATGTCGGTGTATCTCGGTACGCAACTGGATAACGTGTTCGAGCAAATCAGCAAAGGCGAAATTACCGGCTCTTTGAATGCCGGGATCATGGATTTGGGCATTAAAACCCTACCGACTTTTAGCAAAGACGCGGGCGATAGAAACCGCACCTCGCCGTTTGCTTTTACCGGCAACCGTTTTGAATTCCGCGCGGTCGGTTCCGGCCAATCGGTCGCCGGCCCTCTGGTCGCCATGAACACCATGCTCGCCGATTCGCTGAACTGGGTCGCTGATGAACTGGAAAGCGAACTGGGCAAAGGTGCAGATTTGGACACCGCGATATTGACGGTGCTGAAAGCCGTTATCGACAAGCACGGCGCAGTGGTGTTTGGTGGCAACGGCTATTCACCCGAATGGCATAAAATGGCGGTTGAAGAACGTGGTTTGCGTAACCTGCGCACCGCAGCAGACGCCCTGCCTGTTTTGAAAGAGAAAGAAATTGAAGCCTTGTTTGATGGCCTTGGCGTGTTGTCTCCCGTGGAACTTGCCAGCCGTTTCGACATCTATGCCGAGCAGTACATTTTGGCGATTGAAGTGGAAGCCAAATTGGTCATCAGTATGGCAAAAACCGGGATTTATCCGGCAGCGGTAAAATATTTGGCGGATTTGTCCTCAACCATCAGCAGCTTACAAAGCAACGGCGTGGAACTGGGCAACGAAAGCTTGCTCAGAATCTCAACCACGCTGAACACGATGATGGCGACGGTGGACAAACTCAGCACCGTGCTGGGCCAACATGATTTTGCCAGCATTGAGGAACACATGCAGTTTTGCGCCCAAACCATCCGCCCGCTGATGGACGAAGTCCGACTTTATGCGGACACGCTGGAAACTGAAGTCGCGGATGAATTATGGCCGTTCCCGACTTACCAAGAAATGTTGTTCATTAAATAACCGCTCTGGCGCAATGCCAGGACCCCCCCGCCCACGACGCGCATAACCAGGGTTGTTTGACCACTCTCCTGGCTTATGCCGCACTCTAAAAGCCCTCATTGGAAACGGATTTCCCAACTGCCCAGGTTGGGAAATCAACTTCAGGATGCTTATCTGGCTGATAATTTATCACTATTCACGCGTATAAAATCCGCTATCTTTATCAAAATAGTGCTTTTAACTGACTGTTGCTTTAAACTGGCTATCAATAGGGTCAGGCGACAACCTGAAATCCCCGTATTTTAGCCTCTAACACAGAATCCAGCCCATGACACAACTTACACCCCAAGGCCAGCAAATCATCAACAATCTTGCCCAACGCTACCACTTTAGCTTCGACGCAGTGCTTAGCCTGTTGCAATCCGTCCAAAACGGCAACGGCTCGATGGCGCAATTCAGCCATCCTGAATTTGGCGGTTCCGGGCAATGGATGCGTGGCGGCATGATTATGATTGGTGACATGTTCAATAACGGCCTGAAAAACAGCGTCAGCAATTTGTGCCAAGAACTTGCCAATCTGCTCGCAAACCAGCCGAACATGTGGCAAAGCCCTTCTTTCCAGAGCCAAAACCAAGGCACTTCATCAGCAAACAACAACATCTCCGGGCCGGTGAGCTTGTTCGTGCAGCCTGCCGGTGGCAATAACGGCAACTGGTGGCCCCAAGGCTTGATGAACCCCAATAGCACCGGTTCACAAAACAATGTCCGCTATGCTTATTTTGCCAGCATCAAAAGATTGGCAATTGAAGCCAACGGTCATGTGACCTTGTACGATACGCTAGACCATCATATCGGCGGTTTTTCCCAACAACAATCCGGCGGCAGTTCGGTCACGTTCACCAGCCAATATGGCGTCGTTGATGTCCAAAATTTACCGGTCATCTCCATTGACAATATCCCCGTCACCACGCAAACCGCCACCACTCACAGCGCGGCACCAATGGACAACAACCCGTTTTCGAACCAGGAAGCCGATATTTTTGGCGCGATTGAAAAATTGGCAGGGCTACGTGAAAAAGGCATTTTGACGGATATAGAATTCAACAATAAAAAAGCGGAATTGTTAAGCCGCCTGTAAATACGCCACCGGATAAGCATAAAGAGTGAATTAAAACTTGGTAATATTTCACAAAACCCTTAAAATGATCATAAAGAGCATGGTTTTTTTAGTGTTTTCTTTACCTTTTCAACTACTTAACTAAGGCTTCGTGAAAAATAAATTTTATACATCCTTGTTATTAGGTGTAGGTTTAGCCGTTTTAGCCACGTCTAGTTATGCCAAACCTGCCCATGCGGCGCATAAAAAACACGCCTCCGCTATTGCCAAATCGGGCAAAAAGCACGGAGCTACGCCAGCCAAGCACGGAGCTACGCCAGCCAAGCACGCAGCTCCCAAGCAACGCGCTTTGTCCGGCATCACGCCTGTCAAACATACCGTGTCACGCCAGCATCGTTTACATGGCGTTATTTCAGATCTAAAAAACGCCCATAAAAGGCATGATGTCCATCATGGACAAAAACGCCAGTTCGGCAAAAAAAAGCTGCCTAGCCCAGGCAGGACTCCCCTAGAAAAAATCTTGCCGCCGCTGACCGTTAGCATCCCGCATTTGCCTTCGCATAACGAGTTTATCAAACCAGAAGTTGAAGCCACCGAAACCAACACGCGGATCCATTCATTCATCCCCAGCGAGCGTCAGGACCAAACCATTGACCGTTCAAGTGCCGATGATGGCCCACATGATTACACCACCACACATGGCATCATCACGTCATCATTGGCTGATGCCGGTCTTGAGGCCGGATTGTCTGAAGAATTGGTCAACCAGCTTACCCATATTTTTGCCTGGGATATTGATTTTGCCACCAATTTGCATGTCGGCGATGAATTCACCGTGATGTATGGAAGCAACGGGGTAGGCGAGGAACACATCATCGCGGCGGAATTTGTCACTGAAGGCCGTGTCTTGACGGCGGTGCGTTACGAGGACGAAGAAGGCAACGTCAATTATTACACCCCGGAAGGCAAGGCGATGCGCAAGGCCTTCTTGAGCACACCGGTTGATTACGCCCGCATCACATCCCATTTTGACGCCCACCGCAGACACCCTATCCTAAACCGTATCCGTGCCCACAAAGGCGTGGATTACGCCGCCCGTACCGGCACCCCCGTCAAGGCCACCGGTGATGGCACGATTGCCTTTATGGGACGCAAAGGCGGTTATGGTCAAGTCATCATCATCCAACATGGTGAACGCTTTGAAACCCTGTACGCACATTTGTCCGACTTTAACAGCCATCTATTGGAAGGCGACACTGTCGGCCAAGGGGATATTATCGGTTATGTCGGCCAAACGGGTTTGGCAACCGGCCCGCATTTACATTATGAATTCCGTGTCGATGGCATGCACCGCAACCCGGAAATTTCCGGCTCCGGTTCGCGCAACGACATGGCTTTAAACAGTGTGTCGCTACAAGACTTTAAAATGCAAACCCGTGCAATCGTCGCCCAGCTTTATTCAGCCAAAGCTCAATCACTGTTTGCCAAAAACCAAGAACAATTGCGTTAATGCCTGAACTATACATCGGCCTGATGGCAGGGACCAGTATTGATGGCATTGATGCCGCCTTGGTCGATTTTAGTAACGACCAGATACAACTTATCGCTTTTGAATACTTGCCATTTCCTGATGTTGTTAAATCCGCCATCGCACAAATCAGCACCGCTAACGCGCTTATTTCCCTAACAGATTACGGCAGGCTGGATAGGCAGCTTGGCGGGCTATTTGCCGATACCGTCAAAACCTTGCTCAACAAAGCCGGATTATCGGCTTCGGCGGTTGAGGCCATTGGCAGCCACGGGCAAACGGTTTACCACGCCCCCGATGGTGACGCACCATTTTCTTTGCAAATCGGTGATCCCAATGTCATCGTCGAACAGACCGGCATCACCACCGTCGCCGATTTTCGCCGCCGGGACTTGGCAGTCAACGGGCAAGGTGCACCGCTGGTGCCCGCTTTCCATCAAGCCGTATTCGGGGCGACTGGCAATCCGCGTTGCATCGTCAATATCGGCGGTATCGCCAACATCACCGTATTGCCTGGCGACACCGCAAACCCTGTCATTGGTTTCGACACCGGCCCTGGCAACACCTTGATGGATCTATGGATTTATCAGCACACGGGAAAGCTTTATGATGCAGATGGCACATGGGCACGAAGCGGACATATCCAAGCCGGGTTGGTGGAAAAATGGCGGCAAGACGCTTATTTCCACGCAGCCCCTCCTAAAAGCACGGGCAAGGAATATTTTTCCCTGCCGTGGCTGGCACAAACCGCAGAACTAGCAGATTATCGCCCCGAAGACATCCAAGCCAGCTTGTGCGCCTTGACCGCAGCCACGATTTCCGATGCCATCAAGCAGTACGCGCCGGACACGAGGCAAGTGATAATCTGTGGCGGCGGGGCGCATAACGGTTATTTGCTGGAGCTGCTGGCACAACACCTGCCCTGCCCCGTGCAGTCCAGCGAAGGCTTCGGCATGCACCCCGACCATGTCGAAGCGATGGCGTTTGCGTGGTTGGCGCGGCAAACCTTGCTGCATTTGCCTGGAAATCTGAAAGAAGTGACCGGGGCTGACAAATCGGTCGTGTTGGGCGGAATTTATCGGGCTGGTTGATGGCAACAAAAAGGCCGGCGTCCCTACACGGGATGCCGGCCTTTTTTATGTAGGGCTTTCAGGTTTCCAAAAACTGAAAAGCCTTATTCCGCATTTGTAAAAAACATCACATGGAAAAAGACGACCCGCAACCACAAGTGGTCGACGCATTTGGATTACGGATGACAAACTGCGCACCCGACAAATCTTCCTTGTAATCCACTTGGGCACCCGCCAAATACTGGATGCTCATCGAATCAATCAGCACCGTGACGCCGCCATTGACCACACGGGTATCATCTTCGTTAATTTCTTCATCAAAAGTAAACCCGTACTGGAAACCTGAACAACCACCGCCTGTGACATAAACCCGCAATTTCAGATTATCATTGCCTTCTTCGGTGATTAATTCACTGACTTTGCTGGCGGCACTGTCAGTAAAAATAATTGGCTCTGCCATAAATATAAATCCTCCACTATCAATAAAACTTCATTTGATTATGACTATACCTAGTAGATTAGTCAACAATTACCCTTGGCCTTTGAAAAATTCGCCGACACCAAGACAAACTCAGTAAAATGCTTGAACAATTTGCTTGTCGTAAACGCTATCGACCCTCCCACACTAAAGAGCATTTTTACTGCTTCCAGCCTTACAACCCCTTTGTATGAATTCACTCAGGAAACATTATGTCTGATATAGAAATTGCCCAACAAGCCCAAATGCAGCCGATTATCGGTTTAGCCAAACAACACTTTGGCATTGATGCCGAACATCTGGATCCATTCGGTCACTACAAAGCCAAAATCTCGCTGGAATACATCAACAGCCTCGCCGATAAAGAAGACGGCAAATTGATTTTAGTGACGGCGATCAGCCCCACTCCGGCAGGTGAAGGCAAAACCACCACCACAGTGGGCTTGGGCGACGCGCTGAACCGTATCGGCAAACGTACCATCATGTGCCTGCGTGAACCTTCGCTAGGGCCGTGTTTTGGCGTCAAAGGCGGTGCGGCGGGCGGCGGTTACGCGCAAGTGGTACCAATGGAAGACATCAACCTGCATTTCACCGGCGATTTCCACGCGATTGGCGTAGCGCACAACTTGCTTTCCGCGCTTATCGACAACCACATCAACCACGGCAACGGGCTGGACATAGACCCGCGCCGCATCCAGTGGAAGCGCGTCGTCGATATGAATGACCGGGCTTTACGCCATATCGTCGTCGGCATGGGTGGTGCAACTAACGGTTATTTGCGTGAAGACGGCTATGATATTGTCGTCGCTTCCGAAGTGATGGCAATCCTGTGCCTCGCAACCAGCCGCGCCGATTTGAAAGCCCGTTTAGGCCGTATCGTCATCGGCTACAAATCCGACAAAATCACGCCGGTTTATGCCAGCGACCTGAACGCCCACGGTGCGATGGCGGCGTTGTTGAAAGACGCGATCAAACCCAACTTGGTGCAAACCTTGGAAAATAATATCGCCATCATCCACGGCGGCCCCTTCGCCAATATCGCCCACGGTTGCAATACCGTAACCGCCACCAAAACGGCGTTGAAACTGGCGGATTATGTCGTCACGGAAGCCGGATTCGGTGCCGATTTGGGCGCGGAAAAATTCATCGACATCAAATGCCGGATGTCCGGCCTGAAACCATCGGCGGTGATCCTTGTGGCAACCATCAGGGCGTTAAAATTCCACGGCGGCATTGCCAAGGAAGCATTGAACCAGGAAAACTTGACCGCACTGGAGCAAGGTTTCGTCAATCTGGAACGCCATTACCGCAATATAACCGAACATTACGGCCTGCCTTGCGTCGTGTGCGTCAACCATTTCACCTTTGACACCGAAGCTGAAATCGCCCTGCTACAAGCTAAATGTGCAGTCTTAGGCGCGACTTGCATACTCTCCACACATTGGGCGGAAGGCGGTGCCGGTGCCGAAGCCCTGGCACATGAAGTGATCGGAATTGTCGATAAGCGCGAACCCGGATGCGCGTTTGTTTACGATGAAGACTTGGGATTATGGGAAAAAATTGTCGCCATCGCCACCAAGTTATACGGTGCGGGAACGGTAACAGCCAACGCCAAAGTCAAAACCCAACTGGCGGCTTGGCAAGCGGATTACGGCAAATTCCCGATTTGCATAGCAAAAACCCAAATGTCGTTCTCGACCAACCCTAGCTCCAAAGGCGCGCCATCTGGGCATACCGTGGAAATCAGTGACGTGCGCTTGGCAAACGGCGCGGGCTTTATCGTCGCCATCGCAGGGGATATGATGACCATGCCCGGCTTGCCGAAAGTCCCCGCCGCCGAACGCATTGATATTGATGATGATGGCAAGATTACAGGCTTGTTCTGAAGAAATTAGGTAGGCTGGAAAAGACTGCCCACACATCACGCGGGGCGGTCTTTTCCGACAATTAAGGCTCACGCCGGAAACGCCTGTCCTCGCTCGAACAGGCTTATTCCGGCCTACAAATTACGCGGCTACCGCTTGATCCAATTTAAACGCGGCATGTAAGGCCCGCACTGCCAACTCCAAGTACTTCTCGTCCACCACCACGGAAATCTTGATTTCCGACGTGGAAATCATACGGATATTGATGCCTTCGGAAGCCAAGGTTTTGAACATGGTGCTGGCGATGCCGGCATGGGAGCGCATCCCGACACCGACGATGGACACTTTCACTATCGTGTTGTCCCCCGTAACTTTTCTCGCCCCCAGTTCGGCGCAGGTTTGTTCCAATATCGCCAAAGCACGTTGGTAATCGTTGCGATGCACGGTAAAGGTAAAATCCGTAGTCGCATCGTCGGCGATGTTTTGGACAATCATATCCACTTCGATATTCGCATCGGCGATAGGGCCCAAGATGGTGGATGCCACGCCTGGACGGTCAGGTACGCCCGTAATGGTGAGTTTTGCCTCGTCGCGGTTAAAGGCGATACCTGAAATTAAAGCACTTTCCATTGATGATTCCTCGTAGGTAATGAGTGTGCCACACCCTTCTGTAAATGATGACAGAACGCGCAGGGCGACATTGTATTTGCCGGCAAATTCGACGGAACGGATCTGTAAGACTTTTGAACCCAAACTCGCCATTTCCAGCATTTCTTCAAAAGTGATGCGGTCCAAACGGCGGGCTTTGGGTTCGACGCGCGGGTCGGTGGTGTAAACGCCATCGACATCGGTGAAAATCAGGCATTCATCGGCCTTTAACGCCGCCGCCAAGGCCACCGCCGTGGTATCGGAACCGCCACGCCCTAGCGTCGTGATATTGTCGTGTTCGTCCACACCCTGGAAACCCGCGACCACCACAACCTTACCCTGATTGAGATTGGCGTGGATGCGCGTGTCATCAATTTTGCGGATACGCGCTTTGGTGTGGCTGCTATCGGTAAGGATTTTCACCTGCCCGCCCGTGTAGGAACAAGCGTCACAGCCAATTTCATGCAAGGCCATGCTCAACAACGCCACCGTCACCTGCTCGCCAGTGGAAATCAACACATCCATTTCCCGTTCCGTAGGCTGCACCTGAATTTCTTTTGCCAGGCCAATCAAGCGGTTGGTTTCACCACTCATCGCCGACACCACCACGACAATCCGATCGCCCAAATCCTGGGCGGTTTTTACTTTTTCAGCGACCGCTTTGATACGCTCTACCGTACCCACCGACGTGCCACCGAATTTATAGACATAAAGTGCCATTTTTAAACCTGTTAATGTGATTTCTTGCGAAAAAGCCGAAGATGTGATCACCCGAAGGCCTGATCAAAAAATTCTCTCCGAACCCGCTATGGTAAAAGTTTTTTGCATTTTGTTAAACCATTATGACAAGTTGACGGCCTTCTCACATAGTTTGACTGGATTACCCAGGTTTCCCAAAGCGCCCACGCGGGCTATAGTGTGAATCGTGGTCGACTATCAAGCCGAGTTTTTGGGCAATTTCACGCTCCCACGAATCAGGGTCTTTACTGCCCCTGGCAATCGCGAGCAAGGCATAATTGATCAAACCTTCGACATTTTCAGCCAATAGTGGTTGTCCACTGCGTCTGTGCAGTTTTAGGATATATTCAAATTCGCGGATGATGTCATCGTCTATGTGGATTTGCATTACAGTACCTGCTTGGTTATTTTTAAACAGGGTTTGCCTCACTACCGGAAGATTCTAAGCTAAATTTTACGGTGATTATCATCATTTTTACTGTTGATTTACGTCTAGCCAGCCAAGCGAACGACAAACCATGCTGGCGATTGATAAGGCATGGGCGTATTATTTGATCCGTAGCCACGATTTGGCAGCATTTCTGGTTTATCAGCGTTTCTTCCAAACAGCAGTGCCACAACACAGAAATATTAATAGAGAAATCCACCATGTTCATAAAAAAGCTAATCATAAAAAAGCTATTCCTATTATTCATCCTGTTCAGCTTGACGGGTTGTGGTTACAACAGCTTACAATCGGGCGATGAAGACATCACGGCAAAATGGGCGGAAGTATTGAACCAATACCAGCGTCGGGCCGATTTAATCCCCAATCTGGTCAATGTCGTCAAAGGCTATGCCGCCCATGAAAAAGACGTGCTGCTAGGCGTGACCGAGGCCAGGGCAAAAGTTGGCGCGATCCAGGCCAGCCCTGAATTGGTCAATGATGAGCAAGCCTTCAAGAAATTTATTGCCGCGCAAGGCCAAATGACCAGTGCGATCTCCCGCTTATTGCTGGTTGCGGAAAAATACCCTGACTTAAAGGCCGATGGTGTGTTCCGTGATTTGCAGGCACAGCTCGAAGGCACCGAGAACCGCATCACCGTGGCCCGCAACCGTTATATCGAAGCCGTCAAAGCATACAACACCACGGTGCGCAGTTTCCCTTCCAACTTAACCGCAATGGTTTTTGGGCTAAAAACCAAACCCAGCTTTACGGTGGAAAATGAACAAGCCATCGCCCAGCCGCCCAAGGTGGACTTTGGTGCGCCGACCGCACCTGCCGCCAACCAATAGACTTTGCTGTTTATGGTCAAGGTCATGCGTTATGGACTGGGTGTTTTCCTGCTGCTGTTATTTACAACAGCCGCTGCGGAAATTGCAATCCCGCCATTGTCCCAGCGCGTGACCGATTTGACCGGGACGCTCAGTGCCCGGCAAATGAACGCAATGGAACAGACTTTAGCGGCTTTTGAAGCCAGGAAAGGCAGCCAGATCGCCGTGTTGATGATAGCGACGACACAACCGGAAGCAATTGAGCAATTTGGAATCCGCGTGGCCGATGCCTGGAAAATTGGCCGCAAGTCGATTGATGACGGCGTCATTTTCATCATCGCCAAGAATGACCGGAAAATGCGCCTGGAAGTGGGTTACGGCTTGGAAGGCGTGATTCCCGACGCGATTGCCAAACGCATCATCTCAGAAACAATAACTCCCTATTTCAAACAAAATGATTACGCTGGCGGCATCAATGCGGGGATCAGCCAATTGACAAAATTGATCGACGGCGAGCCTTTGCCCGCCCCGCAAACCCATGCCAATAGCCACTTCAATGAAAATACTTTTATTGTCTTCCTAATAGTCGGCGTAGTATCGGGTTTCATCCTGTCCGCCATATTTGGGCAGGTCATGGGCGGCTTGCTGGCGGGCTTGGGCAGCGGACTCGCGGCGGTCTTGCTTGTAGGCTTGTCCTTTAGCATTGGCGTATTTATCGCCATGATGGTGTTCTTTTTTGTCGGCTTCAGTGGTCGTGGTGGCAGAGGCTTGGGCGGATTTGGCGGCGGATTTGGTGGTGGTAGCGGCGGTTCTTGGGGCGGCGGCGATGGCGGTTTTGGCGGCGGAGGCGCATCGGGATCATGGTAAATAGCAAACGTTGGCTCATTCACACTTTCACCCCACCTTGGCGATGGCATTGGACATTTCCTAAGGCCACCCTCAAGGCGATTGAAGAGGCGGTAAAATTATCGGAAACCCAGCATAGCGGGGAACTCCGTTTTGCCATCGAAACAACGCTACCGTCCGCCCGGGTTTGGCATGGACTTAGCGCACGGCAACGGGCAACGGAACTGTTTGCCAAGCTACGGGTATGGGACACCGAAGAAAACTCAGGCGTGTTGATTTATTTACAGCTTGCCGACCGTGAAGTCCACATCCTCGCAGACCGTGGCATCAACAAGCGTGTGCGCCAGGCTGAATGGGACGCGGTGGCTCTAGCGATGGAGGGATATTTCCGTCAGGGCGATTTTCTTCGCGGCTCATTGGAGGGCATTGGGCGCATTACCGGCATCTTGGCGGCACATTTTCCTGCCAACGCCGACAATCCAGATGAGCTACCCAACCAACCCGTCATTATTCGTAGATAAAATCATCGGTATACCAGTCGTTGTGTTACTGCTTGCCCCACAAAGCGATACCATCCAGACTTCACCTCCTATCGGCAGGGCTATGTTAAAAAACCGCTTCATCAAACAACTGCTCAACAGCTTTCTGGATTTGTTGCCTATCCTTTCCGTTGTGTTGTTTTTTCAAATAGCCGTCATCCGCCAGCCGATTCCTGATGTTGCACATTTGCTCATGGGGACGCTGTTCGTCATTCTAGGTTTGGCTTTATTTGTCCAAGGGCTGGAGCAAAGCCTGTTCCCCTTGGGCGAATCCTTGGCCTACGCGTTTGCCCGCAAAGGCAGCGTGGTTTGGTTGCTGGCGTTCGCGTTTTGTTTAGGCTTTGGTTCGGCGGTGGCTGAACCATCCTTGATTGCCATCAGCAAGGAAGCGGCGCGGATTGCCAGCCAGGGCCATATCATCGCCGATTCCGAACTTGCCAAAAGCGATTATGCGTTGGGTTTGCGCCTGACCATCGCCTTGGCGGTCGGCGTGGCGATTTTGATTGGCGTGTTGCGGATTATCCGTGGCTGGCCGATTTATTATCCGATTATCGGCGGTTATGTTGCCGTGGCGGCCATCACCCCGTTCGCGCCGAAGGAAATTATCGGCATCGCTTATGATTCGGGCGGCGTGGCGACCACCACCATCACCGTACCGCTGGTCACCGCCTTGGGCGTAGGTCTGGCAACGGCGATCAAAGGCCGCAACCCGATGAGCGACGGTTTTGGCATGATCGCCTTGGCTGCTTTGATGGCGATGTTATTTGTCATGGTTTACGGGATAGTACGATGATCGTCTGGTTAGTGCATTTTGCCGAAGTCTTGCTGCAAACCTGCCGCGATATTTTACCGATAGCGGCAATTATCCTTGTTTTTCAATTTTTGGTGATCCGCAAGCCGTTGGCGAACCCGCGTAAGATTGCCGCCGGCTTTGTCTTGGTGTTGGTCGGCATCGCATTTTTCCTCGAAGGCCTGAACATGGCCCTGTTCCCGCTAGGCACGCTGATGGCGAGCCAATTGACCGCGCCGGAGTTTCTCGGCATCCCCGCCACCGCCCCGCGCACTTGGCTGGCTTACGGTTGGGTCTATGTCTTTGCCGCCAGCCTGGGCCTGACCACCGCGTTGGCGGAACCGACCTTGCTGGCGGTTGCCAAAAAAGTCGAAAACGTGTCCGGCGGCACAATACGCGCGTGGGGGCTGCGCATTGCCGTGGCCTTGGGCGTGGCTTTCGGGCTGGCTTTGGGCACGTTCCGTATCGTCACTGGTGCGGATTTATACTTTTACATTGTCGCCGGCTATGGCGTGGTGGCACTGCAAACCCTATTCGCCCCGAAAGTCATCCTGGCTTTGGCTTACGATATGGGCGGCGTGACCACGTCCACCGTCACCGTGCCGCTAGTCGCCGCCTTGGGGCTAGGGCTGGCCGCCGCCGTGCCAGGCCGCAACCCGGTGCTGGACGGTTTCGGCCTGATCGCCTTCGCCAGCTTGTTCCCCATCATTGCCGTACTGGCCTACGTCCAGTTAGCGCACTGGCTCAGCAAACGCAAATCCACACATGAGGTTTAATTATGCACTTTAAATTGATTATCGCTTTTGTCGAAGACGATAAAACCGACCTAGTCTTGGCAACCGCGCGGGAAAACGGCGCGAAAGGCGCGACCGTGATCAACAATGCCCGTGGCGAGGGCCTGAAACAGTCGAGGACGTTTTTTGGCCTAACGTTGGAAACCCAACGCGATGTGCTGCTGATGCTGGTCGAAGAACATCTGAGCCGCCATATTTTGGAGAAAATCGCCAGCGTCGCGGACTTTGACAACAAACCCGGAACCGGCATCGCTTTTCAAATCGATGTCGAAGACGCTATCGGCGTGACCCGCCAGATGGAAATATTAAGCCATGAAATTGAGGACAAATTATGATTGAAAAACCGCAAGTCATCCGTGTCAAGGATGTCATGAAAACCGATTTTGGCAGGATAGACGGCATCGCCACCGTCGCCGAAGCCTTGCATATCATGAAGTCGCAAAAAACCTCGGTGCTGATTGTCAACAAACGCCATGAAGATGACGAATACGGCATCATCAATTCCGGCGATATAGCCCGCCATGTGTTGGCAAAAGACCGCGCACCGGAACGTGTCAATGTCTATGAAATCATGAGCAAACCGGTCATATCCGTGCATCCTGAGATGGACATCCGTTATTGCTCGCGCTTGTTCGCCGATTATAATTTGGTCCGCGCACCCGTCATCGCCAACCGCGAAGTCATCGGCATGGTCAGCCCCAATTCTTTGGTGTTGGACGGTTTGTATTTATTGTCTGAAAAGCCTTGAAAGCTTTTATTTTAAGCCCGTTTAAACCCGTTTAAACATGGAACAGTTACATTTAGGCTTATCAGATCGGTAAAACCTGAAAAACCTGCATCACAATTTTTCAGGCATTTGTGTTGAGAAATAGCATCGAATAAAAAATATCAGTACAATCCGCACCCACAGAGTCAAGATGTTGAGCCAGTGGAAGTCCCTTTTAATGCTTATCCGGTCATCAATGTTGTAGTTCTGTTTTACCGTAAGTTTTAATTTCAGGAGTTTTCCAATGGCAACAGGTACTGTAAAGTGGTTTAACAACACTAAAGGTTTTGGTTTTATCGCACCCACCGAAGGCGGCGAAGATGTGTTCGTGCATCATTCCGTGATCCAAGGCGAAGGCTTTAAGACGTTGACCGAAGGTCAAAAAGTCACTTTCGATGTCGAATCAGGCCCTAAAGGTTTGACTGCAACCAATGTAAGCACAAAATAACCATATCAGCTTTATTGGTTGTTAATAAACTGTGTTAAAAAGCTTTTGTGGCATTCACAAAAGCTTTTTTTATGGGGATAACTTTTTGGCGTTGGAAGCCGTTTTATGCCATTTCATAATATGGCTTACGTTTTAACACGCTTGGACAAAAGGCCAGCCCATGCACTTCTCCATCATCATCCCTACGCTAAACGAGTCCGCCGGTATTGAAGCCTGCCTGCTGGCATTGCAAGCATTGCGTCCTGCATGTGAGCTGATTGTAGCCGATGGCGGCAGTGTCGATGATACCGTCAAATTGGCGGCAGCTTGGGTCGATAAGGTATTGGTTTCAAAACCAGGACGCGCCAGTCAAATGAACTTCGGCGCAGAAAAAGCAATAGGTGACGTGCTGGTTTTTCTCCATGCCGACACTTACCTGCCCGGACACGCACTAGAACAAATCACCGCACATCTGGACGATGCCCACCACTGGGGACGTTTTGACGTACAACTCAGTGGACAGCATTTCATGTTGAAAATCATCGCGTTTATGATGAATTGGCGTTCGCGTCTGACCGGTATTGCGACAGGCGACCAAGTGCTATTTGTCACCCGCACGGCCTTTACCGCCGCCGGTGCTTATCCTGAAATTGCCCTGATGGAAGACATCGCCCTAAGCAAAGCCCTAAACAAAATCAGCAAGCCCGTGTGCCTAAAAGCCAAAGTGACCAGCTCAGGCCGCCGCTGGCAACAACACGGCGTTTTTCAAACCATTTTATTGATGTGGTGGCTGCGCGGCTGCTTTGCTTGCGGTGTCCATCCTGACAAACTGGCGGCAATCTATGCCAAGGGGCGATTATGGAAACGTGGCTAAGATTAACAATGGCGGCGGGCATTTTCGCCCTGATGATAGGCTTGGAAACGCTAATCCCCCGACGTAAAGCCCATATTGACCGCCAGCAACGCTGGCCCATCAATCTTGGCCTTGCCGCCGTCAATATGCTGCTGATGCGGGTATCTATCGGCGGCATGGCGTATCTGGCGGCGGATTACGCCCAAACACTAGGCGTGGGGTTGTTGAATTGGCTGGATGCGGCACCTGCACTGTCAATGCTCGTGACCTTATTCTGGCTGGATTTAGCCATTTACTGGCAACATGTCGCCAGCCACCACCTCCCGATAATCTGGCGTTTGCATCAAGTGCATCATAGCGATTTGGCGATTGACGCCACCACCGCCGTGCGTTTCCATCCACTGGAAATACTCTTGTCGATGGTTTATAAAACCCTGTGCATCATTTTAATCGGCGCAAATCCGCTGGCGGTGGTGGTGTTCGAAATTATCCTGAACGGCGCGGCGACGTTTAACCACAGCAATATCCATATCCCCACCCAATTGGAGCAAGCCTTGCGCTGGCTACTCATCACGCCGGATCTGCACCGTATCCACCATTCCACCTTGCCCGAAGAAACCAATAGCAACTACGGATTCTCCGTCGTTTTCTGGGATAAGCTGTTTAAAACTTATCGACCAGAACCGCAACAAGCTCAAACCACGATGCCCATCGGCTTGCCCGCACTCCGCCTAGCGACAGAATTAAGTTTTGTACGCTTATTACAATTGCCTTTTAAAGCATTGCGCTAAGAAAGCTGGCAAAGATACTTGCCATTGGATTCAATACGCAACTTATCTAAGCTAAGCCTGTACGCCAACTATGTGGAAAGTTTCGGAGCCAACACCGGCACCGTTTTTTCCCGGCAAGCCTTCTCCCCCCATCGGCGCCGAATGAAGGCGGCATCAAAACCGAGTTTTTCGGCGGACGCTTGCGGGGCCACGCTGGCTTATTACGATTTGACCAAGACTAACGTTGCCACGGCCGACCCCGATAAGATCAACCACCCCCGTTTTTCGGTCGTCACGCGCGTCATCCGCAGTCGTGGGCCGGAGCTGGATATTACCTGGGAAATCCTGCCGGGCTGGAATATGATATGGAATTATTTATGGTGGGTTAATGTTCGTTATAGTATTCTGGACTTTCAATCCACCACTCGACGAGGAATAAATCATGAGAAACAAAACCGTTTTATTGGCCACGCTGTTCATCGCATCCAATGCCGCATTGGCGGATTTTGGCCTGCTCGAAGGCGTAGCCAAACAAGTTGCGAAAGATGTGGCTACCACAGCCGCGCCTGAAGCAGTAAAAAATGCCGAAGCGGTTAGCCAAGCGGTAGAACAGGCCAACGAATTAAAAAACGCATCCCCTGAAGCCTTAAAACAACAAGCACAAGAACGCGCCAAAGAAGCCGTCCAACAAAAAATCACCGACTCCGCCACCGCCGTTGCACCCGATGCGGTTAAAAATATCGAAGCCGCCAAACAAACGTTGGATCAAGCCAATACCTTAAAAAATGCGGTGACAAGGACACCGGACGCACTAAAAAACAATGCTAAAGAAGCCGTCAAAGCTAAAGTCCAAGAAGAAACCACCCAAGGCGTTATTGATTTGTTGCGTTGATTTGTTATAAACAATCGTCTTGCTATTCAAAAGCGCATCGTTGGGGTAAGGAAACCCCAACGATGCGCTTTTTGTTTCGAGGGGATCTGAAAATCTATTTCATCGTCGGCTTATCTACAATTTCCGGATTATTCTAAATCCCCCACACTTCAACACATGCCCAACCCCTTAATCTACAAAGGCCGTGCCAGCATCAGCAACACCGCCGGACGTTACGAAAAGCAAGACAGCGTGGCGGACGACGACGGCTGGGGCAGCTTGGATGCCGAGTTGCCGCCGCTGAAAACCGAAACCCTCATCGACAGCAGCAAGTCGGTGATCAACTACAATGATTCGCCGGATTTGCCGTTCGACCGATCCATCAACCCCTACCGGGGCTGTGAACACGGCTGCATTTATTGCTACGCACGGCCTTCCCATGCCTATTTGGGCCTATCCCCCGGCCTGGATTTTGAAAGCCGCATCCTGATCAAGCCCGATGCCGCGCGGGTGTTGCGCGAAGAACTGGGCAAGCGCAATTACCGTTGTGCGCCCTTGGCCTTGGGGACGAACACCGACCCTTACCAACCCTTGGAACGCCAGTACAAAATCATGCGGCAGATTTTGGAAGTGTTGGCGGATGTGCGGCATCCGGTGAGCATCGTCACCAAATCGGCATTGGTCGAGCGCGATATTGACCTGCTGTCGGAAATGGCGGAACTTGGCTTGGTATCGGTGTTTCTGTCAGTCACGACGCTAGACCGCAAATTGGCGCGGAATTTAGAGCCACGCGCCGCCGCACCGCAACGGCGCTTGGAAGCTTTGGCAAAATTAAGGGCAGCGGGCATTCCGGCAGGCGTGATGGTTGCGCCCGTAATCCCCGCCTTAAACGACCACGAGCTGGAAAACATCGTCAAAGCAGCCCATGTGGCAGGAGCAATGAGTGCCGAGTACATTTTGCTGCGTTTACCCTTGGAAGTGGCGGATTTGTTTGAGGAATGGCTGCGTGAGAATTACCCCTTGAAAGCCGGGCATGTGATGAACCTGGTCTGCGACTGTCGCGGCGGCAAAACCTACGATCCGGCATTTCCCCAGCGCATGACTGGTACCGGCAGTTACGCCGATTTGCTCGCCCAACGTTTCCGTTTGATCAGCAAACGCTTGCAATTGGATCAAGGCTTACCCGCCTTGCGTACCGATTTGTTCCGCAAACCCGATGAAAGCGGGCAGATGAGTTTTGATTTTTTTGTTTGATGACCGATCAGTTTTTGCCGTGATGGCTTTTGGTGTCGCCAGGCGACGATTTATTAGGATGTGCCGACGTAAGGCATAAGTATCTACACAAGTTTTATTGGTCGTCATTCCGGCAGGGAGAGCGTAGCGAGGGTCGGCCGGAATGACGGGGGTATTTATAGTCGCTTATTTATTAACTGATATTACGCATTGTCCACGAAAGGCACGAAAAAACTCACTGACGCCTTCGTGAGCAAATAAGCGGCAACTTGAAATGCTCCCCTAGCCTTTTTCGCTTTCTAACGCAAGCCCGTAACGATTAAGGACGGGATTTTGACCCCACCGTCCCGCCCCGACCAATCCAAGCCAAATAAATGCTCAGGATCCTTTCGTGCTTTTTCGCTTCGCGCTCTACGGGTCGTGGACAAAAGGAAGTCGTGCGTAACATCAGTTATTACAAATAATAAAGACCCCAAAATCCATATAGAGCCTATTTTTCACTTCAAGAGGGGTGCTCCAGTAAATCCGCAACGGCACAGGCGTTGTGGAAATCAATCACCCGCTCCAAAGGCAGTTGGGTCGCTTCGGCAATATCGGTGAGGCAAGCCGCCTTGGTGCTCATGAACGCGGCTAACGGAAAGAAATATCTCTCTTCCTTGATGGACGCGGCCTCCTTGAGCAGGGCTTTGTCCGGCCAGCTCTTGAGACGGACGGCTTCATTCAGGTTGTAGCCGGAAAGCAGGCGTCCTTGCGAGGCATACAAGGCCGCATGGAACATCAATTCGGAAAGCGGATGTCCGGGCAGTTTGGGTAAGGACGGTTCTTTTTTGCGGCGTATCCTTGTCCGCCCGACTTGTACGATTTCTTCTTCGCCACTATTGTTGTCCACGATACTCACTTCTAGCTCCGACAATTGTGCCGCGCAGAGTTTGGCAAGCTCGGCTGGATCTGCTTCGGTGTAATATCTTCCTTCATCAGGGACAAGATAAATGGCAGCATGGCCCGTCAGTTCGCAACGCCGTATTTGCCGGTCGGCATCCGCCTTTTGGAGCAGGCCAAGCAGGTAATTGGCAGGATCGAATACATTTTCAGGTTCGACCATGATCAAACCGAGTGCGGCACAGGCATTGTAAAATTCGAAGACCTGCGCCAGGGGAATTCCGGTGGTTTCTGATACGGTGGTCAACGCCGCGCTTTTTTCGAGCAGGGACGCCGCCAACACCGGATCGAACTCCCTGTGGACCAAATGGGAAAAATCGGGACAAGACGTCAAGCTTACCTGCGTATCGGCATAGCAGCCTTGCAGCAATTGTCCTCCCGAACCACAAAGGGCGGCGTACCAGAGCAGTTCTTGGAGGGGACGCCCTAGCATTTCGGTGCCTTCTGCCGGAACCTTTCGATGTATCACCATCCGTGCAGCCCGCACTTCTTGGTCTTTGTCGGGCCGCCAATCAGGTGCCAACTCCACGCTGAAATCAAACGGCGCAGCAAGGCATAAAGCTTCCAGGGCCTTGATGTCAGGATGGGCGGTGTAATAGATCTGTTCCGCAGGAACAAGATAAACTTCCGGGGAGCCTGCATGGACACAATGGCGTGTGATTCCATCAGACATCGCTTTTTGGATCAATCCCAGAAAATGGAAAGCGGGATTGAAAGTGCCTTCTATTGCTTGGGGCATAATGAATTATCTCACTTTGTGAGTAGGTTGATGTAGGTAACTCCAGTGACCAAGCATTGATTGTGCCAAACTAACAATGGATAGGTAAGGCAAACAGGCTTTGACTAACGGTCGCTTGCCGGGCATTTATCGTAACATTTAAGCGGATCTTCCAAGCAGACCCTCACCGTCAACCAAGCAGAGACGACATGAATATTCAGTTAGGCAACAAGTGATTAAGGATTGAAATAACAAAAGTAATCCCTACAAGCTAGCATCTAGTGATTGTGGGACGCGGCCTTATCCTCAAGCCCCATCGATATTTCAAAACCGAAGGCATCTTGATAGCCACAAGAACTACGTTGCAAGCCAAGCGACGAAGCCTTTAAATTGAAACACGAATTAAAACGCGTAGATCACGGATAAAAGATACTGCACTAAAAACGCGCAAACAGCTCATTGCTTGTTTAAACTTGGTGCAAGCCGATACCGCCCCATGCTGTCGCCGCTTGCTAATCCAGATTGAAAGGATATTGGCGCGATTCCTGCTGGTTCTATCCCGATAGCAAGGTGGAATCGCCCTAAGAACGTGTTTTAAAAGCGTCGCGAGCGGTTCGAGCGCAACGACTGCCGGGATGCCACCACAAGGGTGGTCTATGGACAGAGGTAGGGCAACGCCCCTCAAGGGGGTCTATGGACAGAGCAGCGTAGCGGTGTGCCGAGGCGCACGGAGCGGAGAAACCGGAGTGTACTGGAGTACATGAGGATTTCGAGCACCGCGCAACGCAGCAATCGAACCGTGTAGCAGCTTTTAAAACACGTTCTAAATCCCCCTTGTTCCGATATGACCACCTCCAAAGCCCAAACGCCTTGAGAGATAACTGAAGTTAGGAGAAACCACATGGCAATACCATTAAAGCCTTTCGCATTATTAGCACCGTTGCTCTATTCGGGGACATTATTGGCACAGGAAGCCGTTGCCCTGCCTATCCCGAATAAGGGCGATACCAGTTGGATGATTGTCGCCACTGTCCTGGTCATTCTGATGACAATCCCGGGCTTGGCCTTGTTTTACGCCGGTATGGTGCGGGCAAAAAATATGCTTTCCATTTTAATGCAGGTATTTATGATTTTCTGCATGGTGGCTGTATTGTGGGCTTTATATGGTTACAGCATCGCGTTTACCGAAGGCAACCTGTTTTTCGGCGGCTTCGATAAGGTTTTTCTTAGGGGCGTGAACCCCGACTCGGTGGTGGCGACGTTCAGCAAGGGCGTGTATATCCCGGAATATATTTATGCGATGTTCCAATTGACTTTCGCCGCCATCACCCCCGCTTTAATTGTGGGTGCGTTCGCGGAAAGGATCAAATTTTCCGCCGTGCTGATGTTTATGTTTTTGTGGTTTACCTTTTCGTATCTGCCTATCGCCCACATGGTCTGGTACTGGGCAGGGCCCGACGCCTATACCGACGCGGCGGCGGCGGCAGCGGCAACCGATACGGCGGGGCTTATTTTCCAAAAAGGCGCGCTGGATTTTGCCGGTGGTACGGTAGTGCATATCAATGCCGGGATTTCTGGTTTGGTGGGGTGTTTGCTGGTAGGTAAACGGCTGGGGTTTGGACGGGATTCAATGGCCCCGCATAATGTACCGATGACGATGATCGGCTCGGCCTTGTTATGGGTCGGTTGGTTCGGTTTCAATGTCGGCTCCAATCTGGAGGCGAACGGTGCGGCTGGACTGGTGTTTGCCAACACGTTGCTGGCGACGGCCTCTGCGGCCCTGGCCTGGATGTTTGCGGAATGGTACATGCGCGGCACACCCAGTATGTTGGGCGCGGCTTCCGGCGCGGTGGCAGGACTCGTCGCAATTACCCCGGCGTGTGGTTGGTCCGGGCCAATGGGTGCAATCGTCCTGGGATTATTGGCTGGAGCCGTGTGTTTTTGGGCCGTGACGATGTTGAAAAACGCGATGGGCTACGACGATTCCCTGGACGTCTTCGGCGTACATGGCATCAGCGGCATGCTCGGTTCGCTGGGCACCGCGTTCGTCGCCTCACCTGCCTTAGGTGGCACCGGCGTCTACGATTATGTGGCAAATGGTTTTGGCGAATACAGCATCTTTACGCAGTTGCAAAGCCAACTTTGGGGCGTGATAGTGACTTTGATTTGGTCAGGCAGTGTATCTTACGTTGCGTATAAACTCGTTGACAAAGTCGTCGGCTTGCGTGTGGACGAGGATGCTGAACGCGAAGGCTTGGATATTTGCGAGCATGGCGAAACCGCTTATCACGATTGACGCGTATCTAATCCATCGATTTAGCTGCTTTAAAATGGATATTTTGCACACCTTTATTTTTAACATTTTAAGAGAATGCCGTCATTCCGGCAGGGATTGCCGGAATGACGATGCTTCCTCAATGTTGCGGTAAAAATAGCGGGGGTTAATCCTGTAAAAATCAAATGTAAAAACACTTTTGCACACCTACTTATCGTTTGCCATTAAGCTTTCATGGCCAACTTTCCAGATGGTCCATCAAACCGCTATTTGTCGGCAAAATCAAAGCAATATCTCGCATTTTCCTGCATGATGCCATGTATATGTCAAAATTAGATAACAACATGACAATTTGTCATTTTTCAATTAGCCCCATAGGCTGTTAGAGTACCTGCCTACGCAAAGACCGAATTGGAACTATAGCTCATCCACAGGGATGGATAGACTATGGCAACTTTGTTTTTGCACTCATGATGGTTTCATAACATGGGTTATCGTCTATGGATAATTACAGGGATTCAAACAAAACCACCCACCGCCATCTCTTTAACGGTGAGCCGCTAATTACCTTACCGAATCCTGATGCCCACGCCACTTCCGTCCGCGCAACCGCGCTGGTGTTTGCCGATCCGGCCTCAATCCACCTGCTGGAATATATCGAGCGGATTGCGCCTAGCGATGCAACGGTGCTGATTATCGGCGAAACGGGTACGGGTAAAGAATTGGTGGCGCGGCAAGTCCATAAACTTAGCCAACGTCAAACCGGCCCGTTTATCGCGGTAAACTGCGGCGCATTTTCCGAATCTTTGGTGGAAAGCGAATTGTTTGGACATGAGCGCGGCGCGTTCACCGGCGCCCTCAACACGCGTAGCGGTTGGTTTGAAGCGGCGAATGGCGGGACCTTGTTTCTCGATGAAATCGGGGATTTGCCCATGTCCACGCAAGTGAAAATCTTGCGCGTCTTGCAAGAGCAAGAAGTGGTGCGTGTCGGCTCCAGAACCCCCATCCCCATTGATGTGCGGCTGGTGGCGGCGACCAATGTCAATCTGGCTGAAGCCGTGCAGGCAGGACGGTTTCGTGAAGACTTGTATTATCGCCTGAATGTCGCGTCGCTGGATTTATTGCCGCTGCGCGAACGTCCCGGCGATATTCTGCCCTTGGTCTGGCATTTCATGGGGCGATATAGCAACCGGCTGAAACTGACCGATGTCGATTTGAGTGCTGATGCCGAACGCACCCTTATGAGCTATGCCTGGCCTGGTAACATCCGCGAACTGCAAAATGTGATCCATCACGCCTTGCTCATTTGCAAAAATGGCAAAGTGACCGCCGCTGACCTGCATTTAAACCCCGATTTCGGATTCGCACGTAACCGCCCGGCGAATGTGGTGGCCTCCACACCGTTGAAACCATTGGAAGACGCCTTGCTCGCCTTATACGAACAACCGTCCGATAATTTATTTGAAATGATCGAAGAAGCCATCATACGCACGGCTTATGCCTACTGCGAAAGCAACCAGGTGCAAACTGGACGCTTGCTGGGCATTAGCCGCAACATCCTGCGCCATCGCCTTAAACGCTTTGGTTATCTGGTGGCGGGCTGAGCTATCCAGAAAATGGCGGCAGCCATCACGCCCGCGCACAAACCCACACATCCACCCTAGCCACCCCCGCCTTTTTTAACACCTTTGCCAGCTCATGCACCGTTGAGCCAGTAGTCATCACATCATCCAGTACCGCGACATGCCGGACGGTGATAGGCTTGACCACGGCAAAGGCGTTTTTGATATTTTTCCTGCGCTGTTTAGCCGTCAGATTGCTCTGATGCGGCGTGTCATGCCGCCGTCGGCAAGTGTGCAAATCCAGCGGCACTTGTATCTCTTTGCTGACCGTGCGGGCGATTTCTATCGCCTGGTTAAACCCACGTTGCCGATAGCGGCTGTTGTGTAGCGGCACAGGCAAGATCAACTCCGGTTTTTCGGCGGTTTTTTGTAGATGCCCGGCCAACAAATGCCCCAGCAAACGGGCGTTTTTATACTGTGCGCCAAATTTCAAGCCCATGACCAAATAACGCAAGGAATCTCCGTAAACAAACGGCGCATAAGTTTCATCAAACGCCGGACGCTGGCTTAGGCAACGGCCACACAACATCGGCGCGGATGATGGCGTTGGCAGACGGTCGGCACATTGGTAGCAGCATTGGGTATTGCGCGGCAATTGCTGGTGGCAAGGCTGGCACAAGTCACGATGCGGCATTCCTGGATTCCCACATAACAGACAGGTAGGCGGCAACAGGTAATCCTGTATAATATCCAGCCAGTTGTATACCAAATTCATAATAACAAGTTGATAAGTGTGGTTTTACGCTTAGCAATAACTATAGCCGGAGTTATCCCTTATGTCTGTATTACGCCACGATTGGCAGTTAGCCGAAGTGCTAGCCCTGTTCGCCCTCCCCTTCAACGACCTGATCTTTAAGGCCCAAAGCACCCACCGCGAACATTTCGACCCGAACGAAGTACAAATCAGCAGCTTGCTCAGCATCAAAACCGGATCGTGTTCAGAAGACTGCGGCTATTGCCCGCAAAGTGCGCGTTACGATTCCGGCCTGACCCCCGAAGCCCTGATGCCGATAGATAAAGTCCTGCAAGCCGCGCAACAAGCCAAAGACCAAGGCGCATCGCGTTTTTGTATGGGCGCGGCCTGGCGGCAACCGAAAGACCGCGACATCGAGCGCGTCGTGGAAATGGTGCAAGGCGTCAAAGCCTTAGGCATGGAAACTTGCGTGACGCTGGGCATGTTGACCGACAGCCAAACTGCACGGCTAAAAGAAGGCGGACTCGATTACTACAACCATAATCTGGACACCTCGGAAGATTACTACTCCGAAGTCATCACCACCCGCACCTATAAAGACCGTTTGGACACGCTGGCACGGGTGCGCGACGCCGGCATCAACGTCTGCTGCGGCGGCATCGTCGGCATGGGCGAAGGCGAACAAGACCGCGCCAAGCTGTTGATCGAATTGGCGAACCTGCCAAAACACCCGGAAAGCGTCCCGATCAACATGCTGGTACAAGTCGAAGGCACGCCGCTGATGGGCACGGAAAAACTCGACCCGCTAGTGTTCGTCCGCACCATCGCCGTCGCCCGCATCCTCATGCCGACTTCGCGCGTCCGCCTCTCCGCAGGCCGCAAAGATATGGGCGACGAAATGCAGGCTTTATGCTTCCTGGCGGGCGCAAACTCAATTTTTTATGGCGATAAATTGCTGACCACGGATAACCCGATGACTAACCATGATGTGGCGTTGTTTGACCGTTTGGGGCTGCATTCGGGTGGGTCTAGTTATGCTGTTGCATAGTAGATCGTGCTGTAGGACATGGATACAAAACAACCAATTGGGAAATCAGTAAATATCTTGCAAAGTAAAGAACATGTTAAGCACAATATTAATCGCCCCATAAGTTCGCGCACAGTAACCTTATCATACTGTGCGCGAACTTATGGGGCGATTAATAAATCCAATCAATAGGTTGTTAATTGTTTCATAAGTAATCGCACTTCCAATTTTGAAATTTATGGAGCGATTACTTATGAAACAATTAACATAAGCATGTTATCCAACAAAAATGCTTTTCATCACATAACTCAAGTGATTTTTAACATGTATAAAATAGAACATAACCATTTCTCCGCAATCAACGGTGAGTTTCCTGCGCCTGAAATGGGTAAATTCAAGTTTATTGACCTGTTTGCTGGCATAGGCGGTTTTCGCCTGGCTATGCAGTCTGTTGGCGGAAAATGTGTATTCTCCAGCGAATGGAACAAAGATTCGCAAACCACCTATTTCGACAATTTTGGCGAACTGCCCGCAGGTGACATCACCACTATTTCTGAACACGACATACCTGACCATGATGTGCTGTGCGCAGGATTTCCTTGCCAGCCGTTCAGTTTGGCAGGGGTTTCCGCACGGACATCGTTAAATACCGCCCACGGTTTTGCTTGCGAAACCCAAGGCACGTTGTTTTTTGACGTGATGAGGATTGTGGCGGCAAAACGTCCTGCCGTAATTTTTCTGGAAAATGTCAAAAACCTGGTGCGACATGACAAAGGCAATACGTTTGCCATTATCAAAAAGACTATCGAAGCACTCGGCTATTCGTTCAGTTACGCGGTCATCAACGATATAACAGATGTGCCTTATAACAGGTAAGAGATAGTTTTCCCTATAAATGGAAGGAAATAATGACTACAAAAACGGGTTGGACTCGCAACCAATTGTTGGTTGCCTTTAATCTATATTGTCAAATTCCTTTTGGAAAACTGCACTTTCGAAATCCTGAAATCATCAAATATGCTGAAATGATTGGCAGAACTCCATCTGCATTAGCGATGAAACTATCTAATATTGCTAGCCTTGATCCAGCAATAACATCATCTGGACGCAAAGGATTGAAAGGTGCTTCGGCTTCTGACAGGGCAATGTGGGAAGAAATGCAAGCAGACTGGGAAAGCTTCGCTAATAAAGTTGAACAAGCAACAAATGCTTTTGGAATAATGGAGTTGTCCGTAGACACTTATGAATCTTCCGAGCCAAATAATTTTATTGATTACACTGGGAGCAACAAGGCAATCCAAACAACATCACGAATTGGTCAGAATTTTTTTAGGCGGGCTGTGCTTAGTGCGTATGACTATCGTTGCTGCATCACTGGGTTGGCAATTTCAAAACTGTTAGTGGCTAGCCATATCGTTCCCTGGAGGATTGATGAGGCTAATCGTCTTAATCCCAGCAATGGGCTTTGTCTGTCTATGTTGCATGACAAAGCATTTGATGTCGGCATAATTACGATTTCTGAGGATATGACGGTTAACGTTTCAAAAAAGTACAAAGAAAAAACAGATGGTTTTTTTTATTCAGCCATTTGGACTTATGACGGCAAGCCAATTTCATTGCCAGAAAAATTTATACCCCATTCAGAATTCCTTGTTTATCATAGGGAATTCATTTTTGAGAAGGTCGAACTTTGAGTTACCGCACCTAGCTCAAAGCGACGATATTTATTATTGATGGCATTCGTTTTATTTATGTTTTTACACAATAGTGCCATCCGGATTGGCAGCATGGCAGAGGCACAATGGCGGGATGAAAATATCATCATCGTCTATGATGGAACAGAAAACGTGTATCAGGATTCGTTGTTAGAGTTGGACGCAATAAAAATCAATACATTGCAAGCACGCGATGTGTTTTCAAGAGACCGGAACCTAGCTCTGGAAAGAATTAAAATCGAAAAATACCGATGTGAATACAGTGCGTCGCACAGCCTTTTCATTTCACGTCATACACAAAGACCCTATCTTGAAGCCCATCATTTAATTCCGATGGCGTTACAAAAAGTGCTACCCAAGAAACTCGATACTATAGAAAATATTTTCAGCCTTTGCCCATATTGCCATCGGGCAATCCATCATGCCGAAAAGGATTTGACACGTGGCATCCTTAAACGGCTTGTTGATAAAAGGCCGGACATTCTCCATATTATGAATATCACGAGAACGGATATATTCAGTTTTTATTCCGTTGAAGAGATATATTAACCAAGTCGGTTGGATTTGGCGACGCTAACTAAGCAATTCCGATTTGTAGGAAAAACCATGGAACTCTCCGCAATCTTAACCCCGCCCCTGAAGGCGGCTACGTCGCCTTAAACCCGGAAACAGGCACAACCAGCCAAGGCGATAGCATTGAAGAGGCTTTGGCAAATCTACAAGAAGCCACCGAACTTTATTTGGAAGAATTCCCTATCACTTTTTCAGACCGCTCGTTAATGACAACTTTTCAAGTTTCGTAGGTTGGGTTAGCGGTAGCGTAACCCAGCATTTGTCACTCCGATAGGTTGGGCTTCGTTCCTCAGCCCAACCTACAAACCCAATCCAATCATGCCCTTTCAACATTTAACCCACAATCTCAATAAGCTCACCCAACAAGGCTTATACCGTTCCCGCCGCATCGTAGCTTCCCCGCAAGGCATCCATCTGCAATTAAACGGCAAAACCGTCATCAATTTTTGCAGCAACGATTACTTGGGGCTGGCAAACCATCCGGCGGTGGTACAGGCGTTTAAAAATGCCGCCGACACTTACGGCGTGGGCAGCGGTTCGGCGCATTTGATTTGCGGGCATAGCACGGCGCATCATGCGCTGGAAGATGAACTAGCGGCGTTTACCGGACGCGAGCGGGCGTTGCTGTTTTCCACGGGTTATATGGCGAATATCGGCGTGATCAACGCCTTGGTCGGGCACGGTGATGCGGTGTTTGAAGACCGCCTGAACCATGCGTCCTTGCTGGACGGCGGTTTGTCATCGGGGGCAAAATTCAAACGCTATGCCCATGCTGACACTCAATATTTGACGAAATTGTTAGCTCAAGCGACGGGCAATAAATTGGTCGTTACCGATGGTGTGTTCAGCATGGATGGCGATGTCGCGCCTTTGCCGGAATTGGCGGCAGTGGCAAAACAACACGATGCGTGGCTGATGGTCGATGACGCGCACGGTTTGGGCGTGTTGGGTGAAAACGGCGGCGGTTTATTGGAGCAATTCGGCTTGGTGCAGGACGATGTGCAAGTGCTGATGGGGACATTGGGCAAAGGTTTTGGCACCTTTGGCGCGTTTGTCGCGGGATCTGAGGTGTTGGTCGAAACCTTGATCCAATCGGCGCGGACTTATATTTATACCACGGCTTTACCACCTGCCGTTGCCGAAGCCACCCGCGCCAGCCTACATATTATTCAAACCGAAAATTGGCGCAGGGAGAAACTCAATAGCTTAGTGGCGCGTTTCCGCGATGGTGCCGAACAACTAGGTTTGCAATTGATGCCCTCGTCTTCGCCTATCCAACCGATAGTAATTGGCGACAGCCATCGCACCGTAGCAATCAGCAATGCCTTATTGGCAGCAGGGTTTTTGGTCAGCGCGATCCGTCCGCCGACTGTGGCACAAGGAACTGCACGGTTGCGGGTGACTTTATCGGCGGCGCATGAAGAGTCGATGGTTGATGGTTTATTAGCCGCCCTTGGGTTGATCATCGGCAGTGGCAGAAAATGTCCGCCCTGGACTGATGGGCATGACCATGATTGATTTTCACGCCATCGGGTATTACCATTAAAGTATTACCCACAAACAGGATTGCCATCATGCGCGTAACCACAAAAGGCCAAGTGACCATTCCACTCAACGTTCGGGAAAGCATGGGCATATTGCCCGCTGAAACGGAAATCAATTTCCGGCAAGATGAGCAAGGCCGCTGGTATATCGAAAAAAGCATCGAAAAAAACCAAGTTACCGATAAACCAGTAAGCCGTTTCCGTACCGCCCATAAAACCGCAAAACTAACCCTGTCCACCGAGGAAATCATGGCACTGACACGGGGCGGACTGTGACCGTCATCCTAATTGACAGTTGCATCATCACCGACCTTGCCGATAAATCCAGCGATTGGCATGAATGGAGTGCGGGAACTTTGGAAAAGCTGGATGGCGACAATAAAATGGTGATCAACCCTATTATTTACGCCGAATGCTCCATCGGCTTCCAACGGTTTGAAGAGGTCGAAGCATTGTTTGTGCATTTGCGTTTACCCATAAAGCCGCTTCCTAAAGAAGCCTTGTTCCTTGCAGGGAAAGCCTATTTGGATTACAAAAAGCGTAAGGGGGGAAAAGGCAACGTGCTACCCGATTTTTTCATCGGCGCCCATGCCGCCGTGTCTGGCTATGGTTTGGTGACGCGCGATAAAGGCAGGTTCAGCACTTATTTCCCTAGCGTGAAGTTAATTATGCCCCTATCTGGACAGGTTGACTGAAACTTGATGTCTGCGTCTTTAAAAACTAGAGTTAAACCACGAAAGGATTCTAATCCCTTGCAAAAACTCCACCACCAAACCCTAGGCTCCGGCAAACCCATCGTCCTCATCCACGGCTGGGGGATGCACAGCGGCATCTGGCAGGATTTTGCCGAACAACTTGCCTCGCATCATCGAGTCACGCTGGTTGATTTGCCCGGGCATGGGCATAGCGACCTGATTACGCCGTTCACATTGGAAAATATCTCTGACATGCTGGCGCAAACTTTGCCGGATGAACCCTGTTGCTGGCTGGGCTGGTCGTTGGGTTCGGCGGTGGCGCTGGAGATGGCGCGGTGTTTTCCTGAACGCGTCAACCGCCTAGTTTTGGTGGCGGGCAACCCGTGTTTCCTACAGCAAGATGACTGGGCGGGAATGCGGACGGATGTGCTGGACAGTTTCGCCGCCAATCTGCAACAAGACACACAGGCGACATTGACGCGATTTTTGGCGATCCAGGTTATGACTTTGCCCAACGCAAAAGAACTGGCGAAATCCTTAAAAACCGCCGTACTATCACGCCCCATACCGGACAATACCGCACTGCAAGGCGGTTTGGACATCCTCAAAACTGCCGATATGCGTCCTGCTTTGGCGGCAATCACAGTGCCGGTGTTGGTCGTATTGGGCAAAAAAGACAGCCTTGTGCCCGCCGCACTCAGCCAACATATCCCTGATTGCCAACCTGCCGCGCAAGTGTGTTTGCTCGAACACGCCGCCCACACGCCGTTTTTGTCGCATCCAGAGGAGATGCTCATCTTGCTCAAGAATTTTATGGAAAATCAAGTTGATAGATAAACGTAAGGTCAAACAGGCTTTTTCCGCCGCCTCCTCCCGCTATGACGGTGCCGCGCATTTGCAACGCGAGGTCGGCGCGGCCTTGTTGCAGTCGGTGGATTGGGCAAAACAAAGCGGCACCTTGTTGGACATCGGCTGCGGCACGGGTTTTTTGACCGGCGAATTGCTGGCCTTAGCCCCTTGCCAAGCCATTATCGCGTTGGATATGGCCTTGGCGATGTTGCACGCCACCCGCGACAAGCTAGCCGCAAACGCCAAAGTGAGCTATTTGTGCGCCGATGCCGAGGCTTTGCCGCTGGCCGGGCAAAGCGTAGACGCGGTATTTTCCAATCTGGCCTTGCAATGGTGCTATAACCTTGACGCCGTGTTTAGTGACATCCGGCGGGTGCTGAAACCGGACGGACGCATCCTGTTTTCGACGTTTGGCAACGGGACCTTGCAGGAACTGAAAACCGCTTGGGCAAGCGTGGATGCTTACCAGCATGTCAATGACTTTTGTGAAGAAAACCAACTTCATGCAATTTTAAAACAGGCCGGATTCCGCGACATCCGCAGCCAGCGGCTGACTTACCGCCCCCGTTATGAATCGGTCTTGGCATTGATGCAGGAACTGAAACAGCTCGGTGCACATAATGTCCTGCCCGGACGCAATCCACACGTGACTGGCAAAACCGCGCTCCAGCGCATGATGGCGGCATATCCTGGCGATCCCGTCATTGCCACGTTTGAAGTCATCATTATGGGAGCAAAACGATGAATGCCGCTTATTTCATCACCGGCACCGACACCGATGCGGGTAAAACCTGGGCCACCGTCGCGCTGATGGAATATTACCAACAACGCGGGCATACCGTCGCCGCGATGAAACCGGTTGCGGCGGGTTGCCAGTGGCAGGATGGACGCTGGCAAAATGCCGACGCCTTGTTGTTGCAACACCATGCTTCGTTGCCGTTGCCATATCATTTGATTAACCCTTACGCTTACGAACTAGCCGTGTCGCCGCATCTTGCCGGAGTTGCCAATCCGGTGAAAATAGACACCATTATCGACAGCTTCAAGCAAATCAAAATCCAGGCCGACGTCGTGCTAGTCGAAGGTGCGGGCGGCTGGTACGCGCCCATCAACGCACATCAGGACATCAGCAATTTGGCAAAAGCCTTGGAGCTGCCGGTTATCTTGATCGTCGCCATCCGCTTGGGCTGCATCAACCACGCCAAACTCACGCATCAGGCGATTGCCGCATCCGGCTTGCCTTGTGCCGGCTGGATAGCGGTTTGCAATGATGCCGACATGCCAATGCGCGAAGAAAACATCGCCACCTTGGTTACGGCCTTAGCTTCGCCCTTGTTGGGGGTGGTGCCTTATCAAAACCAAGTCGATTTTTCTGTGCTTGCCCGGCAATTGCATGGCCTTGGATAGTTCTGAAAGCGTTTCTGGATCAACATAAAACCGCCTAAACATCACGCACAACCAACAAATAACCCACATCCGCCGTCCACTTACTTTCAAAAGCACAATGCTTTATCATGGGGGATCAAAAATACTGAGTTAATTGCCATGAATGCTGCGCCCGACCGTCGTTTATCCCTGATTTTGCTGTTCGCCGTCACCTTATTCACCAGCGCGTCGCTGATGTTTGTGCTGCAACCCTTGTTCGGCAAGCTGTTGCTGCCTTTGCTGGGCGGTTCGCCAGCAGTGTGGAACACCTGCATGGTGTTTTACCAAAGCATATTGTTCTTGGGTTATTTGTACGCCCACACGCTCTCGACCCGCTTCAATGCGGCCCAGCAAATCGCCATCCATGCCGGGATAATTTTACTCAGCGTGTTGGCCCTGCCTGTCGGTTTGCCGGAAACCATCTCACCACCGACTGAAAGCGACCCGACTTTCTGGCTGTTATCCACTTTAGGCTTGGCGATTGGCTTGCCGTTTTTCGTCTTGTCCACCACCGCGCCGCTGATCCAAAAATGGTTCGCGCAAATCGGGCATCATGCTAGCCACGACCCATATTTTTTATATGCCGCCAGCAACACGGGCAGCTTATTGGCTTTATTAAGCTATCCTTTTGTTTTAGAACCGAATATCGGACTCGCCGCCCAGCAAACCGACTGGAGCGTCGGCTATGCGGTTTTGGGCGTATTGATTGCATCCTGCGCGTTGGTATTATGGAAAAACCACCCGCCAGCAGCGCAAACCGATAAAGAATCCACCGACAAAATCCCCTACACCACACAATTGCATTGGCTGGCCTTGGCGTTAGTGCCTTCCAGTTTGTTGCTGGGATTGACCAATTTCATCAGCACCGACATTGCCTCCGTGCCGTTGTTGTGGGTCATCCCGCTGACAGTTTACTTGCTGTCATTCATCATCGTTTTTTCCAAATGGAATGACGCCATCCATCCGTGGATGGTGCGCATCCAGCCCGTGTTCCTCGTACCATTCATCGCCTATGCTTTCATCAATCCGGCGGATTTACCGTATTGGATGTATTTGATTTTACACGTCATCGCGTTTTTCTTCGCGATTATGGTCTGCCACGGCGAACTGGCGAAATTGCGTCCGAATACCCAGCATCTGACCCGCTATTATTTGATCATGTCGTTTGCGGGGATGTTGGGCGGGATGTTCAACACCTTTGTCGCGCCGTTCATTTTCAACGGCATTTACGAATACCCGATCATGATAATCGCGGCCTTGTTATTGCGCCCTGGTTTGACCATCAACAAACGTGCGTTATGGCAACTGCTCCCACCTGCCCTGCTGGTGGCTATCGGCTTGGTGCTGTATTTCAGCGTCAGCAATTTATTGGATTATTTCGATGCCATCGCCATCAGCTTGATGGTGTTGACGCTGGTGATTTTCTTCTTCCGCAAACAACCTGCACTATTTGCCTTATCCGCTGGCGCGATTATTTTCCTGGCGTTGGGCGTGCATAGCTTGTCATCGCGCACCCTGTTCCAAGATCGCACTTTCTTCGGTGTCCTCGCCGTGCGCGAAAGCACTTTGACCGATGAACAAGGCCAACCAGAAACCTATCGGGAACTGTTCCACGGCACCACCAAACACGGCGCACAACGCCTAGCCGCCAACCTCAGCACCATCCCGCTGACCTACTACAGCCGCCCTGGGCCGATGGGGCAATTGTTCAAAACGTATGATGATGTTGACCAAAACTGGCGTATCGGTAGTGTGGGCTTAGGCGCGGGGGCGTTGGCGTGTTACAGCAAACCAGGGCAACAGTGGACGCTGTACGAAATCGACCCGCTAGTCGTGGACATTGCCAGCGACCCGCGCTGGTTCACTTACCTGAGCCACTGCAACAAAACCGCGCTTGTGAGCATCGGCGACGCGCGGTTATCGTTGGCGAAAGAGCCTGACCACAGTTTTGATCTGCTGGTCATGGACGCATTCAGCTCCGATGCCGTGCCGACGCATTTGCTCACCGAAGAGGCGATGAAGCTGTATTTCCAAAAGCTCAAACCGGGCGGCATCCTGGCCTTCCACATCACCAACCGCCATTTATCGCTGAAAAAAGTCCTGTCCATACACGCCGAAAATCTGCATCTGGCGGCGTTGATTGAGGAATTTATACCTCAAGAAGAACAGCCGCTAGTCGTGGCGACCGATTGGGTGGTGTTGGCGAACCAGGCAAAAACCTTGGAACCGCTGAAAACTAGCCTGCTAGGCGATTGGCAAAAAATGCCGCTGTATTTTGATATGAAACCGTGGACGGATGATTTCACCAATATTGTCGGTATTTGGAAGTAGGCAGTGGAATCAAACAATTGCCGGAACGGGTTTATTACCCGTTCCATAATGTCAGCCTGGAAGCGTTTGAAGCTAAAAAGTCGCTTAGTTGAATGTTCGTCAAATCCGGGCAAGATCAGTTTTTAAATCAACACCATATTGTCACGGTGGATCATCTCCGCATCGTCGGCATAACCCAGGATTTTTTCAAATTCCGGGCTGCTTTTGCCAACTATAAGACGGGCATCGTTGATGCCGTAGTTAATCAGGCCCCTTGCGACTTCCACCCCCTTTTCATCGACACAGGAGACCAGCTCGCCGCGTTCAAATTGGCCTGAAACCGATTTGATACCGACTGGCAACAGGCTTTTGCCGTCGTTTTTCAAGACCTTAACCGCGCCTGCATCCAGCACGGCAACGCCCCTGATCTGCAATTGCCCTGCCAGCCAGCGTTTTCTCGCGGCTAAGGGTTCAATATCGGGGACGAAGTATGTGCCAATGGGGAGTCCGCTAATGACTGTGCCAATCACATCCGCCGCCCCGCCCCAGGCAATCACCGTTGCCGCGCCGGAACGCGAGGCCAGCCGTGCGGCGCGGACTTTGGTGGACATGCCGCCACGTCCTAAACCGCTGCGGCTATCGCCCGCCATTTTTTCCAAACGGTCATCGTTGACGCTGATTTCGGGGATCAAAGTGGCATCGGGATACACGCTAGGGTCGCCTGTGAACAAGCCTTGTTGGTCGGTCAGGATAATCAGCAGTTCGGCTTCGACAAGATTGGCGACCAAGGCGGCGAGCGTGTCGTTGTCGCCGAAGCGGATTTCTTCTGTGGCGACAGTATCGTTTTCGTTGATGACGGGGATGACACCGAATTCCAGTAAGGTCAGCAAGGTGCTGCGGGCATTGAGATAGCGTTGGCGGTTGGATAAATCGTCATGGGTGAGCAACACTTGCGCGGCATGTAGGCCGTGGGATTTGAAGCCATCGTCGAAGGTGCGCACCAAGCCCATTTGCCCGACTGCCGCCGCCGCTTGCAGTTCGTGCAAGGTGGTGGGGCGGGTTTTCAGACCCAGACGGCTCATGCCTTCGGCGACCGAGCCGGATGACACCAGCACGACATCAATGCCTTGCTGGCGCAAGACGGACATTTGTTGCACCCACGCGGCGATGGCGGTTTTATCTAAGCCTTGTCCGCCTTTGGTCAGTAGCGAGCTGCCGATTTTGACGACGATGCGTTTGGCGTTTTGAAAATGTGTTCTGCTCACAATGTGTAATCTCTTTGGTTTTGAATTCTGTCCGTCCAACAATATTGTGACCACTTAAGTATACGAATGCACCGCAATGCCGATATTGCAACATCCTAAGCAAAATCAATCGTAATCCGTTGAGGAAAGCCTTGGATAAGCACGCTTTCTGGTATTTGTCCTTGTGGATTAAAAAATGTGAGCTTGCCGTCTTTGTCACACAACCAAAATTCCCGCGCCCCTTTGGCAAAATACAGGCGTTTTTTCTTGTTCATTTCGGCACGGCTGTTGGACGGTGAAATGATTTCAATCACCACTTCAGGCGATTCCTGATAAGGGTTTTGGCGTTTGTTGCGTTGGAAAAAACCGTAACTGCCCCACGCGACATCGGCGACTTTTACACCTTGGCTGGTTTCAATACTGCATTCCACCAACGGCTTGCCCTGTTGCGCCAGCCGGATAAGCCATTCAATGATTAACACCCGATAGAGGCCATGTTCATTGCTTGCGGGACTCATTTCAATTTTCCCCCATTGGTTGGTTTCAACCTTAAATGGCAGGTCTTTAAATGCCTTGCTGTCACAGAGTTCTTGCCAATTCATTGTTGACCTCGACGGTTTGATATTGTGATGCCTAATTGGTTTTTGTATTTGGACAGGGTCAACGATAGCGTAATGCCGCAATAGAGGCAATATGGGCGTCGCTTATTTTGCTTTAAGCACTGCCGATTTATTTAACGCTTGCAAATTTACTCCTGCCCATCATCACCCCGCTTTTGTTGTTCTAAAAAATTCATGATCGCAAACATCAGTTCGCGTGTGCCTGAGCCGTTGATCGCGGCGGTTTTGAAGACGGGACCGGTCCATTGCAGGTCGTCGATAATCGCTTGGCAGTGTGCGTCCACTTCATCTTCCGGCAAGCGGTCGGTTTTGTTTAGCACCAGCCAGCGCGGTTTGTGGGCGAGGTTGTCGCTCCATTTTTCCACTTCGCGGATGATGGTTTGTGCCGCTTGCACGGGCGATTCGGTGCTGTCGTAGGGGGCGACATCGACCAGATGCAGCAACAGGCCGGTGCGTGACAGATGTTTAAGGAACTGTAAGCCCAAACCCGCGCCTTCCGCCGCACCTTCGATGACGCCGGGAATGTCGGCGATGACAAAGCTGCGCATATCGTCAATACGCACAACGCCGAGGTTGGGGTGCAAGGTGGTGAAGGGATAGTCGGCGACTTTGGGCGTGGCGGATGAGACGGCGCGGATTAGGCTGGATTTGCCCGCGTTGGGCATTCCGAGCAAGCCGACATCGGCGATCAGCGTCAATTCCAAACGCAATTGGCGGTGTTCGCCGGGTGTGCCTTTGCTGGCCTTTTGCGGGGCGCGGTTGATGCTGCTCTTGAAGCGGGTGTTGCCCAGGCCATGAAAACCGCCTTGGGCGACCAGCAAGGTTTGCCCCAAGCGGGTCAAATCGCCAATCACCTCATTGGTTCCGGCATCGGAAACCTGGGTTCCTAACGGCACGGAAACATAGCAGTCTTCGCCTTTTTTGCCCGTGCATTTGGCACCCATGCCTTTTTGTCCGTTTTCGGCCCTGTGCACGGCGTGGTAGCGGAAGTCCACCAAGGTGTTGATGTTTTCGACGGCGACCAGGTAAACGCAACCGCCGTCGCCGCCATCGCCGCCATCTGGCCCACCCATAGGGATGTATTTTTCGCGCCGGAAACCGACCGCGCCATTACCGCCATCGCCCGCTTCAACGCGGATTTCTGCTTCATCGACAAATTTCATGGTTGTTCACACTGTAAACCTAGTTGTAAAAAGAGGTGCTGGTAAAAACTGGAGCGCGGACATCCTGTCCGCTACATGTTGCGGTCAGATGACCGCGCTCCAAAGCTTTTTAACCACGACCTAAAAACAAAAAAAGCCCCGCCATGCAAACAGCGGAGCTTTTCGTTTGGGGAGAATTTGCGCCCCGATGTTAATATCGCCTTGCATGGCACCATTGATAGCGTGGCGATGGGCTAGGTCAATTTTTAAGCCAAGCCCTGGCAAACGTCTCTTGACCAGCCTTGAAGTATTCAATGCTGAACGGCACAAAGCCGTTTAGAAAAAACAGCATGGCACTGTCCCGCCAGCGTAAATCACCGACAACCGCCAGCCGGTCGATATGTTTCTGGATGAATTCGTCATCTTCGTCGTCATCCCAACTGGCAAATGCCGAGACGTTTTGAAAGGCTTCGTCGATAATGACAAGTCCCGTCGCGCGACCATGCCGTTTGATATAGCTGACGACTTGTTTTTTGATTGCATCAGCGTCGCCCCGTTCCAAAACACCTGATGAGCGTATGACGAACAGATTGTTTGCTTCAAACTCAATGGATAATGCCATTTACGCCACCTTATTGGATGATAAGGAAATTTTTTGGCTACAACATTGCGATGGGCTGTGCAAGCCATGTAGGTCGGGTTAGCGGTAGCGTAACCCGACAATTGCCGCTTCGATGCGTCGGGTTACGGCTCGCGCCTAACCTAGGCACTGTGCAAGTTTTTCAAAGGCTTGCCGCCAAGCCTTTGAAGCGTGCCGGAATTAAACGGCAGGAACGATGCTGACAAATTTACGGCTTTTAGGGCCTTTGACGTGAAACACAACTTTGCCATCGGCTGTTGCGAATAGAGTATGGTCTTTGCCTAAACCAACATTGTCACCGGCATGAAAATGTGTGCCGCGTTGACGGACGAGAATGTTGCCCGCAATTGCCGCTTCGCCGCCATACATTTTGACACCTAGGCGTTTTGCATTTGAGTCGCGGCCGTTACGGGTACTACCACCAGCTTTCTTATGAGCCATTTCTTTAACTCCTGATTAGGCAGAAATGCCAGTGATCTGGACTTCTGTGTAATATTGACGATGACCTTGATGTTTCATGTGGTGCTTACGTCTTCTGAATTTGATGATTTTAATTTTTTTGTGCCGTCCTTGTGACATGACTGTTGCTGTCACTTTGCCGCCTTCAATGAAGGGCAGGCCGACTGTTACGGAATCACCCGACTGGATCATCAGGACTTTGTCGAATTCGACATTGTCGCCTTCGCCCAATTCCAGCTTTTCTATTTTTAAGGTCGTACCTTCTTCAACGCGGTACTGTTTACCACCTGTTTGAATTACCGCATACATTTGCGTCGCTCCGTCAAGCATTAATCTGTTAAAAAATCAGTCCGCCATTGTATGTTTAACACTGCTTTGAGTCAATGGAAATTTCATAAAACTCAATTGACATGATGTGTCGCTTAGCTTTTTGAAACCATTTGGCTATCGTGCGGCTTGGATATCGTGCGGCGTTTGGCTAGCCAGCGTCCAATGCTTCCAGTTGTTTCCAGCGGTTCACTATCATGCAAAACAATTCCGCTGTTTTTTCTGCGTCGTATAGGGCCGAATGGGCTTTGTCGTTATCCCATTCAATGCCCGCCGCTTGGGCGATTTTTGCCAGCACGGTTTGTTGGTAGGCGAGTCCGCCCAAGGTTGCCGTGTCGAAGGTGCTGAACGGATGGAACGGGCTGCGCTTGATTTGGGTGCGGGTGATTGCCGCGTTTAGAAAACCGATGTCAAACGCCGGATTGTGTCCGACTAGGATGGCGCGGGTGCAGTTGTTGCGTTTGACCGCGTGCCGGATCGGTTTAAACAGCAAATCCAGGGCGTCATGTTCATCCACCGCCATGCGGAACGGATGATGCGGGTCGATGCCGTTGAATTTCAATGCAGATTCGTCAAGTTCCGAGTTTTTAAAAGGGATGACGTGGGTTGAATAGCGTTCAGTAATCGACAAATTGCCTTCGTGATTGAGTTCGACAATCACCGCTGCGATTTCCAGCAAGGCGTTTTTTTTCGGATTGAAACCGCCGGTTTCTATATCAATAATGACAGGCAGGTAACCTCTAAAACGTTTGTCCAAAGGGATTATGGCAGGTGTATCCATGAATGGGTGTCAAATCCTAGATAAAAACAGTGATAGGGCATGGTACGCGAAATTGGCGTAATAAAAAATCTATTCATATTGTGCATTCCCTTAATTCACCACGAAGGCGGCGAAGTCCACAAAGAAATACAAGGATGGATATTTCGTTTCTTATGTGCTTTTCGTGGACAATGCGTAACATCAGTTACAGATCTGGATCATCGGTTTTAAAGCATTTTCCAGCTTAAGGTTTCCCCCGATTTTAATGGCGTAATCACCACGTCTTCATCACCATAAACCGTTGGTATTTGCCATGCGGATTTTGCCAACGTCACCGTGCCGGAATTTCTCGGTAAGCGGTAAAAATCCGCGCCATAAAAGCTGGCGAAGCCTTCCAGTTTGTCCAGCGCGCCTACTTGTTCAAAGGCTTCGGCGTACAGTTCCAAGGCTGCTGGTGCGCTAAAACAACCTGCGCAACCACAGGCAGTTTCTTTGAGATTTGTCAGATGCGGCGCACTGTCGGTACCTAAGAAAAATTTCGGGTTGCCGCTGGTGGCGGCTTTGAGCAAGGCCAGACGGTGTCGTTCGCGCTTTAGCACCGGCAAACAATAATAATGCGGCCTGATACCACCCGCCAAAATGGCGTTGCGGTTGAACAGCAAATGTTGCGGCGTGATCGTCGCGGCGACATTCGCGCTGGCGGCTTCGACAAACTGTACGGCTTCGGATGTGGTGACATGTTCCAAAACGAGCCGTAAGGCCGGAAACTCTTTGGTGATAGCGTTTAGATGCCGCTCGATGAACACCCGCTCACGGTCGAAAATATCGCAATCGTCATCGGAGACTTCGCCATGCACCAGCAAGGGCAGGCCATGACGCTCCAAGGCCGCCAGCAATGGATAAATCTGACCGATATTGCCAACCCCCGCATCGGAATGGGTGGTCGCCCCTGCCGGATACAATTTAACCGCATGGATAAAATCGGCTTCCGCCGCAAGCTTGATTTCCGCTTCGCTAGTTGCGGCGGTCAGGTACAGCGTCATCAGCGGCGTAAAATCCCTGCCATCAGGAATCGCTTGGAGGATTTCTTCACGATACGCTTGGGCTTGGGCAACCGTCGCCACCGGAGGTTTAAGATTAGGCATGATAATCGCGCGGGCAAATTGCCTGGCGGTATGTGGCAACACCGTGGTTAAAACAGCACCATTACGGACGTGGACATGCCAATCATCGGGGCGGGTTAGGGTTAATGTTTTCATTGTTTGTAACGAGTCTGTAAAATGCACGGTATTCTATAGTATCAATTCAATCAGTTATTAATTGTTTCATAAATGCTTGCTTTGAAAAATAACCCGTATTCCTCAAATGGATTCGGCAAGCATTTATGAAACAATTAATAAAGTGCCTTGAAAAACTAACATTGCACCCAATTGTAGTCATTATTTTTTGTTTAGGAGTTATCAATGCCAATTTACGAATATCAATGCCAAGCTTGCGGTCATAAACATGAAGCGTTGCAAAAACTCAGTGCCGAACCGCTTAAAGTTTGCCCCGCTTGCAGCCAACCTGAACTGATGAAAAAAATCTCCGCTGCGGGCTTCCGCTTGAAGGGTAGTGGCTGGTATGAGACTGATTTTAAAAGCGGTACGAAGAAAAATGTGGCGGGCGAATCAGCCGCACCTCCTGCCACCCACACTTGCCCTGCGGCTGGCGGTTGCAAAAGCCATTAAGAATTTGAAAAATCGTAGGTCGGGTTTACCCACTGGGCATAAAAGCGATAGCGTAACCCGACACAATCAACTCAAAAAATGTCGGGTTACGCTATCGCTACCTGATCATTTAAATCTTTTATCACCAAAACCCATAAGAACAAACAGGAAAGCATCATGCGTACCCACAAGTGCGGGGAATTAGACACACAACAGTTAGGCGAAACCGTAACCATCTGCGGTTGGGTACACAGACGGCGCGACCACGGCGGCGTTATTTTTATTGACTTGCGCGACCGAGCCGGACTGGTGCAAGTGGTCATTGACCCCGATACGGAAGCCGCTTTCGCCGCCGCCGAACATGTGCGCAGCGAATATGTGTTAAAAATCAGCGGCATCGTCCGCCACCGTCCGGGCGGCACAGTCAACGCCAATATGCGTTCCGGCGCGATAGAGATATTGGCGAAGGAAATCGAAGTGCTGAACGAGTCGGAGACGCCACCGTTCCCCATCGAAAGCGAGATCGAGGTCAACGAAGAACTGCGCTTGCGTTACCGTTACATTGACTTGCGCCGCGTCGCCATGCAGGAAAAAATGAAAGTGCGCCGCGACGTCACCCGTGTCTTGCGTAATTTCCTGGATGACAACGAGTTTTTCGAAATCGAAACGCCGTATTTGACCAAAGCCACGCCAGAAGGCGCACGCGATTACATCGTGCCTAGCCGCACCCACGAAAATGCGTTTTTCGCCTTGCCGCAATCGCCGCAGTTGTACAAACAGATTTTGATGGTCGCGGGCATGGATCGCTATTACCAAGTCGTGCGTTGTTTCCGCGACGAAGACTTGCGGGCCGACCGCCAACCCGAATTCACCCAGTTGGATATTGAAACCTCGTTCATGACCGAAGACGAAATCATGGGGATCATGGAAGAAATGATCCGCCAATTGTTCGCCAAAGTCATCAACGTGGCGTTGCCCGCCGAATTCCCACGCATGAGCTATCAAGAAGCCATGTCGCGTTTTGGTATCGACCGCCCGGATTTGCGGATTCCGCTGGAATTGATTGATGTCGCCGAAGATTTGAAAGACGTGGAATTTAAAGTCTTCTCAGGCCCGGCCAATGACCCGAAAGGCCGTGTCGTGGCGATGCGTGTGCCGGGTGCTGGTGAGAAATTGAGCCGTAAAGACATCGACGAATTGACCAAATACATAGCCATTTATGGCGCAAAAGGCTTGGCGTACATCAAAGTCAACGATTTGGCGGCGGGTCTGGAAGGCTTGCAATCACCTATCGTCAAATTCGCCCCCGCCGAAGCCTGGGCCAGCATCATGGCGAAAACGGGTGCACAAAACGGCGACTTGCTGTTCTTCGGCGCGGACAAAGCCAGTATCGTCAACGAAGCGATGGGCGCGTTGCGTGTCAAGCTGGGCCATGATTTGAATTTGATCGAAGGCGAATGGCTGCCCGTTTGGGTGGTGGATTTCCCGATGTTTGATTGGGATGAAAAATCAGGCCGCTACAATGCCATCCACCATCCGTTCACCGCGCCTAGCTGCTCGGTTGAAGACTTGGTGGCAAACCCTGGTGCGGCCTTGTCACGCGCTTACGATTTGGTGTTGAACGGTACGGAAGTCGGCGGCGGTTCCATCCGTATCAACCGCCCCGCCATGCAGCAAACCGTGTTCGGCATTCTGGGAATAGGCGCAGAAGAAGCCCAGGAAAAATTCGGCTTCTTGCTGGATGCCTTGAAATATGGCGCACCGCCACACGGCGGCTTGGCGTTTGGTTTGGACAGATTGGTGATGCTGATGACCGGATCGACTTCCATCCGTGACGTGATCGCTTTCCCGAAAACCCAATCGGCGGCGTGTCCGTTGGTCAGCGCGCCAGCCGTGGTGACTGACGAGCAGTTGAAAGAATTAGGGATTAGGTTGATTAAGCCGGCCGGAAAAGAAAAGGCTTAAGTGGTAGCGGCGCGGGCTTGTGCCCGTGACCTTTCAAAACCATGCTGGGGCGAAAAATTAAAACGCCCCAGATTAAAACGTCATGTAAGTGGGCGGAAATTGTTTGCCCACTTGCCATGCTTTTACTTCGCTTCCGGTTCGGTTTCCGAAACCATCGCCGAATAACAATCCAACAGACTTTCCGTAAAATTGGCGTTCGCTTCCGCAAGGGCTTTGCCAGAACCAAAGTCGGTGCGTAATTCTTCCAAGGTTTTTTTCGGATCGGCTGAAGAAGTCAAGGTCAGCATTTTGGTGTAATTGCGGTATGCGGTGAGCCGCTCAGGATCAAATGCGAATATCCCCGGCATTTTGTTGGCACTGGTGTCAACAACACATTCCGCCAGATGTCCAGGATCGATTTTGTAATCTTTAAGATGCTGTTCTTCTTGTACTTTTTGGTCTTTTTGGATGTGCGCCAATACCGCTTCTTGGTAGTGTTGTTTATCCGCACAGGCGGTCAACAATAAGGGTGATAAGGCAATCAGCAGTCGTTTTTTCATGTAAGTTTTTACCAGTATTGTTATTTTTCAAGAGTCATCTGACATTATACCCGCAAGTTTTAATTACGCAGGTTTGCTGTAGATCTTGTTATAAATCCTGCATCGCCAAGGCTATCCATTCCGCCGCTTCGGCATTAATTTCGGCGGCTTTGCGTCCCTGAGTTTGGATTGCCGGCCCAATTTTTACCTTGATAATGCCGGGATATTTCAAAAAACTGTTGCGTGACCAACAACGGCCTGAATTAAGGGCGATAGGTATTACCGGATAGCCTGATTTTTCCGCCAGTATCGCACCGCCAGCATTGAATTTTTTAACTTCTCCGTGGGCCGTCCGCGTACCTTCAGGGAACACCACCACCCATAACCCTTCGTTTAGGCATTCCTTACCTTTTTTCAGCAGCGTTTTAAGTGCCGCCCGCTGGTTTTGCCGGTTTATCGCAATCGGTTTTAGGGTGGCTAATGCCCAGCCCCAGACAGGGATTTTTAACAGCGATTCTTTCAATAACGCCGTTTGCATGGGCAGTATTAATCTTAAGGCGATGGTTTCCCATGCCGATTGATGTTTGCAGAGGACAATGGCCGTTTGAATGTCCTTGATGTTTTCCAAGCCTTCAACTTCATGGCGGACACCGCAGAAAACCCGTGCTATGAACAAGACAAAGCGTACCCAGACACTGGCGGCCCCATAACGTACTGAAAAAGGGAAGATGTTACATATCAACACTAAAGGGCCGACAATCAGCGAGGATGACACCATACCTATCAATAATACGGTTGAACCTAGGTAGAGTTTGATTTTACTGCCTTGATACAAGGTGTTTGGCTGCGTCATAAAGATTGTCAAAAACTGGGATGTTAAGGTTAGGGTGTTCAGTTAAGGTTTGTTTGCCATTACCCGTTTTTACCAACACAGGTTTGGCTCCGGCGGCGATTCCGGCTTGCAAATCGCGGTATGAATCGCCAATCATGACGGTTTCGGACAGCTTGATTTGATAATCTGCGGCACATTGCAACAACAAGCCTGGCTTGGGCTTACGGCATCCGCAAGTGCTGTCTGCGCCGTGCGGGCAGTAATAAATCGCGGTGATTTTGCCGCCGTGTCCGGCAACTAATTGCCGCATTTTGGCGTGGATTTGCGTGAGTGCGGCCTCGTCAAACAGCCCACGCGCCAAACCGGACTGGTTGGTGATGACGGCGATTTGATAGCCATGCTGGTTGAGCAGGGCTATGGCTTCTAGGCTACCGTCAAGAGGCCGCCATTCATCTGGCGACTTGATGAAGTCGTGGGAGTCTTGGTTGATTACGCCATCGCGGTCTAGGAGGACGAATTTAGACATGGTTAATTTTCCAAGGCTTACCAAATGGTCGCCACCGGATATTGGGCGATGTAATGGTCTGGAGTCAAAATAATCAGCTCATGTTCAATTGCTTGGCAAACCAACATCTTATCGAACGGATCACGGTGATGGTTGGGTAATCGTCCTAGTTGAAACACTGCCGTGTAATTCAGTGGCAATATATCAATTAGGTGCTGCTCACATTGTCTAGTGATGAAAGTTTCTGGTTGGGTAGGCAAAGCCAGCTTTCCTATTCCATGTTTAACTAATATTTCCCAGACCGACACTACACTAAGGACGATGGTGTTGTCAGGATTTTGAAAAATCCCTTTGGTTTTTGTTGTCAGTTCTGGTGCATCGGTGGTCAGCCAAATAAAAGCACAGGTATCCAATAACACTCTCATCACTTGCCTTCAAAAGCATCTAATATTTCATCCGGTAAAGGCTCGAAAAAATCCGGCGGCACCGACCAAAGCCCTTTTGCCAAACCTATAGGGCGTGGCCTTTTTTCGCGGGCGGCAAGCAAATCAGGACCAAGTTGCGGCTGGATTTTTTGCCATAAGTCTATCGGCACGATAACGCCAGTAATATTGCCTTGTTCGTCACTGATGGTTTGCATGGCTGTCTCCGTTAAGACTGTAATTTCGCCAAATCCGCGCAAGTCAAAAACTGCTCGGACAACAAATTCAGCAAAGCCAAACGGTTGGCACGCAATTCCGCGTCATCGCTCATAACCATGACATTATCAAAAAACGCATCGACCACTTCGCGCAATTCCGCCAAACGGTTCAATGTTGCCTGATAATCGTGTCGTGCCAATAAGGGTTGTATGTCTTGTGCTGAATGCAGGGCGGCATCGAACAGTTCCATTTCCTGCGGCTCGACCAACACGCCAACGCTAGCCGCTGGAGCGGTGTCGGATTTTTTCAGGATATTGCGGATACGCTTGTTCGCCGCAACTAAGCTTTCGGCTTCGGGTTTGTGGCGGAAGGCTTTCACCGCCGCGATACGCTGCATAAAATCCAAGGGCTCGGCGGGAGCCAAGCTCATCACGGCATCAAATTCATCCGCGCTATAACCTTTGTCCAGACAGTAACCTTTCAAACGGTCAAAAATGAACTCGACCACGGCGGTGTGCGTGGCGGCTTTGTCGAAGCTGTGCGCGAATTGCTCTAAGGCAAACGCGCACAGTTCAGGAATATTCAAGCTCAGCTTGTTTTCGATCATCGTCCGCAACGTGCCTAAAGCCGCACGGCGCAAGGCGTACGGATCTTTGTCGCCAGTTGGTATCAATCCCGCGCTGAAAATACCGGTCAACGTATCCACTTTTTCGGCAATCGCCAAGACCTGTCCAATCGTGCTAGGCGCGGTTTCGCTGCCGGATTGTTTGGGGAAATATTGCTCTTCCAAAGCCCACGCGACTTCCGCCGCTTCGCCTTCAGCCAATGCGTAATAACGCCCCATCAAACCTTGCAAATTGCCGAATTCGCCGACCATATTGGTCATCAAATCGGTTTTTGCCAGCAAGGCGGCGCGGGTGGCGTGTTCGATGTTGGCGTTTAACTGGGTGGCGATGCGTTCGGCGAGTTTGCTGACGCGCATGGATTTTTCGTAAACCGTGCCGAGTTTCTCTTGGAAAACCACCGTTTTTAGGGTTTCGATGCGTGCTTCCAATGGCTGTTTTCTATCTTGATTCCAGAAAAATTCCGCATCCGCCAAACGTGGCGTAACGACGCGCTCGTTGCCGTGCTGGATGGATTCAGGCCGTTTGCTTTCGATGTTGCTGAAAGTGATGAAATGCGGTAATAAATCCCCCCTGCCCCCCTTTTGCAAAGGGGGGTGATTGCCATCGAAAGCGTCTTCACTCCCCCCTTTGGCAAAGGGGGGCAGGGGGGGATTTTTCACCGGAAAATATTTTTGGTTGGTTTGCATGGTGGTGATCAGCACTTCGGCAGGCAAGGCCAAAAAGCGCGGGTCGAAGTCGCCCGTCACAGGCACAGGCCATTCGTTCAGCGCGGCGATTTCTTCAAGCAGGTCTTCTTCGATATGCGCGATACCGCCGACTTTGGCGGCGGCTTGTTCGGCTTTTTCGCGGATGATGGCTTTGCGCTGTTCAATATCGGCAATCACTTTGCCTTGCTCGAACAAAGCCGCTTGGTAATCGTCCGGCTTGCTTAAAGCAATTGCTTGTGGCGCGTGAAAACGATGGCCTAGCGTGCTGTTGCCCGTGGTCAGGCCGAGGATTTCGGTTGCGATGACTTTATCGCCAAACAACAACACCGCCCAATGCACAGGCCGGACAAATTCGGTGGCGAAGCTGCCCCAGCGCATCCGTTTCGCAATCGGCAACGCGGCGATGGCGGCGCGGATAATGTCGGGGATGATTTCGGCGGTGGTTTGGCCTTTGACGGCTTGCGTGTAGCTTAACCACTCGCCTTTATCGGTTTTCAAACGTTCCAATTGGTCGAAACTGGTGCCGCAGCTAGTCGCAAACCCCAAGGCCGCTTTGCTAGGCGAACCATCCGGCGCAAACGCCGCCTGAATCGCCGGGCCGCGTTTTTCAACGGTTTTGTCGGGCTGGGCGGTTTGCAAGTTTTCAATCAACACCGCCAAACGGCGCGGCGTGGCTAAGGCTTTGCTGGCGGTGAAGTTTAAATCGGCAGCTTTTAAACCTGCGACAATGCCGTCCAGCAAGGCGTTGCTGAGTTTTAACAGGGTTTTAGGCGGCAATTCTTCAGAGCCTAATTCGAAAAGTAAGTGTTGTGTTTCTGTCACAGGGCGACCTTTTTAATTAATTGTTGCTACAGGTTTTGTAACGTGGTTTTGTCGGCGTTATAAGGATTTGCTTTCAGATACTCAACCCATTTGGCTAATAGATTGATACCGCTGGTATTTTGTGTTTTTAAATCTCGAAACAGATTTTTAAACCGCTGATCGGTTTTGATGGATTCACGCTTAGATATTTTTGTAAGCTCTTTTAGGGTTGCTGGTAAATCATGATTTACCAAAGAAATTCCATAAAGCGCGGCTTCATCAAGCAACCATTGTTCAATCGGTTTGTGGAATATCAAATAATGGTTTTTATTGTTTCGGACATGGAGTTCTAAATTTTGTTTGGATACCAATAATTCAAAATCGTCGGTATGCTCCAGTTTCCGTTTATCCCTATCAACAATGCCAACAGCGAAATTGTCGTTCAATTGTGTCCTGATTAATTTAACAACATCATTACAAGTGTGCTGGTGATTGTACCCTTGAGAACCTTTAAACTTTTGTGGTGGAACAATCGTTTCAACCAAATTGGTATCTAAGTAACACTCTGGGATGATGTGGTAATTAATGTTCTTAATCATCCGTAAATAATTCGTGGTTGAAAAATAAATCTATACCGTACTGGTAAACGTCGTTTACCTCTTCATCAGTCAATCGTCTAATCACGGTTTCGCAGTTTTTAAAATTGGCGATAAAAATAGCCACGTCATTACGCTCATATTCCAAGAAATCATTTAACACATAGGGGCTATGTGTGGCGATGAAAAATTGGTTAGTTTCTGAATCGAGAATATCTTGGGTTATTTGGGCAATGTAAGGCGGAAAGCAGTGTGCTTCGGGTTCTTCGAAAAGCAGGATTGAGTTTTGGTTGGATGCAATAGCTGTTTTAAAAAAGACCACACGCTGCAATGTATCGGCAATAGAGCTGTATGGAAATGAAACCATTGAATTTTCTTCCTTCGATGTCTTCATTATTCTCAAGGTATTGTTTGTTTTATCAAACAGAAGTTTTAAGCCATATTCAGCAAATATATCTGCTAATTCTTTGTCTATTTTACTTTCTTGAATAGCCTCAATTAAATTAACACCGACAGGAGGTATTAGATAGGGATGCCGAATAGTTTGCTTCTTAAAGTTAAAGACAAAATCTTTAGTAAACTTGTAGTATTTAACTTTAGGTTGCGAACGATCCCTTTTTTTTTGATTTCTTTTATCGATGTAGATTGTATTTATCCTTCCTATCTTCTTCCATTGAATCATAGTCCGATTATCTTCTAAGGATAGTTCGATTCCGTTGTTAAATTTTTTTTCAATTTCTATAATTTTATTCTTTATTTCTTCTACTTCTTTTTCTGAAAAGCCATGATTGTTTATACCCAAGTTAAATTGTTCATCTACCATAACAGGGCTAATTTGCTTAATGGTGTTTTGCGTAGATTCTATGTAAAAGGAAACAAAACTTTCTTTTTGTATAAATAATCTGTCTAAATATTTAACAATACATGAGCTATTATCATCTGCACGGATGCTAATTTCTTCCCCAATATTTCCGTCAAAAAACAACTCGGCAATATTTTCCAATCTGACAAATTGGGTTAATTTTTTGTTCTTGTTATATTGAAAATAAGGCAAACTGAATAACCCAATCGCCTCCAAAATATTAGACTTCCCCACATTCGGCTTACCAATCAGCAAATTAATGCGTTTGCAATCGCTTAAGGTCACATCCTTAAGCGATTTGAAATTAGTAATCCGAACTGAGTTGAAGAAGTTTGCCATGTTTATTTATTCAGCAATTGGATTGCACATCGGAAAACCCAAAGACTCACGCCGCGCATAATAAGCCTCAGCCACGGCACGCGATAAGGTCCTTACCCGCAAGATATAACGTTGGCGTTCGGTGACGGAAATGGCGTGGCGGGCATCGAGTAGGTTGAAGGTGTGCGAGGCTTTTAAGACCATTTCGTAGGCGGGCAGCGGCAGACCTAACTCAATCAACTTGACGCATTCTTGCTCGTAAGTGTCGAAGCAGGAAAACAAAAATGGCACGTTGGCGTGGTCGAAGTTGAACGATGACATTTCCACTTCGTTTTGATGGAACACGTCGCCGTAAGTGACGACACCGTGCGGGGTGCGCGTCCAGACCAGATCGTAAACGCTTTTTACGCCTTGCAAATACATCGCCAGGCGTTCCAAACCGTAAGTAATTTCGCCTGTAACCGGGCGGCATTCCAAACCGCCGACTTGTTGGAAGTAGGTGAATTGCGTGACTTCCATGCCGTTCAGCCAGACTTCCCAGCCCAAGCCCCATGCGCCTAGCGTCGGTGATTCCCAATTGTCTTCGACGAAGCGGATGTCATGTTCCAGCAAATCAAAACCCAGCGCGGTCAACGAACCTAAATACAGTTCCTGGATGTTGTCCGGCGACGGTTTGAGCATGACTTGGTATTGGTAGTAATGCTGCAAGCGGTTGGGGTTTTCGCCAAAACGCCCGTCAGTCGGGCGGCGTGAGGGTTGCACATAGGCGGCGTTCCAAGGCTCTGGGCCGATGGCGCGTAAGAATGTCGCAGGATGGAATGTGCCTGCGCCGACTTCTTGGTCTAAGGGTTGCAATAAAATGCAGCCTTGGTCTGACCAATAGGATTGCAGCGCAAGGATAAGTCCTTGAAAAGTAGATAAATCGTAGTGTAGACTCGACACGGTGGGCTTTGTTGGGTTGAGTTAAAAAGAGGGTGATTATAACGTAAAACGTGAGGCTTGGCGGGCGGGTATTTATTTTTCAAGCATACGGGCTAAGTAATTAATGGCCTCCTTTGCTATTACGTCGGCAAATTATAAGAGGCATCCAAAACTCTATAATGCTTTTCGCTGGAGTCCAAAACATGTTTTGGACTCCAGCATCTAGGTACTACTAAATTAAATTTTAATGTCCTGTATGCGGCTGGCTAGGTTCTGTCATTTCATTTCTACGCAAAGTATAGCCTTCAGCGTTTTTGCCAGTGAAACGGTTGCCGTTTTCATCAAGCTGGATCAGCGTGTTTTCGCCGACAAAATAATGCCGGATGGTTGTGCCTTTTTTAGGTGTCAAATCAATCGTGTTGCTTTGGTCACTCCAGGTAAATTTACCTTTCTCGACAAACTCCCGCTCCGATTTACCGACGAATTGGGTCATCAAAATGTACGTGCCGTTGCTGTTTAATGCCAGCGAAGTTTTAATGCCTTTGCAATCGGCGCAAGGCGTAAAGCCGTAATAAACACCTGGCCAGTCGATGCTGTTTTGCGCGTGATGGGCATCGTGGGATTTGGTGGGTTCGGCAAAAACGGCAGGGTTAACCGAAAATAGCGCGATGAACGAAAGTAGGGCTAGTTGTTTTTTTAATGATCGCATAGTGGTTTCGTAAACATGGGTTGTGTGGGATGGGCGAAGCCATCAGCTAATTATAAACGATGGGCTTCCCTTCGTTCAGTCCATCCTACCCTCATTCGTTAGCTTTTCGTGTCCATTTGCGCTTTTATCCAGACAGGATTCCTTCGCATTGGCAACACCGCAACAACAGAGGCGACATCACCACAGACATCGTAATAAATGGCGTAAGGAAAACGTCTGGATAGCATTCGGTAAAACCCAAATTCTTGCTTATGGATGCCAGCAAAAATAGCTAACGATTCTATGTCTGACAATAAGCTGTCCCAGAAATAATTGCCGACATGTTCGCCTTGCTTATTGTAAAAAGCTTGGCCTTCGTACAGATCATTTTCAGCATCGACGAGTATTTGAATGTGCTTAACATTCATTTAACAGGCCGTGATCTCAACTCCGCAATTGAATGGAATTGGGCTGTACCTTCTTCGATTTTCTTTTTTCTTGCCGCAAGAATATCTTGATGCCATTCGGGCGATTCGATGCCTGAATTGTCGTGGATAAGCGAATCCCAGATAGCTTCCATTGTTTGAAGCCTTTCAAATTTACTCATTTGGGTTATTTCGGTTGCGTTCATGGTTTTTCCTTCTAGTGAGCCAGTAGCCTAGAAATTTAGGTTAAATCAAAACAGTAATGAAGATTAATTGTTTGACCTAATTGCACTACGCTGGAATCCCAATAAATACAGGGACTTTGCCAGACCAAGTTTTTCCATTACCCCATTCCAAAGCTAGATTCATATTAAGACGATTATTATTTAGTTGGCTTGATTCAATAGTGACTTCTAAGATGCGCTTTACAAAATGAAGGGGAGGCATTTTCTCCGATTTAAAAACGTTATTGCTTTCAGGAATTAAGGAGAGTCTTATTGTTTCCATTTTCAACAACTTGCCCAGTAAATGTAAATCAGTGTTATATATTTGATAATAATGCGAAGCTAATGAACCAAAGTTTTTTGCATATATCATTTCCCCTTTTTGAACAGACAAGGTTGTTGTTAGCATTTGTATCGCTGACTCCACTCCTTCAACAGTAGCAATATTCCCTGCTTCAACAAATAAGTCACCATTGCTACCAAGTGCCAAGTTGACCCCCAATAACTCTGGATTAGTTGGTTTGGATTTTTCTTCAATATTGAAAGATAGGGTGCTGCCTTCTGTTAGTTTAATATCCTTAATAATTCGAGCATCTCCTTGAGATTCGACTATTACAAAGCGATTTTCTTGACTTAGCGTATTAAAAGACGAAACGTACTCTATTAGAGTTTCTATGTTACCAATAATTGGTGAATTAATAATAAACTCCCATTGCTGAGGGCTAGCACATTTCCAATGAGAATTAAATATTATCGATGAACCAATTTGTAACAAAGTAGACGAGTCTTGAGGATAGTTGTTGTTTATGGCTTTTAAATTTTCTGCGGCGTAACGTTCAGCTTCACGTTTCCAAGACATCAACGTTTCACTTGAGTATATTTCAAAATCAGCATCAATTAAATTTCCATGCTTTCTGCACATCCATATTCCATTAGAAATATGCTTTCGATTTTCTGCTGACATGTCTTCTCTGTACCGAGGGCCGTGTTTGGCCGCCGCATGTATATGAGCAGCAATTCCATTGTTTATGCTTTTTGTAGCATCTGTTGAATTTGGGCCAATGGTAATTTCTTTACAGCCAGGCCAAGAACAACGCCAAGCCACACGCTCAGCAAGTGTTTTTTTGGTTTTATCTGCGAAATCATCTCTATTGTTACTCATTATCTAATGATTCAAATATTATTAGTTTCGTTTTCTTTTGCTTTACCAACCCCAAACGATTCCAACAACATCAGCCCCACGCCAATACTAATCGCGGCATCGGCGACATTAAACACCGCGAAGTGCCACGTCCCGACATAAAAATCAAAAAAGTCGATGACGTAGCCGTAGGCTAAGCGGTCTATCAAATTGCCGATAGCACCACCTAAAACCAACGATAAGGCCACCGCCAATAAGGTTTCATGTTTTTGCAGACGCGCCAACCATACACCCAAGGCGGCACTGACGATGAGTGCTAGCCCTGCGAAAAACCAGCGTTGCCAGCCGCCCGCTTCGCTTAAAAAACTGAACGACGCGCCAGTATTGTGGACGTAGGTCAAGTTAAACGACGGTATCAAGGCAATAGATTCGTACAATTGCATTGTGCCGGAGATGGCGAGTTTGCTGGCTTGGTCTACGACCAAAACAAGCACCGACAACCATAACCATTTAAGCATAACGTCTCGCCTCGCCATCGCCAGCGACGTTTTCGATACAGCGTCCGCATAATTCGGGATGTTCGGCGTGGCTGCCGACATCGGGGCGTTGGTGCCAGCAACGGACACATTTGCCGTGTTCTGACACGCGGATTTTGATTTTCACGCCGTCTATTTCACTGGCTACCGCGTCTTCTGGCGAGGCGCTTTCAGGAAATACGCTGGCATTAGACACGATGAAGACAAAGCGCAATTCATCTTCCAAGGCTTGCAAATCGGCAAGGTAGGCTTCATTGCAATACAAATAAATTTCGGCATTTAAAGAAGAACCAATGTCACCTTTGGCGCGGCTTTTCTCCAGTTCCTTGCTGACATTAGGACGGATCGCCATGATTTTTTGCCAGAATTCCCGGTTCATGGTCGCGCTATCGTCCAGCGTCGCCAAGCCTTCGTACCACGTTTCCAAGAATATCGATTCGCTGTGTTGTCCTGGCAAGAAGTGCCAGATTTCTTCGGCAGTGTAGCTGGTGATCGGCGCAAGCCAGCGGGTTAGGGCTTCGGCGACATGGTACATGGCTGTTTGCGCCGAACGCCGCGCTAGCCCATCGGTTTTGGCGGTGTATTGGCGGTCTTTGATAATGTCCAGATAAAAGCCGCCCAAGTCAATCACGCAAAAATGATGGACTTTTTGGAAAACGTGCTGGAATTGGTAAGCCTCGTAAGCGGCTTTAACTTCTTCTTGCAGCAGAAAAGCACGGTCAAGCATCCAGCGGTCTAAGGCCAGCAAATCATCGGTAGCCACCAGATGTTGGGCTGGGTCAAAATCCGCCAAGTTGGAAAGCAAGAAACGCGCGGTGTTGCGCAAGCGGCGGTAGCCGTCTGAAGTGCGTTCGAGGATTTCATCGGACACGCGCATTTCGCCGCGATAATCGGTGGAGGCAATCCATAAACGCAACACGTCCGCGCCGAGGTTTTTCATGACGTTTTGCGGCGGGATGACATTGCCCTTGGATTTGGACATTTTCTCGCCCTTGGCATCGACCGTGAAACCGTGCGTCAACACGGCTTTGTATGGCGCGACATCATTCATGGCGACCGAGGCCAGCAAAGACGATTGGAACCAGCCGCGATGTTGGTCTGAGCCTTCCAGATACAAATCTGCCGGAAATTGCAGTTCGCTACGCCGTTCCAAAACCGCCGCGTGGGTTACGCCGGAATCGAACCACACATCCAGGGTGTCAGTAGTTTTGTCGTAGTCTTTGGCTTCCTCGCCCAGCAATTCTGCCGCTTCTAGCTCAAACCACGCGTCTATGCCTTTTTCTTCAATCCGTAGCGCGACTTGTTCTATCAATTCCGCCGTGCGTGGATGCAATTCGCCGGTTTCTTTATGGATGAAAAAAGTGATCGGCACACCCCAAGTACGTTGGCGAGAGATGCACCAGTCCGGGCGACCGTTCATCATGCTTTCGATACGCGCTTGGCCCCAATCGGGAATCCATTGCACTTTTTGCACTTCGCTCAAGGCCAGCTCGCGCAAATGGTTTTGTTCCATTGAGATAAACCATTGTGGGGTGGCGCGGAAGATGATGGGCGTGTGGTGCCGCCAGCAATGCGGGTAGCTGTGCAGGATGGCGTGGTGATGCAGCAAATTACCTTTTTCTTTTAAGACTTCCAGCACATCCGCATTGGCATTAAACACATGCTTGCCAGCAAACAGTTCGGTGTTGGGTAAAAACACGCCATCGCCGCCGACGGGGCAATCGACGGGCAAATTGTAGATTCGTCCGACCACATAGTCTTCTTGCCCGTGGGCTGGTGCTGTGTGTACGGCTCCGGTTCCGGCATCGGTGGTGACATGGTCGCCCAGCACAATCGGCACTTGGCGGTCATAAAACGGGTGTTGCAAGAGTTGGTGCTCCAAGGCCGAACCTGGGCAATACGCGACGACATGGTAATTGTCTACGCCGTAACGCAGCATAGTGTCTTTCATTAAGGCTTCGGCAACAACCAAGCGTTCGTGCTGGCCGTCTATTTCGCATTGAACGACGGAATAGTCCAAATCGGCATTCAGTGCGACACCTTGATTAGCGGGCAATGTCCACGGTGTCGTCGTCCAAATCACGACAGAAACCGGGCCCACACCGACATGGTCGGGGACATGGTGGCAACGCGCCAAAAAACCAGCCTCATCAACCACCTGGAACCGCACGTCAATTGCTGGCGAATGTTTGTCTTCGTATTCCACTTCTGCTTCCGCCAAGGCCGAGCCGCAATCGGTGCACCAATGCACGGGCTTCGCGCCTTTAGTGATATGGCCTTTCGCGCTAATGCGTCCGAGTGAGCGCACGATGTCAGCCTCGAATTTAAAATCCATCGTCAGATAAGGGTTTTCCCAATCGCCGAAAATCCCCAAGCGGACAAAGGCTTCTTTTTGGATGGCGACTTGTTTGCCCGCGTATTCGCGGCAGGCTTTGCGGAATACGGCAGGAGAGACTTTCGCACCTGCTTTGCCAACTTTTTTCTCAACCTGCAATTCAATCGGCAAACCGTGGCAATCCCAGCCTGGAATGTATGGCGCGTCGAAACCACTAAGAGTTTTGGATTTGAGGATAAAATCTTTCAAGACTTTATTGACGGCATGACCGATATGGATTTCGCCGTTCGCATACGGTGGGCCATCGTGCAAGACAAACAAAGGCTTGCCCGCACGGTTGGCGCGGATTTTTTTGTATAGCTCCAATTGCTGCCATTTTTTCAATTGCTCCGGCTCACGTTGGGCCAGATTGCCTTTCATCGGGAAACCCGTGTTGGGGAGGTTTAAGGTTTTTTTGTAATCCATTTTTTATAAGCTCTTGTCTTTTTATAGTTTTTAATACAAATCATTGAGTGCCAATGTCAATTGGCAACACTTTATCATCGGTCACTTTCTGGCTGCGGTGCGCACTTTCTACATGCGCCCCTTGCGGGTATTTCCCCGAAACCCATAGGCAAGCCCTGGGCCGGTGCGGTTTTATAATCTAACTGATAGGGGCGGTTTTTGATATACCTGTAGCATGCGCGTACCGGTGCATTTTGCGGCTCCACGGTGCCGGGCTCTAAAAATGCGTCCAGTTCCGCCAAAACACTCGGGCGGCCGTTTTGTTTTAACCGGTCTTTTGTTTGTCCATCCAGGCTTTCTCGTGCCGGGGCGCACAAGATTTTGCTGCCGCCGTAAGATAGCCACAAAGGTGATAAAAGTCGGTCAGGCAGCGGCCTTGGACGCCGGATTGTCCGTCAATCTGGTCGGCCGTCCACGTTGCGCCATCGCCTACGCCGTGCAAATGCGCCCCTTTACCAAACCCCGCTTGAATGGCGCGCCCATAAAGCTGTTGCCCCGCATCGGCCACGCTGCCTGAAAAAATCGCCCCCAAAATGGGTGTCGCGCTTCCCGTCTCATGGGCATAAGTATCTACACAAGTTTTATTGGTCTTCATTCCGGCAGCTCATCTGCAAGCTTCTGTAATTGCAATCGCCACAAGCGAACTCGATAGCCATTACTTCCTCCGCAGTCCGCCGTAATCAGCAGGTTTTTCGCGCTGGCGTATAACTGCTTGCCCATTTCCCGCCACCAGCGGCGTATGCTTTCAACAGCAAATCCGGCGGTATCATGGTCTATACCGACACCCGTCCAACCGTTCTGAAAGAACTTTATATTTATTAACTGACGTTACGCAGTAACGTAGTTTGTATCCCATTTACCGCGTCGAGCACCGCAGCATTTGTCGGGACTAGCCCGAATACCCACAGGGCATAAAGGGGTGCGGCAAGGATGCCGCACGGCGGCAAAGTACCCACAGGGCATAAAGGGCAGGAAGCCCCCTTTTGCCGCCCCCCGACAAGTGCGAGGAACGCAAGACATCAGCGGCAACGGGCCGCCTTTTCTTTGGATACTTTCTTTTCGACTGCATAGATGCCACCACAAGGGGGTCTATGGACAGAGGTAGGGCAACGCCCCTCAAGGGGGTCTATGGACAGAGCGGTTGCCGAGGCGGAGCAAAAGACAAATCCGCCGGGAGCGGATTTGGTGCCAACTCGAAGGGCAAAATCCACGGATGGATTTTGCAGTGTATCTCGCCTTCGGGTGCGGGAACCCGATTAAATAAACGTCGCGATAGCGACTCTTCATTAGTTATTTTCAATTCGTAGAAAATGTCTGCGTAACATCAGTTATTAATTATCAGTGCTACATTATCCATGCGCCAACAGTAGTCGGCTTCACTCAAATGTTCAAGTTATTTTTTCTAGGTGATCTCGGTTGATACCAAGAAGAAAAGGTTGGTCGGTGATTTTAAGAACAGTGGCCAAGAATGGCGGCCCCAAGGGGAAGCCAGAGGAGGTTCGGGTTTACGATTTCATCGATGCCGAGTTAGGCAAGGTGGCTCCTTATGGCGTTTATGGCCTGATCGCTAATTATCCTATTGAAAATAGGATATTTTAAATGCTATCCTCGACCTCCTACTGCACTAAAATCGCTCCCAATCAAATTTTTAAACCTATCAATATGAAGCCAATAGAACTCCTTTCCCCCGCCGGTACCATCAAAAACATGCGTTATGCGTTTGCTTACGGGGCGGATGCGGTTTATGCAGGATTGCCTCGCTATAGCCTGCGGGTGCGCAATAATGATTTTCTGGCTGGCAATCTGGCAACAGGCATCAGCGAAGCCCATCAACAAGGCAAAAAGTTTTTTCTGGCGACCAATGTCATCCCGCATAACGCCAAGGTCAAAACCTTTATTAAAGACCTCAGCCCGATCATCGCCATGCAGCCGGATGCGTTGATTATGGCTGACCCTGGCTTGATGATGATGACGCGGGAAGCGTGGCCGGATATGCCCATCCATTTGTCGGTGCAGGCCAACACAGTCAATTATGCGTCGGTCAAATTTTGGCAAAGCATAGGCGTGGCGAGGGTGATTTTGTCGCGGGAATTGTCGCTGGACGAAATCGCCGAAATCCGCCAGCAATGCCCCGATATGGAATTGGAAGTGTTCGTCCACGGCGCTTTGTGCATCGCTTATTCAGGGCGTTGTTTGTTGTCCGGTTATTTCAACCACCGCGATCCCAACCAAGGCACTTGCACCAATTCCTGCCGCTGGAAATATGACACTTTGCCCGCCCATGAAAATGCCGAGGGCGATACTGTGTTGGCGGGCGGCTCCTTGTCGTTGTCTGACCTTAGCCAAGCAAGCTGCGGTGGCGCGGGTTCCCTACCCGCCGCCGCACTTCCGCCATCCGTGGCAGTCGGTGGCGCGGAGCGGCATCCGTTGGCGGATAACATTTATTTTCTCGAAGAAGAAGGCCGCAAAGGCGAATTGCTGCCGATCATGGAAGATGAAAACGGCACTTACATCATGAATTCCAAAGATTTGCGGGCGATTGAACATATCCATCGCCTGGTCGAAATGGGTGTCGATAGCCTGAAAATCGAGGGTCGCACCAAATCGCATTATTATGTCGCCCGCACCGCGCAAAGCTACCGTCAGGCGATAGACGATGCGCTGGCGGGTCGTCCGTTCCAGCCGGAGTTGATCGGCGTGTTGGAAAACCTTGCCAATCGCGGCTACACCGATGGCTTTTATCAACGCCACCACACCCACGAGCAGCAAAACTACATCTCCGGCTATTCCAAAAGCCACCAACAGCAATTTTGTGGAGAAATCAGAAGTTATGATCCAGCCACAGGCTTGGCGACCATTGATGTCAAAAACAAATTTTCAGTGGGCGATACGCTGGAATTGATCTTGCCGGAAGGCAACCAAGACATACCCGTCGAACGCATGGAAGGCATGTACGGGCAAGTCATGCAGGAAGCTTCCGGCGGTGGCTATGAAGTGAAAATTCCTGTGCCGGAAATACCCGGCGGATATGGCCTGTTGGCCAGGTATATCGGGCCATCTATCTAGGCGGGATAGCTTATTTTAGGCAGGTGAAATAGAATTGCCGGGATGAAAAAACATAACCCAAATCATTAGGGAATGTGCATGGAATAAATTCGCGGATCAAGACCTGTCAGGTTTCTTGTGCCCCAGAGATATAAGGGTATCAAAACCTGACAGGTCTGATGAGCCGGTGCGGAAATTATTTCATGCCCGTTCCTAGGCGATAATTTTTAAACAGGTTTGACGATGCAAAAGATTAAGGTGCTTTTTGTTTGTATGGGCAATATTTGCCGTTCACCGACCGCTGAAGGCGTGTTTACCAAGTTGATTGCAGACCGTTATTTGGAGAAACAGTTTGCTGTTGATTCTGCCGGCACCCATGCTTACCACGTCGGCGACGCGCCGGATTTACGCGCCCAAAAAGCCGCCCGCAACCGGGGCGTGGAGTTGACCCATTTACGCGCCAGAAAATTTACGCGCGGCGATTTTGAGGATTTTGATTTTATCCTGGCGATGGATAATGACAATTTCTCTATCCTGACAGACGCCTGCCCCGACGAACATAAGGACAAAGTCCGTTTGTTCCTTGACTACGCGCCGCATCTGATTGTGCGGGAAGTCCCTGATCCTTATTACGGTGGCAGTTATGGTTTTGAACGGGTGCTGGATTTGGTGGAAGAAGCGTCAGTAGGTTTTTTGGCGGCTTTAAAGGCATCAGGTCGATTAAACATAATGGCGTAGACACTTTGAGGATAGCAGCATGGCGATAGTCACGAACACAGTCAATTATTTGGATGGCTGCGTTGTTTTAGAAGGTTTTTTTGCCTTTGATGAGGCAATCCAGGGCCGCCGTCCCGCCGTATTGATCAATCATGCCCGGGGCGGACGGGATGGTTTTATTGCCGAAAAAGCCGAAAAACTGGCGAAGCTAGGTTACTTGGGTTTTGCGGTGGACATGTATGGGCAAGGCGTTTTAGGTACGTCGCAAGAAGAAAATAGCCGTTTGATGCAGCCGTTTATGGATGACAGGGCGATGTTGCAAAAACGTATCCAAGCGGCGTTGTCTACGGTCAGGTTGATGCCTTGGGTGGATGACAACAAGATCGCGGCGATAGGTTTTTGTTTTGGTGGTTTATGTGTGCTGGATTTGGCCCGCACTGGCGCGGACATCAAAGGCGTGGTCAGCTTTCATGGCCTGTTGGGTGCGCCGGACAATCTTGCCGGACAGCCGATTAAAGCCAAGGTGTTGGCCTTGCATGGACATGATGACCCGATGGGGCCGGTCGAGCAAGTTGTCGCGTTCGAGCAGGAAATGACGGAGGCCGGAGCCGATTGGCAAGTGCATGTCTACGGCAACACCCTGCACGCATTCACCAATCCGGTCGCCAACAATCCTGATTTTGGCACGGTTTATCAAGCCAGTGCCGACCGCCGTTCTTGGGTGGCGATGCAAAATTTTCTTGAAGAAGTTTTTGCTTGAAAAGCTCGGGACGGTTTTATTGCCCGTCCCCGCCACTCACATTTACAGGCAGTGATAACGATAGGAATGTCATAGAAACGGTAGATAAATCGGTTCGGGTGGGAAAATCCTTACCTATCACTTCTGGACTTTGCCATGCAAGGTCTCTACAGCCCATCACAAAAAACGCCGGGCATCCTGTGCCAGTAGCATTTCAAATTGCCCGGTCGTCACGGGTTTGCCAAACAAATAACCTTGCGCCTCACCGCAACCCTGTTCACGCAGAAAAGCCTGTTGTTCCTCGGTTTCCACCCCTTCGGCAATGGTTTGCAGCCCCAAACTTTTGGACAAATTTTTGCAAGCGGGTAAAACCATCCCTGTGGTTTGATGCCAGTCTACATAACGGGTATCCACCAGCAGCCGTTAAACCAGCGTCATGTTGATATGCCGACCCAACGCCTTGGCCGCCAATTCCATTTGCTCAATTTTGGAGGCATGGGTCAAATCAAATAATCTATCCACTTGCGGGGCTTTCCAGCCCAACCGCCTGGCCAGCTCCGCCTTACGGATACCCTGCGCCAGCATCTCGCTATAAATCGCCAACTTAATAGATTCCAGTGGCGAAGGGCAAACGGTTGGCAAACCGCCCGGATCAGAAGGCACGGGCAAAGGCTTACGGTCGTCAATATAAAACGACAAGGCGCTTTCCAAGGCATCAACCGCATGGCATAAAGCGTCGGCCTCATCTTCACCTTGGGTGATCGCTTCGGGAATATCGGGGAAGGTGGCAACAAAGCCGCCTTCAGGTTGCGCTTTGAGAATAACGGGGTAATCAAACATGGTGTGTTCCTTTCAAGCCGAGTTGTTTTTTAATGCCTTCCACCGTACCTGTTTTTAAGTCAGTGTTGTGCATGGGTAAGATAGACTGTTTGCCGTTCAAAAATACTTTCAAATGCGAACCCTTGCCCTCTTGAAAAATAGCCCCTTGTTGTTCCAGCCATTTTTTCATTTGTTTAGAGGTCATAGGATTTGTTGCCAGTGGTTTAGTAGGGGTAAATTACAACACAAGTGTTGTGTTTTTCAATAAATAAATAACACTTTTGTTGTTTATTTTGTGATTGAAAACCTTAAACCGCCAATGAGAAATCAACGGCGGTTTTTTTATGCCTGAAAATTTAGAGATACGGTTATGTCAAGCGATAAGAAAAAAATTGAGATAGAAATTCAGGGCAATGCCGATTCGCTACAGCAAGCCACGCAAAAATCCGGTGGCTTGCTGTCGGCATTAAAAGCGCAAGTGGCGTTGTTGATAACCCAATTGCAACTGGCTGTCCCTGCATTTTTGACTTTTGGGCAAGCCGCCGTGGCGGCCCTGTCACGCGCCGCAGCTGCCGCCATGGGCTTGATTACCCATATCGTCGATTTAGGCGTGCACTTGGCGCGGCTGACGGCAAACTATTTGGGCTTATCGGTAGGAATTGACACCAATAACGCCAAGCTGGAGCTAGGCCGCAAAGCCGTTGAAAAATACCATGTCGAAACCCGTATCTCATTAGGGTTTTTAAAGCATTTTGCCGACTTGCTTAAGCACTTGCCTTTCCCGGATGGCGCTGACTATGGCCTTGTCTTCAGGACCAGTGCCGATGTCACGGACAAACGACTGGTCAATCTTAAGCTTGTACACGATGAGTATACCTTCCAGATATTGCATCCCGGCAAATTTGCCCGAACAATTCCGGCTCATTATCACAACGCACTATCGCCTGGTTGCACTGGCTCAAAGCGGCATAAAGCTGGGTCATGCGCTGGTTTTTTGCGGCAGATTCATTGCGTTCGGCATCAATTTGGGCAAGCCTTCCCTAGGTTTCCGACACCTAGGCCATGATACTTTTTCCCCTGGTTTTACCGGTTGGAATTGATGCACTAAAATCCCCGTTGCCAAGCCGGGCGATATGTCTATGCAGATCGTCCACATCGGCACCTAAAGTAGCATACAAGACCCGATAGGAATGCCAAAGTGTGAGCCATCAACATGGCACCGAATAAAATGAATGGTATGAAACCGGCTATAACATAAGTTATTGCTATTAGTCTGATCGATAACAAGCCGTTTTCTAAGGCTATTCCATCGCCTCATAAATCTCCTGGGTGAAGCGCGGTGTACAAATCGCCAGAAACACCAAATCATCGTCGCCAATATTGGTGATTTGTTGGGGACATTCTGGCGGGATGATGACGACATCACCCGTTTTCACCGTTTGCGGCGGCAAACCGTCCACGTCAACACGCCCAGCCCCCGCCAGCATGACATAACGCTCGACTACACCACGCAAACGGTGCAATTTGGTCGTGACCCCTGGCCTGACCCGTGCCCTGGCTATCGAAATAGTTTCATCGGCAGCCGTATTGGATAGTTCCAAAATGAAACAACCTTCATCAAAATAATATTCATCATCTTCGTTGGCTTTTAAAATTTGTGCTCGCATGGTCTAACGCTCCGATTCTTTTTTGGCGACTTTATCGCGTAAGTATACAGGCATGGCGAGTTCCACGGGTACGGCAAGTTGTTTGGCAAAACCGCGCAGACCCAAGGCCGCAATCGCCCTGGCCCTGGGCAAATGGTCAATTTCATAATGTGGGACGCGCCCGCCCACTGTTTCCAGCAAGATTTGCGGATAAACGCCCCAGCCCGTTCCCAAGCCGACACCCGACAGGTCAGGAAACGTGACCAATCCGGCGGGCGTTACCGTTTCTTCGCCAAGCAATTGGGCAAAACCATCCGCATCACGTTGGTAAACCCCCCAGAAAATCTCGCCCATCCGTGCATCCATCGCGACAAAAGCGACATGGTCTTGATGGTGGTCGAAATAATCCTGGGCAATCGCCGCCAGTGTCGAAACCGGCACCACCAGCAAATCCAAGCCCAAGGCCAGCCCTTGGATGATGCCTGTGGCAATGCGTACTCCGGTAAATGACCCGGGGCCGCAACCGAACGCTAAAGCTTCCAAATCAGCGGGTTGTAAGCCCGCCTCTTTCAGCAAGCTATCCACCATCGGCAAAATCAGTTGCGTGTGTTCTTTGCTGGCAAGTTCATAACGTTCGTGGATGGCGCCATCAATAGCCAATGCCGCCGAGCAAGCATCGGTTGCGGTTTCTACGGCGAGTAGTTTCATGTTAAGTTCCTGTAGGAAGTGCTTCGGATCGTTCTGCAAAAAACGCCTGGACATCGGCAATATCCCGCGTCCGTTTCATCGGCGGCACGCTGTCCAGGAACATCTGCCCGTAAGAGCGTTTCAATAAACGCGGATCGCAAACCATCAATACGCCCCGGTCATTTTCATCACGGATCAGGCGGCCTATGCCTTGCCTTAAGGCGATGACGGCGGCGGGGATTTGGTATTCAAAAAACGGATTTTTGCCTTGCTTGGCCATCGCATCCAGACGCGCTTTCAAGACCGGGTCGCCAGGTGAGGAAAACGGCAGTTTGTCGATAATCACGCACGACAAGGCTTCGCCGCGCACATCCACGCCTTCCCAAAAACTCGATGTGCCGAGCAACACCGCGTTCCCCGCTTTTTTAAACTGTTCCAGCAATTGTGCTTTGGGGCGGCTGCCTTGCACCAGCAAAGGATAAGGCAGTTTGTTTTGCAACAGTTTTTCCGCTTGTTGCAAGGCGCGGTGGCTGGTGAACAGGAAAAACGCGCGGCCTTTGCTGGCTTGCAAGACGGGCAACACAAACTCCACTATTAAGGGAATAAAGTTGGGTTCATTCGGTTGCGGCAAGCCTTTGGGATGATAAAACAAGGATTGGTTGGCATAATCAAACGGGCTGCCCCAGCTTTGGCTGCGTGGCTGGTCCAGCCCCAGATTGTTGGCAAAATGGTCGAAGCGGCCCGCGACACTGAGCGTCGCCGACGTGAAAATCCAAGTGGCTTTATGATGCTGCATAAACAGCCGGAATTCTCCGGCAATATCCAGCGGTGTGCGGCTGAGGGTGAAGGTTTTGCGGTGGACTTCATACCAGCGTATCCATTTGCCGCTGTGGTCATCCAGGATGGTTTTGACTTGCTGCACCAGCTCGTCAGCACGTTTGAAACAGGTTTCCAAGCCTTTGGTTTTGACTGAGGCCAGCTCCAATTGCGCTGCCAAGCGTTGCAACTGGTCTTTGACCGCTTGCAAGCCCGCCATAATTTTGGGGTTGCTTTCCAGTTCTTGCCATTCGCCGCGCTTCAATTCCATGCCGAATGCCAGGCGCAAGTCCTTGACTTCATGCTCCAGCTCTTCGGCGGCGGCGCGTAAGGCCGGAATATCGGTGGCATCCTTAAAATATTCGATCAGCGAATCTTGCGCCAAATCATTTAACTGCTTGGCCCCGATATGTGTACCTAAAAAATTGGACGCGGTATCCGCCAATTGATGCGCTTCATCAATAACCACCACTTCGGCGTTGGGCAGGAGTTCGCCAAAACCGCTGTCACGGATGGACCAATCGGCGCACAGCAAATGATGGTTGACGACCAGCACTTCGGCCTCCTGGGCTTTTTTCCGGGCCTTGACTAAAAAGCATTCGGCGTAATCAGGGCAATCCTGGCCCAAGCAATTTTCCACCGTGGAAGTCGCCAGATACCAGACCGGGCTGGCTTCCGGGACATCGGCAATATCGGCGATGTCGCCCGTTTGGGTATGTTTGCCCCAAGCGTTGATTTTGGATATATCCACGGCATCTTCTTTGCTGAATCCCAGGTTCGACGTCAAGGCATTTTTCAAACGGTAAGTGCAAAGATAATTGCTGCGGCCTTTTAGCAAAGCCGCCATAAACGGCGTTTTCACGGCTTTGCGCAATAGCGGCAAATCTTTGTTGAACAATTGGTCTTGCAGATTTTTTGTCCCTGTGGAAACAATGACTTTTTGCCCTGACAAAATCGCCGGAACCAGATAGGCGAAGGTCTTGCCGGTGCCTGTCCCCGCTTCGGCGAGCAAATGTTGGCGGTCGGTGATGGCGGACTGGATCGCCCGCGCCATTTCCAGTTGCGAGTCCCGTGGTTGATAACCGTCAATGACAGCCGCCAACACGCCATCGTGGCTAAAAAAAGAAGTTAATTCGGTCACTGGTTTGTTTATCGAAAAAATTTCAAAAGACGACATAGTAGGGCAATGCCATCAAGAATGCCATGTGAAATGTCAGGGCAATCCCGTCATTCAACGGCTTCCCCGAAAATCAGTTCTGCCAGGTAGCGGTCACTCAAACCGGCCCGGAGCTTACGTTTGCGTAGGCTGTCTTTAGTGGGCGCAGTGTTGTTCAATAAATTCAGCACCGCCCGCCTGACCAAAGCCAAGTTTTCCGGTGCATGGTTTGTCCTTGTCCGGTTACGGTCTTCGCCAAACTGCACGTCCAGCACCCAATGCTGGCTATTTTCAATGGTTGGAATACGGGCGGCATTATCAATTTGAGCCGTGGCGGTGCTTGCAGATTTATCGGCAAGTGCAAGGTTCCGCGCCCAACCACGCGCTGACGGATTATCATTTTGAGCAAACACGTTTTTTAGCCTTGGACTTACGGAAGCTGCTACGCCATACAGATAGTTCCATTAGGTTTTGTTGCCATTTCGATAATGCCTAACGGTTGCCTTTTAGCCTATTCCCTGCATAAGCCTTAGCCTTCGCGCCTTTCTGATTATCCAAACCGGTATATTTAGTCTTAAACACTTGCGTCTTTCCCGTGACAGGCACTGTACTCTTAGGCTGGAACGACGGCACTAAATGCTGTTTGCCATTGCCGATCAAATCCGCCCTGCCCATGTCTTTTAACGCATCACGCAGCAAAGGCCAGTTTTTTGGGTCGTGGTAACGTAAAAAAGCCTTGTGCAAGCGGCGTTGTTTGACGCTTTTCGGGATGGCAATATCGGGGGCTTTGTGGCTGACTTTGTGCAGCGTGTCTTTGCCGGAATGGTACATCGCCGTCGCGGTCGCCATCGGTGACGGCAAAAAGGCCTGCACTTGGTCGGCCCTAAAACCATTGCGCTTTAGCCAAATCGCCAAATTCAACATGTCTTCGTCGGTCGTGCCAGGATGCGCGGCGATGAAGTACGGGATCAGATATTGCTCCTTGCCCGCTTCTTTGGAATATTTATCGAACATTTCTTTGAAGCGGTGGTATGTCCCCATGCCCGGTTTCATCATTTTGGATAGCGGGCCTTGCTCGGTATGTTCAGGGGCGATTTTCAAATAACCGCCGACATGGTGTGTGACCAATTCCTTGACGTATTCCGGCGATTCGACCGCCAAATCGTAACGCAAGCCTGAGGCGATGAAGATTTTCTTGATGCCAGGCAAGGCGCGGGCGCGGCGGTAGAGTTTGATGAGCGGTGTGTGGTCGGTATTGAGATTGGGGCAAATCCCTGGATACACGCAGGAGGGCTTGCGGCAAGCGGCTTCGATTTTTTCGTCTTTGCAGGCCAAACGGTACATGTTCGCGGTCGGGCCGCCCAAATCGGAAATGTGTCCGGTGAACGCGGGCGAGGTGTCGCGGATCGCTTCAATCTCGCGGATGATCGAGTCTTCCGAGCGGCTTTGGATGATGCGGCCTTCGTGCTCGGTGATCGAACAAAACGTGCAACCACCGAAGCAGCCGCGCATGATGTTGACCGAATGCTGGATCATTTCAAACGCGGGGATGTGCGCCTTGCCATAGGTTTTGTGCGGCAAGCGCGAGTAGGATAAATCGAACACGCCGTCCATTTCTTTGGTGGTCAGCGGAATCGGCGGCGGATTGAGCCAGACTTCACGGTTGCCGTGGCGTTGGATCAAAGGCCGCGCATTGCCGGGATTGGTTTCGGCGTGCATGACCCGCGAGGCGTGGGCGTACAACACGGGGTCGTCTTTGACGGCTTCATAAGATGGCAAGCGCAACACGGTTTTGGCGCGTTGGCTGCGTAAAGCCAGCTTATCGAAACGGATGGCGGATTCCCCAATATCCAGCAACGGGTTGGCGGATTCAGGTTTCAGATCGCAAGCCGGTTCTTCTTGGTACGGATTCACGGGCGGCGCAATCGCTCCTGGCTTGTCAATGTCGGTGGAATCTTTCGCGGCAAAATCGGCGGGGATTTGTTTGACGAAATGCGCCGTGCCACGTATGCCTTTGAGTTCGCTGATGTGTTCGCCATTTGCCAAACGATGGGCGATTTCGACAATCTGCCGCTCGGCATTGCCGTACACCAGCAAATCGGCCTTGCTGTCGAGCAATACCGATTTACGCACCGTGTCCGACCAATAATCGTAATGGGCGATGCGGCGCAGACTGGCTTCGATGCCGCCGATGATGATGGTCACGTCTTTAAACGCTTCGCGGCAGCGGTGCGAATAGACGTTGACGGCGCGGTCAGGGCGTTTGCCCGCCGCCCCGTCGGGTGTGTAGGCATCGTTGGAGCGGATCTTTTTATCGGACGTGTAGCGGTTGACCATCGAATCCATATTGCCGCCGGTCACGCCGAAAAACAGGTTGGGACGGCCTAATGTCTTAAAATCCGCCACGCCCGTCCAATCCGGTTGCGAGAGAATACCAACGCGGAAACCTTGCGCTTCCAGCAAGCGCCCGATCAAGGCCATGCCAAAGCTGGGATGGTCGATATACGCATCGCCGGTCACTAAAATCACATCGCAACTGTCCCAACCCAAAGCATCCATTTCTTCGTGGGTCATTGGCAATTCCGATGCCACGCCAAAGCGTTGCGCCCAGTATTTGCGGTAGCCGAACAGATAGGGGGCGGATAAGGAAGTCTCGGTCATGGTTTTATCACTTGTTTAAGGGTGCTGGCGTTATGTTTTTTCAACTCTTTCAAAAACGCCGGAAAATCAATTTGATATTTTTGCTCAAGTGCGGCGGCGCGGGCACGTAAGCTTTTTAGCGTCACTGCCGGTGGCGTGGAATTGAACGCGAGACCAATGATATTGCCACGCCCGGTCACGGGCAAAAACAGGATTTTCCAGTCGAATGCCCTCCCCAGCCACAAGGCGGCGGATTGGAACACCGGATTGCTGGTGCCGCCCCATAAATTAATGACCAGGATGCCATCGTCTTTTAACATCGCTTGGCAAGCATCAAAAAACGTCTGGTTGCTGATGGACCCGGCCATACCCTCATGGTCGAAAGCGTCAACCACCATCAGGCTGTAACGCTCGCGGTGGCTGTCCGCACGCTTACGGACATACTGGCCGCCATCATCAATAATCACTTTTAAGCGGCGGTCAAACGGCAAAGCAAAATGGCTGCGGGCGACCCTGACCACACTTTCGCGGCATTCCACTACGGTCAGGTGGCAATCGGGGAAATGCTGCAAAAGATGCTTGGTGATAGACCCGCCGCCCAAACCGACAACCAAGGCTTTATCCGCTAAAGTTTCTTTAAACAGCATCCAACAGGTCATAGTCCGCACATAAGCAAGAGCCAATTGGTCTGGTTCATCCAAATACATCGCACTTTGTATAGACGCCGAGCCAAAATGCAAAGACCTCACCCCCGCCAATTCCACCACCTCGATAATACCGTCATCATCATGGCTTTGGTGGACAAGCAAACCATCATATTTGTACATAACACATTCATTTCTAATAGATAACCGATCATTATACAGGTAAAAAATAGTTTTGCGGGGAAGATAATGCCTTGATTTTTATGAATGGCAATTAGGAATATCGGTGGGCAATATTTTCGCAAACCGTAAATCCCAAAAAATCCAAAATCTTGTCAAGAAATGCTTCGAAAAGCATCGATTTGGCGGGATTTTCAATCTATAAGCATATCTATGACGCTATTACTAACCACTTTTTAGTAGGGTGGTTTAGAATGCTATTTTTAAATTTTCTCCTGCCTTGTCGATGACTAAAGCACTGTTCAAATTTGATGATTTTTTAAAAAAAGCCTGTTATTTCGAGGCTTCGCTCATTTTGGTCGCGATGCTGTTGGGCTGGTTTGCACACATCAATCCCTTTGCCACTATCCACTTATCCAAAGCCAGCGTGCTTTATGGCGTGATCGGCACAGTGCCGTTATTTTTGATGTTTTTGGCTTTGGAGCGGATAGAAAGGCATTCGGTCGCGCAAATTCGGCAATTCCTGCTCAGAACGTTGGGCCCTTGTCTGCACCGTTATGATTGGGTGAATTTATTCATTCTGGCGGCAGTGGCGGGAATTTCAGAAGAAGTCCTGTTTCGCGGTGTTATCCAGCCGTGGATTGAGGTATCTTGGGGAGGGATGGTGGGCTTATTGGTCAGCAACCTGTTGTTCGGCTTCGTGCATTCCGTGACCCCGCTGTATTCCATCCTAGCGGCATTGGTGGGCATTTATCTGGGGCTGGCTATGGATTTCCAAGGTGAAAGAAACCTGCTGACACCGATCATCATCCATACCCTGTATGATTTTCTGGCCTTTCTTGCCCTGATACGGACTTATCGGTCTGGCTTGGTTACCGCATCTAAAAATTAAACGGGATCAGTTGCCAAACTAACTACTGGGTGCGGCCGGATAGCCAGGCAACTATTTAAACGATGGCCCTGCCTAGAAACTATCGCTACGGACATTGCCTCTTGTAACCATAACCGCACCCCCACAAATCAACCAACGGGAATGCACAATGAAAGTATTGGCGGTGTACAGTATCAAAGGCGGTGTCGGCAAAACAGCCAGTGCCGTAAACTTGGCGTTTATCGCCGCGCGTAGCGGCTACCGCACCTTGGTTTGGGATCTTGACCCGCAAGCCGCCAGCAGTTATTACTTCAACATCAAACCCAAGCATAAAGGCAGCAGCAAGCAATTGATTGCCAATGATGGTGAGCTTGAAGATTTGATTAAAGCCACCGAGTTTGAAAATCTGGATTTATTGCCAGCCGATTTTGCTTTCCGCAATATCGACTTGTTGCTGGACACCAAGAAAAAACCCACCCGACAACTGAAAAAACGCCTGAAACCCTTGGCGGATGCTTACGATTTTATTTTCCTCGATTGCCCACCTAATATTTCCTTGCTCTCGGAAGCTATTTTTGCTGCCGCTGACGTGCTCTTGTCGCCAATTATCCCGACGACCTTATCGTTACGGACTCTGCAACAATTACAATCGTTTATGCTTAGCCACGAACTGGAAGCCCTGCCCTTGCTAGCGTTTTTTTCTATGGTGGACAGGCGGAAAAAAATGCACAAAGAAATGATGCAACATTTACTGGATACCTTTCCTGGAACCTTGGCAACGGCCATCCCCTATGCCAGTGACATTGAGCGTATGGGCCTGGAATGCAAGCCATTGGCAGCGTTTATCAAAAACAGCCCGTCTACGATAGCTTATAATGAACTCTGGCAAGAAATTCTGGCCCGCATTACCGTCAACGATTAAGGCGATTTCCAAGAATGAATGTACCCAAATCGCGCAGGATTTTTGCTCATTTTCAAGGCGTAAAAATAGGCGCATAGCGGGCTATGTAACTGTTTTTACAACGCAGAAAATGAACAAAAAGACCAGTGAGTTGGGTATATTCTTCGCCGGAAATCGCCTAAGCACGGTAAGCTGGAATAAACCAGTCCGGGCAAAAGCAAGGCCCGGTGTTGCATACGGCAAATTTGCCGATAGGATGTTGGCACGGCACAAACTTTAGACCCAGGACAAAAAACAATGGAAGCTTCTGAAAAACTTCATACTGCACAGTTTTTGCAGCATCAGTTGCAAGAAGTCACCACCTTGCTGGCCAAGCAGCAACTCGAAAAATCCCTGGTGCAACGAGGGCCCGCCACCAATCATGAGCTAGTGGAAACAGTGCTGCACAAGCAGCATCAAACCAGGCTGCAAGAAAAATTCTCGTTATTGCATCCGGCGGATATTGCCCTTATCCTGGAATCGCTGCCTCTGGATCAGCGTAAAACCGTCTGGGACGCCATTAAAACCAACCATGACGGGCAAGTTTTACTGGAGGTTTCCGATGCGGTAAGACAGACCTTGATTTCCGGCATGGCGGCCGAAGAACTGGCTTCCGTCGCCGGTAATCTGGATGCCGATGAAATCGCCGACTTGGCAGCCGATCTGCCCAAGCGGGCGATGCTGAGAATTTTGCGCTCTCTAAACAGCACCGAACGCACCCATCTAAATGCCATCCTGTCTTATCAGGATAACCAGGTTGGCGCGTTGATGGATTTTGGCATGATCACCATCCGCGACGATATGAGCCTGAAAGCCATTTCTTCGTATATCCGCAAATTGGGCAAATTACCCGGCCATACCGACAAGTTGTTTGTCGTTGACCAGCACAATCAGGTCAAAGGCATTTTGCCGTTACAAAGATTGCTGACCCACTCGTCTTCCTTGCATGTTGCGGAAGTCATGGTCACGGATTTTGTCGTGTTCCAGACCGACCAGGACACCAGCGAAGCGTCACGCGCCTTTGAACGCTATGACTTGATTTCCGCGCCGGTGGTGGATAAAAACGGCGAATTGCAAGGACGGCTGTGCGTCGACAGCATCATGGATTATATCCGCGAGAAGTCTGATGAAGATTTGTTGTCCCAGGCCGGGGTCACCGAAGAAGAGGATTTGTTTTCCAGTGTCTGGAAAAGTGCGAAAAACCGCTGGGGTTGGCTGTTGATCAACATCATCACCGCGTTTGCTTCAACCCGTATCATCGGTTTGTTTGAAAACGTGATTTTGCAACTGGTGGCATTGGCCTCGCTGATGCCAATAGTCGCGGCGATGGGCGGCAACACCGGCAACCAAACCAGCATGTTGATCATCCGCTCTTTGGCCTTAGGGCAAATCACCCCGGCCAATGTGCAGCGGCTGATCAAAAAGGAACTGACGCTGGCTTTGCTCAACGGCTCGTTGATCGGCCTGATTATGGGTTTGCTGGGATTTTTGCTGTATCGGGATATTGCCTTGGCGGGAGTCATGGCAACGGCGATGTTCATCAACCTGCTGGTTGCCGTGATGGTCGGGCTGAGCATCCCTTTGGTGCGCCATAAATTCGGCAAGGATCCGGCGGTCGGCACCAGCGTCATCCTGACTTCCATCACCGACTCGATGGGTTTTTTTATTGTGCTGGGACTGGCGAACCTTTTTTTGCTGGGTAAATAGGTTTTTCAGGCTTGGCATACGAATAAAATCACCATAAACGGATATATTTTATGGTGACAGCCAATTCCTGCAAAAGCTTTAGCCCTGTTTTGTCACCGCCTCATCCTTAATAATGCCACGGTTGATGAGCAGATTGATGACGGATTGTACGCTTTCATCCAAGGATTGCTCTTTAGTGTTCACCGCCAACTCAGGGTTTTCAGGTGCTTCATAAGGCGAATCAATGCCAGTAAAAAAAGGGATTTGTCCGGCACGGGCTTTTTTATACAAGCCTTTCACATCGCGTTGTTCACAGGTTTCAATCGGACATTGGCAATAAATTTCCAGAAATTCACCGTGGGGGACTAAATTTCTTGCCGCATTGCGATCTGATTTAAAAGGAGAAATAAACGCCGTCAACGTTATCACGCCCGCTTCGATAATCAGCTTGGCGACTTCACCTATCCTTCTGATATTTTCCACACGGTCATGGTCACTAAACGTCAAATCACTGCATAAACCATGACGCACATTATCGCCGTCCAGTACAAAGGTAGAAATCCCCATATTGTGCAAATAATCTTCCACCGCGTGTGCAAGTGTTGATTTGCCCGAACCAGACAATCCCGTAAACCATATAATGACACTTTTGTGTTGATGGAGATTTTCCCTATCTGCGCGGGAGACAGTGGCATGATGCCAGACAGTATTGGTGCTTTTGGTTGTAGTCATACAAGTTATCGGATTAAAAGGTGATAGGTGATGTTAAGGGTATTTTTCCGCAAAGGCTGTGATAAATGCACTTAACTGCCCTAGCGGCAAATGGTTGATGCCCGCCGCACTTTTGCGCCCGCCTCCGGTCGGGAAAGCCGAACATAATTCATCGGCGCCGGTCAGGTTGGTCAATGGCGCGCGGACACTGATTTGATAATCGCCCTTGTCGGTAAAACTCAGCACCGCATGGGCGCGGCTAGGCGTTTGGTTCGCCAGCTCGTTGCCGAACACCCCGCTGATGCGCCTGGCCCAGGCCACATCCGGCAGGATATACACGCCAATCGTATCTGTTTGATGTTCCGGGGTGATTTTCAAGGCTTGTGCCATATCATCCGAATAACCACCCAACAACTGTTGGTAAGTGGCCGGGTTATCCGCCATAAAATCAAAAGGCGAGGCGTAAGGGGCCAATTCCCGAAACAACACATCCGGGGCAAAATGCAAGTCACTGAGACTGCCGCCATAACCGTTATAATTGATGCAAACACCCAGATCATTCAGTTGTTTTAACCGGGTTTCCGATAAGGCCAACGGTTTAGCCGCCTGCTCGGCACTGGCAATAAGGTTATCCCCAAATGCCGCCGTCACCGCCCAAGCACGGTATTTGCCTTCAAGATGCTGGTCAACCAACAAACTGGTGCAGACATTGGCATCGGTATTGATGAGGGTTTTTAGATGGGGATGCACCGGAATTTCACCCGGTTGATGGTGATCGACATAAAACACCCGTGCACCTTCCGCCAAAATCCTATCCAATGCGCCACGGTTTTTTTCCAGAGAAACATCCAGGACGGTGATCTGGTCATTTGCAACAACCGATAATGACTCCAATAACTGAATATCCCTTTTGATACCCGTCACCAGTTTTGCGTCGGCCGGCTGTGCAAGCCGCAACTGCACTAGCGCGCAAATGCCGTCCGCATCACCATTAAATACATCAATAAACATTGCTTTATCCTGATTGTGGTAAGGGGTTTGTATTGTACGAGATGGCGGCGATTAATTCAAAATAGCTTCCAAACCACACCGAATAGATATGGGATGAAAAAATTTATTGGAGGTAGAATATCGCAACGCACTTCCAAAATATCCCATTATTAATGATAAACGAAGACAAACCAGTCAATTTACGGTTTCTGAAAGCCACGCTGAGGCATGTTTTACCAAACAACCAAGCGGTATCCCTGGCAATTCTATTGATTGTCATCTTTTTGATGATTTACTTCCTATCCGACTTGCTCATGCCGGTGTTCGCATCAATCGTGATTGCCTACCTACTTGAAGGCCTGGCAGGTAACGCGGAAAAACGTGGCTTACCCAGGTTGCTAGCGGTTTATCTAGTATTTTCGGTGTTCTTGACTTGCCTGATTTTTTTACTGTTTTATTTAATGCCTATCGTTTCCCAGCAATCTGTCGAACTGGTGCAACATATCCCGGAAATCATTAGCCGCGCCCAAAACGGCATCATGCGCTTGCCGGATATGTACCCAAAATTCATTTCCGAAAACAAAATCCAACAAATCATGAATGCCGTGCAAAAAGAATTACTGACCTATGGGCAAAACGTCCTGTCGCTGTCAGCCGCCTCTGTCATAGGCTTGGTCAGCGCCTTGATTTACTTGTTCCTGGTGCCGATGATGGTGTTTTTCTTTTTAAAAGATAAGCGGCTGTTTATCAACTGGTTTTTGCAATTCATGCCAAGAGACCGGCATTTGACGGTGCGGGTCTGGACAGAAGTCGACACCCAAATCGGCAATTATATTCGCGGCAAATTTTCCGAAGTGTTCATTCTTTGGTTAATGAGCTATGCCACCTTTGCCGCTATGGATATGAATTACGCCATGCTGCTCGCGGTGTTGATGGGATTATCGGTGATAATTCCTTATATCGGCGCGACACTGGTCACGTTACCGGTGTTGATTGTCGCCTATTTCCAATGGGGACTGGTTGGCGACGAATTTATGACTATCGTTATCGCCTACTCCATCATCCAAGCCCTAGATGCCGTGGTGCTGATCCCCCTCCTTTTTTCCGAAGCCGTCAACTTACATCCTGTCGCCATTATCATTGCCATCTTGTTTTTTGGCGGCTTATGGGGATTTTGGGGGGTTTTTCTGGCAATCCCACTAGCAACCGTAGTCAAAGCCGTATTGACCGCATGGCCGAGGATTGGGGATATTGAACCGACAGCTCCATGTTAATGGCTGGTGTAAACATTGATTTTTTTGTCTATCCTGAAAGCCTAAAATTAAGGCCATTGCACCGGAATGGGCAATTTTAACCGAGAACAAAAAACATCAATGCCTTGCCGCCTTGAAAAGGGACGGTCAGCAAAACCTATCCATTGCATCAATAAATCCATTATAATTCCTCAAATCGCTGGTGTAGCTCAGTCGGTAGAGCAACACATTCGTAATGTGTGGGTCGCGAGTTCGATTCTCGCCACTAGCTCCAATAAAATCATATAGTTAATAAAAATAACCCGCCATTTTTATTTTTTATGGGACATTGGCGGGGCACTTCGCGGTAAAAAACCACAACACACCAAAACACAAAAAGCCGTTTCAATTCAGCTAAACGCGCCAGCTTAATCCCAATCCGTCGATAACAAACAGGCCTCTTTCTTGGCTCAAAAATAGCCAATTCAGGCGGTATTTATTTTGAATTGCCCCTCAAGTGTCCCATTAATGCGATTAAATTAATTAACATCATGTTAATTATATAAATTAAAGTAAATATAAACACATTTATAATGTGTTGTTGCTGTTTGCTGTGCTTTGTTATAGACTTTCACCGTCATAAACAAAACGGGCTTGGAAGTGCTACCAACACAGCAGCCCTAACCGATTCACTTAACGATTGAGGTTAAGCAAATGGCTAAACAGCATTATACCGCCATTGCCCCAAGGGGTTTACATGGCAAGCATTGAAAAACGCACCACGGACGCAAACGAAACATCCTACCGCGTAAAAGTCCGCCTAAAAGGCTACCCCACCCAAACCGCAACCTTCCAACGATTGACCGATGCCAAAAAATGGGCGGCAGCTACCGAATCGGCAATCCGTGAAGGCCGACATTTCAAAACCGCCGAAGCCAAAAAGCATACTTTTGCGGATTTGGTGGATAGGTACATCAAAGACGTATTACCTAGCAAACCCAAAAAAGCCAAGGATAAAACCCAGCAATTGACATGGTGGAAAGCAAAACTGGGTTATTGCTTGTTATCGGACATTTCAGCCGCCTTGATTGTGCAATGTCGTGACGAATTGAGTAACGGCATTACTTCACGCGGCACACAAAGAACTCCCGCCACCGTTGTTCAATATATGACCGCGTTGAGCCACGCTTTCACTATAGCCGTGAATGAATGGCAGTGGCTGGAAGATTCACCCATGCGAAAAGTAAAAAAACCTACCTTACCCCGTGGGCGTGTCCGCTTTTTAGATGAGGATGAACGCGCCAGATTATTGACGGCTTGCCAAGCTTCCAGCAACCAACAGCTTTACCTATGCGTGATACTGGCCTTATCCACCGGAATGCGCCAAGGGGAGCTGATGGGCTTGAAATGGCAGGACGTGAACCTGAAAGACAATTTCATCATCCTGCACGAAACCAAAAACGGCGAACGGCGGCGCGTACCATTGGCGGGTATGGCACTGGAGCTATTACGCGAACACGGCAAAATTAGGCGGCTGGACACCCCGCTGCTATTCCCTAGCAACAAAGAGCCGCTGAACCCCATAGATTTACGCAAGCCTTTTGAAAATGCCCTAAACGCCGCTGATATTGAGGACTTTCACTGGCATGACCTACGCCATTGTACCGCGTCCTATCTCGCCATGAACGGCGCGAGCTTAGCCGAAATAGCCGAAGTGTTAGGCCATAAAACCCTTGCTATGGTGAAAAGATATGCACATTTGTCAGAGGGGCATGTTTCAAATGTGGTGGCTTCGATGAACCAAAAAATATTTGGGGGCGTGTGATGAATGTCGTTGTTAAAATTGAAGGACGCGATGCTTTGCCAATATGGGTTCTGCCCTTTGTAACAGGCTGGGCATTTTCGCCAGATATGCTCATTTATAGGTTGGTAAAGCCTTATCATGATGGCCCTGCACCTTTTCCGACTGCTTTCAACCTAGACACCAACAATACGCCGTCACCAATCCCTTCTGCACAATGGTATGAAATTAACAATCTAATTGAAAAACTTCGGAACGAAGTTAAAGGACAGCCAAAAACAGAATGGCGCAAACGTTCCATCGAAATAATCAAGCCACTGGAAGCCTATGTCTGGCTTGATGAATTTAACAACTGGTTTGAATGGTCACCTGAAATATTTACTAGGCATGGAAAGGATGAAATTACAGACGAGCCAATTACAGAGCCTATCGAATTGTGTTTTAACCCAATAATGAATACGGAAGATGCGCGATATTTTGAGGCGGAATATAACAGCCTGCCCGTTTCAAATGCAGCAAACGGCGTGACAAAGTGGAAGGAAGCTATAACCAATGGCTCACCAAAGTCAGAGCCGACAGAAGATAAGGGCGGTTACCCTACCATGTCGTTGTGTAATTTCGTAGAAACGGTGCTTGTTGGGATGTATGGCGATTCTGAGGCGTTACCTACCCTATATCAGTTGATTGAAAAATGCGGGCTGGTTATCTGTAACAAAGTGGTTGAAGCCCAAACAGTGCCAGCCGATAGCTTACTTGCCACGTTGCGGGAACGGGAGCAACAAGAGGCTGGTTCATTTGGCGATGCGGACTTCGACTTTTGGGAAACGCTTCAAAATGAAAGCCGTTATTCTGTTCACCGCGATGATGTGGCAATGGCTTACCACATTGCTGGCAAGCCCAGTTTTCCTTGGCTTAGTTACAGCAGCCAACTTATCCAGATTCCCGATACTGTCATTATGCCTAGTGGCTTTGGTTTGCCCGCGCAATTGCATGATTTTCAAGACGCTTTAAACCTAGACTCGTGGACTTGCCTAGAAGCTTTGTGTTGGCTTCAAGGACGAAAGGTTGATAGTTGTCGGCTTCATCAATTACCTAAATATTACCCGACTGAAACTGACTTGATTAAACGGGCGATTAAAGCAAAAAAATTAACGGAAGATAGCTCCACGTCCATGCAGTGGATTGAATGGGCTAGGAATAAAGGCTGGTTAATTCCTCCATTGTTAGAACAATGTTTGTTATCTAGCGAGCTGAAGCATTCAAATAACGCCTTGCCTGTAACTGAATCCGGGGGGGATGCTGGCGCGGGTAGCCAAGACGAAAAAATAACAGATTGGCAGAATGACCCAAACCTATTAAAGCTGCAAAAACAGCAAAAAGCCATTCTTGAAGTTATTGAGCTTAAAGAATTTAAACCGATGAAAATACCGGACGGTGAAAAGGGAACTATCGAAATTATTTGTAAGGCAGACTACCCTTTGCTTTTCGATAAAGAAAGTAGTTTTTCAACAGCTTGGAAAAAAGGCCTTAAATTAGACTTATTCAAGATGGCAAACCATGCCAGTTTTGCAAAACGCGGAAAACAATAAAACCAGCAATTACCACCTTTTACTACATCGTTTTACTACCCGCCACACCTGAATAATTGCCGACAATCCATCACAAAACGTGATGGTACTTTCCAGAAAAAGGTAATTATGTCAGAGCAACAGCAGCAAACCGAAGCCATGCAATCCGCATGGATATACTCCACCGTCCAACAATTCGCAAAACGTCACCCCGCTTTCACCGTAGGTGGATTGCGTCACCAGATTTTCTTCGAGGAAACTAACGGACTTGCAGCGTCTGGCGCGATTGTCCGTAGTGGGCGCAAGATTTTGATAAAAGAATCGGCCTATTTTGCTTGGTTAGAAGCCCAAAATGGCAAAGGCGGTGCAAAATGATTAACTCAAAAGTTATCAGGGACAATCGCCGCCATATCACCCGCGCCGACTACAACGACACCAAACCCCTGTTAGGTTCGGAGCATGTGCTTTTCCCTAAGGTTTGCAGCCTTCAAGCAAGAGCGTTAAGGCGGATGCTACCAACTGGCTTAACGCTATCCCACCGTGAATTTGATTTTGCATCACATAGCTACAGATTGGGCAGTTTTATCGACCAATTGCGGGATAAGGGCTGGACTATCGTAAACCATGACCAAGTGGCACTGACCAAAGACACTTGCAAACGCACTGCAAAATTCACCCGATATGAATTATTCGCAGAATTTACGCCGGAACTGGCGGAAAGGATAGCGGCATTTTGCAAAGCCGTTGATGATTTTGAAGCGAGGGCGGCGGCAACCGCCCAAGCAAAGGGAGCAAAGCAATGAAACTTAGACAGCAGAGTTATATTAAACGTATGGGCCTTAATTTTAAAGCAGATTTTATCCGTTTAACTGTTTGGCTATTGATGGCTAAGGGGTAATTTATGGATAGCAGACTTACCGCGTTATGCGCGGCGGGTTTGTCGCTGGTGGCAATCCCACCGATTGACGGTAAACCCACAAAACGACCCACAGAAAAAGGTTGGAACAAACCAAAAAGCGCAACCAACCCAAACGGCTACAGCTCAAATGCGAGTGATTTTATCGGCTGTGACGGCTTTAATTTTGGCCTGTACCACGGCGCAAGCAATACCCTTGCCCTTGATTTGGATGATATAGCTAATCCAGTATAAATTGATGCGATAATAGGCTATTGTAAAAACGATCATCTTGAATGAAAAACGAATGGCCTATCCAGCGGTATTCAGAAAGAAACTACTTTCAGTCATGAAAGAACAAG